>NZ_JBHSRM010000013.1:0-696857 GCF_042658975.1 Sporosarcina thermotolerans | reverse complement strand
AAGTTATAAAGTATGGTTGAACTTGAAGTAGCAACAATGTCTCTTTTATCCGGTTTTGAACGAACAAGCAACGTTCAACAAAAACTTTAAAAGTTTTTTAAAAAAAGTGCTTGCAAATATCTACAGATTTGGTATAATAAGTATTGTCCTTACAAGAGACAATATAGTCTGGTGACGATAGCGAAGAGGTCACACCCGTTCCCATACCGAACACGGAAGTTAAGCTCTTCAGCGCCGATGGTAGTAGGGGGCTTCCCCCTGTGAGAGTAGGACGTCGCCGGGCAAACCAAATTCATACATAATTGTACAAGCATATATGAGTGAAGTTGAATCATCACATCGCAGCTCCCGTTAAAATTGGGAAAAGCGAGCAGGACAAGGAATCACGATTTTAACATGGAGGATTAGCTCAGCTGGGAGAGCACCTGCCTTACAAGCAGGGGGTCGGCGGTTCGAACCCGTCATCCTCCACCATAATATTTCCAACAAATGATTTGCCGGTGTAGCTCAATTGGTAGAGCAACTGACTTGTAATCAGTAGGTTGAGGGTTCAAGTCCTTTCGCCGGCACCACTTTTAGAGCCATTAGCTCAGTTGGTAGAGCATCTGACTTTTAATCAGAGGGTCGCAGGTTCGAATCCTGCATGGCTCACCATTTTCTTGACTAAGGTCTCGAAATGAATACGCGGGTGTGGTGGAACTGGCAGACACGCTAGACTTAGGATCTAGTGCCGTAAGGCGTGGGGGTTCGACTCCCTTCACCCGCACTTTCAATGCGGAAGTAGTTCAGTGGTAGAATACGACCTTGCCAAGGTCGGGGTCGCGGGTTCGAATCCCGTCTTCCGCTCCACTTTCTTAAGCCGGGGTGGCGGAACTGGCAGACGCACAGGACTTAAAATCCTGCGGTAGGTGACTACCGTACCGGTTCGATTCCGGTTCTCGGCACCAATTTTCTTATAAAGATGCGCCCGTAGCTCAATTGGATAGAGCGTCTGACTACGGATCAGAAGGTTGTGGATTCGACTTCTGCCGGGCGCGCCATTTTAAATCACGGGAAGTAGCTCAGCTTGGTAGAGCACTTGGTTTGGGACCAAGGGGTCGCAGGTTCGAATCCTGTCTTCCCGACCACTTCTTTGGGGCCTTAGCTCAGCTGGGAGAGCGCCTGCCTTGCACGCAGGAGGTCAGCGGTTCGATCCCGCTAGGCTCCACCATATAATTAAAATAGTTTTCCTGGCGGCGTAGCTCAGCTGGCTAGAGCGTACGGTTCATACCCGTAAGGTCGGGGGTTCGATCCCCTCTGCCGCCATCCTAAAGGACCTTTAGCTCAGTTGGTTAGAGCAGACGGCTCATAACCGTCCGGTCGCAGGTTCGAGTCCTGCAAGGTCCACCACTATTTGTATACACACGGAGGAATACCCAAGCCTGGCTGAAGGGATCGGTCTTGAAAACCGACAGGGGTGTTAAAGCCCGCGGGGGTTCGAATCCCTCTTCCTCCGCCATTATTTTTAAACAGACATAGTGGCTGGAAACAAAATAGTAAGCGTAGGATATAAAAATCTTACGAATAACATTATCGCGGGGTGGAGCAAGTCGCATCACGCAGAATGCGATTTGTATAATTTCCTAAAAGGAAATTATAGTTAAGTCCTAAAGCAAGACAGTAAGCGTAGGATAAAAAAATCTTACAACTAACATTATCGCGGGGTGGAGCAGTGGTAGCTCGTCGGGCTCATAACCCGAAGGTCACAGGTTCAAATCCTGTCCCCGCAACCAAATGGTCCCGTGGTGTAGCGGTTAACATGCCTGCCTGTCACGCAGGAGATCGCCGGTTCGATCCCGGTCGGGACCGCCATTTCTTTTAAGATACATAGTAACCGAGAAAAATAGTTATGATGTATGATTGGCTCAGTAGCTCAGTCGGTAGAGCAAAGGACTGAAAATCCTTGTGTCGGCGGTTCGATTCCGTCCTGAGCCACCATTCTTGCGGGTGTAGTTTAGTGGTAAAACCTCAGCCTTCCAAGCTGATGATGAGGGTTCGATTCCCTTCACCCGCTCCATGGGGCCTATAGCTCAGCTGGTTAGAGCGCACGCCTGATAAGCGTGAGGTCGGTGGTTCGAGTCCACTTAGGCCCACCATTTTCCGCAGTAGCTCAGTGGTAGAGCAATCGGCTGTTAACCGATCGGTCGTAGGTTCGAGTCCTACCTGCGGAGCCAATTTTATACGGGGAAGTACTCAAGAGGCTCAAGAGGCGCCCCTGCTAAGGGCGTAGGTCGCGAAAGCGGTGCGAGGGTTCGAATCCCTCCTTCTCCGCCATATTTATATGGCCCCTTGGTCAAGCGGTTAAGACACCGCCCTTTCACGGCGGTAACACGGGTTCGAATCCCGTAGGGGTCATTTCATAAAGACAGCCACATCCATTTTAAAGGATGTGGCTGTCTTTTATTTATCTTCTGTATAACTGTCTTTTAGATGATATGGAATATCGCCAATAGGGGATTCAATCCCTTCGTCATCTAGTCTCTCTTCGTATTCTTCGGATAACTCAGACCTGACGTACCCGCGTGCCTCCCCAGTAATATCCGTGCTAACAAAATCCTCCAATTCTTCAGCAGAACCATCAGAGATTTCATCATAGTATAATGTATTATAATTATCACGGTCTCCAGTGAAATCGGATGGTGTTTCAGAAGTACCGGATTTCGCTATTTCTTGAAAGCTGTCTTCACCGTCTCTATGGAGTCCTTCTCTACGATCACGATCAGCAAATGAATTAGGATTTGCCATGATTAATATATCCTTTTCCGATGGTCTATCATTTGGTATATCTTGGTCAGGGCTATGTTCGATGCAGTAGGTTGTATAAGGCAATGCTTCGAGCCGTTCGAAAGGTATTTCACGGTTGCATAATTCACAATAACCATATGTTCCGTCTGAAAGGGCTTGTAATGCATTTTCTGCTTTGTTGAATTCATCGCCTGCATGTACATTCAATGCCATGTCTTTTTGGCGTTCAAAGAGTTCTGTTCCCAGGTCGCCAGGATGATTGTCGTATGATGACAATTCGCCTACAGCATCTCTTTCTGAATTTCTGATATCGGTCTCTTTTTCCGTTTTAGCATATTGTGTTTTCATTTCCATCAATTCTTGTTTAATTATGTTTTTTTGTTGATCGGATAACATATTCAGCACATCCTTTTTTGTATTATCGATAGTATGGACTTTGTGGACGTTTCTCATAGCAATTAAAGTGTTTCCTTTATCAATTCCCTTGAGATAGGATAAGCTAAACCTTGAGTTTTATTATTTAATCGCTCGTTCTTTTCAAAAAGCGCTCGTTTATTCCCACAAGCTCTCATTCTTTCCCTCACCAATACTCAACTAAAACACCCCCGCCAATAAAAAAACAGGCGAGGGTAAAATTCCCCCGCCTGTTAGAGATTAATCAAAAAGAATGCCGACTAAAATTCCAATTCCTAAAAGTAATCCAAAAAGAGTATTTGTTATCGCTGTGTTCTTCATTGCAGGCATGACCTGTAGTGGAACAGTAAATGATCTGAACGTAGATATAGCATTAATGGGTTTCTTAACACTAAGTAATACAAGCAACGCCCATGGTGTTAGGTGACCGAGTAAAATAAGTGCAATGACCCAAATGTAAGAAATGACGAAAAATAATGTAAGTATGGTGATGGCATTGTTTCTTCCGACTAAGATAGCCAACGTTTTTCTTCCGCCTTCTTTATCGCCTTCAAGGTCACGGATATTATTGGACATCATAATTGCAGCGACAAGAAGCATGCTTGGTATAGAAATAAGTACAGCATCTGTCGTAACAGTACCTGTCTGAATATAAAAGGCAATCAGGATCAGAAGCATACCCATGACTACACCTGAAACAAGCTCTCCAAAAGGTGTGTAAGCGATTGGAAGCGGACCGCCGGTATAAAGATAGCCAATCAGCATTGAAATGGCTCCAACGAGTGCAAGACCCCAAGATGTTTGCATACAGATGTAAATTCCGATAAGAACGGATATTGCATAAAGTGCAAGGGCTATGTTTAAAACGGTTTTAGGCTTTACACCATTACGGACAATCGTTCCTCCAATACCGATGGAATGTTCAGTGTCCAACCCAAGTTTGAAATCATAATACTCATTGAACATATTCGTTGCCATTTGTATTAAAATGCTTGCCAAAAGCATGGCGAAAAATAATGGGAAATGAAGTTTTCCGTAAGTCAGCGCGATCATTGTTCCGAGGAAAACCGGAGCGAACGCTGCTGTTAATGTATGCGGGCGTGTAAGTTGCCACCAAATACGCCATCCAGTATCTGCTTTAATAGTATGTTGCAATTTATTCTCTCCTATCCTAATGTTTCCGTTATCCATTGTACTCCAAAATGCATTAAAGAGGTATCCCCTTTGCATTATCTATGCGAGAAACGGGTAAATTCGGTATAATAAAAGTAAGAAATTTATTCTTCATTTAAAATACAGGTTCGGAAGTTGAGCTGCAGGTTGATTGAACATGAAGGAGAGAATATGATGAGTCATAAAATCACAGATGTGCAGAAAAACCGGGAGGTGACGATATCTCCCGCTACACGTTTTTTTACGGAGACTGTTGAAGTGGGGCGTTTATCCGCATTGTCATTTTTTGAAGCCGGCGTGTCCCTTTATAAGAACGAACGCTTTTATTGGCAGAACTCAGATAAAACATTGACTCTTGTTGGGATTGGACATGCTTATACATTATCAAATCAAAAGAAAACGAATCGCTATATGGATATATCGGAAAAGTGGAAGCAATTATGTTCTGTCTTGATAAAAGAGGAAAAGGATGTTGATCCTATTCTTTTTGGTGGATTTTCCTTTGATGAAGAAAACCGAAGGAATTCTGAATGGGACGAGTTTCCATCTGCCTTTTTTGTCGTTCCTTCTTTTCAAATGAAAATCGAGGAAGGTAGAACACTGATTTCCATCAATATGATTACGGACAAAAAGGAAGCAGCTGAAGACTTTGAAAGGTTGCGTGAGGAAAGGGACCATCTCATCCATCTTGCCCAGGTTGAGGAATTTGATTTTACCGACTCGAATGCAATTTTATCGACGAATGAGCGAAACAAAGAGCATTATCTAAATGCAGTGGAAAATGTAACAAAATCCATCAGAAATGGCAAAGCCGATAAAGCTGTAATTGCACGTGTAATAGAGCTCCAATTTGAACATGACGTAAATGATGTTAGTGTGCTGCATTCCATATCGAATGAACAGCAAGAGAGCTATCACTTTGGACTTCAAAAGGGAAATTCACTCTTTTTTGGTGCAACACCTGAACGTTTAATAGAAATCCGCGATGGTAAAGCCTATTCGGCATGTGTAGCCGGTTCAATTAGGCGTGGAAAAACGGCAGCTGAAGATCGGAAGCTTGGAGAAGAGCTTTTGGGTGATCGGAAAAATCGTGAGGAACATCAATACGTTGTCGGTATGATTTCGAGTATTTTTGAATCCTATTGCAATGAGGTACGGATCCCTAAAGCACCTAAATTGATGAAGATCAGGGATATCCAGCATCTTTTTACACCTGTTGAAGGAAAACTTGGGCAGGAAGTTGATATCTTTTCTTTCGTAGAAGCTTTACATCCAACACCTGCACTTGGTGGCGTTCCAACGGATGTCGCATTAAAAATTATTGGGGAAGAAGAAGGAATGGATCGCGGGTTTTATGCTGGTCCGATAGGCTGGACTGATGCCGCTTGCAATGGGGAATTTGCAGTAGCCATCCGTTCTTCGTTGATAAAAGAAGACCATGCCTATTTGTACGCGGGAGGGGGAATTGTAGCAGATTCTAACCCTGAGGAAGAATACGAAGAGACATGGGTGAAGTTTAGACCAGTTTTAAGGGCGCTTGGAGGAAAGCTTAATGGATGACCGGACAGTGTTAACAAATCATGTTTTACGAATGACAGATACTTTATTGAAAGCTGGAGTAAAGGCTGCTGTAATTAGCCCAGGCTCACGTTCCACGCCACTCGCATATGCATTTGCAGCTTCAAAAGAACTTCAGACATATATGCAGGTAGATGAAAGATCGGCCGGCTATTTTGCTTTAGGCCTTGCGAAGGCTACCGGGAACCCAGTTGCGCTTTTATGCACTTCCGGAACTGCAGCATCCAATTATCATCCGGCAATCACGGAAGCGTTTTATGCACGTGTGCCTTTAATTGTACTTACTGCTGACCGTCCGCATGAATTACGAGGCGTTGGGGCTCCGCAGGCGATTGACCAATTGAATATGTATGGTAAGCATGTAAAGTTCAGTGTGGATCTTCCACTGGCGGAAGAGAATGAAGAACTTGATTGGTTCTTGGAGCGGCATGTCAATCGTGCGGTTTCAATCGCAATGACGAAACCAATGGGGCCAATCCATTTGAATGTCCCGCTGCGTGAACCTTTACTGATCGATTTTGAAATGAAAGTTGCACAGTCCACATTTATTGAAAGAGTGCATGGAGAAATTGAGCTTTCGACTCAACAAAGGCGGACATTTCAATCGCTATTCGAAAACACAAAGAATGGACTAATCATTGCTGGTGAATTACCCGTCGGATTTGATAAGGAGCGATTCTGGGAATTTGCGAATAAAATGCAATGGCCTGTACTATGTGACCCATTATCTAATTTACGGTCTGAAGTACCGGAAGAATATAGCGATTTATGCATAGCCCATTATGACGCAATACTAAAAAGTGAGAAGTTTGCGGAGGGTGCTGTTCCGGATACTGTTATCCGATTTGGTCCGCAACCCGTATCCAAACCTTTGTCACTATTCCTGAAGAAAGTTCGTCCAAATGTCTTCATAGCTGTTGATGAAGCACCCGAATTCCGTGATTCACTCGGAGTAGTTACACATCATTTACAGGCTTCCCCTGAATCAGTATTTGATATTCCGAGCCAAAGTGAACCGAATGCATATACAGCAATGTGGTCGGCTGCAAATGACCTTACTGAAACAGCGACGCATCAATATGAGGGCCAACTGGGAGATGAAGGGATAATTGTAAAGACATTATTTCAAATGATTCCTGACGGCAGCGATTTATTCTGCGGAAGCAGTATGCCAATCCGTGATGTAGACACTTTCTTTAGTAAGACGAATAAAGATATAGCGCTATTTTCAAATAGAGGGACAAACGGTATTGATGGGGTCGTTTCTACAGCGTTCGGTTTAGAAGCGGCACGGAAAAGGCCTACTTATTTGTTAATCGGGGACCTGTCCTTTTTACATGATGTGAATGGATTGATTGTTTCCAGATTCCATGAAACCAGTTTGACGATCGTCTTGGTGAATAATGATGGTGGCGGCATTTTCTCGTATTTGTCGCAGTCAACTGTGCCGAACCATTTTGAGGAATTATTCGGTACACCTACGGGATTGACGTTTGAGCATATCGGGGCTATGTACGATGCGCAGTATGCCGCAGTAAATACAGTTGAAGAGTTCAAAGAGGAAATCCAAAAGGATAAAACAAAGCCGGTCCGGATCATCGAAGTATTTACAAGCAGACCTATTAATGTCAAGGCTCATCGCGCATACTGGGCTGATGTAGTTGAAAGGCTCGATGGAAATGAATGATGACTGCAGCATTCAAATCCGTGGACTCTCCATCCATGTCGAAATGGAGGGGGAGCCGCATCTTCCGACAATCATTTTTCTACATGGTTTTACAGGATCTACAGCTACGTGGCGTGAGGTCAGAGAACAATTTAGAGGAAGTTACAGGACTGTCTCGATCGACTTGACTGGGCATGGAAAAACAACAATTCCCGAAAATCCAGAACGATACTCGATGGAGGAGCAGATTGAAGACCTGAACGAACTTATTGAACAGCTTTCAATCCAATCTTTTTATTTGGTAGGCTATTCGATGGGCGGGCGAATCGCCTTGGGGTATACGATAAAGTATCCTGAGCATGTGCGTGCTTTAATTCTTGAAAGTGCATCGCCAGGATTGAAGGAAGAGCTTGAAAGAGAACAACGTAGAAATGCGGATGCATTGCTTGCAAAGAAAATCACCGAAAATGGCATTACCTCTTTTGTCGACAAATGGGAGAACATTCCTTTATTCGAATCCCAAAAAAGCCTTTCAGAGAAGAAGCGGCAAGACGTCAGGACTGAACGGCTTCAGCAAAGCGAGATAGGACTTGCAAATAGTCTTTTAGGGATAGGAACAGGAAGTCAGAAATCTTATTGGGATGAACTTGAAACGCTTAACACCGCGGTTTATCTCATAACCGGAGAGTTTGACGCGAAATTTGTTGCGATTGCCCGGGAAATGAAGAATCTTGTAGAAAAATGTCGACACTCTATCGTTCCAGAAGTAGGACATGCAATTCACGTGGAAAATCCAAGTATCTTTGCTACAATGATTAAGGAGTATTTACACCAATTGAAGGAGGAAGAAAATGACACGTCAATGGGAAACAATCCGTACATATGAAGATATTAAATACGAAAAGTATAACGGCATTGCGAAAGTGACGATCAACCGTCCAGAAGTTCGCAATGCATTCCGTCCTAAAACAGTAATGGAGTTAATCGATGCTTTTTCACGAGCACGGGATGATAGCAGCATCGGAGTCATCATACTGACAGGAGAAGGCGAAAAGGCATTTTGCTCAGGAGGAGACCAATCTGTCCGTGGACATGGAGGGTATGTCGGAGATGATGAAATTCCGCGTTTGAACGTCCTTGATCTACAAAGATTGATCCGTGTAATTCCGAAGCCCGTCGTTGCAATGGTTGCGGGCTATGCAATCGGCGGAGGACATGTACTGCACGTCGTATGTGATCTAACGATTGCCGCAGACAATGCTCGATTTGGACAAACAGGTCCGAAAGTCGGTTCATTTGACGCTGGCTATGGCTCGGGTTACTTGGCTCGCATCGTCGGCCATAAAAAAGCGAGAGAAATTTGGTTCCTATGCCGCCAGTACGATGCTCAGCAAGCATTGGATATGGGCCTAGTTAACACGGTTGTTCCATATGAGCAATTGGAAGATGAAACAGTACAATGGTGTGAAGAGATGCTTGCAATGAGCCCAACAGCGCTTCGCTTCATCAAAGCCGCCATGAATGCAGATACTGACGGTCTTGCTGGTCTTCAACAAATGGCAGGGGATGCAACATTACTTTACTATACAACGGATGAAGCGAAGGAAGGAAGAGACGCATTCAAAGAGAAGCGTAAACCTGACTTTGGCCAATTCCCGAGATTCCCTTAATCATTTGATCAATAATGGGATAAAAATTTTAAAGCTGCCTTTGAATGGCAGCTTTTTTATTGAGGTGAAAAAAATTGATACCTAATTGGTTGTTGAAAAGATCCAGCCTGACACCAAGTCGGACAGCCCTTTCATTCTGTGGGAAACAATGGACGTTCCAAGAACTGAAACAAGAAGCCGATTTAATCGCGAGGAAATTAAGGATGAATGGTTTAGAAGAAGGTGATCGGATCGCCTTATTAGGACCATCCAATCCAGATATGGTGTTTGTTATACACGGCTGCTTACTAGCTGGACTTGAAATTGTCATGCTGAATAGCAGATTGTCCACAAAAGAGATTTTATGGCAATTAGGCGATGCAAATGCATCCCTATTAATCGTTGAGGATGAACTATTAAGACAAACAAAGATTCAAGATGTCCCAATGATTACGTTTTCGTCCCTTCAGTCAAGCGAGCAACGAGATTTCACCATTTCTAAAATGTGGAATGGCTCGAGAACAATTACAATCATGTATACGTCAGGAACAACGGGATTTCCGAAAGGCGTCCGTCAGACAGCAGGTAACCATACATCAAGCGCACTATCATCCGTATTGAATTTAGGTTTGACAGAAGAAGATAGCTGGCTTTGCACAATGCCCTTATTCCATATCAGCGGTTTTTCCATTCTTGTGAGATCGGTCATTTACGGGATGGAAGTGAAGCTTTACGAGAAATTTGATACAAAGACGATCGTCGATGAGATTAGGAATGGTACAGCAACAAGAATGTCAGTTGTTGCGACAAGTTTACGGCGCATCCTTGAGGAGTTCGAAGAAACTGAAACTGTGGCTCATCCTACTTTCCGGACGATGTTAGCTGGAGGAGGACCCGTGCCGGACGATTTCCTCAGAAGAGCCGAAAGCCGTAAGTTACCAGTATTACAAACGTACGGAATGACCGAAACAAGCTCACAGACGGCTACGTTATCTTCGGAAGATGCTTTGCGTAAATCCGGATCTGCAGGCAAACCACTCTTTTTTAACCAAATTAAAATCAGAGATACTGAACAACCGGGAGAGTTAGGTGAAGTTCTTATTGCGGGTCCCCATGTAACTCCTGGTTATATCGGACACGCTGTAGATAGGGATCCATTAGAGGATGGTTGGTTGCCAACTGGTGACATCGGGTATTTTGACGACGAAGGATATTTATTCATCGTTGATAGGCGATCGGACTTAATCATTTCTGGTGGAGAGAATATTTATCCGGCAGAAGTGGAAAACGCTTTGCTTAGCCATCCACTGGTAAAGGAAGCGGGTGTGTGTGGTCAAAGCCATCCAGTATGGGGCAGTGTGCCAGTCGCCTTTATTGTTTTAAGTGGAGATGTTGCTGAAGAAGAATTGGACATGCACTGTGGGGAATTACTTGCACGATATAAGATTCCTAAAGCTTATTATTTTGTAGATCAGTTGCCACGCAATGCATCGAATAAATTATTAAGACGTGAATTAAAAGAATGGGCTTCTTTGAAATAAATTATAAATGCCACCAACGTTTTTAGACGAAGGTGGCATTTAAATTATTTTCCGGAAAGAGCTTGTTCAAGAACACGTAAGTTACGTTCCATTAGCGTAAAATACGTCTCATTGTTCTTTACATCTTCTTGTGTAAGAACACCTAAATTATGGAGCGTCAATGATTCGGCGCCGATTTCCTTTCTGACGACTTCAGTCAGTTTGGATGATACATTTTGCTCGAATAAGATATAGTGAATCTGTTCTTCTTTTGCTTGCTCAACAATTTGTGTAAGTTGTTTTTGCGAAGGCTCGCTTTGTGAGTTCAAACCTGCTATCGCTACTTGAGTTAAACCATATTCATTGGCGATATAGCCAAATGCAGCATGGGAGACAAAAAAGGTTTTTGTTTTCGCATTGGCTGACAATTCCTTGAAACGTTCATCGAGTTCTATTAAATCGTCTTCCAATAAGCTGAAATTCTTGCTGAAGCTTTCTTCTTGATCGGGCATTTTAGCGATAAGCGACTCTTTTATTGAAGCTGCCAATTCGATACTTAGTTTAGGAGAAATCCAAACATGGGGATCGAAATGTCCATGATCGTGATCTTCATCTTCATGTTCTTCATGTGATCCCTCTTTTAATTGATCGTCCGAAATAGAATTCCCGGTTGCCACCAATTCAACATGCTCACCCTTTAACGTCTTTTGAGCATTCTCAACAAATCCTTCCAAACCGAGACCTATGTAAAAGAACAAATCTGCATCAGATAGGGCTATCATATCTTTTTGTGTAGGGTCGAATGAATGTTCATCTGCTCCAACAGGGTAAATGGAATGGACATCGACAAATTCTCCGCCAATCCGCTCCGTGAAGTATTGTAGGGGATAAACGGTAGTATACACAGATAGCGTGTTTCTGTTTTTCGTTTCTATCGCGCCATTATCATCCTTGTTCCCGCATGCACTAACTAATAATGTAAGAATGAGCATGAGGGGAATGAGTAATTTTTTATTCATAATAAAATTTCCTCCGTCACTAACTGTAATCGTTCCGATTTATAATGCTTTCTTATAATACAAGAAGAATGGGATTTTAGCAAGAACAAAGAAACAGCCCAGTTCGTGTTGTTAGTGATGTTGTCAATTCTCTTTGTTAATCCTTTCAGGCACTGGGTCAAACCCGCCTTCATGAAATGGATGGCATTTTGAAATTCGACGTATCGCAAGCCAAGAACCTTTCATTGCACCATGTTTTTGTATTGCTTCAACACCATAGTGGGAACAAGTAGGATAAAAACGGCAGGTTGGCGGAGTTAGTGGAGAGATTATTTTTTGATATATTTTAATAAGGCCGATCAATATTGTTTTCATTTTAAAGGCTCCTTCATTTGCATATATGTTTAGTTTATTTGTTCCGGTGGTAAATTAACAGGGAGAAGCATTATAAATGAAAAGAGGTTTTTTCATGACTAAAGAATTAATAGAAGAACTGAATGTACAAGTGTCTACATGGTCGGTCATGTATGCAAAATTGCATAATTATCATTGGTATGTAAAAGGGAAACAATTTTTTACGCTCCATGAAAAATTTGAAGAGCTTTACAATGAGGCAACGGCTCATATGGATGAGATTGCCGAAAGGATTTTGACACTTGGAGGCAATCCGACAGCGACCTTAACGGAGCATTTGGAGCAGTCTGTCGTTAAAGAGGCGAAAGGCAACGAACAAGCCGAGGAAATGGTGAAGACGATTGCTGACGACTTCGGTAAAATTATGAAGTCGTTGAAGAAAGGCATGGATGTCGCTTCGCAAGAGGGTGATGATATGACGGAAGATATATTGAATGCAACCTACCAAAGCATCGAAAAGCATCAATGGATGTTGAATGCATTCCTTGGTGAGTCGAATAAATGATAGGAATGTCTTGAATTATCGACTATTTCTCCGATAAAGTAATATGTAAGGAGGAATGGGCAATGAACATAAATTCTATCATGGCAAGCCAATTGAGAAGTCTACAATCGACTGTTCAAATGAGCGTCATGAATAAAGCGTTATCCATTAACACGGCGGCGGTGACTGATATGCTTCAAAGTATGGAGGATCAACCTTCTGCTGCCCTGCATCCTCATAAAGGGATGTCCATCGATGTGAAGGCATAATTAATCGAGCACGGATTCCTATTAAATTTATAGGAGTTCGTGCTTTGTTTTCATTTACATGCATTGTTTGACAGGAGTGAACCATACTAATAAAAAAAGGATGGGACATTCACATGGATAATGATAAAGTAAGGATGTATGTTTCAATTGCTAATCAACAAGTCTATTCGCATAAAGATGATTCGCCTTGGGAATATGAAGTAGAAATGAGCAGAGAGTTTCTTCCTGTTTTTAATCAATTATTTTCACAAATAGGGCGTTTGGAGTTCAGTAATCTACTCAGAGGCCATTCGCGGCCATTTTTCCAGTATCATTATGATCGGGATAACCATGACATTGATCTTAGAACGATGAAATTGTATGCGTTAATTCATGAATTTACGGATGATGAGACGAAGAAGTTCATCGAGAAATTGCCTTACTTCACAAGGGGCAATCCGAAGATAACATCGGCTCCCGTTCAACCATTTAGTTGACTGAAAGGACGTGAAGTCATATAACTACAACATTTAAGGACCTACGAGGTGCACATGTTGAGCTAACTTTCGGAGAAAACCGCTTTGGAATGGAAGCCCGACATGTGCTTATTGTTTTAAAACATAATGGTAAATGGCTATTAACCCGCCATTCAATCCGTGGAATAGAATTCCCGGGCGGCAAAGCGGAAGAGGGAGAGTCAATCGAAGAAGCGGCAATCAGGGAAACGATTGAAGAGACTGGTGCCACGATAACCGATTTAGTGAAGTTCGCGGAATACGTCGTTATGAGTAATGTGACATTTTGTAAAGCGGTGTTTACCGGAAAAGTCTCGATGATTGATGAAAATCCGACGTTGTTTGAAACGGAAGGCGCTTTATGGATGACTGCTGAGGAATTAAATGACTGTAAGGAGTTAAGTTTTCATATGAAAGATGCTGGTATGGTTGAAATTCGTAAGTGGGTGGAAACGTATGTACAATAACGGGGCTATTTTACATAGAAGAGAGTATCCTTCGCCGAATCCCCACGTCCGCCTTGAAGAAATTACGTATTGGTCGGACGGCTTCAAAGTAAAAGGATTGTTAGCTGAACCGATTGTTGAAGGGCAATATGAAGGAATCATTTATTTACGCGGCGGCATTCAACATGTCGGAATGGTTAGACCCTCCCGAATTGCACAGTTTGCTTCACAAGGCTTCGTTGTGTTCGCACCTTACTACCGTGGAAACAGAGGCGGGGAAGGGCGAGATGAGTTTGCTGGAGATGACCGACAAGACGCAGTAAATGCCGTTGAAGTGTTAAAGCAAAGCACAAGTGTAAATAAGGAAAGAATTCATCTCTATGCCTTTTCTCGTGGTGGAATTATGGCGTTATGGACAGCCATCATAAGGGAGGATATTACATCCGTTGTTACATGGGCTGGAGTTTCAGATGTCGTTTTTACATACAATGAACGAAAAGATATGCGCCGAATGATGAAGCGAGTCATCGGTGGCACTCCTAATAGTATGCCTGATGCTTATCGCGAGCGTACTGCATTGTTTAGGGTTGATGAAATAGATGCTCCAGTGTTAATTATACATGGAATAAAGGATGATAATGTTTCATTCGAACAGGCCGTATTATTGGAAAATGCATTAAGGGAACATAATAAATCATATAAGACTTGGTATTTTCCAGAGTATACACATTACTTTCCTGCCCTGCACAATGCTCAAATTGTAAGAGACTTATGCAATTGGATGAAGGAACAATAAATTAAGAAATCCCCTCCAGAGAATATCTCTATAGGGGATTTTAAGTATAAGCAGCTGAATTTTATTTCAGCTGCTTTTTCCTAGTTATTTGGAATGTACGTTGAGGGGTGGAGGGATGATCCATCCTTTTTTCTTATTAAGCTCTAATAATTTTGCACCGAACATAAGACGATCGGCATGGAATTTGGCGAACATCATCGCGATATCTTCACGTAAGCATTGACCAAGGACCTGACTACAGGAAACAAGTCCTTGCCCTACGTTAATGGATACCGCACCACTTATTTCTGGATCCATAAATCGTGCACCTATAGGAATCTCTTCTGCATTCGCCTTAGCACGTTCAGGCAATGATGGAGGAGGAGTCACTCCATTATCCTTTAACACCTTGTCCACAGCTTTATTCTCGGCTTTCATCATTTCAATGGCTTCCCTTAATAGTTCAATCAGATCCTCATCGCCGGCATGGTTGATGAATGCTTCATAACCACTGATCAATCCTTTATTTGCTCCCGAATATGCCCAACAACCAATTACCTCACCATAATGCATTGGCTCGTCTTTAGGATTTCCGCTTAAAATGCCCATTTTTTCTTCCCTCATTTCTTCATGTTTTCCATTAAATCATGGATCATTATTTAGTATGTGAATGAAATGCATTCCTATTCACTTTCAATCAATTGGACAATCGTTAACTTCTTTTGTAAAAAATAAAAAATGCCAAGAAAAACGTATTGTTTTTCTTGGCATATATGATACTAATAGAAAGCTTTTATTAAGCAATCGGTCCGCCTTTTAGTGTAATCTCTTCAGAGACATGACCGAATTTCTTGAAGTTTTCACGGAAAAGGTCCGCTAATTCTTTTGCTTTTTCATCGTATGCTGCAGGATCGCTCCACGCATTGCGAGGGTTCAACACTTCGCTTGGCACACCTTCAATAGCTTTTGGCATAGCAAGGCCAAAAATTGCATTTTCTTCAAATTCAACATCAGTTAATTCGCCAGCAATTGCAGCACGGACCATTGTACGTGTATGTTTCAATTCCATACGTTTACCAACTCCGTAAACGCCACCCGTCCAACCAGTGTTTACAAGGAATACTTGTGCATCATGCTCATCGATTTTCTTACCAAGCATTTCAGCGTACACAGTCGCTGGAAGCGGTAGGAATGGAGAACCGAAGCATGTTGAGAAAGTAGCCTCAGGTGCAGTAATGCCACGCTCAGTTCCTGCAAGCTTCGATGTGAAACCGCTTAGGAAGTGATACATCGCTTGTTCTTTCGTCAATTTCGAAATTGGAGGTAACACGCCAAACGCATCCGCAGTTAGGAACACGATTGCTTTCGGATGTCCTGCAACGGACGGTGTTACGATGTTTTCGATATTTTGGATTGGATAAGCTGCACGTGTATTTTCAGTTAATGAACTATCGTCATAATCTGGGATACGTGTTTCTGGGTCAAGCACAACGTTTTCAAGAACTGAACCGAATTGGATCGCTCCAAAGATTTCTGGTTCCTTTTCTTGAGACAAGTTGACGCATTTTGCGTAACATCCACCTTCGATGTTGAATACACCGTTATCAGACCAGCCGTGCTCATCATCACCGATCAACTTACGGTTAGCATCAGCGGAAAGAGTCGTTTTTCCTGTACCTGAAAGGCCGAAGAATAGGGCAACATCGCCTTCTTCACCAACGTTTGCTGAACAGTGCATAGGAAGAATTCCGCGCTCAGGAAGCAAGTAGTTCATGACAGAGAAAATCGATTTTTTCATTTCTCCTGCGTATTCTGTTCCTCCGATAAGGACAATGCGCTTCTCAAGTGATACAATGATGAAAGTCTCGGATTTCGTGCCGTCGACTGCTGGATCTGCTTTGAAAGATGGAGCAGCAAGTATTGTAAATTGTGCTTCATGTGCTTTCAATTCTTCTTCAGTAGGTCGGATGAATAGATTCTGAACAAATAGGTTTTGCCAAGCGAATTCATTAATAATTTGAATGGAAAGCTGTGAATCTTTATCAGCTCCTGCAAAGCCTTTAAAAACGAATAGTTCGTCTTTCTTTTTTAGATGGTTAATCACTTTTGTATATAATGAATCAAATAATTCACTGGAAATCGGTTGGTTAACTTTGCCCCAATCGATCTTATCTTTGGAAGAATCTTCTTCGACTGTGTACTTATCTCCAGGTGAACGGCCAGTATACTTTCCAGTTTGCGCAGTAAGTGCTCCATCTGCAGAAAGTTTAGCTTCTCCACGAGCTGTCGCTTTTTCAACTAACTCTGCCACTGAAGGCTGGATGTTTACGTTATTGCCTGAAAGTAACTCATGTAGTCCGTTTTCAATTTTCGCTGAGATCATTTTGTTCGTACCGTCCTTTGCGTGTAATCCCGAGTCACGGGTGTCATCACATTTCGTAAATAGTATAACACATTTAGAATAATAGTCTATACTAATTGAAAACACAAGCGGTTAGATCAAAAATATTTGACAAAACCACTTTCTTTACTTACTATTGTTAGATGAACGGATACTCTTATCCCGAGCTGGCGGAGGGACAGGCCCTATGAAGCCCGGCAACCTGCGCATATATACCTGCGAGAAGGTGCCAAACCTGGAGCAAGGTTGAATTCCTTGGACGATAAGAGTGAAAGGTGCTGCTTTTGAAATTCTGCCTTTCCTCATGTATATTTACGTGAGCGAAGGGCTTTTTATATTCATTTTACAGGCCCTTAATCCTTGTGTATGTTGACGTCGACTCTCTAGGCGCTGAACTTACTGGGACAATTAGAGTACCGTATCAATATTTGCAAGCTGTTAAGGAGGAAACAACAATGACAAATCGCCGACTGTTTACATCGGAATCGGTAACTGAAGGACATCCGGACAAAATGTGCGATCAGATTTCTGACGCTATTTTGGACGCGATTTTAGAGGAAGACCCAAATGCACGCGTGGCGTGTGAAACGACAATTACAACAGGATTAGTTCTTGTTATAGGTGAAATTACAACAACTACCTATGTCGACATTCCGAAAGTTGTACGGGATACAGTGAAAGAAATCGGGTACACACGTGCTAAATTCGGATTCGACTGGGAAACTTCATCTGTTTTAACTTCGATTGACGAGCAGTCCCCAGACATCGCGGCAAGCGTGGATCAGGCGCTTGAAGCAAGAGAAGGAACAATGACAGATGCGGAGCTTGACGCAATCGGAGCTGGTGACCAAGGATTGATGTTCGGTTTTGCATGTAATGAAACACCTGAACTCATGCCGATGCCTATTAGTTTATCCCATAAACTTGCCCGCCGCCTTGCTGAAGTACGTAAAGAAGATATTCTTACTTATCTGCGTCCGGACGGAAAAACACAAGTAACAGTAGAATATGATGAAAATAATAATCCTGTCCGTATTGACACGATTGTTATTTCGACTCAACACTCTCCTGATGTGACACTTGAAGAAATTCAAAGAGATTTGAAAGAACAAGTTATTCAGCCGGTCGTCCCTGCGGAGTTATTAGATGAAGAAACTAAATACTTCATCAACCCTTCAGGCCGTTTCGTTATCGGTGGCCCACAAGGGGATGCAGGATTGACGGGACGTAAAATCATCGTTGACACATACGGCGGCTATGCACGTCATGGCGGTGGTGCATTCTCCGGGAAGGATGCTACAAAAGTGGACCGTTCCGCTTCATATGCTGCGCGCTATGTTGCGAAGAATATCGTTGCAGCTGGGCTTGCGGATCGTTGTGAAGTGCAATTGGCATATGCAATCGGTGTGGCGAAGCCAGTTTCTATTTCGATTGATACATTCGGAACAGGTAAAGTAGAGGAAAGCAAGCTTGTGGAAATCGTGCGTGAGTTATTCGATTTACGCCCTGCAGGCATCATTAAAATGCTTGACCTTCGCCGTCCAATTTACAAACAAACAGCAGCCTATGGCCATTTCGGTCGTACAGACGTTGAACTTCCTTGGGAGATCACGGATAAGGCGGAAGAATTGAAGGATAGAGCTGGATTGTCTAATTAATAATTGGATGATTGAATAAAGAGACAGGAAGAATGGAGAAATCCAGCCTTCCTGTTTTTTATTTTGGTGAAAGGAGAACTCCTGAGCGAAGAACGAGAACTTTTTAAGTGGAAAGGAGAACTCTGCGACGAAGAACGAGAACTCTTTTAGAGGAAAGGAGAACTAAATGGCGAAGAACGAGAACTCTTTATGTGGAAAGGAGAACTCTACGACGAAGAATGAGAACTCTTTAAGTGGAAAGGAGAACTTGGCTGTGTGTTAAGTGGGCAAGGTCCATTTATTTAGGGTCAGGGTCCATTGTTCCGCTATCAAGGTACATTCTTCCACGGTCAAGGTCCATTCTTCCACAGCCAGGGTCCATTGTTCAGCTACCAAGGTCCATTCTTCCTCTACCAAGGTCCATTCTTCAGGCAGCGTTATAAAAAGGTGTAAGATTAGGGAACTAAACTGAAATTTAAACGTTTAATTAGTAAATAGATTGGTAGGATGGGGGATTTTATATGGGTATAATAAGCTTTTGGTTGTTAGGACTTATCGGTTTATTCACTATTATCATCGTGGCAGGAATCATTGTTTTCATGGCTATCAAAAAATAAAGGTGTTGCGCAAAAAGTGGCAACACCTACACCGTTATTATTTTTGCATACCCTTATAAATAGCACCTTTTTCAACGTAACTTTCAACAATCCGCTTCATATCAGCTCGATCATCATCATTCAATTCACGGACGACTTTCGCCGGGGAACCAAGCGCAAGACAGCCTGGCGGTATTTTCTTGCCGGGAGGTACAAGACTTCCGGCTCCGATGAACGCACCTTCGCCAATTTCAGCACCATCCAAAATGATTGCGCCCATTCCAATCAGCGCACCTTCACGTATGACACAGCTATGAAGAAGGGCTTTATGGCCGACAGTGACATCATCTTCGATCAACAACGTCCTTCCCGGACTTTGGTGTAGGCAACTTAAATCTTGAATGCTGACACGTTCGCCTATTATTGTTGGTGCAACGTCTCCGCGTATGACAGTATTAAACCAGATTGAACTGTTAGCGCCAATCGTCACATCGCCAGTAATTGTCGCATAATCCGCTACATAGACGGATGGATCGATTTTTGGAGTCTTTCCATTGTATGGATAAATCATGAATGTCTCCTCTTTTCTATAAATCGTGTATAATTTATCATATCATGAAACTTTCATTTACATAAAGAGGAGGTGGATTCTATGTGGAAATGGGAGGCAGAAGGACAACCGAAAGCGGTCGTTGTCATTGTCCATAATGCTTATGAGCATCATCTCCGCTACGCGTGGCTTATTCAGAAGCTAAGAACTGGCGGATTTCATGTTGTGACGAGTGATTTGCCGGGTCACGGATCTGAGAATGGCAGAAGACTTCATGACGAGCCGTTTGATTCATATATTAGTCATGTGAAAAAGATGATTGAGATTGGAATGCTCGATAGCTTGCCTGTATTTGTACTTGGGCACGGGCTTGGAGCGTCACTTATCATGCATATTCTGCAGCGTGAAAAGTTGGAATGTGCAGGATTTATCTTCAGTTCGCCATGGCTTTCCATCAAGCATCAGCCGTCAAAGTTTTCGGGTGTGCTTACAAAACTTTCAAGCTCGAAGAAGATAAACCACGATATTACAATAGAATTATTAACGCGTAACTATGAGATGTACATAGAATTTCAAAACGATCGAAATTATAGCTCCAAAGTTGTTGCCTCTTGGTATAAGGAATTGCAAGCGATGATGAAGTCTATCGTTACGCATGAGGAAAGTATTCAGGATATACCGGTTCTTGTTCATACTGGGGGGCAAGACAAAATAACAGAGATTGCAGCTGCGAAAAAATGGATAGTGAATCAGCAACTTTCCGATTTTCAATATAAAGAGTGGAAAAGGCTTTATCATGATCTTTATCAAGAGCCTGAGAGAGAGGAAGTTTATTTGTTTATCGAATCCTTCATGAACAATGTGCTTCGCTCTTTAGGATATATCGTTTGATCAAATAGGGGAGTGGTTAAGTATGACGATTATCGGTTTTGTGAGACATGGTGTAACAGCGTGGAATAAAGAAGGAAGAGCGCAAGGCAGCACGGATGTCCCATTGGATGAAGAAGGAATTGAAATGGCAAAACGTGTGGCAGATCGGTTGGCTAATGAAAAGTGGGATATCATTTACACAAGCCATTTGAAACGTGCAAGTAAAACCGCTGAAATCATTGCTGAAAAGATGCCAAGTGTTGAACTTGTTGAAGATCCTCGTTTACGTGAAGTTAGTGGAGGAATGGTTGAGGGGACGACAGAGGCAGAACGGATCGAGAAGTGGGGAGTGGACTGGAGGCAGCTGGACATGGGGTTTGAAACCCAGGAGGCGATCATATCCCGCGGTTTGGAATCCATTGATGAAATTAGGAGAAAACATTTAGGCAAAAGGGTGTTGGTCGTTAGCCATGGTAGTTTCATTAAACGGATGTTGAACGAATTGATAACAGATCCTGTTTATGAGACGAGCTTGGATAATACTTCATTAACAATTGTCGAGCTGACGGACGACAAAAACGTTTGCCAGCTTTTCAATTGCACGGCCCATTTATCGCTTGAAACCTTTCATAAGAAAAATAGTCTATAATATACTTATACAACAACCAATTGCTTGAATGGGGGCTGTACATTGAATAAAGAAACAACAAATGAAATAATGTCTTGGATTAAATCCATAGCAGTTGCTTGTGTCATCGTATTCGTAGTTCGCCATTTTTTATTTTCACCAGTAATTGTATCCGGACAATCGATGGAACCTACATTTGAATCGGATAATCGCGTAGTCATTTCGAAAATCCATACACTTGATCATTTTGACTTGATTGTTTTCCATGCACCAGGTGTAGAAGAGGATTATATTAAACGAGTAATCGGTTTACCAGGTGATACCGTAGTTATGAAGGATGACAGGCTCTTCATTAACGGAAAAGAGCATAAAGAGGATTATCTGAAAGAGAACAAGAAACAGATTTTCAAAGACGAGAAATTGACGGAGGACTTTGAAGTGACTGTACCTAAAGGGCAGCTTTTCGTCTTGGGTGATAATCGACGCAATAGCACAGACAGTCGGGTGATCGGATGTATCGATCAAGAATCCGTTGTTGGCAAAGTAGGTTTTAGATTCTATCCATTGAATTCAATTGGTTTTCCGAAGTAAGGAATAGCCAATTGCATGATTAACTCTAACTCTTTGGGGTATCTTATGAAGACTACTCAAGGAGGAGTGATCACCATTGTTTAAAAAGAATAAAAACAAAGGGCAAAACAAAGACGATGTCAGGGCCGAGTTAGGCGGGACTGAGTACACCGACGAACAACGACGCACAAACGAAGTTGCCTCCACTGCCTATAAGGGTAGTAAAAATGAAAAAGTGGATATTCAAAACGATCGTCTGGAATCGGGCGGATTTTAGTCAACAACCTCTGCGAAAATGCAGAGGTTCTTTCTTTTTACGGGAACAAATACGCGCACCTATGGTAAATTAAGTACAATGCAAAAAAGAGAAGGAGCACCATGTAATGTCTGATTTTTTTAATCGAAAAATGAAAGAACTACATATTAAATTGAATGATGTCCAAAAATCTGCCGTCCTACAAACAGATGGACCATTACTTTTATTAGCATGCCCTGGATCCGGGAAAACAACGACGATGATCATGCGAATCGGCTATTTGATAGAAGAGAAGAACGTGAATCCGAAACGGATAAAAGCAATCACTTTTAGCCGTGCGGCTGCAAATGACATGACGGAACGATTTAAACGTTTCTTTCCGCATCATGCCCCAGTCGATTTTTCAACAATACATAGTCTGGCATTTAGTATTACAAGAACCTATTTGAATAAAACAGGCACCGGATATGAATTGATCGAAGGCGGTAAAGGGAAACAATCGCCGAACAAATCGATGTTGCTGAAAGCATTATATAAAGAAGTGATTCGCGAAGAAGGCACTGAAGAAGAGTTAAGTTCACTGTCCACATTCATCAGTTTCCTTAAGAATAGGATGATTCCTTTTAACGAGTTGGAAAAAGTGCCTGGACCTTTTGAAAAGGCGGGAAGCATCGCGCTGAAGTACGAGCAATATAAAACGAAAATGATCGGCCATTTACTGCTCGATTTTGACGATATGCTGACGATAGCCGAACAGGCATTGCGTGTAGATGAACAACTTGCGGAGCAGTTTCGTAGTCAATTCGATTATATCCTAACAGATGAAAGCCAGGACACATCTCTTGTTCAGCATCGAATTGTTGAGCATCTCGTCGCCCATCACGGAAATCTTTGCGTCGTGGCGGATGATGATCAATCAATCTATACATGGCGGGGTGCAGATCCAACCTATTTGTTGGATTTCAAGAAAGTATATCCAGATGCCGAATTGCTTAAGATGGAACAGAATTACCGCTCATCGAAAGAAATCGTCGAGACAGCTGCTAAATTCATTAAACGGAATCGGCATCGGTATGTAAAGGAGATGCGTACTGAGAATAAAGAGAACGGACCTATTTTCATTAAACAATTCGAAGATCCAAAACACCTTTTGGAATATGTCACGTATGAATTATTAAATGAGAAAAACTTGAACGAGGTCGCTATTTTATTCAGAAATAATTCATCATCGACAATGTATGTCAACGAGCTTCATAGAAGGGGAATTCCTTTTTATATGAAGGATGCGGATGACAAGTTCTTTACACATTGGGTTGTGGAAGATATATTGAATTTCATGAGACTTAGCTTCAATGTTGAAAGGAAGGACGTCTTCGCAAAAATTGCAATGAAGATGAATTTGTTCATATCTCGGAAGATGCTTGCAGAGTTCGAAAGGAAATCGACTTCAGGGAATGTTTTTGACGCGTTTCAGCATTCTGTCCAACTAAAGGGCAGTCAAGTTGAAAAATTGAAATCCTATAAGGAAGTTTACGATAAAATTCCTAAAATGCGACCTGGACAAGTGATTCGGATGATCCGTTATGAGCTTGAATATGAGGAAGCACTTAGAAGTCGTGCACAGAAATTCGGCTATCGGATCGATAACTTACTTGGCATTCTTGATACACTTGAAGGAATCGCCTCCCAATTGCGGACAATGGTCGAATTTGCAAACCGATTAAAGGAATTGGAGATCGCAGTTCAGCAGGCAAAATTTAACCCTTCAGACAATGCGTTGACATTGTCGACATTCCACAGTGCAAAGGGATTGGAATTTAGACGCGTTTTCATGATTGACCTGGTGAAAGGGATTATTCCATCTGAAGAAGATGAAACAGATCCGTTGTTAATGGAGGAAGCGAGACGATTATTCTATGTTGGAATGACACGCGCGAAGGATCGATTGGAATTGCTATCCTATCAAAAACAGAATGGCAAGACAAAAGAGGATTCAAGATTTGTGAATGAAGTGCGTGGAATTGTCATGAAACCGGAGGAGCGGAAAATGGTAAAACTAAAAAAGGTGGAACCATCCATTCCGATGGATCCGGACGGCATTCATGATCCAAATGAATTGTATAGCGAAATGCATGTAATTCACCGTGTATTTGGCAGGGGAGTTGTTCTTGAAATTGGTGATGCGGAAATTCGCATTCAATTTGGAGAGAATGAGAAGCGCCTCTCGCTTGAGACGGTGTTGTCGAGACGGTTATTAAAAAAGGTGGAGTCATGAGAGCGGCCCTTTTAGTGGGCATTGCGGGAGCGATTGGTGCTGTTTCACGTGTAAGTATAGGTGAAATCTCATTCGGTTTCGGGAATTTCCCCTTTGCAACATTCACAGTAAATATGGTCGGAACGTTTTTCTTGTGTTTTCTTAGTGCAGGCTTCATTCAACGTCTAAGGCTTAACCACGATTTGCAAACTGCCTTAACGACCGGATTTTTAGGTTCCTTCACAACCTTTTCTGCTTTTAGTATGGAGACCGTGAACCTTTTTCAGAATGATGCTATTTTGATAGCACTTATGTACATTGCAAGTAGTATTGTTGGTGGTTTTCTATTTGGCAGTATAGGCATGAAATTGGCCCGGAAGGCGGGGAGAGAATGACGGTCATTGATATACTAATCATTGGGGCGGGTGGTTTTATTGGCGCGGTCATTCGATATCTTCTTTCCGGTAAGTTTAATAAAGAGGGAAGCAGCCTACCTTTTGGAACATTAATTGTGAATATAGCCGGGTCCTTGCTGATTGGTATTGTAGTCGGTTTAGGTGTTCCGAAACTGTGGACTCTATTTCTTGTCTCCGGATTCGCTGGCGCCTTAACTACGTTTTCAACGTTGTTTAAAGAGTTATTGCAGTTATGGTTCGGAAATAGGAAAAGGCAATTCATCGGTTATATCTTACTTACTTATGGTGTTGGGATTTTAGTTGCGTTCGTAGGATTTATTATTGGTAAAGCATTATGATGGCAGATAAATCCTATTGACTTTTCCCCCAGGCATGGTAAGATTCAGAACATAAATAAAAGCAAAGATCAATTTAAAAACAAATAGACGTTGGAAAGTTGGCGCAGTAATTCCGTTGTGGGCAGCAAATAGAGACTGATTGGATAGTGCAAATTCAGGCAGCAGCGGGGATGAAATACACCAACATTTTTTTCCTTTTTAAATGAAGTGGATGGCAGATGACTGTCGTCAAAATAGGGTGGTATCGCGGAGAACTCCTTCGTCCCTTTTTACGGGATGAAAGGGTTTTTTTGTGTTCATTATAGACTCAAGGAGGAAAGCAGTATGATTAAAATCAAAGCAATTCATACACCATCATTTTGGGAATCGGTCGTGCTCATTGTTGGGATTGTTCTCATGATTGGTGTTTGTATTATCTACTTCGATGCTGTTCCTCATTTACCGATTCTTTTTTCGATATTACTATTAATCGGATATGGCCTGCTTAAACGAATACCATACCGGAGACTTGAAAAAGGTTTGGTCGAAGGTGCTGGTGCAGGGATGAGTGCCGTCTTCTTATTTTTCTTCATCGGAATGCTTATAAGTAGTTGGATGATGAGCGGTACAATTCCTTCGTTAATATACGCAGGGTTTCATTTAATAACTCCCACTTTCTTCTTTGCGATTGTTTTCATCGTTTCATCCATTGTGGGCATATCAATCGGAAGTTCTTTGACGACTGTAGCAACAGTCGGAGTTGCGTTTATCGGCATGGCGGATGTGCTTGGGCTTTCATTGCCATTGGCTGCGGGTGCTATCGTGTCAGGTGCGTTTTTCGGTGATAAAATGTCGCCATTGTCCGATACGACTAACCTTGCATCTTCAATAGTTGGTGTCGACCTTTTCGAACATATTCGCAATATGGGGTGGACAACTGTACCGGCATTTATCCTTACGACAATTTTCTTCGGCATTTTATCTCCTAATGTAAATACAGGCGATTTTGATGAAATTGCTGATTTCCAGGAAACACTTTTGGGAACTGGGATGATTCATTGGTATACGGTCATTCCGCTTTTAACCCTATTCGTCTTAACGATCAAAAAGATGCCAGCTCTTCTGACATTGGCAATAAGTTCGACTGTAGCAGTACTTCTATCATTCCTACATCATAATTATGGTTTTGCTGACGTATTGGGGATTTTATTTAAAGGATTTGTATCCTCTACTGGCGTACAGGATGTTGATAAACTGCTGACGGGCGGGGGTATGGAAAGCATGTTGTTCACTGTTTCATTAGTAATACTAGCATTAAGCATGGGAGGATTATTGTTTACATTAGGGATTATCCAAAGTTTCTTAGGAAGAATCGAAGCGCTTTTGAAGAAAGTCTCCTCTGTCATAATATCTTCGGCGGTCACTGCCATTGGAATTAATGTCTTAATTGGTGAGCAGTATTTATCAATTTTATTGACAGGACAAGCATTCCAATCTTCTTATGAGAAAGTTGGTCTTGCCAATAAAAATCTTAGCCGTGTCATGGAAGATGCGGGGACGGTTGTGAATCCGCTTGTACCGTGGAGTGTTTGTGGAATTTTCATTTCTCAAGTGTTGGGTGTTTCTACATTGGAGTATCTACCATTTGTATTCTTTTGTTTGCTATCTCCAATCTTAACGATTATTTTCGGATATATGGGGAAGACGTTGACGCGAATTTCATGAAAGAAGTGATTACGGCCAACGGAATGTACCACCTCTGCCATCTTTTTTACCACCGAATGACTACAAATGTACCAGCAAACGTCACGCGTTTACCACTACATGTGTACAGGGTTTGTTACAATTGTTTTAATAGCCATAAGATTCATTTGTATCAAATTGAACGAGTAACAATAGAAAAATCCCCGAATGATTGAATCAAGGGATTTTCCGAATATATATAAAGCGAATTATAAAACTATGCAAAAAATTGATAAGCATATGCTAATAAGTCTTCCTTTATGCCGATAAAACCTTGTTGTAAATCGAGAGATGTAACATAAATTTGATTACCTTTAATGCGATAAATATGGTTAGGGAGGGTGAGGTTGTTTTCGCATAAAGTAACATACCTGCAACCGTTTCATCCGGCTCTTTTTTCCAATTATTTATATATGTAAATATTTGATAAAGGTTACCGGATTTTTGTTTTGCAGCTCCCCCTTCAAATCGATTTGGTATGCTTGGTAAAAACTTCACCTTTGCTCCGAGTACATTACGATATTTTCGGATCAAATATCGGAAAAACGGCTTGTTTCCATGTTTGATTAGGAAACGGATAATTTATATTGAAGTGAACCATCATAAGGTGGATTGAAAAGTAGGGCACCATTAAGGGGGAGTTTGGCTTGTTCCGCTTGGTTCTATTGTTCGGAATGACTTTATTAGTCGGGTTGATGCCATTGAATGCTTATGAAGCTTTTGCTCAAGAGGATTACGACAAAAGGGAGGTTGATTCTTTCCTGACACAGTTGTTTGTTGATCGTAATGCCTTTCTTGTCAATCGGCTTCCGGAATCCATTAACAAGTATTATATCCATACGGAGAAGGTAAGCCGCTACGCTTATCAAATGGAATTAAGACGTGAAAAGTACATCAATACTTGGGCAGATAAACGTGGCATACGGCTTATAGGAGCAGAACCCACCATTCGTATTACTCGTTTCGAAAAAAATGGGGATGTAGCGCATGTTTCCCTGATACAGATGGCCAAAATATCGTATGACTACAATACAGTTTATCTACCACCCCAATCCTTTGGTGTCGGTACGCGGCATGCTCTTACATTGAAGAAAATAGACGGTAATTGGATGGTATTAAAGGAATGGTATTTGGATCCGCTTGAAGAAAACTCAGAGTTAATAGCGGATTCACCAGTGGGCTTCCCCCATCTTTCTCCCGACAACGAAACTTCGCAGAATAAAGGGCGATATAATCGTGAACGTGCAGTGGCCTATGCCAATAAGTACGCGGGCCTAGCTTGGGGAGCCGGGAATAATAACCGTTACAATTCGAAATATAAGGATTACACACCACTTGGCGGAGACTGTACCAACTTTGTATCCCAAGTTCTTGGCGACGAGGAGGAAGGCGGCGGCTTGCAGAAAACGCGCAATTGGAGAAGTGGAAGTAAAGCATGGGTACAAACGGATGCTTTTGAACATTTCTTGCTCTATTCCGGATATGGACGTTTGATTGCAAAGGGGACATTTACAGAAGTTACTGAATCAAGCGACAAACATCCACATGGAGCAATCTCAAGCTTAAAGCCAGGTGACGTGATCGGCTACACGCTAGATGGAGATACGGACCATTTTTCGGTTGTGGTAGGGCAAGATGCTAACGGCTATCCGTTAGTGAATTCCCATACTGCGGATCGGTATCGTGTACCGTTTGACCTCGGCTGGGATAAAACAACGAAATATATCCTCATTCATATCAATGATTAATCGAAAAAGGTCTTGGTAAAAAGTCTCCGTAGTCTACCCCTGTGATCTTGTTCATATAGTTATTAGGACAAGGTCACTTGGGGTGAAAAGATGAGACTGCCTACCTTTATTAAACAAACAGCGCTGCGTACTGGTGCTATATTTCTCGTTAAAGTCATCGGTCTCGCCGTTCGCATTCCTTTGTTTAGGCTTCTCGGCTCAGAAGGAATGGGAATTTATCAAATTGTTTATTCTGTTTATGGATTCGTACTTACGTTGCTCTCAGGTGGTTTTCCTACATCGTTGGCATTATTGACCGCTAAGGATAAAAAACAGGGTTGGCTTGTTTATAAAAGCCTGGCTGTACCCATTATGTTCCTTGGAACTGTTTCCAGTTTGCTTTGTTTCGCCATAGCGCCTAATATTGCACATTTTCTCGGAGATTACAGCTTGACGTTTCCCATCCGCTGCCTAGCTCCGGCGCTTTTTATTGTTCCACTGCTTCAGCTATACCGAGGATTCTTACAAGGTGTGGAGTTCTACGGATATGTGGCCGTTTCTGAACTAATAGAACAAACGGTTCGTGTTGGAACAATGCTTTTGCTTGTCGTTCTATGGCTGAAACAAGGCACTTATGCTGCCGCAGGGGGTGCCGTTTTCGGTGCATTTACAGGTGCCTGTATCGCATTATTGTTTCTTTGGTTGCTGAAATATAATAAAAGATTGAAGCTGATACCTGCCACCAATAACGGAACATATAATAAATCCGCCCGGTGGCTGATCCTTGGACCTGGAATTTTTTTGTTTTTCAAATCATCCTTTGCTATTACATTAACGCGTATCGTTATGCCTGCGTCCGATTTTCTTGATGCGTTAATCATTCCTAGCCGTCTGCAAGTTTCTGGCCTAAGTCAATCAGAGGCTATTGCCATTTTCGGAGAAGTATTCGGAATCGCGACAACTATCGTGTATCTACCTACTATTGTTACCGCGGCAATATCATATACGATGGCTGCTAAGTTAACGACCAATTGGCAAAACGGGAAAAAAAGTAGGTTTGTTGAGCGTTCCAGTCTGTCCTTAGAAATCGGGTGGTTTTGGGGAATCAGTTCCATGTTAATCCTTTTTTTTCATGCGGATGATTTATCTATGCTAATTGTGGGTAGTCAAGAGGCAACCGAAGCAATACGCTACATGTCTTTTGCTCCTCTTATTGCCGGCATGCGGGAGCTAACGACAACGATCCTTTGGGCGGCTGATCAAAAAAAGGCTCCCCTAGTCGGTTTACTAGTGGGCCTTATTTGTTCTGCAATCGCCGCTTATTATTTAACTGCAATACCGGGATTCGGTTATGCAGGTGTTGCGATTAGCGTTTTTATCTTGGAAATAACATCCCTCCTCTGGAATGCGCTCATTATACAAAAAAGATGCAAAGGCGCGTTTCCTGTAATGACGTTATTGGCATATTTAATTTTTCTTGCGTCAATAGGCTTTCTTAACGTTCCGTTCGAAAACTTTCTGTTGTATATCGGTATAGAATCAGGAACCATGCAATCGCTCGGCAGCATGCTATTTTTTATAGGATGCATTGCCTTATTCTTGCTGCTACAATTTTGGGGAAGGGGAAGCTTTAGAAGGTATCGCTAACTAAATGGAAATTATATGAACCAACGTTCACCTCAGACCTCCTTACACTCTTTTTATTAAGATGATAGGTACGTAGCACATAGCAAAATCCGAGATATAATGGGCATCTTTGGAAAGAATGATCTAATCGAAGGAGGAGAATCTCATCCTTACGCATACGGTTTCAAAGTCGAAGCAGCGCTTGCTTCATTCACTGCTCAAGCTTGTAATTGGAGGAATGCTTGTCGGTGTGCTGTTGTTCAGTCTATTCGTCAGTGCCAACGTAAAAGCTTTTAATTGTTCCAGAGCAAGATCCTTTAATTGAGCCAAATTTTGTAAGGTTTCTTTTGCATATAAATCTGTTGACATATCAAAAACCCCTTTCAATTTTTTGTTAGTTGTTTCCGCTAACACCCGCACCTGAATAAGCTAAGATAGGGCCAACGCCACCAGCTAATTTAATTGCCCAAATCGCCATACCACCAAAAACAATATAAACAAGCGGAGAAAGGGTAAATTTACCTAACAATACAAACCTTCGTAATCTCATCTATATTAAAATTTAAATATCTAGTTTTCTTTAATGGTGTTATTCCATGAAGAAAGACGCTTTCCTTATTTCAGAAAAGCGCCCTTTAATTGAATAACTAACATTTAGCATTAGTCCTAAAATCACTTAATGCTTCTTCAAGTAACGCACCCATTACTTAAAGTAGAATTTAATTAAGTGGAATGGCAGAAGCTTACCAGGAACAGGCAAGAAACAAAGATTTCCAGAAGATGAGTTTTGAAGACCGCTTTTCACTTCTAGTCGATCTGGAACATTCTCGACGTAAAAGCAATAAGCTTCAACGCTTGATCAAAACAGCAACTTTTTTAAACCCAAGTGATAGTATTGAAGACATAGAATATCACGAAGATCGAAAACTAGATAAAGACTTGATCTTGAAGCTCGCAAGCGGTGCCTATATTCTCGACAGTCACAATATCATATTGAAGGGACCCACTGGGTCCGGCAAGTCATATTTGGCCAGTGCATTCGGCATATCTGCCTGCCGTCAATTTCACACTGTTAAATACATCCGTCTACCGGAGTTACTTGATGAATTGACACTTGCGAAATTAGCCGCGGATGGGAGCTATCGCGAATTGATTAAGAAATATACGAATGTCGATCTTCTTATCTTAGATGAATGGCTACTGACCGATTTAACGACAGATGAGGCCGCAATCCTACTTGAAATCACTGAAGCACGCCATAAGGCAGCTTCAACTATCTTCTGTTCACAGATAGACCCTAGCGGATGGCATTTGAAATTGGGGAATGAAACGATTGCGGAGGCAATATTAGACCGTATTATCCATGACTCCTATCAGATTCTCATAGATGGAGATGTTTCCATGCGAGAGCGCCATGGGTTGGGCGTAGAAGGTTGATATGGTTGTATTAACAAAAAAGGATCTTCGAAAAATGGAGGAAAACTATTACTGGTCTGGTTACAAAAGTTGGTACCCCTTCCCGAAAGAACTTAAGAAGAAACTCTTGGAGGTCTATGGAGAAGAACCTTTCCCTTACAGCTATTCTGGGCAGGATATATAAGAAGGCAGCAGAAAAATAATTATGGATTACTTCGAGAACAGAATAAATACTGATTAAAAATCAAAGCCCCTACAGTTTAGTACAGTGCTATTCTGTAGGGGGTTTTTGATTCATTGGTAAACACCTTGGCACTCTGTGGTAAATTTCTTGGCGTTGTGTGGTAAAAAAGATGTCACGAGTAAGATCGGGTGGCCGTAATCAAAGAAGAACACCAAGGAGAGGCTTCCTTGGTGTTTTGTCATTTATTCAACAGAAATTCTTTCGTATAATTTGTGGCTTCCTTCAACGCCTTCTCCTCAGTTGGAATTCGTACTGTCATCATCCAACAATTGAGGAGGGTGAATAAAACGGCTGTGAAAAATGCATTGAAAAGCAAGGGCAAGACGAGTAATTCCGTTGCAACGATTATATAATTTGGATGACGGATCCATTTATATGGACCTTTCCGAACTACCTGAGCATTAGGGAGGACTATGATTTTTGTATTCCAAAACTTGCCCAATGATGAAAGGCACCATATCCGTAAAAGTTGGGTTACAAGGAAAATAGCTAACAAGAATGGCCAAATCAGTGATAGTTCACGATTGAAAAAAAGAACTTCGGTTAGCAAGGAAATGAAAAAAAGAATATGCAACCCAACCATAAATGGATAGTGAGTTGCACCTGCTTCAAAAGCTCCTTGGCTCTTCATCCATTTTTCATTTCGTCTTGCGATGAACAATTCAATTAGACGTTGCAGGATCACAATTGAGATGACAATACCAAATAACATTTAGCTCACCTCAATCCCATTTCAACAACAGCAATTCCCCACAAAATCCTGGACCTAAGGCCGCCATTAAACCGTATTCACCAGGCTCAGGGGAAGATTCCATGAATTGCTTAAGGACGTAGAGGATAGTCGGTGAAGACATATTGCCATGATTCCGTAGCACTTCTCTTGAAATAGCCGTTTTAGACGAATCGAACCGTAAAGCTGCTTCATATGCCATCAACACTTTTTTTCCTCCCGGATGCGCGATGAAATGTGTAATATCGTCTTTAGTTAAATTATTTGAGGCTAAGAACTCATGGACGAAAGGTCCGAGCCAATTCGTGATGATCGCTGGAATACTTTTTGAGAAGACAACATATAGCCCATTGTTTTTAATATCCCAGCCCATAACATCTTCTGATGCAGGCATTAATTTTGACGTAGTACCAATGATGGCAGGGACCGTTCTGTTCACTGTAATTTCGGATTGATCGCCTGTAATTAAAGCGCAAGCAACACCATCCGAAAAGAGGGAAACACCGACAAGATTGCTTTTCGAATAATCGTCTTTTTGGAACGTCAAACTGCAAAATTCGACTGACAGCACTAATACATTAGATTTCGGAAATGCTTTGCAATATTCAAATGCCCGGCTGACTCCTGCTGCTCCGCCCGCGCATCCAAGTCCCCATATCGGTATACGCCTTGTATCATCACGAAAAGGAATCAGATTCATGATGCGTGCATCTATGCTGGGCGTTGAAATACCTGTACTTGAAATGAAGAAAATTGCATCAATTTCAGAAGGATCAACGGGTTTTTCCAAGGTTCTTGGATTTTGTAGGCAAGCCTTTACAGCATCAACCCCCAAATTCACGGCATGGTGAATATATAATTCATTCCGCTCTTCAAAATCATGGGCTTGACCATACCACTCAATGGGCATGCATACATCACGTTTTTCGATATCACCATTTTGGAAGACTTTCAAAAGCCTTTCGATATCTTTGAATCTTTGACTGAATAGAGAGCGGGTAAGTTCGACAGCTTGCTCCTGTTTAACCTCGTGAGGAGGCAGAACAGTACTGACGGAAACAATTTTTGGCATGGATAGACCTCCGTTTAGTTATCATTCTCAAACCTTTACAGAAAAATGTTAAACGTATGCATGTCCTTATGGAGAAATTGGGTAAACTTTTGGGCGCTGGATTAAATATAGGTATTAATGTAGTTTATGAATGAGTTGAAGGGATTATGAAAGCCCGGCAAATTAGCGGGCTTCAATTTGGAGGAATTACAGTATTGCATAAATCACGCAGCTTATTCACGAATCTTTCATTGTTTTCCTTTGAACGTTTTTTGGGACCTCTAAGCCTTCCCCCAGCAGCCCGAATTCTTTGTGCAGTATGACGGGCGAAAAGAAGCTGATCGATATTTTCTTCAGTATAGCGTCTACCGTTCTGATCAATCGGATGACCTTGTTTTGCTAATACCATTGCGGCTAAGCCATAATCCTGTGTAATAACGATATCTCCTTTTTTAACACGGTTGACCAAAACAAAATCGACTGCATCCGCGCCTTTGGAGACAATTACGGTCTCAGCTCCGTCCCGATGCATTTCATGTGCAGTGTCACAAATGAGAATGCACGGAAGCTTGAACTGTTTCGCAATGGAAATCGTTTCGTTTACAACAGGACAGCCATCTGCATCTACAAAAATCGTCGCCATTGTCTCGACCTCTTTTCAATTTTACAGTATGGAAGCTTGTGGAAGGACCATGCTGTAAATGGATTGATGTCTACTATATCATATTCAAAAGTTTTAATTTAATTCAAAGAGGGAATGACAAGAAAAAATGGGTTTAGGAGGGATATGTAATAAAGGAAGAAAATAATTATGGGATGACTATTGAGGAAGCGGAGAACTATGGCCGTAGCGTTAATGCAAGAAATGCGGCAGTGGAAAGAAATATAATGAGTGAAGAGCAGGAAATCATACCTGCAAATCAGCTGCCACCTCCATTAAATGAAGAGGAAATTAAAAAACGTGTTGGTGCAGAGAATTTTAGAAACCTCGATGATGCGAAGGTTATGAACTCCATAAACAGTTGAAGAGGGCAGAAAATGCCCTCTTTATTTTTTTACAGATCACTTCACTGTGATTCTTCCGTTATCCGATTTCAATTGAATCTGATATTCTTCCGCGCCGAAGCGAGTACGAGAGTTTCTATCACCATACACATCTATTCGTCCATGGCCAGTTTTTGCCGAAATTAGTGCATTTGTTGGCTTACGAACCGACTTCACTTCAATACTTCCATTATCTGTTTCAAAATTGATATTACGGTCAAGATGTTCCGTTACAAGTGTAATTCGACCGTTGTCGGTAACACCTACCAAGTTCCCATCTACATGTTCGAACTCGATTCTGCCATTATCCGATTTGGCATGAATTAAATCGGCTTCTACATGCGCAAGCGTTATTCGGCCGTTATCTGTTTTTGCTTTTAATCTATCACTTTGCACTTTCGAAATTTCAATTCTTCCGTTATCGGTCTCCGCAATAAGTACTGTAGCTGCCAATTCAGCTAATTCAATTCTACCGTTATCTGTGCGTGCATCAATCGTTTTTCCTATTAATTTTTCGGCATTTATCCGGCCGTTATCCGATTTCATAGAAATGGATTGGTAAAGCTTTTTCGGAATGAACACGTTCAATGCCACCGCCTTTGTATTGAAGTTGAACACAAATAACCAAAGACCTTTCTTTTTCAACCTGACCTTTAATGTATCTCCAACTACATCAGCCGTCAGTTCTAACTTATCATTGGGATTCAACAATTCAATCTTTGTTTCGTTGTTATTAGAAGGAATGACTGTAAGAGTGCCATGAAATACCTCAATATCGACTTTTGAAAAACTGTCGTCCTGAATCGTGATCACTTCACTCGATGGATCTTTTGCAACGTTGGTGTTTGTTTCACTAAACGGGTAGGCGTCTAATAACTCTGCTGCAATTTTATCTGGTGTGCCGAGTGAAGAAGCTATTTCTGTTTCCGTTTTTCCATCAGCCTTGCCATTCGAAAAGTACTCACGTATATCTTGCAGAATATCGTTTCTCTCCTCAGTTGGCAATCTTTTTAAGGCTTGCTCAAGTTCCATGATAAATTGGTTTTCAGTCATTACGAACACCTTCCTCGATTAATTTATTTACACCTTCCGTGAAACTGCGCCATTCATTTAATTGCTCATGTAAGTACTCACGCCCTGCATCCGTCAACTTATAATATTTACGGGGAGGTCCTTCAGATGATTCCTGTAAATAGGTCGTAAAATAACCTTCTTTCGTCAATCGGCGCAGCAGCGGATAAACAGATCCTTCAGATATGGAAATCTGATCAGAGATTTTCTGTACCAATTCATAGCCATAACGGTCTTGTTTATCCAATAAAACAAGGACACATAAGTTTAAAACACCTTTTTTGAATTGAATATTCACCATCTATCCCTCCTTTTTTAGTACAGTGTAATGAATACTACTGTGTTAAGTGTAATATATCATACAGTATTATTCATTGCAAGGTACTGTAAGAATTATTTTGAAACTATATTTGTATTTTGACGTAAGGTATATATGGATTGTTAATTGTTTTGTATATAGTGATTTCCGTTGCTTGGAGTGAAAGGCGGCGACTCCTGCGGGAATAGCATGAGCTGAAGACCCCGCAACGAAGCGTAGCGGAGTGAGGAGGCTGAAGCCATGCCCGCGGAAAGCGTCCGCCTGTAACGGAAAGCAACTATTTATAAGTACATAAGGAGGTAATTTCATGGACGGTAGTTATTTTGTTGGGTGGGGGACACTTTCACTCATTAACGCAGGAATTGCACAGGGGAAGAATAGAAGTGGGTTGAATTGGTTTTTGTTATCTTTGGTTTTAGGTCCAATTGCGACTTTCTTTTTAGTGATTTCAGAGAAAAGATAATCTTTCAAAATCCGTAATTTGTGGTAGACTATTTCTATAGTCGAAATAAATTGTGTTTTAGGGGGAAGTTAAATTGACGAATGAAGTAAAGATCATCTTTTCGGATGATGTATTAGTAACTGAAAACAGTGCAGTGAAGAATTTTGTAGAGAATCAAAAAGCAGGTCATTGTTCTTTAATCATTAAGGACGAGCAGTATGTAATCGTTAAAACCGATGATAAAAAGAAGTCATTGGAAAAAGTGAGATCCACAGCGGGGAATATCTCCCGTGACCTTTCTTCTCAAAAAGTTGAAAAAGCTAGTGTTCAAGGAACTGCACTTGAAGCAGCTTTTTCTGATCTTAATAAAGAAGAGGTCGCTGTTGCATTTGTTGAAGGTTGGGAGCTTGGCTCTTATCAATTCTCGACATATAAATCGGATGCTGAAACGACAAAAACAGCACTTGAAGTGGCAGGCGATTTGAACGCTTCTGTTGAGCTTGGAAAAATCCGTGCTGCAGCAACTGCGTTCTCCCGTGATTTGATGAACGAACTATCAGATGTATTGAATCCGGAAACATATCCAGAAGTTTTGAAACAGCAGTTTGAAGGAAAAGGTGTCGAGATAACTGTTCACGGTAAAGAACAGCTTGAAGAAATGGAAATGAATGGTCTCCTGACAGTTTGCCGAGGCAGTAAATACAACCCATCATTCGTTGAGATCCGTTATGAAGGAGATTCTTCAAAACCACTTGTGGCACTTGTAGGGAAAGGGGTAACATTCGATACGGGTGGAATTAGCCTAAAGAGCGGTAAAGACTTGAGCAGCATGCGTATGGACATGGGTGGTTCAGCGGCAGTTGCTGGAGCAATGCAGCTTCTTGTTGATTCGAAAGCGGATGTAAATGTTGTTGCTCTGATCCCTATGGTTGAAAACACACCGGATGCAAACTCTGTTTTCCCTGGTGAAGTAATCCGTTATAAAAACGGCAAAACTGTTCAAGTTGGGAATACAGATGCAGAAGGTCGTCTAATCTTGGCTGACGCTTTAATCCGTGCGGGTGAGTTGAATGCAGAGTATATCGTTGACATCGCAACGTTGACGGGCGCGATTGTTGCTGCATTAGGTTCGGAAATCGGCGGCGTTTTCGGTGATGAAGAACTATCATCCGTTATGAAAAAAGTTGGGGATCAAAACGGTGATTTCGTATGGCCTATGCCGTTGGTAGAAGCATACGATAAATCATTGGCAAGCGATTACGCAGACATGAACAATATCAGCTCAATGAACTTCGCGGGCTCCATTACGGCAGGTTTGTTCCTACGTCGCTTCGTGCCAGAAAACAGCAAATGGTTGCATGTCGATATGGCTGGTATGATGAGCAAGTCAAGCGCATCAGGCTATTACGCAAAATCAGCAACAGGCTACGGCGCAAGACTATTGGCTGACTATACTGTGGAAGTTTCGAAATAATAAAAATCGAAGAGGATATATGTTCAAATTGAACATATATCCTCTTTTTGCATTGTAAATTCAGTCTATTATGTATAAAATGTATGGAAATATCTGTTTTTTAGGGATGGTGACTTTGTAAATGTTTCAAAACGGAGATTCGACACAATTAATTAAAATACTCAATGATTTATATCCAGTGGAGTTCCTTGCAGCTCAACCAGTAACAAATGAGATGTTCCGATGTACCGCGAAACAAGACGTTTATTTCGCCAGAATCACCAATTACAAGTCATACGATGAACAGCTTGAAGAAGTGACTTATACAAACTTTTTGAATAGAGAAGGGTTGGCAGTGTCGCCAACAGTTTCTTCATTGAATCGAAATGTAGTAGAAAAAATAACACTTGGCGATAAAGAAGTGTTAACCGTTCTATATAAAGCGGCGCCTGGTGTCCATTTGGAGAGAAGTCAATGGAATGCCAACGTATTAAAAGAATTAGGCCGTCAAATCGGTAGATTGCATCGTTTCTCGAGGAAATTTGAAGAGATCCACCCCGTAAAGTATATCAACGATTGGCACGATAATGAGGAATATGCTTTTCTTAAATATATTCCTGAAGAAGAAACCGCAATTAGAAAAATTGCACAAGATGTTTTATTAACTGTAAAAGGATTGCCAAAAAACACCTCAAATTATGGGTTATTGCACGGAGATTTATGGTTGGAAAACATTTTGGTTGATGATGAATCAAATTTGGCGATGGTCGATTTTCAAGACTGCGAGAAAAACTTCTACATTTTTGATTTGGCAGTTCCAATCTACAGTGCAATCGAGTATTCGTTTGTAGGAGGGGGCAACATAGTCGATTATGGACGGGAAATTACAAAAGCAATCATTGACGGTTACCTGGAGGAAAATGACCTTCCCCCAGAAATGTTAGAACAACTTCCATTGTTCATTAAATTAAAGGAAGTATTTGAGTACAGTTTAATGCATATGTACTGGAATAAAGAAAAGATAACGGAAGAACAGATTCGAATCATGAACCATTATAGGATGAGGATTGAACGGAATCAGTCGCTTTTGGATTTGTAACGCTTAGACTGCCCATAGAACTGCGGTCAGTTCCCGTTGAACGTGGCGGACTTCCCGTAGAATCGGGATAAGTTCCCATAGACCTCGGTGGACTTCCCGTAGAATCGGGGTGACTTCCCATAGAACGCGGCAGACTTCCCGTAGAATCGGAGTGACTTCCCATAGACTACCGTGGACTTCCCGTAGAACAGCGGTAACTTCCCATAGAACCGACGCGACTTCCCGTAGAACACTGTGGATTGGAGCGAAAAGAAAAAAAGGGGGTTTCCCATGATATATGTAGTGAGACATGGTCAAACAGAATGGAATAAAGATCGAAAAATGCAGGGGAGAATGGGTGTACCGTTAAACGATTACGGAATCGAACAAGCAGAAACATTAAAGGTGAAATTACAGAATGTAAAGTTTGATTTTGTTTTTTCGTCACCACAAAAAAGAGCGGTTCAAACAGCAGAAATTATTACAGGGGCACAAGCTCTAATGGATGATCGATTGGATGTCTTTGATGTAGGGGAAGCTGACGGTTTACCTATTAGTGAAGTAAAAAGGGTTGGGTTGTTACCCGATTTATCTACCTATAATGGGGTTGAAAATCCAACTGAATTTGCAAGTAGAGTGTTTGATTTCATGAAAGAACTTCAAAAGCAATATGGGGATAAAGAGATGAATATTCTTATAGCCGGTCACAGATGTACCACAGGCTGTATTGGTGCCTATTTCAAAGGGATACCCACCGATGGAAATGTACTTCAATTCTCCTCTGATACAGGAGATTATAAGACATATTCTTTTTCCCTTTTTAGGTAGAGTTTTAGGTTTTAGGGTATTTGGTGAAAAGCTACAAGGTAATTATATGATTAGGAATATTCACACTTGAATTGCATCCCAAAAGATTTTACTATACAATTTATCTACTATTATCTTTTCTGAAAGGGAGGACATAATGATGATCCGTTATATGGTATGAACAAACTAACTGAATTCCTTTCAATAAAATAAAAAAACCATAAAAGGAATTCAGGAGGAATCATAATGAATACAGAAATCAAATTAAGCTACTTGGATAAAGTACAAAAGGAGCTTCTATTTTCAGGCGCTTTTTATGCTCAAAAAGGAAACGAAATCATAGAGGGAAGTAATGGTTTCGCCAATCGATCGGAGAAAATTGATAATCAAGAAAATACAAGGTTTGCAATTGCTTCAGGTTGTAAAATATTCACCTCAGTAGCGATTTGTTTGTTAGTTGAAGCTGGGAAAATTTCATTTGGTACAAAATTAAAAGACTGTTTAGATATAGATTTTCCTTATTTTGATAAAGATATTACTATTCATCACTTACTAACACATACATCAGGTGTACCAGACTACTTCAATGAAGAAATAATGGACGATTTCGCGTTGCTCTGGAAATCGCTCCCTATGTATCACATCCGGGCTCCGAAGGATTTCTTGCCTATGTTTCAGTATGAAAAAATGCAGGAAAATCTGAACTGTTCGTTTCAGTACAACAACACTGGTTATATATTGTTAGGACTAATTGTAGAACATGTGGCCCAATGTAGTTTTGATGAATTCGTTGAGGAACATATTTTTCGTAAAGCCTGTATGGAGAATTCGGGATACTTTGAGTTGGATCGTTTGCCAGTAAATACAGCACTTGGTTACATCGAGGATTCGGAAGGTAACTGGAAAACAAATATTTATTCCGTGCCGGCAAAAGGAGGACCAGACGGGGGAGCATATGTCACGGCCGAAGACATGATTAGATTCTGGCAAGCATTAACGAGTTTCCAACTGTTGTCCAAGGAAATGACCAAGATGTTGTTAATGCCGCGTGAGGTAGTAGATGAAGAGGAAAATATATATTATGGCTATAGCGGTTTTATGGAGTTAGACGACTGTAATCATGTAGTTAAGTATATACAGATGGGATATGATCCGGGGGTTAATTTCCGTGCTGTATGCTATCCAGAAACTAAAACGACAATCGTTGTCTGTTCCAATGAATCAGAAGGTGCATATGAACTTCTGAAAAAGATTGAAAATATCTTATAACCAGATAAAAGCCATTCTGGAGGGTCAATGCGGTTATATGCCGCATTGACTTATTTTAATTGAACAAAAAAAGTTTGGAGTGTGAATTCATGCAAGCTCTGCGATTAAAACTAAAAGAGTATATCAACGAATACGCAAAGCTGTGGGACTTCTACGGTGTTATCCAAGTGAAAAAAAAGGGGGAAGTCCTTTTTGAAGATGCGTATGGCTATGCAAGTATAGAGTTTGGAATAAAAAATGATATGAATTCACGCTTCTCCGTTGCCTCTATGTCAAAACAATTTACAGCTTTTGCGATTATGCTCCTTTATGACAAGAAAATGCTGGATATTGATAAACCTGCTCAATTATATCTACCTGCTGAAATGCAGATTGACGAATCGATCACTGTCCATCATTTATTATCTCATACCTCAGGTTTATATAATTTTACAAACTTTGAAGATGATTTTTTTGCTGGTTACAATAGAATGGATTATTCACGAGACTATTTTTTTCAGAAGTATATTAATAAACAACTAACCAAGTTAGCGGGTACAGTATTTGATTATAATAACTCGAACTATAATTTGCTTGCATGGATTATTGAAAATGTATCAGGAGAAACATACGATGAATTTTTAGGAAACCACATATTCTTGCCTTTACATATGCTGAACAGCTATGTTGATGACGGTTGTAAAACGATAAAAAACAGATCATGTAATTATGTTTATGACTATGATTCAGTCGTCAAAAGTCCGTATTTTAACGAGAAATTTAGCATCGGTGCGGGGGCCATCGTTTCAAACTGTGATGATTTGTACAAATGGTATACTTGTCTGCGGGATCGGAAACTACTGTCCGGCAAAGTGTATGATAGGTTTTTTAGCGTGAACCAAAACAATTACTGCTATGGACTGGAACAACATCATGTTTACGGGACAGACAAGTTTTCCCACGGAGGGGATCACCTTGGGATTTGTACGTACATGCAGAATTTTTTCGAGGAAGATATTTGTATCATCATCCTGTCCAATAATGAAACTATAAATCAGTACAGGTTAGGTAATGCAATTTCAGATATGCTGCATCATGTAGATATAGCTGCCCCGACTAAGCATAGAGAAATTCCACTTAATGAAAGTCAACTTGAAAAGTATTGTGGAACATACTTAAAGGATAAGATTAAGATCGAATTCATTAATGGCAAATTATATTTCACAAGATTCTTTGGCAATCTTCATATTGAAATCTACCCAGTAGGTGAAGGGAAATTTGCTCGAAGATATTATGATCAAATCGAACCTTACAGTATTGTTGAAAATGAAAATGGCGAGATGATGTTTTTTGGGTATATAAAGAATAACCTATAAGATGGTTGAAGCTTAGTTAAGTGGAGGAGGGATTCTGGTGGAGTATTGGGATATATACGATAAAAACAGAATTAAAACTGGAAGGAAGCATGAGCGAGGAAAACCTCTTCCTGCTGGAGACTATCATTTGGTCGTCACAGTTTTGATCGTTAATAGTAGACAAGAAATTTTGGTAACCAAACGGCATCCCGACAAGCCTTATCCGAACATGTGGGAATGCCCCGGAGGTTCTGTTTTGACGGGGGAGGACAGTTTGGAAGGTGCACTGAGGGAAGTAAAAGAAGAAATCGGGATTGACCTATCAAGCAGCTATGGAGAATTAGTAAAGAGTGAACGTCGGAATCACGATTTCAAAGATGTGTGGCTATTTCATCATGATTTTGATATTGAAGACACCGTACTTCAACCAGAAGAGGTAACTGATGCAAAATGGGTTACTATAACTGAACTTGAAAGTATGTTTAACGATGGAATTGTAGTTCCTTACCTTGAAAAGATAAAAAAATTATTGATTGAAAAAGTTCAGCAAGATAGCGTAGCGCAACCAGATAATTAGGAGAGTACAGATGGAACAAATAACATTTGATCAAATTAATATACTTGGAAACATAGTGGAGGAAAATGCTCTTTATAGACATTTTCATTATCCTGAGATGTTAGTCAGGTATGATAGTAATTTCATTGAATTTAAAACGATACCGTCATTAACTGAGTTTAAAGAGATCGAAAATTATCTTAGGGATTTTCATGTGAAAAGAGGCCAAAAGCATGTGAAATTCTCTTTTCCGGCAAATATAAAGCCGACAGAAGAACTCTCTGCATATTTAGCCGATAGGGGTTATGAAACAGGTTTTTTAGAGCTGTATACAATTCAGCCGAAAGACTTCCCTTCAATAACAAACAATCCAGATATAGATATTCAAGCAGTGACAGATAGAACACTAAATATATATCTTGATTTGCAGTATAAGCATGACTTAGAGATTGGAAATGAATTTGCTGAACAGAAGGCCGATCTTATAAAGCGTCAATTTACCGATCACGACATACTTCAAGTTTTGGCTTTTTATAAAGGATCTCCGGCAGGTTATGTTGATGTCATTGTCTCGAATGAAACAGCAGAAATCGATAACCTAACTGTAGATGAATCGTTTCAGAAAAAGGGGATAGGAAGTCGATTACAAAAATTCGTCATGGATTCATTTCCGGAGAAAGTTGTAATATTAGTGGCCGATGGTGAAGACACCCCAAGGGAAATGTACAAAAAACAAAACTATCTGTATCAGGGATTCAAATACGAATCATATAAAGTATACGAAGACTAATAGGCAATTGATTGTTCATTAATATTAAAAAGGGGATTAATAATAATGCAAAACTTCCAATATGAAATTGTGGAGATACCAGCATATCGTGCAATTGGATATAAGTGGGATGGCCCGTATACCGAAGTTAGTTCTTTGAAAGAAATTATTTATAGTATGAGTAGTGGAGTAAGTGAGTTAGAGCATGCAATTAATCCAGAAGTTCAACTTGGATTGTCCTATCATCTGCGTCCTGACGGCTTTGTACATTATTCCGTGTATGAAGTTAGTGAAGAACAACAAATCCCGGAGGGTATGGTAGAAATTTATATACCTGAAATGACTTACTTAATGATACATCATAAAAAAGAACACATCATTGGTCAGAGTTATGACAATATCTTTCAATGGCTGAAGGAAAGTAAATATGAGCCATTGAGGGAAGATGACGTGGAGTATTTCGATCGGCTACCGATAAAGCACGAAAGATATCCGAATGACCGGGATGTTAACAATCCTCATTTTGATATCTTGATTCCTATTAGCAAAAGAGCGTAATGTCGTAAAACATAACTAACATTGTGAGGACTTACTTATGGATCAATTAACATTTCAAGCATTACAAAGTTATTTATCATTAAAATACAAAGAAGGACGGACGTCCACTGGATTATTTATGAAGTTGGTCGAAGAAATTGGTGAAGTTGCAGAGGTATTAAACCAGCAAGAAGGCCGAAAATCTATGTCATCAGATGCATCCCTGGAACGTGAATTAGTAGATGTTATCCATTACGCAGTTGCCATTGCAAGTATCAATCAAATCGATTTAACAAAAGCCATTATAGAAAAAGACGAGCAGGCAGCAATTAAATATAATCAATCTCCAAATCTAAAAGAGTTTTTGAAACAGGAATTGAAATAGTAAAGGACATAACATATTCAGTAAGACGAATATGTTATGTCCTTTTTTTTATTAAATTTATTCACAAACAACAATTTGCCGTTCGAATGTTCCTTTTTTCGCTATACAACGATCAACGATTTCAAATCCAGCTTCAGTAATCATATGATCCATTGGTTCAATCGTGACGACTACCAACTTCGATGTAATCCGTCTGGCATCTTTTAAAATGTTTAATTGTCCTTCAGCCGTAATATGGGTGAATAAATTATACGGCATGTCGATAATTGCAGCATCATATGTATTCGTCACTTCGGAAATAGGACCGATGACAACTTCACCTTCCAACCCGAAGTGTGCAAGGTTCTTCCTGGATCCGAGGCAAACGAGAGGGTTGATATCCCTACCGACAATGTCAATTCCCATTGAGCGGGCTTCGACCAAAACAGTCCCGATGCCGCAGCAAGGGTCAATCGCACGGATTCCCTCGGGGTGAGGGACTGCAATGTTAGCGACTGCGCGAGCAACCCTCGTGCTTAGCGCAGTGGAATACATATGGGGCTTTTTCATATGGAATCTCCAAATGGGTTCGCTTTCCTTGATGATGCCAAAATACCAAACTTCATCCAATAAGACGATTCCAAAGTTAACTTCAGGTTCATGTAAATCGGCTTCCCCTTGAATCACTTCACCAATTTCCCGCTCGATGCTTCGTCGCTCTGGATGATGGAGTTTAGGCGTCATATTGAGCGCAATTGAGTTCAGGCATGTTACTTTGAAACTTTTATGTGTGACAAATTCAGTTGCTTGTCCTTTTATTTCATCCAAGTCTTTTCCTGAAAAAATGACTTCCAAGCGCTCCCTTATGAAAGGGCTCCTGCTTGGATCGATTTTCACTTTACTCGTAATGACGTTCGTAGGGCTATCATAGCCAAAGAATGCCCTCATTTCCAAACGGCATAGGTCATGTTCATCTACTTGCCGCACATACGTGTAGATGAACTTCTTAGTATCCACTTCAAATGCATGTTTCAATTTGCAGCCTCGATTGCTTCAAGTAAATTAAAGATGAATCGATAGGCAAGGTCCACTGCATCTGTAATTGGCATTTCACTTTCGAACCCCTCCAAATGATTAAGTGGAATATTGACGTCCCATAATCCGTCTGTATCAGAGAACATTGCACTATATGTCTTAGATCCAACGTTCGCCGCCAAATAATCTTTCAGGAAAGGTCCCCATTTTTTCTGTACTTTTAATCCGAATAAAACTGTATAAGTTTGGAATACATCATCTGTTTCGAGTGCCATGCCGTCCACTTTAATTATTTCGAAAGCGGTTGATTCGATATAGACAAATTCATCGATATTCCTTTTAAAATAGGAAACCGGTTCATTCATGAAGGTCCCATGTTCCTCTTTAATAACTTCTTCTGTCTCTTTCAAGCATCTTTCAATGACGGTGTAGCCCCACCCTTTATAGTGAATGTCTACGTTTTCATCAATTAACCCTTGTTTGACAGCATATGCTTTTTCAATCGGGAATAATGGTTCGTTCCCAACAACTAATTGCTCAATTTTCTCTTTTAACATGAGAGACACTCCTTTTCACTCTACAGTATACCGTAATTCAACTATAATTTGCCCAATTATTCCCCGGGATACCAGGGATTCAAATGAATGAGTACTTCATCTACATCTTGGTGTTCATTGATGATCATGTTCCGAATTTTACTTGAGGTATCATGCCCTTCCTGAATTGTCATCGTACCCGGAATCCCAATACGTAAGTCAACAAGAACGTAATGGCCATGCTCACGTGCACGTAAGCGATCAATTCGTTTTACTTCAGGAACCGTGCGTATCAAAGCCGCGAATTCCCTAAGTCGTTCTTCAGAGACGTTCTTTTCCATTAAGATATCCATTGCTTCTTTTCCAATTTCGTATGCAAGCCTTAGAACAAGAATGGAAACGATTACTCCTGCGAATGGATCGCCATAAGAAAGGAATGAAATATTGTAGGCATCGCCAATGAGTGCCAATCCAATTCCAACGACTGCAGCGAGTGAGGCGTATACATCCGCCAAGTGATCATAGGCAGTTGCGATTAGCCCTTTGCTGTTCACTTTCTTTCCGATACGCATTGTGTATATATAGAGCGCCTGCTTCCAGATGAGGGAGATGATTGCAGTGATCAATGCAATCACACTTGCTTTTGCGGGTTCTTCGAAAAATGTTTTTACAGCTTCATAACCAATATAAATGGATGCGATGGCAAGAATGATGGCAACAATTCCTGAACCGATAACTTCAGCTTTTCCATGGCCATAAGGGTGGTCTTCATCCGCAGGTCTTTGTGAATACCGCATTGATGTTAAAGCAGCTGCAGAAGCGACAACATCCCCCGCATTATGGAAGCCATCGGCCAGTAAAACGGGGCTGTTGAAAAGCGCACCAACGAGGATTTTCAACACGGTTAAAACAATATTACTTATTAAACTGATCCAAATTGCAAACACTGAAGCGATGGAATGGTTTTGTTTTGTATTCATAATTCTTGCCTCCAAACTCATTTTTTCCCTGGGGAAACAAAAACCCTTGACATATTGTTGTCAAGGGTTAGTTAGAATAAACCATATAGTTTTGTTGGTCACAGTATTTAGTCAATTTAATCACTCTTTTGCAGTCAGTCAGTTAAGCATAGCATTTCACTCAAGTTCAATCAAGGATTTGACTATTGTTCAGGAATGCATTGCAATAGAGGCATTTATTCATTATAATACATTAAAATGAATAAAAATACATAACGGAGGTTGATTATACATGAAGCTTTGGGGAGGTCGTTTTACAAGTCGCGCCGATCAAATAATGGAGCAGTTCAATACATCATTGCCAGTAGATCATAGACTGTTCCGGGAAGACATCGCAGGCAGCTTGGCCCATGTTTCTATGCTTGTCCATAGCGATTTGCTGACACCGGAGGAAGGGGATTTACTCATACAAGGGCTTGAGTCCATTCTCCATGATATTGAAAGTGGAGTGTTAGTGATTGAAGGGAATTATGAAGATATTCACTCATTCGTGGAAATGCACTTGACGGAACGCATTGGTGAAACAGGTAAAAAACTGCATACCGCCCGCAGCCGAAATGACCAAGTAGCAGTCGATATGCGGTTATATGCAAAAAATAAGGCGGTCGAAGTAAAAGATGGCCTTCAGTCATTGATTGACTCATTGCATGCAAAAGCGAAAGCGAATAATGTCATCATGCCAGGTTATACACATTTGCAACGGGCGCAAGTCGTCACGTTTGGACATCATTTAGGCGCTTACGAGCAAATGTTCAAGCGTGATAAGAAACGAATCAGCAATGCACTCGAACTATTGGATGAAAACCCGTTAGGATGTGGTGCGCTTGCGGGAACGACACATGCTATCGATCGGGATGTAACGACGGCACTCTTACGATTTGCGAAGCCGGTCGATAATTTCCTTGACGGAGTTAGCGATCGTGATTATATGCTTGAATTGATGTCCGATTTCTCAATCATTATGATGCATTTAAGCCGATTAAGTGAAGAGCTGATTTTATGGAGCAGCCAGGAGTTCAAGTTCATTACAATGGCAGATGCATATTCGACAGGCAGTAGCATCATGCCACAGAAGAAGAACCCCGATGCGGCGGAACTGATACGTGGGAAAACTGGCAGAGTTTACGGCTCTTTATTCGCTTTATTGACGACGTTGAAAGGGTTGCCGCTAACATATAACAAGGACATGCAGGAAGATAAAGAGCAGTTTTTCGATGCACTTGATACCGTGCTGGACTGCATGGAAATCATGTCCAAAATGATCGATACATTGCAAGTGAATGCAGAGAATATGAAGGCGGCTATTAAAGCTGGCTTTCTTAATGCAACCGAAGTGGCCGATTATTTGGTAAGCAAAGGGACGCCATTCCGCGATGCACATGAAATCGTTGGGAAAATCATCATTTATTGTGAAGCAGAGAAGAAGGCTATTGAGGATTTGACAGTGGAGGAACTGTCAACGTTTAGTGAAAAGATAGATAATGATATTTACGAATACATCGAGTATGAAAACATTTTGACGAAAGGAAATAAGGGGTTAATGATGGAAGTAGGGAAGTAGAGCACTCTTGAAAATTAAAGAAAATCGCCAGGGACCGCTCATACAAGCTGTTCTGGCGATTTTTAAATAATGGATTATTCTTGTAAACTGCAAACCACTTGCCCAACGGCTTTAGCTGCAACAAGGAGCGAATCTTCATCGATATCGAATTTTGGATGATGGTTGAAATATGGTTTTTCAACGCCTTTAGGTGTACACCCAATATAAAAGAAGCAAGCTGGGAATTTCTCGGCATAATAAGCGAAGTCTTCTGAAGGTGCCATTGGCGGCACTTCTTTTACCTCTGTAATTTCTTTCACATTCGCATTTTTCAGTGCGTTCGCTACTTTTTCTGTAAGTTCAGGATTATTGTATAACGGCGGATAATCTGGTGTATAGGTTAGGTCGCATTCCACATCGAACTCCTCTTCAAGTCCTTTAACCATGCGTATTATTTCCCGTTCAATTATTTCTTTCGTTTCAGTTGTCATGTAACGGATATCACCCTCAAGTTCCACACTATCCTTAATCACATTAAATATGCCCGCTCCATCAAAAGATCCAATTGTAATAACACCAATACTAAAAGGACTCAATCTACGGCTAATAATCGTTTGTATTGCAGTTACAAAGTGTGCCCCGGCAACAATGGCATCGTTCGCTAAATGAGGCGATGAACCATGTCCGCCTCTGCCTTGCACTTTCAGTTTCATGTATGCCCGGCCGTTGAAAGCATAGCCTTTGTTGTAGCCAACCATACCGGCAGGGGCAATCGGCAGAAGGTGAATGCCAAATACTTCATCCAAATCATCCAACAGTCCAGATTCGACAATGCTCTTTGCTCCACCTGGCGGAACTTCTTCTGCATGTTGGTGGATGATTTTAATCGTACCGGATAGTTCAGATTTCAATTGGATTAAACAATCCGCGAGAATTAATAAATATGCCGTATGGCCATCATGCCCGCATGCATGCATGACACCTTCATTTTTCGACTTGAATGGCACATCTGCTTCTTCCACAATCGGAAGTGCGTCAAAATCTGCGCGCAATCCAATTGTTTTTCCGGGTTTAGCACCCTTTATCGTTACAATAATTCCGTATCCATTTCCAACATTAGTTTGTATATCGACATCCTTGCCTTTATAGAAGTCGGCAATATATTGAGCCGTTTTTTCTTCTTTAAACGATAACTCCGGGTATTCGTGTAAATAACGGCGAATTTGAATCATTTCATCTTTACGCTCGTCCAGCATTTTCATTAATTGTTCCTTCACGTATCACACACTCCCTTATTTAGCTTCGCTTTTGCCAGCATTATTTGGAACTAAGAAGATAATCGATAACAATGCGATAGCTGCGAAAATGACGTTAGCAATGATACCTCCAGTTGCTGCTACATGCACGCCGCTACTTGTTGAAATCATTGCATACACGGTTGCTGAGATGGCAACTCCAAAAGCGGAACCAAGTGAACTTGCCATTTTATAAATTCCTGACGCCGCACCAATTTTTTCGTCCGGTGCATTCGATACGGCAGTGTCTGTAGAAGGTGTTGCATAGATCCCTAAGCCTAATCCAAACAAAGCGAATCCTATAAATACGACGGCTGTATATGCAACGTCTGGTAAAAATGTTAACCCCATCACTCCAACACCGATGAGCGTTAAAATAGTACCCCATAGCATTGGTTTTTTCGCACCAATTTTTTGAAGGATCTTCTCTCCAACACGGATCATACCAAGTACGGCAATCAAATAACCGATGGAAAGCATCCCTGATTGGAATGAAGTAAACCCTCTTCCTTCTTGTACATAGGTGTTCGCAACGACCAGGGTTCCAGCGACGGCATTTAATAAGAAGTTTGAAACAGTTGCACCTGTATACGGCATGTTTTTAAATAATTTAAAATCGATTAATGCATTGTCCTTGCCATTTTCAACTTTAATGAAGACGATCGCACCAATAACTGCAACGGCTAACAATACAATCGTAATCCAATTAGTCCAACCAAATCCAGCACCTTGAGTGATGAAAATATTTAATGCCAACATGGTGATGATGAATACAATCAGACCGTTGACATCAAATTTGGAGTTCCCTGTTTGTTTCGCTTTACTTTCAGGTGTGTCTTTAATTAACCACAAGGCAACAATGGCGAAGATAATGGAAAAGATGAAAATCCACTTCCATCCCATATAGGTTGCAACTGCTCCGCCAAATAACGAACAAACTCCTGAACCACCCCAAGAACCAATCGACCAGTAACTAAGTGCCCGTTGTCGTTCTGCACCTTCAAAATAATCTTTCATCAATGCGATGGTAGCAGGCATAATGCAGGCGGCAGATATACCTTGTATAACCCGACCAATAATAAGTAAAAATGAACCGGTTGCTAATACTAAACAAAGTGAACCGATAATACTTAGAAATAGCCCGATATTTGTCAGTTTCTTTCGCCCATACTTATCGGCGAGGCCACCCGCTGCTACTATGAAAATTCCCGAAAAAAGTGCTGTTAAACTAATTGCGATGTTCAATGTTCCGGATGAAACACCTAAATCATTCTGTACTGCAGGAACAACATTGACCATTGCTTGAGCAAATAACCAAAACGTCAATACACCAAATACAATTCCTGTGATTAATTTATTGGTACCTTTATAGGCAGTTGTCATCATGTGCTCTCCTTTTAACATTCTTCAGTTTATTATCTGCAGGATTTCTGACTCTATGTATACAAACGGAAATAGAAAATAACTTAGGGAGATTTTCAACAGGTATTGTTAGAAGCAGTCGGACAACCAAAGTGTGCAGTTTCGTGTACAAAGAGACAGATTACCGTCCCAAAGGCAAAAAAAAGAAGCCATTAGGCTCCTCTTTTTTTACCCCATAATATGATATCCGCCATCGACGTAAATAACTTCTCCGGTAACTCCGCTTGATAGGTCGCTTAACATTGCGATTGACATCTTCGCAACTTCTTCATTCGTAATATTACGCTTCAAAGGTGCCTTCTCTTCAATTTGACCTAAGATCTTATTGAATGAAGGAACGCCTTTTGCTGACAATGTACGTACAGCACCTGCAGAAATCGCATTGACACGAATTGCTTCTTTTCCAAGATCATTTGCTAAGTAGCGGACAGACGCTTCAAGCGCGGCCTTTGCTACTCCCATGACGTTATATCCGTCAAGAACGCGTTCCGCTCCCAAATAACTCATCGTAATGATTGAGCCGCCTTCTGTCATAAAGCGACGTGCTTCTCTCGCTGTTGCGACAAGTGAGTATGAACTCGAATCCTGCGCAAAAGCATATCCACTTCTTGTCGTTTCGACAAAGTCATTCTTTAAATCTTCAGCGTGCGCAAATGCGATAGAGTGTACGACGCCATGGATCGTACCAAGTTTTTCACCGATTGATGAGAAAGCTTGTTGGATACTTTCATCTTCATTGACATCGCATTGTACGATCATTTTCGGTTCCAGACCATTGCTTTCCAATGCTTTTTCAAGCTTTGCAAGAGAACGTTCTTTACGATATGTGAAAATTACATTTGCACCGACTTCAAAAAGGGATTTTGCTACTCCCCAAGCAAGACTTCTTTCATTCGCAACACCCATAACGACAATGTTCTTATCTTTTAGTTTTAATAAATCCACTATTATATCCTCCTTAAAAAGCTAATACCTAATATTAGTACCTGATAATAACAAAATTATAACATACTCTCCCACAATTCAACACTTCAATTCAACGGATGTGAATATAAACAGAGAAAATATTTATAAAAATGCAGTTGACTTTATATTTATGCATGGATATACTACTTTTAATGGTAAAAAGGAGTGGGGACATGAAGATTGGAATCATTGGCGCCACAGGATACGGGGGCCTTGAATTGATGCGATTACTGCATCAGCATCCGGAAGTTCACGTAATCGATTTATACACATCTTCTGAAGAGGGGACAGTGTTTTCATCGAAGTATCCTCATACAACCAATTTGTATGATCAATCTCTGTTAAAAATTGATCATGCGCAATTAATCGACTACGACGTCCTATTTGCAAGTACGCCAGCAGGGGTTACAAGTCAATTATTGCCTTCTTTCATCGGAAAAGGACCAAAGCTGATTGACCTTTCTGGTGACTTCAGATTGAAGAATTCCAGAGATTATGAGCTTTGGTATAAGAAGTCACCCGCACCAAAGGAAGCTGTCGAGCAAAGTGCATACGGCTTGACGGAATGGAATACGGAAGCAATCCATAAGGCTGAGTTAATCGCGAATCCAGGTTGTTATCCAACAGCGGTCCTTCTTTCTTTATTGCCACTTGTTAAGGAACGGCTAATCAATGCAACGGGGCTGATTATCGATGCGAAAAGTGGAGTGTCGGGAGCGGGGAACACACCAGGACCGATGACACATTTCAGTGAGACAAATGAAAATCTATCAATCTATAAAATTAATCAACATCAGCATATCCCTGAAATTGAACAGGGAATCGAACAGTTTGGCAATCAAAAAACACCTGTGACATTTACAACGCATTTAGTCCCGATGACTCGGGGAATTATGGCAACAAGCTATGCACCAATTAGGGAAGGCGTTACTGAAGAGCAGCTTATCAATTGTTTAAAGGACTATTACGAAGGTCGGCCATTCATCCGTGTCATGCCGGATTCACCGAGATTTTGCACGAAGCAAGTGTATGGCACGAACTTCTGTGATATCCATGTCAAAGTGGATTCGCGGACGAATCGGGCGACTGTTGTTTCCGTCATCGATAATTTGGTGAAGGGTGCAGCGGGCCAGGCGATTCAAAATATGAACGTATCATTCGGGTTAAAAGAAACGCTTGGGTTGCATCAAGTCCCGTTATTCATATAAAGAGGAGGAAACGATATGACGATTGCCATTCAACAGGCAAAACACGTTTCGGGAACAAATATCACTTCACCGAAAGGTTTCAAAGCAATCGGTATTCATTGTGGATTAAAACATAAAAAATATGATTTGGCAGTTTTACTGAGCGAAGTTCCGGCGAGTGTAGCAGGGGTTTTCACTACGAATGCAATTCAAGCCGCACCCCTCATCGTAACGAAGGAAGTCGTCCAAAAAGGGAAGATGCAAGCGGTAATTATCAATTCTGGTAACGCGAATGCGTGTACAGGGAAACAGGGATTGTTGGATGCATTGACGATGCAGGAAAAGACCGCCCAAAAGTTCGGCATTGCATCTGACTTGGTCGGCGTCGCTTCAACAGGCGTAATCGGTGAGAAATTGAATATGGAGCCCCTGTTGAATGGGATTGAAAAGTTGACTCCAGTTGACAGCTTGGAAGGCTCGATTCAATTTTCGCAAGCGATTTTGACAACAGACACCGTCATGAAAAACACTGTCTATCGAATGGAAGTCGATGGAAAAGAGGTCATGATAGCTGGTACAGCAAAGGGTTCAGGCATGATCGAACCGAATATGGCAACAATGTTAGGCTTCATAACGACTGATGCAGAAATTGAAACAGTCCATTTACAGGAAGCATTGAAAGCAGTGACGGATGTAACGTTCAATTCGATTACGGTTGATGGGGACACTTCTACGAATGATATGGTCCTGGTCCTTGCAAATGGGATGGCAGGAAATTCTTCTCTGAACCCGGCGCATCCTGATTGGAACGCTTTTCTTCATACCTTACACGCCGTGGCCCAAGATCTTGCGAAAATGATTGCAAAAGACGGTGAAGGGGCGACGAAATTAATCGAGGCGGAAGTAAATGGGGCACTATCTGACCTTGAAGCGCGAAAAATCGCAAAAACGGTTGTTGGATCTCCACTTGTCAAAACAGCGGTATTCGGATGTGATGCGAACTGGGGAAGAATCATTGCGGCAGTCGGGTATAGCGGCGCATCCGTAGATCCTTTAGGGATTTCCATTAAAATTGGCGAAACGTTGGTTGTGAAAGATGGCGAACCAGTTATCTTTTCGGAAGAGCAGCTGCTTCTTTATTTAAAACAGCCCGAAGTGAAAATCCTCGTAGAATTGAATAAGGGAAGCGGACACGGAATCGCATGGGGGTGTGATTTGACATATGACTACGTCCAAATCAATGCATCATACCGAACATAAACGAATCGTCATCAAATTAGGCGGCAGCATGCTTGAACGTATAAGTGATGAGTTTTTCACAAATTTCAACGAAATGCGGAACGAGGGAAATGAAATTATCATCGTCCATGGCGGAGGTCCATTCATCAATGAGGCGTTGAAGGAGAACGGCATTGAATCGAAAATCGACAATGGCATCCGGGTGACATGTGAGAAATCCATTTCAATCGTGAAGCAGGTGTTGATTGGGGATGTCAATACGTCACTCGTCCATCAATTGAACCAGAATGGCATCGAAGCGATCGGCCTTAACGGATTCGATGGCAAACTATTGGAGTGCTCCATATTAGACGAGAAACGTTATGGCTTCGTTGGAGACATCCAATCGGTGAATAAAACAATGATTGAAAAGTTGCTTGCTGCAAATATTGTGCCGGTGATTACCTGTATCGGTTCAACGAATGATGGCCATTCACTCAATATTAATGCAGACACGGTTGCAAGCTTTATCGCGCTTGCCATCGGGGCGGATAGTCTTCTACTTGTGACGGACACACCGGGGATAAAGATTAACAGCAAGATTCAGCAGATTGTCTCCCCTGAGCAAGTTGCCAATTGGATTGAAGACGGGGATATTTATGGGGGCATGATTCCTAAAGTGAACGCGGCAATTGCTTGCCTGGATGCAGGTGTTCCAACTGTTCAAGTGGTAGATCAATATTTGACCGGAACGATTATTGCATACGAGGGGGTATTGAATTGACCTTTTTATTCAAAAACTATTCAAGGCGGCCTATCCATCTTGTAAGCGGGAAAGGAACGATTGTCCAAGATGACAAGGGTAAACAGTATCTCGATTTCATAAGCGGTATAGCTGTTGTCAGCTTGGGTCACGCACATCCGGCAATTGTCGAAACGATAAAAAATCAGAGTGAAAAGCTTTGGCATGTATCCAATCTTTTTGAAAGTCCGGAACAGGAAAAACTTGCAGAAACATTGACGAAAAATACACGGTTCGCTCATGCATTCTTTTGCAATAGCGGGGCGGAAGCGAATGAAGCCGCTATAAAACTTGCAAGAAAGCATACTGGTAAACATGTCATCATCACATTCGAGCAATCCTTCCATGGGCGTACATTTGGGGCAATGGCGGCAACCGGCCAAGAGAAGATTAAGCAAGGGTTCGGTCCAATGCTTGAATCTTTCCGAACGGTTCCGTTCAATGACCCGGCAGCACTTGAAGCTGCAATAGACGATGATGTTGCAGCGATCATGCTTGAAGTGATCCAAGGTGAAGGCGGAGTTCATGAGGTCACTGCTGAATTCACAGATGCAATTGCGGGTATTTGTAAGTCAAAGGGGATTTTATGCATTGTAGATGAAGTGCAAACTGGAATCGGCAGAACTGGAACGCGCTATGCTTATGAGCAAACTTCGCTTGTTCCGGACATAATGACGCTTGCAAAAGGACTCGGTGGGGGATTCCCAATTGGTGCCATGCTTGGGACTGCTGAGTTGTTCGATGCATTCACACCCGGGTCTCATGGGACGACTTTCGGTGGAAACCCCCTCGCTATTTCTGTTGCACAGACGGTTGTGGATTATATCTTTGATGGCTCCTTTTTAAAAGAAGTTCAACATAAATCGGATTATTTAATTGGAAAATTAGAGTCGGCATTGCCGAAGCAGTTTGATGTTAGGGGTAAGGGGTTGTTACTTGGCATTGATTGCAAAGAGGATGTTACTTCTTTTATAAGTAAAGCGGAGGTAGTGGGTCTTCTTGTCGTTCAGGCTGGACCGACTGTCATTCGGTTGCTGCCACCATTGACGGTAACCGAAGAGGAAATCGATCAGGCAGTAGATCTTTTATCATCTGTCTTACTTATTCCGAGTTTAAACTGAGAGGCATTAGTTACAAAACCGGATTTCACGAACTGTGGAATCCGTTTTTGTATACTAAAATATAAAATTAGTAAACGAAGAAAAAACATGTAACTATTAGCAAAGTTTTCCGTCTAACTCGTTGAAAACCAATTGAAGGAGAGAGAGATATGAAAAAAATTGGAGCAATCGCGTTAACAGCGCTATTAGCGAGTTCCGCATGGGCAACCACGTATTCTGTTCAAGCAAAAGAGAACGTGATCCAAATGGAGAATGGAGACGTGAAGGATGCTTCTGTCTACATGAAGGAAACAGGGGTTATTACGAATATCGAAAACCGTGAAAATGCTCGAATGGTAACTGTGGAAAGTGATGAAGGCGGAATTACGAACTTCATGATAACAAATGACACGCTTCTTTTCCATAGCGGAAAGACTGAAAGTTTCGGAGCCGATAAGTTGCAAAAAGGGATGAAAGTCGAAGGCTATTACGATAAAAACAAGCCTATGATTTTGATATACCCAGCCCAAATAACACCTGAGCTATTCTTTGTAATGGATGAAGAACATATGGGCAGCGTTAAAGTAGGGAAGTTTGATGAATCTTTCCTTAGTTTAGACGGGGAATTGAAATTGAACATCGGTGAAGAAACAGTATTAGTGAATCAGCAAGGCAAAAAAATTCAACAAGCAGATCTAAAAGGTAAAGAATTAATCGTATTTTACTCAATTATGACAATGAGTTTACCGCCACAAACACCACCAACCAAAATCATTGCTTTAGATACATTAGAGTCAGAAAAGTATATGCGTGTCATGAACATCATTGAAAAAGATCATTACATGAAGGATGGCGTGAAAATGATTCCGCTGCGCAAGGTTGCAGAGGAACTTGGTTATTTGGTTATATCACGTGGGGAAGTGAATGGAGCAATTCTTACAAGAGATGGGGAGAATCGTTCTTTTACAATTACCCGGGGCACAAAGTCGTACGGATTAAATAAAAGCATTCGTCAATTTGCAGTTGCACCTGAACTGATCGGTGGCAATAAAACATATGTATCAGAAGAATTCTTGAACATGCTTCTCTCAGATGAATGACATAAGATAAATGAAAGCCTGAAACGAAGGGACCGTCAAAGACGAGCGTTTCAGGCTTTTTCTATTGGTTGTAAAGAACAATAGACGATTATATTAAAGGGTTAGCCTGACGCAAATGATGCGGTAGGCTAACCCTTTAATTTTTATGACAAGCGTTCTTTAAAGTCGTCGTACCTGAATTCTTTGATCACTTTCGGTCCGTCATTTACGGTATTCAGTACGATTGAAGGCAAGTTCATGCCGTTGAAAGTATTGTTCTTCACCATTGTGTAATGAGCCATGTCAGTAAATACGAGTTTATCTCCTGCTGTTAACGGCTGCTCAAATGAGTAATCGCCGATGACATCTCCAGCAAGGCAAGTAGGACCGCCGAGTCGGTAGGTGATGGATTTCTCGTTTGGCTTTCCGGACCCTACGATTTCAGGACGATACGGCATTTCCAATACGTCAGGCATATGACAGGAAGCTGATGTATCAACAATAGCAATTGGCATACCGTTTTGCATCGTATCTAAGACAGTCGTTACAAGGAATCCGGTGTTTAAAGCAATTGCTTCGCCTGGCTCTAAATAGACATCCAGTCCATACTTTTCCTTCATGAACAGTATCGATTCGATGAGCGTTTCAATATCATAGTCCGGGCGGGTAATATGATGACCGCCTCCGAAATTGATCCATTTCATGCCTTTCAAATTCAAATACTTGCCGAATTTTTCATCCACGACTTTGATGGTTCTTGCAAGTGTGTCGGAATTCTGTTCGCACATCGTATGGAAATGCAAGCCGCTAATGCCTTCAAGTTCTTCCGGTTCGAAGTTCTCAAGCGTCACTCCGAATCGTGAAAATGCGAAGCAAGGATTATACATATCGACTTCAATCTCGGAATACTCCGGGTTTATCCGAATCCCGCATTCAATCGGTTTTGGATGGTTTTTCACTCTGTCCTTGAACCGTCTCCATTGGTCGAATGTGTTGAACACGAGATGGTCGGAATACGACAAAACTTCGTCAAAATCTGCTTCTGAATAGGCGGGAGAGTAAGTGTGAACTTCTTTCCCCATCTCTTCAAAGCCTAATTTCGCCTCCAATAAACCACTTGAAGTCACCCCGTTCAAATACTTTCCGATAAGCGGATAGACGGAGTACATCGAAAACCCTTTTTGGGCCAATAAAATTTTACAACCTGTTCGGTCAATTATGGACTTAAGCAATTCCAAGTTTTTGATCAACAGCCCTTCGTCCACTACATATGAAGGGGAGGGGACTGCATGTGGATCGAAATTCAATTTCATTAGTTGCATGCCTCCTATCAATCGATGAGTTCCGGATTGAAGTCTTCCTGCCAAGGCAGCCCATATTCGTTCAATGCTTCCATGAATGGATCTGGATTGAACTCTTCTACGTTATAAACGCCAGGTTTTTTCCATTCGCCTTTCATCAATAGCATTGCACCAATCATTGCAGGAACGCCGGTTGTGTAGGAAATCGCTTGGGAACCGACTTCACGGTAGCACTCTTGGTGGTCAGATATGTTATAGACATAGTATGTCTTCTCTTCGCCATCTTTCGTACCTTGGAAAATACAACCGATGTTTGTTTTTCCTTTTGTACGTGGTCCAAGGGAAGCTGGATCCGGAAGTACAGCCTTCAGGAACTGTAATGGTACGATTTCCTGGCCTTCGAAATTAATCGGCTCAATCGAAGTCATCCCGACATTTTCAAGTACTTTTAAATGTGTCAAATACTTTTCTGAGAATGTCATCCAGAAACGGATTTTCTTGATGCCATTAATGTTTTGTGCAAGTGACTCCAATTCTTCATGATATAGAAGGTAAACATCTTTAGGACCGATTTCAGGCAAATCATAAACACGTTTTTCGGAAAGTGGAGGAGTTTCGATGAACTCACCGTTTTCCCAATAGCGGCCGTTTGCCGTGATTTCACGGATATTGATCTCTGGATTGAAGTTCGTTGCGAAAGGATAACCATGGTCTCCAGCATTGGCGTCAACGATATCAATCGTATGGATTTCATCAAAGTAATGCTTTTGTGCATAAGCGGAGAAGACTCCTGTTACACCTGGGTCGAAACCGCATCCAAGGATTGCAGTTAGGCCAGCTTGTTCGAACTTTTCGCGATATGCCCACTGCCATTTATATTCGAATTTTGCCGTATCAAGAGGTTCATAGTTCGCAGTATCCAAATAGTGAACACCTGTAGCAAGGCATGCATCCATAATTGTTAAGTCTTGGTATGGAAGTGCAACGTTAATGACGATTTCAGGTTTGAAATCATTGATGAGTTCAATCAGTTCATCAACATTATCTGCATCAACTTGTGCAGTTTGAATCTTTGTTCCTCTTCCGTCAAGTTTTTCCTTCAACGCATCACATTTCGATTTCGTACGGCTTGCGATGCAAATTTCTTCAAACACATCTGGGACTTGAACACATTTGTGAACTACTACACTTGCAACTCCACCTGCTCCAATGATTAACGCTTTACCCAATCAAAACACCACCCATAATTATTTTTCTGTATGAACTGCCAGTAAAAGTTCTCGAAGAACTTTACAAGCAACCGCGGTAGAAACTCCGCTTTGATCGTAAATAGGGGACAGTTCGTTCACATCGCAACCTACAATGTTAAGTCCGCTCACTGTCAAAACACCTTGCAATAACTCCATGAAGCTTACACCGCCAGCTTCAGGAGTACCTGTACCAGGGAAGACGGAAGGATCCAAAACATCCAAGTCAATCGTTAGGTAAACTGGTTTCCCTTTTAAACTTTCAACAACTTCTTCAAGACCGTTAAAGTTAAATTTATTCGTGAAGACATGATCTTTGCCCCATTCAAATTCACTTCGATCGCCTGAGCGGATTCCGAATTGGAAAATCCTATTGTCGCCTAAAATGTCCCATACACGATGAATGACGCTTGCATGCGATAATTGTTCGCCAAGGTATTCATCCCTCAAGTCTGCATGCGCGTCAAATTGGATGACGTGCAAATCGGGATATTGCTTTGCGACAGCTCGAATTGCGCCAAGTGTCACGAGATGCTCGCCACCAATCATACAAGGGACTTTGCCGTCCTCGACGACTTTTTGAGTGTATTCTTCAATCCTGCCTAATGCCTTTTCAGGATTCCCGAAACTCAGTTCAAGATCCCCGCCATCGTACACGTTGATATCCTCGAGGTCCTTGTCTTGATAGGGGCTATATGTTTCGATTCCGAATGATTCTCCACGCATCACCTTACTCGCAAAGCGAGTGCCTGGTCGAAAGGAAGTGGTCGAATCAAATGGGGCACCAAAAATGACAATGCGGGATTCATCGTATTCATTATCGCACCCGATGAAAGTTTCAATGTTTTTATTCAACATCTTTTAATTGCTCCTTTACGTAATTCGGCAAAGCAAACGAACCGACGTGGATGTCTGTATTGTAATACTTCGTTTTCAGTCCAAGCTGGTTCCAAGCATCTGCGTTCAAGTCATTGATAGGGTCATACTTTTTAGAGGCAAAACCGAATAGCCAATGACCGGATGGATACGTCGGAATATGCACTTGATACACTTTACAGACCGGGAAGAATCCGGTGATCCGCTTATGTGCCCGTTGCATGCCAAGCGCATCCTCTTCGTAAAAAGGGCTCTCGTGTTGATTGACAAGTATGCCATCTTCGTTTAACGCCTTGTAACAGTTACCGTAAAATTCTCTTGTGAACAGTCCTTCGCCTGGCCCGAATGGATCCGTCGAGTCGACGATGATCAAATCGTATTCGTTTTCATGGGAACGGACAAATTTCAACCCATCTTCAAAGTGAAGATGGACACGCGGATCGTCTAATTTAGAAGCAGTTTGCGGAATGAATTCCTTGCATACATCGACAACCATCTCATCGATTTCAACCATATCGATATGCTCAATTGTTTCGTATTTTGTCAATTCCCTTACTGTGCCGCCATCACCAGCACCAATGACAAGCACTTTCTTTATGCCTGGATTGGTCGCCATCGCTACATGTGTGATCATATCGTGGTAGATGAACTCGTCTTTTTCAGTGACCATGACTAATCCGTCGAGCGTTAAAACACGTCCGAATTCCGCTGTCTGAAGCACATCAATTTTTTGGAACTCGCTTTTCCCAGTATATAGATGTTCCAAGACTTTTATGGAAAATAGGACATTTGGCGAATGATTTTCGGTAAACCATAAATTCATTGCTCAGTCTCCTTCAAAACATTGATATGTTCGATTTTGCTATCTTCCGTACCTGTCATGAAGCTCCCTTTGTCTTTGCAGTATTGAATGTATTTTAAAATATCAGGGGTGATCATTTCACCTGGCGCTAAAATCGGTATTCCGGGAGGGTAGGCCATGACGAACTCGCTCGCGATTCGACCAGCACTTTCATTAATAGGCAGCGTCTCCTTTGGCGCATAAAACGCTTTTTGGGGTGTGTAGACGACTTGCGGATTGATATATTCATGATCGAATAATCCGCCCTTATCCTTGCTGTAGCGCCTTTTGATCTCCGCGAGGGCTGATACGAGCCTCTCAAGATCTAAACGACGGTCTCCGACTGATATGTATGCTAAAAAGTTGCCGATATCCCCAAATTCGATTTGGATGTCGTACTCGTCTCGAAGAATGTCATAAACTTCAACCCCAGCTAATCCAATTTCAAGTGAATGGACGGAAAGCTTTGTTGTATCGAAATCGTAAATCGTATCGCCATTTCGTAATTCCTCAGAAAAAGCGTAGTACCCACCGATTTTATTGATTTCATCCCGTGTGTACTGTGCCATTTCTCCAACCTTCCGGAAAATGTCCTTACCATTCAATGCAAGGTTTTTTCGTGAGATATCTAATGAAGAAAGAAGTAAATACGAGCCGCTAGTCGTTTGTGTCAAATTGATGATTTGTCTTGTGTACCCTTCGCTCACTTCATTATTAATCAATAGCAAAGAGCTTTGGGTCAGTGAACCACCCGATTTATGCATGCTTACGGAGGCCATATCGGCACCGACAGACATTGCAGAGGCAGGGAGTTCGTCACTAAAATAGAAATGAGTTCCATGCGCCTCGTCGACAAGGACAAGCATTCCGTGACGATGTGCAAGATCCGTGATTGCTTGCATATTCGAACAAATCCCGTAATAAGTCGGGTTATTTATAAGAATTGCTTTAGCGTCAGGATTTTCAAGGATTGCTCTTTCGACATCCTTAACGGCCATCCCGAGAGGAATTCCAAGCTCTTTATTGACACCTGGATTGACATAAACAGGAACTGCCCCGCTTAGGATAAGGGCATTAATAGCGCTGCGATGCACATTACGGGGCATGATAATCTTTTCCCCCGCCTTACATGCAGTCATAACCATCGCTTGTACGGCAGAAGTCGTCCCATTCACCATGAAAAAGGCGTGCTTTGCACCGAATGCTTCAGCCGCAAGCTCTTCGGCTTCACGAATGACAGAAACCGGGTGAATTAGATTATCCAACGGTTTCATCGAGTTAACGTCGACTGTCATGCAATTCTCGCCTAAAAAAGCGGTCAGTTCCGCATTGCCTCTGCCACGTTTATGGCCAGGAACGTCAAAAGGAACGACACGCATTTTTTTGTATTTGTTTAAGGCCTCCATAATTGGAGCCTTCTGTTGTGAAAGAATGTTCATTTTTCGTCCTCTCACTCTTCATATATATTGGAACCGCTGAATATTTCAATCATCTCTTTGCGCAAATTGTTTGTAATGTTCAGCCTTTCCTTCGGTGGTATTTCATAGACATCCGTATTGAAAAGGTAATTTTGCAAATTGATATCTTTAATCAGCAGTTTTGTATGGAAAATGTTGGATTGATATACGTTCACATCTATGGCATCATACTTTTGTAACGTTTCACTGTCGATGTAGTCTTGTATGGACGTCATCTTATGGTCCATAAACAACTTCTTCCCTTTATCATCACGAGTAAACCCTCTTACACGGTAATCAGTCGTAATAATATCGGAATCGAAGCTACCGATTAGGTAATCCAAAGCGTTCAACGGGGAAATTTCCCCACAAGTTGATACTTCGATATCGACACGAAAAGTAGCAATTGAATTATCCGGGTGATACTCAGGATACGTATGGACAGTGACATGGCTTTTATCTAAATGACCTACAACGGAATCCCGGGTTTTTAAAATATCGATTTCGCCAAGATTACAAGATTCATCTATTACGGCAACTGGAAGTGACTCCTCTGTAATAAGGATTGTCACACTTGCGCCTTGTGGATCATAATCCTGTTTGCTGACATTCAATATTTGTGCACCGATAATCTTGGTAACCTCATACAGAATATTTGTCAAACGCTCAGAATTGTACTGCTCATCGATATAGGCAATATAATCTTTTTGCTCCCGCTCACTTTTTGCATAGCTCACATCATAGATGTTGAAGCTAAGTGTTTTTGTGAGGTTGTTAAAGCCGTACAATTTCAGCTTATTTTCCAACCTGAATATCACTCCTTTTTTCGACAATATCGGTAAAATCATTCTAATTATAAAGTAAAAAGTTAGCTAGTCAAGATAATTTATTTGCACTTTGCACTCCAGTCGTCTAACCTCTCTACTATTAGGTAAATGAAGGAGTTTTGGTGCTTTTAACACTATTATATGTTCTGTATAATAGCAAGTAATTGAATCATTCAGATTTATAGGAGGCGGGATAAAAAATGTACGAACAAAAGACAAAGGAAACGGACGCTAGTGTCATTGAATTCATCGAAGCTGTAGAAAGTCCTAAAAAGCGTGAAGATGCTTATAGGCTCTTGGATATCTTCACCGAAACGACAGGTTTTGATGCGAAAATGTGGGGACCTACAATAATCGGTTTTGGATCTTACCATTATGTATATAAAACTGGGCATGAAGGGGATGCACCATTAGTGGGGTTTTCACCACGCAAGGCGAAAACAAGCCTCTATTTTGCTACAGGTGATACTGAACGGGATGAATTGTTGAAGCAATTTGGGAAACATACATCAGGAAAATCTTGTGTGTATATAAACAAAGTAGATGATATCGATATCGAAGTCTTGAGGGACCTAATTGTCCAATCTGTCACGTTTCTCAGAAAAAATTATCCAGAATCCTAATAAAGGCGGCTAAATGAACTTATTCATTTAGCCGCTTATTTTGTCAGTCTCATTTTACTGAGTTCTCCTGCATATAATGGTTGAAACCACGCCCTGAATGGAGGGAAATGAATGGATATATTGCGGAAAGTCGAACACTTCCGTGAAGAGGAAAACAGGTTGAAGTGGGAAGGCACCTTTGAAGAGTATTTGAACGTTTTAAAAGGCCGTAGGGAAGTTGCGCAAACTGCTCATTCTCGTGTGTATGAAATGATTAAGAGCCATGGGGAAACAAAGAAAAACGGTCAATCTAAATTCCACTTTTTTGATGATGAAATTTATGGGCTTGAAGATACAATCGAACGGTTGGTAAATGAATATTTTCATCCTGCGGCAAAACGACTTGATGTCAGAAAGAGAATCCTTTTGCTAATGGGGCCGGTCAGTGGAGGAAAATCGACCATTGTCACGCTGTTAAAACGCGGTTTGGAACAGTATTCAAAAACAGATGATGGGGCTGTATATGCCATTAAAGGCTGTCCGATGCATGAAGACCCGCTACATTTAATTCCTGATTATTTAAGGGATGACTTTTTTGAGGAATTCGGCATTCGAATTGAAGGCAGTCTTTCTCCATTGAACACGATGCGCCTTGAAAAGGAATACGATGGGCGGATTGAAAATGTATTAATAGAAAGGATTTTCTTTTCGGAGGATAAACGGGTGGGAATTGGCACATTCACTCCATCCGATCCAAAATCTCAGGACATTGCCGATTTAACAGGCAGTATCGATTTCTCCACGATTGCCGAATACGGATCCGAATCAGATCCGCGTGCATATCGATTTGATGGTGAGCTGAATAAGGCGAACCGAGGAATGATGGAGTTTCAAGAGATGCTGAAATTGGATGAGAAGTTTTTATGGCATCTTCTTTCATTGACCCAGGAAGGGAATTTCAAAGCAGGTCGGTTTGCTCTTATAAGCGCGGATGAATTAATCGTTGCACATACGAATGAAACGGAATATAGGTCTTTCATTTCCAATAAAAAGAATGAAGCGCTCCATTCCAGAATTATCGTCATGCCGATCCCTTACAACTTGAAAGTAAGCCAAGAGGAAAAGATTTATGAAAAGATGATTCGGGAAAGTGACATGTCCCATGTTCATATAGCTCCACATGCCCTTAGAGTTGCAGCTATCTTCTCTGTATTGACGAGATTAAAGGTTTCGAAAAAACAGGGCATCGATATTGTAAAGAAGATGCGACTATATGACGGAGAAAATGTGGAAGGCTTTAACTCTGCAGATTTGGAAGAATTGAAAAAGGAATACCCGAATGAAGGAATGGACGGAATTGACCCAAGATATGTTATTAACCGGATATCGTCGGCCATCATTCGAAAAGAAGTGGATGCCATCAATGCCCTGGATGTGTTGCGTGCATTAAAAGAAGGATTAGATCAGCATGCATCCATCTCAAAGGAAGACAGAGAAGAGTATTTGAATTATATCTCTATCGCGCGTAAGGAATTTGATGAGATTGCTAAAAAGGAAGTTCAGAAAGCATTCGTCTATTCGTATGAAGAATCCGCTAAGACAATGATGGATAATTACCTCGATAACGTGGAGGCTTTTTGTAATAAACATAAATTGAAGGATCCACTCACTGGCGAGGAAATGAGTCCGGATGAAAAGCTAATGCGGTCTATTGAAGAACAAATTGGAATTTCTGAGAATGCTAAACGGGCTTTCCGAGAAGAAATTCTTATCCGGATCTCAGCATATGCAAGGAAGGGCAAACGGTTCGAATACAAATCGCATGAGCGGTTACGTGAGGCCATTCAAAAGAAACTCTTTGCGGACCTGAAGGATGTTGTCAAAATTACGACCTCATCCACTACACCAGACGAAACACATTTGAAAAAAATCAACGAAGTCGTTGCCAGACTTATTGATGAATATGGCTATAATTCAGTTTCTGCAAATGAATTATTACGTTATGTCGGAAGCCTCCTAAACCGTTAATAGATTTCAATAACCCGCCAGTCGTTGCATATACTAAAAAAATGAATGGACTGGGGTAGGTGAATAGTATTGCATGACAATCAAAACGAGTCTTTTGTCGTCTCTCAGGAAGACTGGACGCTTCACCGAAAAGGCTACCAGGATCAGAAACGTCATATGGATAAAGTGAAAAAAGCGATTCATAGCAATTTACCTGAATTGATCACCGAAGAAAGCATTGTTATGTCGGACGGCAAAGAGATTATCAAAATACCAATACGGTCGTTAGATGAATATAAAATCCGGTACAATCACGATAAGTCTAAGCATGTCGGGCAAGGCGATGGGAAGAGCCAGGTGGGTGACGTTGTTGCGAGTGACGGAAAACAAGGCAACGGTAAAGGAAAACAGGCAGGCGATCAGCCAGGCAAGGACTATTATGAGGCCGAAGTATCCATTGCTGAAATAGAAGCGGCCTTATTTAAAGAATTGGAATTGCCGAATCTTGAACAACGAGAACAGGTGGATATTACCGACGATACAATCGCTTTCAATGATATAAGGAAAAAAGGTCTTATCGGAAATATTGATAAAAAGAGAACAATTATTGCTGCATTCAAACGGAATGCAATGGATGGTAAAACCGGAATCATGCCAATCTATAACGATGATTTGCGGTTTAAAACTTGGGATGAGGTCACAAAGCCCCAATCCAGTGCAGTCGTTCTGATGATGATGGACACAAGTGCCTCAATGGGCACCTTTGAAAAGTATATGGCAAGAAGCTTCTATTTTTGGATGATGAAGTTTTTACGCACAAAATATGAAAAGGTAGAAATTGAATTCATAGCCCACCACACGATTGCTAAAGTGGTGTCGGAAACTGATTTCTTTTCCAAAGGTGAAAGTGGAGGGACAATTTGCTCGACCGCTTATGAAAAAGCGCTCGATCTTATTTCAAAGAAATATAATCCGACACGTTTTAATATTTACCCTTTCCATTTCTCAGATGGGGAAAATATGTCATCGGATAACGGGAAATGTTTATCGTTGGTGAATGAATTGATGGAAGTCTCAAATATGTTCGGTTATGGGGAAGTGAATGCCCATAGCCGATATTCAACACTGATGAATACGTACAATAAAATAGAAGATCCGAAATTCCGTCATTATGTACTGAAAGATAACAAAGATGTTTACCATGCATTAAAGAAGTTTTTCCACAAGCATCAGGAGGGATCCGAATGACGGACCGCAGGGCACTGCAATATGCGGTTGAAGAAATTACGGAGATAGCCAAAGGTTTCGGACTGGATTTCTATCCGATGCGGTATGAAGTCTGTCCAGCAGATATTATTTATACATTTGGTGCTTACGGAATGCCTACACGGTTCTCTCATTGGAGTTTTGGAAAACAGTTCCACAAAATGAAGTTGCAATATGATTTAGGGCTGAGTCAGATTTATGAATTAGTGATCAATTCAAATCCTTGTTATGCATTTTTGCTCGAAAGCAATACACTGTTACAAAATAAGCTGATCATCGCCCATGTTTTAGCCCATTGCGATTTCTTTAAAAACAATGCAAGGTTTGCGAATACGCGACGGGATATGGTAGAAAGTATGACTGCAACAGCGGAACGTATAGCAAATTATGAAATGACTTATGGAAAAGACGAAGTTGAACAATTTTTGGATGCGGTGCTTGCGATTCAGGAACATATCGATCCATCACTCGTAAGATGGAGATATGGCAATGAAGAAGTAGAGGAAGAAGAAACGAAACCCATCCTTCGTAAAACTGCATACGACGATCTTTGGGAAATTGATAATCGTAAACTATCATCGCCCACTTTGGAAACAACAAGAAAAAGAGTTCCTGCTCAACCGGAAAAGGATATACTGCTTTTCATATTGGAGCATAGTCGGGAACTCTCAGAGTGGCAGCGAGATATTTTGACGATGGTTCGTGAAGAGATGCTTTACTTCTGGCCACAAATGGAAACGAAAATCATGAATGAAGGTTGGGCAACATTCTGGCATCAACGGATCCTTAGGGAAATGGACTTGACGTCAGACGAAACAATTGAATTTGCTAAATTGAATGCGAACGTTATTCAACCGTCAAGAACATCCATTAATCCATATTATTTGGGACTGAAGATTTTCGAGGATATTGAACGCCGATACGATAATCCTACCAAAGAAATGATGGAGTTTGGGGTGACTCCGAATTCGGGTAGGGAAAAAATGTTTGAAGTTAGGGAAATGGATTCCGATATTTCATTCATAAGAAACTACTTGACCAAGGAAATCGTGCAACAAGAAGACATGTATGTTTTCGAGAAAAAAGGAAGTTATTATAAAATATCAGATAAAGAATATCGAAATGTGCAAGAGCGGTTAATCGCGCAACGAGTAAATGGTGGATTTCCTTTTATCGTCGTCCACGATGGGGACTACGTTCGAAATGGTGAGCTTTATCTGGTGCATAAGTTTGAAGGAACGGAATTAGATGTCCCCTATTTGGAGAATGTCCTTCCTTATATACATCAATTATGGGGCCGTATCGTCCACTTGGAGACGTATACAGATTCTAAACAAATCGTGTTCTCGTATGATGGGAAAAAGGTTCATCGAAGATATGCTTGAAGAGAATTTGGCCGTCGCATTGGATGAGTTGTCCAAGTGGCGGCTTTTTTGTGAGGGTTTTTTGTAGGTCAAAGGTAACGAAAAGACGATATAAATGTGAAAGTGACCGATAACTTCGCCAGATTGACCGATAAAATTGTAAAAGTGACCGATAACTCCACTAAACTGACCGATAAAATTGTGAATATGACCGATAAGTTTTAGATCATGGTCAATTCTCTTCAATTAAATTTGTACAATTCTATTATTCTGTAATTTGCGGTAAACTAATAGAAATGGGGCAGGGGGAAAAGGGAATGCAAATGAGAGAAGCAATATTAGAAGATGTCGAAGCGATTGCACGCGTACATGTCGATAGTTGGCGGAGTACATACAAAGGGATAGTGCCAGATTCTTATCTTCAACAATTATCATACGAGCAGCGCGCTGAAAATTGGCGTCGCGGCATAGGTCATAACACAATATTTGTAGCTGAGAGTGAAAGAGGAGAAATAGTTGGTTTCGCAACCGGTGGAAAAGAGCGAACAGGTAATTATGGTGTAGATGGCGAGTTATATGCAATCTATCTAATAGAGGAAGCGCAAGGGGGAGGGATAGGAAAAACGCTGACGATGGAGATTGCAAATAAACTAAACAAACAAGGACTTTCTTCCATGTTAGTATGGGTGCTTGAACTTAATCCGTCTAAGAAATTCTATGAAGCACTCGGCGGGAAACCACTTGCTGAGACCATGATTGAAATCGGTGGAGAACAATTTAAAGAGATTGCATATTATTGGGAAGATATCGGGAAGATAGGGGAATGAATTTATGCCCCCGTATAATTATTAAAGAAAGAAGGAAATCAAATGAAAGTCAGGCAGGTTAAACCACCCGATGCAGAGCAATTAGTAAAATTGATCAGTCATGTAGAAAGTACATCCGATTTTATGTTATTTGAAGCGGGTGAGCGAAATTTATCTGCGGAGCAATTTCGAAAAAGAATCGAATCATTTGGGGAGGATGCGTCCACCATTCTCATTTCTGAAAATGAGGGAGCATTGACTGGATATTTAATGGTAATTGCAGGTGGGTCAAAAAGAAATAAGCACTCGGCCTATTTAGTGATTGGAATTTCAAGGGAGTTTAGAGGGCAAGGGATTGGCAAAGCACTTTTTGCGGAGCTTGACAATTGGGCCCGCAAACAAAATCTCCATCGTCTTGAATTAACAGTGATGAAAACGAATGCCCCTGGCGTTGCCTTGTATGAAAAGGCTGGCTTCCAGATCGAAGGAGTGAAAAAGAATTCCTTGCTCGTTAATGGTGAATACATCGATGAATATTACATGGCGAAGTTAATATAAGGAGATGTAAAATGGACATTCCTCATTCATTTCAGGAAAAAATAATAAATTGCTTTGGTGTCTCGGGTGAAACTTGGCTACACTCATTGGAAGCAAAAACAAAAGAAATAGCGGAGAAGTGGGAACTGACACTCGAAAATCCAGTGGCCAATCTATCCTATAATTATGTCATCAATGTCAGCGACAAGAATAATAACCAATACATACTGAAGATGGGTTTGCCAGGTTTTGATTTCCAAAATGAATTACGGACTGTGCAACTTTACGATGGTAGGGGTTGTGCAAAGGTGATTCAAGCGAATCTGGATGCCGGTGCTATGTTACTCGAAAAGTTGCAGCCTGGAAAAATGCTTTCTGAAATTGAAGATGAACATGTCGTTATCCAAACGTTCTGCGAGGTATGGCGATCAATCCGCAGGCCACTGCCAAATACCGGGGAATTTCCAACGATCACGAACTGGGCATCTGCATTCGGAAAATACATAGGCTTGTATCTAGCTAATGATGGTCCGATTCCCACTGAACACGTTAAAGTGGCTGAAACATATATAGAAGAAATCATGCAAACTTCAACGGACATTCAATTATTGCATGGTGATTTGCATCATGAAAATATCTTGTATTCCAATGAGCGAGGCTGGCTGGCAATTGACCCAAAAGGGGTTGGGGGCGATTCACACTTTGACCTAATTTCTTTCATGATCAATCATCTATTCTCCAAGCCTAACCCAAAAAAGCTGTTAAAACTACGAGTCGATGCACTCTTGGATCAATTAAGTTTGGATCGTGAAAGGTTATTGAAAGCGGCTGTTGGGTTGTCGACTTTATATGCGTGTTGGAGTATTGAGGATAAAGATCCCGATTGGAAGGATACTTACCAATGTGCTTTATGGTTTGATGAATTATTAAATGCATAGAACCTATCCCGCCTTCACTTTTTATCAATGCCTTATAGGGGTATGATTAATGTACTGAAACTTAACCACATACTATCCGTACTATAGACAGACATTAAATGGGAAGGTGATCCGAGTGGAAAAGCAATGGATGTCGAATGAAGAGTTTGACCAGATATTTGACGAGAAATCATCCGAAATCAACGAACAATTGGAAAGTGAAATTCTGATTGCTATGATTGGTGACGTCAATGCGGGTAAATCATCAACCATCAATCGACTAATGGGATCTGAAGTCGCTCAGGTAGGTGCGAAACCCGGTGAAACAATCGAAATTAGGAAATTCATTTTTAAGGACAAAATCATTTTCGTCGATACACCAGGATTGGATGATATATATACGGAGCATTCCGCCGAAACATTGAAGTTTTACAAACAGGCCGATCTAATTTTATTCTTCCTAAATGCAGCGGGAACTGTTTTATCAGAAACGGAACTAAAATCACTAAAGAAAATCGCTAAAGTGAATAAAGATATAATTCTTGTGTTGAACAAAATAGATGCAGCGGACGATATACCAAGTTTGGTGAAATATGTCGAGGAGCACACGGATTATAACTATCCTATCACTCCGATATCCTCGCGAACCGGAGAAAATATCAGCTTGCTTCAAAAAGAAGTGCTTGATTTACTCGAGACGAAAAAAAAAGACATTTTAATGGCCGCTAATATGGCCGATAAATCGGCGATTGCGAATCGGTGGATATTGGGGGCAGGGGCTTCTGCAGCTGCAATCGGTGCAGTACCGATACCTGGCTCGGATTTTGTTCCCCTCACTGCTTTGCAAGTAAGTCTGATGTTAAAGCTGTCGACACTCTACGGGAAACCGATAACGAAAGACAAAGCTAAGGAACTGATCATTGCTACGATTGTAGGAAATATCGGAAAGACAATCTTTAGGCAAATCGTAAAAGTAGTTCCTGGTGCAGGTATGGTAGCGGGGGCAAGCGTGGCTGGTGGGATGACAATTGCCCTTGGACATGCCGTGAAATACGCGTATGAAAACGATATCGATTTAAACCCGAAATCATTAAAACCAATCTATCAAATGTATCTCAAAAAGGCCTCTAAAAATAAGGATTAACGAAAGGATTGATTCCAATCAGGATTGGTCTAATCGGAAAAGGCAATTTAGGCTTGTTTCTCTTACGAAAAATAAATCACGAAAAAATCCTTAAAGACTACAAGATTGTCTCTATATTAGATGAACGAGAAAAAGCGAAAGACGAACTTTCCATACTTGCAGAAAAATACGATTGTGACTCGTTTCAAGACATTCATTCATTCTTAAAGTCAGGCATCGATATCGTAGTTGAATGCGCTAATATTGAAACTGCCAAGTTGTACGCTACAGAAGTCATTAAAAAGAAAAACCTACTGTTGATTAGCATTGGAGCATTTGCCGATACTCCTTTTGCCGAAATTTTAAAAGAGGACGCACGGAAATACGGAAATCGCGTTTATCTACCATCGGGTGCAATTGGCGGATTGGATGCATTGAAGGCGGCAAAATTGGCTGGTGGGTTGGAGTCTGTAATGTTGACAACAAGAAAGCCTGCAAATTCACTATCTGATGAAATTATTTCAGGGGAGCAAATCTTATTCGAAGGCTCAGCCCGTGAAGCGATAAAACAATTCCCTAAGAATGCAAACGTTGCAATTGTCTTGTCTTTGGCGGGATTAGGGGTGGACAAGACAGCTGTCCAAATAATAGCAGATCCAGCTGTTACCCAAAATACTCATCAGATTGAGGTAATTGGTGCCTTTGGGGAGTTTGTCTTGACGATTAAAAATAACCCATCACCAGATAATCCGAAGACAAGTCATATTACTGGATCGAGTATTATAGCAACACTCGCTAACTTGGAAAGTGAAATCGCAATAGGAACATAAAAGCAAATGGGGGAACGACATGGGACAGATTATTGAACAGGTTACAGATGATCATGTAGTTAAATCTCTTGAAAAAAATCTCGCAATTATTCGATTTGACTTAGATCATAGAATCGCTTTTGTGAATGATATCTTTGCGAATGCAATGGGATATACGAAAGAAGAGATGATTGGAATCGCTCATAAGGATTTATGTTTCGATGATTATGCAAATAGTAGGGAATATGAACTGTTTTGGAATGAATTGAAGCGTGGAATAAGCAAACAAGAGAAGGTTGTGCGAAAGGATAAGAGAGGTAATAAAGTGTGGCTCGAAGCAACGTATATGCCTGTTTTCAGTTCGAATGGAAGTAGGGTGATCGGCATTTCAAAAGTCGCTTCGAATATTACTTCTCGGCAAGCATCCATCACATCGGTTGTTGAAGAGCTGAGTCAGATGGCAGAAGGATTGACCGAACGAGCGGATATTGGAATAGTACGAAGTAAGGAATTGTTAGCCCTTATCGAAGACATTGCTGATATATCCCGTACCAATACAAATACCTTGGGTAATTTAGAAACCCATGTTGAGAGTATTCAATATATCGTAAAGACGATTAGGGAAATTGCGGCGCAAACGAATTTGCTGGCTTTAAATGCTGCAATTGAAGCGGCAAGGGCAGGCGAGCATGGACGAGGATTCGATGTCGTTGCAAAAGAAGTAAGAAAATTGTCAGCAAGGGTGGAAAAATCGATTGTTGAAGTACGGGAAGGAGTAGAAGCAATTACAGCGGAAATCCAAAACATCTCCAAAGGGACGACGCTGGCTGAGGAAAATGTGGACCGTTGTCAGCAAAGAATTGAAGTGGCGATGGAAGATTTCCTGAAAATTGCTTCATCGGCATCTGAACTCGACAAACAGTCGAAAATTGTATCGAGTGTAGTTTAAAAGCAAACGAGCAGGTGAAGGGAAATGTTCAACTGAACAAGAATCCTTCACCTGCTTAATTACTTGTACAAGCGCTCGTACTACCCCTTCTGCCTTTCCATTCCAAGTAAACCGCCTCCTCAAACTACTTGTCTATCCCTTTACCCTTTTTCATAAATGTTTAATAAAGTAAATAAGACATCGAATGCCGTTTTGGCCTCCGATGCCTCACCTCTATTTAGAAAACATAATTTCCTTGCTATCGTGTCCTTTAAATGTGACCTCCAACCGGATCATTTTATAATCCTTGAAACCGAATGCCTCAGCCGTTTTCGTGATTAATTCGGTTTCATCGGCTTCGGGATTAGGGTCAAGTTTTTCAAATGCCTCCATTATTTTCTTTAGTGCCTTTTTGCCGTGAAGGGTAACATCATCCTTCTTATTTAAATATTCCGCTTCAGAACGGTCCTTTTTTTCTATAAAGCTTGCTTTAAGGGCTTCTTTTTGTTCTTTCGTCTCAATCTTGACAGTGAATGCTTTGATGCCGTATGTTTCGACCACTTCGCTTGCTTTCTCTTTCGGTATAATATTTTGGTCGCTACAAGCAGATGCGATAAGCAATAATTGTACTAAGAAAATAAAGAAAACTATTTTTTTCATTTAACTATTCATCCTTTCCAATGCACTACCTTTAACATAACCGGCAAATCACAGTGATATACAAAGGCCCACATTTGAATAATTTGTGACGAACTGTTGATAAAGTAAGGGGATTCCCTGAAAAAAAGTCCGAAAACGTTTATATTATTAGGAATGAAATGTTATGATTAGGACGGTATAATCTCGAAATACCTCTAAGGAGGATAAATAGATGACGAAAGAAATTGAAATTCCATACAATGAAAATACTACAATGGATAAAGATAAGGCGGGCTCAATTATTAGGGATGTAAAGTCGCTATTCAAAGGTCCCGTGTTAATTGCTAATGCACTACCCGTATTCGTCGGTTTTTGGCTTGCCCTTCATTTTACCGGGGGAACTTTACTTGCGAACAGCAGGTTGTTTTGGCTCTCCATTATTGGTAGCACAATTTTAATGGGTGGGGCTCTTGTCTTAAATAACTGGTATGATGTAGATATTGATACTGTGATGAAAAGAACACAAAAACGTCCGACCGTTACTGGGAATATATCGTTAAAGACCGTCCTTGGAATCGGGATTTCCATGTCTGCGATTGGTATGATCATGCTTATGTTTACCACTATGGAAGCAGCAATTTACGCCTTTATTGGCTGGTTCACGTATGTAATCATGTATACAATGTGGACGAAGCGTAAATACACATTAAATACCGTCATTGGAAGTATTTCCGGAGCTGTAACTCCGCTAATCGGCTGGGCAGCTCTTGCACCCGCGTATCATATTGTTCCAGTGATACTCTTCATCATATTGTTCATTTGGCAGATGCCGCATACGTTCGCAATTGCAATGAGAAAGTACGATGAATATAAAGCTGCGAATGTTGCCATGTTGCCTGTTGTTTGCGGTTTCAAAATGACAAAGCGACAAATGTTCGTATATATCGCATGTTTGTTGCCACTTCCTTTCTATTTAAGTTCACTTGGAATGGTATTTATCGTTCTTGCAACAATATTGAATATTGGGTTCTTAGCGATATCAATCCGCGGGTTTTTCACGAAAGATGATAATAAATGGGCATATGTCATGTTCCTTTATTCGGTAAATTATATAGCGATATTATTCTTATTGATGGTAGCTGTTACGATGCCTGCTTTTACATGAATGGAAAATAGTATATATTACTAAACTGCTCTTTAAGTCGAATTTTGACGAAGGAGCAGTTTTTATATACAGTGATAACGGACTATTCTATATTGGTAGTTTATTTAAAATATTTTGTTGTGAATAGACCCTTTTTCATATATAATCAATTAAAGTATCAATCTATTCAGTAAATTAAAAGGGATATAGGGGGGAGTAAGATTGGGGAGTAAATCATTTAAGCGTTTACTATTAGGGGTTGCAATGGCTTGTCTATCTATTCTTTTAATTGGTTGTGGTGCAGGTTCAACGAACTCAAGTGGTGGTTCTGATGCAACGAATTCTGGTGGGAAAAAGAAGTTGATCGTTGGTACGGACGCGACATATGCACCAATGGAGTTTATGGATGAAAAAGGGAATATTATCGGAATTGATATTGAAATTGTGAATGCGATTGCCGAAGCGGCTGGGTTTGAAGTCGAATATAAGAACTATGGTTGGGAGCCATTATTCCCAGCGGTAGATAACGGAGAGGTCGATTTTGCAGTATCTTCTATTACAATTACAGATGAACGGAAACAGTCATTTGACTTTTCTGATCCATATTTCATTGCGAATCAATTAATCTTAGTCCCGGAAGATTCAGATGTTGAATCATTCAGTGATTTAGCTGATAAAAGAGTTTCAGTGCAAATTAATACAACAGGGCATCTCGTTGTTGCTGATCTGTTAGGAAAAACAAGTTCAAAAATCGTGGCAACCGAAACGATGCCACTTGCAATCACTGAGATGATCAATGGAAATGCAGATGCTTCAGTAGGCGACAATGCGGTCATCATTGATTACAAGGCAAATAATCCGAATGTGAAATTAAAGACGATTGAAGATGATAGTTTTGAAAAGGAATATTACGGGTTAATGGTCAAAAAAGGAAACCAGGAGATACTTGATCTATTAAATGAAGGAATCGAAAAGATCAAGGCAAACGGAAAACTAAAAGAGATCACTGGCTTTGATGTGGAGTAATTGTTGACTTATAAGCAACAGCCATTCCCATCCTGGAGGTGATTAACATGGAGTTTTTAGGTATAAGATTTGAAATGATGGAAAATATTTGGAGTTATCGTGAGCTTTTCATTCGTGGAATTTGGGTAACTCTTGGATTGACAGCTGCAGGTTATGTAGGAGGGTTTATCTTAGGTTTAATCGTCGGTTTGGGCAAGTTGTCGAAAAGAAAATGGATTTACTATCCGGCGAAATACTATGTTGATTTTTTTCGAGGAACTCCATTATTGGTGCAAATCCTGTTAATCCACACAGCTTTGATTCCAAGTCTCTTCGGGCATTCTTTAGGTTATTTTGTTACAGGAGTATTAGCACTTTCGCTTAACAGTGCTGCTTATAATGCCGAAATTATTCGAGCTGGGATTCAATCCATCGATAGGGGACAGATGGAAGCTGCCCGTTCGCTTGGAATGCCCCATAACACTGCTATGAAATTGGTAATTCTGCCACAAGCATTCAGAAGAATGATTCCGCCGCTTGGCAATGAATTGATAGCATTACTAAAGGATTCTTCACTCCTTATGGTCATCGCGGCAAGTGACATTCTTTATGCAGGCAAGATTGTGGCAGGGGTCTATCAAAGATTTTGGGAGCCCTATTTAACAGTTGCTGTCCTTTATCTACTATTGACATTCGCATGCGGGAAACTCATTAATTATATTGAAAAACGGTTTAGTAATAGTTACGTACCGTCCTCAAGAAGGTCGATTTTTAAAATGAGACGTTCTTCGATGGGAGGGGGGTTACGATGATCAAAGTTAGGAACTTGCATAAATCGTTTGGGCAATTGGATGTGTTGAAAGGGATTGATTATGACATTAAGGAGAAGGAGGTCATTTGTGTCATCGGTCCAAGTGGATCGGGAAAAAGTACTTTTTTGAGATGTATCAACCTTCTTGAAGAAATTACAGATGGTGAAGTCTTCATAGACGGTGTGAAAATCAATGATCCCAAAACGGATATAAACGAAATACGCCGTGAGGTCGGTATGGTCTTTCAACAATTCAACCTGTTTCCACATATGCGTGTCATTGACAATATAACAATTTCTCCAAAGAAAATCAGGAAAATGAGTCAAGGGAAAGCCGAAGAATTGGCACTCCAATTACTTGAGAAGGTCGGTTTGGCCGATAAAGCGTATGCATACCCAGAACAATTATCTGGGGGGCAAATGCAGCGGGTGGCTATCGCCAGGGCGCTTGCGATGAAACCGAAAGTGATGTTATTCGATGAACCGACATCGGCATTGGATCCCGAAATGGTGAAGGAAGTATTGGATGTTATGAAACAACTGGCTTTAGAAGGGATGACGATGGTTGTCGTCACACATGAAATGGGTTTTGCAAGAGAAATGGGAGATCGAGTTTTATTTTTGGATCAAGGATTATTGGTAGAAGAAGGAACCCCTGAGGAAATTTTCTCAAATCCTAAAAATGAAAGAACGAAAGCGTTCTTTAGTAAAATTTTATAGTATGTATTTGCGGATGCCCTCGACTGAGAATGTCGAGGGCATCTTTAATTTTCTTCAAACGCCGGGCATACATTGAAGTGAAACAAAAAATCAGGGAGAGGGGGTTCCCTTTGTATTATCCATATATCCGTCAACAAGTGAAGCATTCTTACCGTTTGATAACGGTAGTGGGAAATGGTGAAGTGGCGGCCGAGCCAGACGTTGCAACGATACAATTGGAGATCAATACACAAAGTAAAGAACTGCAAGATGCACAGCAAGAAAATGCGACACTAATGAATCAAGTGATTCAATCCTTATATCAGTTAGGGATTCCAAGAGAAAATATCCAAACAGTGTCTTACTCCATTTTTCCAAGATATGATTTTGTCGATGGCGAACAGGTTTTTAGGGGATATGAAGTAACGAATGCAATTGCCGTAACGCTTTCAGACATTCAGCAGGTAGGAACTGTTATTGATACTGCGGTGGCAAATGGGGCGAATCGAGTGTCGAATGTACAGTTTTCTGTTCGAAATGTCGAACAGCATAAGCAGGAGGCAATCGTTAAAGCTTTGCAGGATGCACAAGTTAAGGCACGCACAATTGCGAACACATTACATCTGCAAATCAATCCAGAGCCAATAAAAGTAACTGAGTTAGCGGGTGGTAGAGAGCCTCCCGTCGCTTTCAAATCAGTTAACATGGCTGCAGGAGGTACTCCGATTGAAGGAGGGCAAATTACTATTCGTTCAACAATGAGAGTGCAGTATGAATACTAAAACTGAGAGATAGATTGAATGAAAAACTTGAATCCACAAACGCCGTTCTTTGTGAAGGCGTTTGCGGATTCGCCTGTTGCATGTGTGCCTGCAATTGCATGAAATGCCCCCGCAAATAGGCAAAGTATCCCCGCATCTCCCGGGTTTCCCCGCAAACTTTGAAAGTGTGCCCGCATTTCCTTAAAATCTTCCCGCAAATCCTCAAAGTGTCCCCATATTTTATTACTTTTGCTTTAAAGAGCGGTCGCTCACTTTTTAAATAGACATAATCTAAAAATAAGCAGGTTTTATTGTTGCACTTGTGGAAGTTAATTAAATAGTATATTCAAAAATGAGGGGGAGAGCAGATGGAGTATTTCGTTGAAAGGGTTAATGATCTAAATGTGTTGGATATTGGGCAATTGGTTCAGGAAAGCGAGAAGGAAGGTTATCGTTTTGTCACTAGATTGGTCTCTGAATTTCAAGATGGAACAAATACATTTTCCAAGCCCGACGAAGCCCTTTTTTGTGTAGTTAATAATGAGGGAAAGGTTGTTGCAATCGGTGGCATTAACCAATCACCATTTGCGCAAGATGCGGAAGTTGCTCGCCTTAGAAGATTCTACGTATTGGATGAAGTTCGTCGCCAAGGTGTGGGGACTTTGCTGCAACAGACAATTGTGGATCATGCGAAAAACCATTTCAAAGAAATCACCGTACGAACTGATTCCGCGAAAGCAGATGCATTTTATCGTGCATGCGGCTTTGAGTTCGATGACTCTGCCTCTGAAACGACCCATATTTTACGGTTTGATAGCAAGGAGTGAGTTTTAGTTATGCATGTTAGAGAGTTTGGAAATAAAGAAGCACCGCTCCTCGTTTTTCTACATGGGGGCGGTGTAGGAGGGTGGATGTGGGGTCAGCAGGCGGACTATTTTAAAAACTACCACGTGTTGATCCCTACACTACAAGGACATGGAAGCAGAAGTGATGAAACGGCTTTTTCCATACGTGGAAATGCACTTGAAATAATCGAGTTGATATTACAGAAGAAAGTTGAGAAGGACGTACATATTATAGGTTTCTCTATTGGCTCGCAAATCTGTTTGGAAATCTTGACCCTCGCGCCAACTCTTATTAAAACCGCCATGATAAACAGTGCTGTTGTCATTCCTATGGGATACATGATCCCCTTCATTGCACCGACAATTAAAATGACGTTCCCACTCATTAAAAACAAGACGTTCGCCAAGGCACAGGCGAAACAATTGTATATGGATGGGCATTTTTTCACGAAGTATTATGAAGAAAGCTTGAAGATGAATCCTTCAACGCTTATAGCCGTTTTGAAAGAGAATATGGCTTTCAAACTTCCTAAAGATTTCCCGAAAAGCTCTGCACGTATTTTAGTTACTGCCGGTGAAAAAGAGAAGGGATTAGTGAAGAAGAGTGTTCAGAAAATCATCAATGGCAATAAGTGTTGTGAGTCATTCATTGTGCCGGATATCGGACATGGATTTCCAGTAGCCAATCCGCAGTTGTTTAACCGGGTGTTGAAAGATTGGATTGAAAACGGAGGTAGTGAAGTTGGAAAAATGGAAAGTATTGAACAGTGAATACACGTATAAGTCGCCGTTCGGGAATTTACGTAAAGATACTTGTGAAATGTCTGACGGGACAGTGATTGAAGATTACTATGTGAACGAGTATGCAGATTGGGTAAATGCAGTTGTGTTGACGAAAGATAAGAAGATTGTTCTCGTAAAGCAATATCGCCATCCCGGGAACGGTTTTTATCTTGAAGTACCCGCTGGGAAAATAGAAGAAGGCGAATCGTATGAGGAGGCAATCCGCCGTGAGGTTTGTGAAGAGACTGGGTATATTTCGGAGCAAAAGCTGATCCTGTTAGGTGAGTTCATGGTTAACCCTGCAACACAAACGAATAAGGTAATCAGCTATTTAATGACTGATGCCGTACATATGCATGAACAAAACTTGGATGAAACCGAAGTGTTAGATGTTAAGCATTATCCTTTTGAGAGTATAGAAGCAATGATTCGAAATAAAGAAATCACCCAGCTTTTCACGGTGACTGCTTACCATTTGGCAAAAAACTATCTATCGAAATCCTAAGAATGCGGATCAAAGATTTTTTTTGGGTAGGTAATATGTGAAGTTCTTAACTCAGGAGGTGAGTTTAGGTGAGAAATAACCACGCGCTCATCATCGGTGGAACGGGTATGCTTGCAGGTGTATCGTTGTTCTTGGCAAAGGAAGGGTTTTTGGTTTCGGTCATTGGTCGGACAGCTGCAAAGTTTGAACGTTTGAAAGCAGAGAGTCCATCGGGCACTATTTTCCCAATCCAAGTTGACTATGATTCAAATACGCTTTTTTCAAAAGTGGAAAAAGCGATTGCGGAAAGGGGTCCATTTAAGTTGATCGTCAGCTGGACACCGAATTATCGTGCGCTTGAACAGATTTGTGAAATAAATGAGCAAGCAACATCATTTCGACTTATTCATATGAAAGGAAGCCGAAGGTATTTTGAAGATGAAGAAATTCGAGTCCCTGTCAATTGTGAATATGAAAAAGTGTTCCTTGGCTTTGTGAAAGAGGAAGGAACTTCAAGATGGCTGACACATGATGAAATCGCAGGCGGGGTTGTTGAGCATATTGTTAATAAGAAAGACGAAAGGATAATCGGTCAACTTCATCCATATAGCGAAAGACCGAGTTAGGGGTGGGGGTAAATGTTGAAGAGAAAGTATGGCAGCAGATATGACTGGAAACGGATTTTGAAAAAGAGTTATGTTGAAAAGTATTATGATACTCCGCGATTCAGGGGACATGTGACCCTTTTCCGTATGGATGAAGTGAAAGAGCCTTTATTCAAAAAGTATGGTGAGAAAAATACTTGTATAGCTGACAAGGGATACAGCTGGCTTCAGCATTTTCCTGAAGGTGAATATTATTCAGTGACAACCGTATTTAATGATGAAAATCAAGTTGTCCAATGGTACATCGATATTTGTAAGCAAAATGGATATTGTGATACGAATGGTCCGTGGATGGATGATTGGTTTTTGGATCTGATTGTTCTGCCTACTGGAGATGTGAATGAGAAAGATGCGGATGAATTGGAAGATGCGTTCAATCAGCAAATCATATCGAAACATGAATATGTCCAGGCATGGTTGGAATATAGGAAGTTGAAAAGATTGATTGATGATAAACGATTTTACCTTCTTGAATTAGCCAATGTGCATTTCGTAGAGTTATCAAAGCACATAAATATAAAGGAATGATAGAAATGGAAGAAAGGTTCCAAGTTACTGAAACAGAACGAGAGAAAGTGGTTAAAAACTATTTCAGAAAAGGATTAGACGGGCCGCTTGATACGTTTCCGAGCAAAGAGAAAAGGAAGTATATCATTGCCCAAGAAATAATAAAACGTTTTGAAGTTGGAAAAGTGTATTTGGAAAAAGAGATAAACGTAATTCTGAAAGAAATATATCTCGATTTTGCAACCATTCGACGTTTTTTTATCGACTATGGTTTTATGAAACGCAGTGATGATGGGAAGGAGTATTGGATTGGAAATAAGGATGCTGGATAAAAACAATTTAGGTGAATTGAACGAATTAACTATTTTCATAGACAAGGTATTTTTAGAGAATAGTGATTTGAAGTCGCGAATGAACACTAACATTTCCGCCAAATTGCATAAAGACATTTTTGTATTAGAAATTGACAAGGAAATACATATTGTGGCTTCCACCCATAAATCTACTTGGCATCCAAATTGTATATATGTCCAACTTGCTTATAATCTGTATGGGGTCGATGCGAGAGCTCTACAATCTATGATTACTATGTTGAAAAATAAATATGATCAACCATTATTTTTCCTGTTAGACAATAGATTTTATGGATTAATAGAAGTTCTCACACGCGATCAGTTCTGGATGATTAGAAAAACGGAGATTATACATATCGAGCCGACTCTGCCAAAAAGTGAAATGGGGCATGATGAACGAATTTTATCTATTAGGGAGATTCGTTCGAATGAAGCAGCAATGGATAGTTTTATTCAACTTTGTAAAAAGACGTATACAGAAACTCATACGGACAACCCTGTTGCAAATTTGTCGAGTGATAGTTGGAGACAGGCTGCAATGGATGGATTAATGGAAGACTATAGCTATGTCATGGTAGACGGTTTGGATATTATTGCCTTCAGTCTTATGTATGAGTACGATGAGAATAGTTGGGAGTTGGGGTGGGTTGGAGTAGCTGATCTAACAAGACTAACTGACTTAGATAAATTGATTCAAAGACAAATTGAGGATGCAGTGAAGCATAGCATTTCATTCATCGAAAAAGAAGTGGATTCCACATGTCCATATTCATTACATATTTGTAAAGAGTTGTCGTATGTCGTTGCGGAAACATTATATGCTTATGTGAAATGAGGGAGTAAAGGATGAATATAGAAATAGAATCACCAAGAAATAGTAAAGATTTGGCTATATACCTTGCGAATATGAATACACAGACGAGCCAACATGTCGGCTATTGCGGGGAATCAAAAGAGGAAATATACGATACGCTTACAAGCGATTTCTCAGACTTGGATTTAGAAAATTCTTTTATGGTCGCTTATGAGAAAGAGGAAATTGTAGGTGCAATCGGACTGGATATCGATTTGGAAGACAGGAGTGCGGAAGTATGGGGGCCCTTTTTGAGTGAGGCATATATACATACTGCTCTTGTCAATGAACTGTGGGAGAAAGTGACTGCGCTATCCGCCTCGCAAGTGGATCGATATAATTTTTTCCTGAACCGTGAAAACGCATATGCAAAAGAATTCTCCATTTCACATGGAGGGGAATCGACGGGGCAACATACAGTTTTAGTAGCCAAGAAGAATGAATGGGGACGAGTCGTTGATGAAGGAGTAATAGAATACGATTCTGCTTATGAAGAAGGCTTTGAAGAATTGCATGGCCAGGCATTTCCTTCTACATATTACAGCGCACAAACGATATTTGAACGTTTAAGTGAACAAAATCAATTATTTATTGCGACTTGTGGTGACCAATTGACCGGTTATGTCTATATTGAAGCTGATCCTCTACATGGGGAAGGCTCTATTGAATACATCGCAGTTTCTGATCAGTTTCGTAAACGAGGGATTGGCAAAAAGTTGCTCTCATTTGCAGTGAACCAATTGTTTGCTTATGAGGAAATTGAAGAAATTTCTTTATGTGTTGATAACGAAAATGAAAATGCAATAAGACTGTATCAAGCTGCTGGATTTGGAGTAAAGCATGAATTGATTCATTTGAAAATCGACAAAAAGGTAGTCGTATGTTGATTTATAACGAGGAGGATGTAATCCGTTTGGTTTCTGAAGACGAGTGGATGATGGATATTTTACGGAGTGCAAAGTCTTTGAATTTACCGGATTGGTGGGTTTGTGCGGGTTTCGTGCGATCGAAAATCTGGGATGTGCTGCATGAATTTAATGAAAGAACACCTTTGCCGGATATTGATGTGATTTATTTCGATGAAGTAAATGTGGATGAAAAGATAGAGAAAAGTTATGAACAAATACTAAATCGTCTTCAACCTAATATTCCGTGGTCTGTGAAAAATCAAGCAAGAATGCATAGCGTGAACAATATCTACCCCTATTCGTCCTCAGTTGATGCAATAGCCAAATTTCCTGAAACTGCTACTGCGTTGGGCGTGAAATTGGATGAACGAGGCAAGGTACTATTGACTGCTCCGCATGGAATAAGTGATGTTATCAACTGTCACATAAGGCCAACTCCTTTCTTTAATGAAACAAAAGAGGGCATGGTGATTTATGAAGATCGTGTTCACAAGAAAAAATGGAAATCGATATGGAGCAAAGTGGAAGTATTATGAAGGGAAAATCAGAAAAGGGAGCATTTGTATGAAATTCACTATAAAGAATTCATTATTTACGGCAATCGTTTCTGAACTACATAAAATTAGTTCGAATAAAAGTCTCCTTCCGATCCTATCCGGTATAAAAATCGAAGCACGCAAAGACGGTGTTGTGTTAGTCGGCGGGAATGCAGAGTTATTCATCAAAAAGAAATTCCCCCTGCATATAAATGGGGAAACAGTCGTTGAGGTGCATGAAGAGGGAAGCGTTGTTGTATTGTCCAAGCATTTTGTGACCCTCTTGAAAAAACTGCCGGACGACATTGAAATCTCATCTGACGATATGCAGTCAGTACTCATTAAATCAGGTGATATTGTAACAAGATTGAATGGCTTACGTGCAGCCGATTATCCAACTCTGCCAGAAATCAAAGTTCTCCATTCAATTGAGGTTAATCTAACCTCGTTAAAGGAAGTGATCAAACAAACGATATTTGCTGTCTCGAAAAGTGAAGAAAAGCCGGCGCTAACTGGTGTGAAGATGGAGTTTGATAACAATAAACTTATTTGTACCGCAACAGACTCTCATCGCTTATCGCATAGAGAGATACAAATCTCATACACTGAGGACTCCCATTCAGTCATTGTTCCGAGTAAAAGTTTGATCGAACTTCTACAACTGAAGGAATCAAGCCTTGCTACAGTACATATTACAATTGCGAAGAATATGATTTTGTTTTCCACAGAAAATACGATTTTGTATTCCGTATTAATCGAAGGGAACTACCCTAATACACAGTCATTGATTCCTACGGATTTCGCGACAAGAATTACGATGAATACGAAGACATTGATTGCAGGGATTGACCGAGCATGCGTTTTCTCCGAAGAATGGAAACATAATAATGTACATTTGACGATTATCGACAACACCATTTTGAAAATAACAACAAACTCAGCGGGAATAGGAGCAATCGAAGAACAACAGAGAATTAGTATGGTGGAAGGAAACACCGACGTTAACATGACATTTGACGGGCGATTTTTGCTTGATGCTTTAAAAGGGATACAGGAAGAACAGGTGACAATCAGTTTTTATGGAGTTATGAAACCGGCGGTCATTACGCCGGAAATTGAGACATCTTACGTGCAGCTGATTTCACCGGTGCGATCATAAAACAGGGGGGATTGGAAATGGGCTATATTGAAGATTTGCGTAAACTTGTTGGACACCAACCACTAATTTTTGTTGGATCTGTAGTAATTGTAATTGATGAAAAGGGAAGGATCTTGCTACAACAAAGGAAATTTCCAGAGGGGGTCTGGGGAATTCCTGGCGGATTGATGGAATTAGGGGAGTCAACGGAAGACGTGGCAAGGCGTGAATTATTTGAAGAGACCCGTCTACAAGTCAATGAATTAAAATTAATCAATGTTTACTCGGGTCCTGAACATTTTATCCGAGCTGCAAATGGCGATGAATTTTATGTGGTGACAACCGCTTATTACGCAGAAAACGCAATTGGCGATATAGTTGTCGATCAGGCTGAATCCATTACATTTAACTATTTTTATCCACATGAACTTCCGGAAAATATCGTGAAAAGTCATAGGGCCATATTGGATGAATTCCTTTCAAAGCATTACAAGTTTTTAAGTACGGTTAATTAGTTGTCAAGATTGGAGGATCTGGGAATGAAGAAGTGGACGAAGGAAATTGAGATTGAAGCGCCAATCGAACATGTTTGGAAGTATTTAAATGGATCGTTAGAGGACATGCAAAAGATCATGCCTCAAGTCGTATCGAACGAAACTGTCACCATTACCGAGGGAATGGTAGGAAGTATATATTTGCAGAAGTATAGAGAAGGCAAGCGTGTCATGGAGTATGAAGTTGAAACACTCGACTATTTCGATTCTCCAGATGAAAAAAAGATGAAAGTCGGTTTTACACTCGGTGGGATGTTTGAAATTACTGCAGGATATAAACTTTACCGAATAAATGATGAGAAAACACGCTTCACTTATACAACTACAAACAAACCACTTAAGTGGTTCATCAAGTTATTCGTACTATTTGCAAATGATAAACCGGTTGTTGAATTTGTTGAGCGAGTGAAGAGGGTTGCGGAAGTAGGAATTTAAAGGAGATGACATTCTATGTGTGGGATTTGAATCTAAACATAAGGAAAGAGACTTACAATTACCGGAACAACGTAAAAAGATATTGAATAACGCATTACGAGATTTGACTGACGATCCATATGTGGAAGCGATTTTTGAAGGTGGGTCGTTAGCGCGAGGCGATTACGATAATTATTCGGACATCGATTTGCACGTAATTGTGGCGCCTAGTATGAAATTGAAATTTATCGAAGAAAAACGGTCACGGGCCGAGAAATGGGGAAATGTATTATTTTTTGAGGAATCTTCGCCTTCCTCACCCGTAATCGTAACTCATTATGATTGTTTTGTGAAAGTAGATTCTTGGTATCAAACTGCGGATGATATCGAACCTTCCATATGGCTGCAAGGGCTGAAGGTATATGTCGATAAAAGTGGAGTCATTACGAAGCGAATTGGGGAGTCAGAAAGAATCGTGTATGCGCCAACGAAACAAGAAGTTGAACGTTGGCGTGGTAAAGTCTTGGCATTTATTCATGAAACATACCGAGCTGCTATGAGAGAAGAATATTATTATGCTTTATCAAATTTAGACCGAATTCGCTGGTTGATTGCTTATGGATGGTATATGGAGAAAGGTCGCCATTTAAATAGCTCCTATGGGGTATGGTCGAAAATTGAAGGACAACGAAGCCGTTTAGATGAAAAACAGTTAGACGAGTTGGCAAGCTGGGATTGTGGAAGAAATAAGCATGACATCATGAGAACAGTGAAAAATATCGTTCCCGAATTTTATAGGTTAAATAAAATTTTGAGTGACGAACTTGGGATTGATGCCGATGAGGACAAGTGTCGGAAAATCATTGAAATGGTATTATAGGGGGAATTATCATGAATCAAGCTGCGAAGGATTATTGGGATCAATTTTGGGGAAAGAATGATCGCCCCGTAAATGTCAGCGCTTGGATGTTTGGCGAAGCGGTTGATGAATTAGCGCAAGCGGTGATTGAAGGAAGAAAGACTGCGACTTGTTCAGCACATGTATTATATGAATTGGAGAAGGAACCGATTCCAGTAGTTAACGAGTACAGCATCATCCTGAATAGCCTAAACGAGCCTGTCGCGATCATCAAAACAGTGGATGTATCAATAATTCCAATGAATGAAGTGACAGAGGAGTTTGCTTTGGCGGAAGGTGATGGATCGTACCGGAATTGGAAGGAAATCCATGAACGTTACTTCAAACGGGAATTAGGAAAAGTTGGTCTAAAATTCACTGAGGATATTTTGCTTGTTTGTGAACGATTTGAGTTGGTTGATGTGAAACAAAAGAGTACTAATAGATTACTAAGGGTAGGCATTACATATATTCCAGTATCCAATGTTGAACTGGCTGCTGAATGGTATGTAGAAAAGTTGGATGCGGAATTAAGTTATCGGGACGAAGACAAAGCGATTATAAATTTAACAGATCAAAGTTTCTTCCTTGTAAAAGCGAAAGAATCACAGACTGCCAACTTTTTGGATGTCTATGGGAATGAGCGTTTTTCTCTTACATTTGAAGTCGATGGGGAAGAGGCTCTAAAAAGAATCCATGAACAATTTATTAAAATTGATGTGAGTGTCGGCGAGATTGAAAAAAGGGGACACGCAGGAGTCAATTTCGTATTTTCGGACTTAGACGGAAATCAATTTGATGTGTGGAGCGAATTAAGTCCTTCATTTAACAAGGATAGAAATTAGGGGTATCTTATGGGGTATATAAAAGAATTGAGAAAATTGATTGGTTCACGGCCCATTATTATGGCAGGAGCAAATGTAATAGTTGTAAATGAAGAAGATCAACTACTCCTTCAGCTGAGAATCGACAATAATTGCTGGGGGCTGCCTGGTGGGTCTATGGAACTTGGCGAATCACTGGAAGATGTGGCGAAACGAGAGCTCTATGAGGAAACAAATCTAACTGCAAACGAACTTTCATTATTTAACGTCTATTCTGGGGAGGAACTTTATTATCGCTATCCACATGGTGATGAAGTATATAACGTTGTAACCACTTTCATTTGTAAAAGTTATAGCGGGGAATTAATAGCAGATAAGAATGAAGTATCGTCGTTGCGATTCTTTTCAACTGACGAATTGCCAAGCAACATAAGTCCTCCAGATTTGCCGATTCTCACTGACTATACTCAAAACCATAGGGGGACGAAGGTTGAGAATTTTACGCTTGAATGAAGTCATAGGAAAGAACATTACTCAGTATGGCTCGAATTTTAATATGAGAAAACTATTAATGACAAATCAACCCTCTCACGTCGGAATTATGGGCTTGGGTGAAAATGGGCTGGTAGGTTATCACGAAGCGACCATCCCGCAAATGCTTGTAATCATTGAAGGTGAAGGCTGGGTCCGAACAGGCGATGAACCGAAAGTGAAAGTTACGTCGGGTGATGTTGTCATTTGGGGTAAAGGAGAAGGACATGAAACATCAACAGACGAAGGGATGAAAGCAATCGTCATCGAATCAGAAGGACTCGATCTCAATCAATTTAGTTGAAAATAAAGCTGTAGGAAGAATGGGCCGTTGAGGTGCCAGAATGGACCCTTGTATAAAAGAATGGACCTAAACAGGGAAAGAATGGGCCCTTGTATAAAAGAATGGACCTAAACAGGGAAAGAATGGGCCTTTGTAGAAAAGAACGGACCCGTAGGACAGAAGAATGAGCCCTTGTGAAAAGCCTATATAAAAACTCTGTGGAATCAAGAAGAGGGGGAAATGGAGTCATGGAAGAGTCTTGTTTCATTTGTGATAAACATAAGGGGGAAATTCAGACAGATGGTATCACCATCTACGAAGATGAATTTGTGTATGTTGGGCATATCGATAATAACGGTGAACCCGGTTATTTAGGTCATCTAATGATTGATCTGAAGAGGCATACACCGACACTTGGGGATATGTATGAAGAGGAAGCGAAGGCGTTTGGAAGTACCATGGCACGGGTGAGTAAGGCTCTTATGGTGACTGAAGGAGCGGAACATATCTATTCGCTTGTATCAGGAAATTCTGTACCTCATTTGCATATGCATATTGTGCCGCGGTATTTAGGAACTCCAAGGGAATATTGGGGACCGATGTCCGTTCATGACTGGGAAGGTGCCCCGGTAGGCGGAAATAAAGAAGTGAAGGAACTTTGTCTACGTATCAAATCATATTTGGAAACAAATAACCATGAATAGTTTTTCATGGGTTGGAAGCGACCGTCATTACATTGATCATCCCTTTGTGCAATCAATCGGTAACGTAACAGTTGGGCTTTATGGCGGCAATTCGTCAGCTGGTCAATATAAGAATGAGGACGGATGTGTCATTTGGGTCGGTGATGATTGGGAGTTTGCCGCAGTTCTTGATGCACATTATAGTGCTGAAAGTGCCGCGCTTGTGATCAATACACTGCAAAAATCCAAGCAGGAACTTTCTGTATTGATTGCCAAACCGGGATTTCACCATGTTCAAGAGAAGTTGCTTGATATCTTCCAAAGTGACGAATTTCTTGATCAATGCAAAAAGGTCAAAGGTGAGACGGCTTGTCTCATCTGTATCCGTAAGGAAAACTATCTTTGGTGGTTTTCTGTCGGTGATTGTGTAGTTTACGTTTTCCATCCGGAATTAATCGCTCTTGGTCAATTTCAGCTGAATCAAAGGCAATTCTATGAGTGGATCGGTCAAGTGAATACGTTTGATAAAGCTGTGCCGTGCTTCTCGTCCGGTGTTCGGGAATTAAGAAAAGGGACAAATCATATCTTCATGACAACGGATGGCTTGCTTGAATGTCCAGGGGAACCCTTCACGAACCCAATCGATTTAGGAGATATATTGATGGAGGGGGAACCCGTCGTAACTCTTTTTAGTATTTTTGATAAAATTATAAATAATAATGTAAGAGATAGTACTACCATGATTGCTTGGACGATAGACATATCTGAACAGGGCAGTATTCCAAGTGATTTCGTTGGGTGATAGACATTTGCTGTAGGAAAATGATGAGTACAAGGGGGATTATAATGAACGAGACACCAACTAAAATTCAATATGTCCTTACTGATGATTTACAGCAAGAGGTTATTACACGAATGCTTGTGTTAATAAAAGAATCCTATATATTTCCTGAAGTAGCAGAGAAAGTGGAGAATATAATTCTTAGTAAGTTAAACAATGGAGATTACATTGAAATTATTGACCCTACTCAATTTTGCCAAATAATAACGAAAGACTTGCAAAGTATAAGTAAGGATAAGCATCTTGGATTAAAGTTTCTTGAAATGCCTAAAGCCCAGACCGAATCAGATAAGGAAAAAGAAGCTGAAAAAAGAAATAGACTTTTAGCATTGCATAATTATGGATTTGATAAAGTTGAGAGATTACCTGGGAATATTGGCTATCATAAAACAGTAAAGTTCTTTGAAACGGAAATCGAAGGTGATGTGGCGGTTGCTTCACTCAATTTCCTAACAAATACAAGTGCCATAATATTTGACTTGCGAGAAAATACAGGTGGGGATGCTGGTATGGTTGCCCTAATTTGCAGCTATTTATTCAAAGGTCGAGTGCACTTGAATGATTTTCATTGGAGGAAAGGCAACCGAATCGAGCAAATTTGGACTAATTCCCATATTGAGGGCAAAACTCTTCATGATAAAGATGTGTTTGTCTTAACAAGTGAGAGGACATTTTCTGGAGCAGAAGACTTTGCTTACAATCTTAAAGCACTAAAGCGAGCTACAATAGTTGGTGAAAGAACGAGTGGCGGTGCACATCCTGGTGGCTTTCAAAGAATTAATGATCACTTCACTGTAAATATTCCGATTGGCAGAGCAGTAAATCCTATAACCAATGATAATTGGGAAGGAATAGGTGTAGCACCGCACATAGAAGTATCAGAAGAACATGCATTATATGTATCCCAATATTTGATCCTTAAAAAATTAATTAAAAAAAGTCCCGATGCCGAAATTATGGGGCAAAGATGGAAAAAAACTGCCGATGAACTTGAGCATATGCTTGTTAATCGGGGCATACAGGTCAATGCTATACTAAAGCAGATCGATATTGAGTGATTAAATTGAATGATAAAAGCCTGATTTCTTCACAATAAATGAGAAATTAGGTTTTTTTATTTGAAGTATTTTCTTTCAATCCCCATCTCCCCCTAAACACTTTGACTAAAAGTATTCAACAAGGACATACTTGACACGACACCCAACAGTGTCGTATTATTAATTCCATTAGGACACCTTTTGGTATCACTTTGCGAAAATTGGGGGAGAGTGATTTTGAACGGGACAAGACCTACTCGAGATGTTTATGAAGCGGTAGCTGATCCAACTCGGAGGAAACTGCTTCAATTGTTGGCAGACGTAGAAGAATCGCCTCTTAATGAGCTAACGTTTCATTTCGAAATGGGTCGTACTGCAGTTTCAAAACATTTGGCAATCTTAAAAGAGGCGGGACTTGTGACAAGCAGAAAAGTAGGCAGGGAAACCCGATTTAAGTTGAACGCCTCCCCGCTCAAAGAAATTCAAGATTGGGTGGCTTTCTACGACAAGTTCTGGAGTGCCCGACTGTCTCGCCTTAACCAACTATTAGAGGAGGAAGAAGAATGAGTTTATCTTTAACTATGGATTTTCAGTACAACAAAACAATCGACAAAGTGTGGCACGCATTAACGGATTCGGATATGCTTGAGAAGTGGATCTGGAAAAATGACTTTAAACCAGAAGTCGGACATAAGTTTACATTCCGCGCCGAGCCAAGTGAATGGTGGGATGGAATCGTCAAGGGTGAAGTTTTGGAAGTGGACGAGCCGAATATGATTTCTTACACATGGGCGAGTGGCGCTGAAGAGCATGTAGTCACTTGGACATTAACAGAGACGCCGGATGGCAACACAAATCTCCACCTTGATCAAACCGGAATCCACAGTGAAGACGGATTGAAGGGTGCTCAATATGGTTGGACGAATATGTCCGAGAAGCTTACAATTGTGTTAGAAGAAGAGTAAAATATCCACGAACACTCCATACTAAACCTATTATAGGGCGCTTTTCCAGGAGAGGGAAAGCGTCATTTTTATTGGAATAAGTAATGAAGTTCTATTAACATGGCGATACTATAGTCAGAGATTGGAGAGGATGTCAAAATGAAAATAAACCAATTAATCGCTAACAATATTAAACGCTTAAATGCAGATCTTCCTGAAGATAAATCGTTAGGCATTGCTGGATTATCCGGGTCTGGTAAAACTACTTTTTGCCAGACAATCGGCGAAGAGTCGAAGAAGCGACTCGTTTCCTTATTACCGAAGGCAGACTACCAATATTTATTCCCAAATATTATGGAAACCAATTTCAGTGCCATCAAAATGGAAGAGATGCCTTTAGTGCTTTTTCTCGGTAGATCATCCATTTCTTCGAATCCACGATCAACCATTGGAACACATACAGGCGTTTTCACAGAGATTCGAGCAAGTATTGCCGATAAATTTAATCTTTCTCCAGAAGTGTTTTCATTCAACAATGAATTAGGCTGGTGTCCGAAATGTAAAGGACGCGGGAGTAATAGTAACGTTGAATGTAAGGCGTGTGAAGGTAAACGCTATAATCAAGATGTAATGCAATATACGATTGAATTACTTGATAAACCGCATACGATTGCCGATATTAACAACTTGAGCGTTGAAACGATTCTTTCACTTGCTGAAGAATTACATATTAGTGAAGCGAAACAACTGATCCTCAAAAATATTATCAATATGAATATCGGTTACTTAACAGTAAACCGCATAATGGGTACACTATCTGGTGGAGAATTGACACGCCTTTACTTGGCGGAATTCATGGCAGCTAGTGAAAATACCGTTATTATTATCGATGAAATCTCAGTCGGTCTTGATCGCCAAACATTACTGAAAATCTTAGAGCAGATTAAGCAATTGGGCTATAAAAATCAAATCTTGCTCATCGACCATTCGGACACGGTGCTCGATATAACGGATGAGCAAGTTTTCTTCGGACCTGGCAGTGGTAAATATGGCGGGAAAATTGTTGAAGAATCACCGCGTCCACAACCTGTTTTTCAGGAACTGAATGTAGAAAAGCCAACAGAAACCTATCTGTTTAAGGATCTTTATTGCCGTAATATCCAAATGGCTGAATTTGAGATTCCGAAAAACAGACTTGTAACCGTTACGGGCGAGTCCGGTTGCGGTAAATCTACACTTATCAATGAATGTGTCGCCAAAGATTTTGTGAAGCGATATCCGAAAGATAAATTGGTCACAGTTGGCCAGGACCGCAACCAATCGATTACGAGCCGTTCGACAGTTGCAACGTTCCTTGATATTAAACAGAAGCTTAATAAATACAGCGATGAGATTGATGATATTTTTGAACGGTCGATTGAAGATATTATCGATGATCTGCCGAATGAAGACATTGCTCATAAACGTTTGAGCTTATTGATCAAACTTGGACTCGGTTACCTAACGTTGGAAAGAAAGACACAGACTTTGTCGACGGGTGAATTTCAATGTGTCCATTTAGTTTCAGAACTGTTTTCTAACACAAGAAAACCGCATACACTTTTTATATTTGACGAGCCTTCAAAAGGTTTATCCCAAAATATTTTGAATCAATTCATTGATAGTCTCAGGCTAATTCTTGAAGATGAAACCGTTTCAATTATCATGATTGAACATAATGGGTATATGATGGAGAGTTCGGATTTCATCGCCGATTTTGGGAAGAGAATAAGTGACCCTGTTACACATTTAGATGTCGTTAGTCATAACGATTATTATAAGGATAAAAATAGGGAAGATGTTGAGGTGCCCGCGCATATTTCTTCTACACTGAAACAGCAAAATGGCATTTCTTATTTAAAAGAAAATCATATCGATTACTTTAAAAACGCAGAGAACATCTATAAAGGCGGTATCTTAAAAAGTTTGTCCTCGATGGCCCGTTTGATTTACGGTGAATACGAATCTGACACCATCGCACCCGTCATTGCCATTGACCTTGAAAGACATTTGTATAGCCAATATAGTTTTCTGTATGAAATCGGTGGGCTTATCAACCATATCGTGGCGGCGCATCCTACAAACAAAGATACGAAAAGCTTTGATTTCTATAATAAAGACAATCATTGCCCATCATGCTCCGGCCGTCTTGAGATTGAAGTTTTTGATAAAGAACTTGTCATTCAAAACAAAGACGTTCCTTTCTGGAATGGATTGCTTCATCCTGAAGTGATGGAAGTATTGAAGTATTATAAACACGATAAGCTGAAATTTCTATTTGAAGAAATTAAGAACGAATTAGGACATGACCTTTCAAAGAGTTATAACGAGATGACCGATGAAGAAAAGCATACGTTTTGGTATGGATACTTTGAGAAGTCATTTTATGATAAGGAAGGAAAGGCGCGCAGAACATGGGTAGGATTTAATACAATTTTAGGCATGTATATGGTCGTTTCAAAATCAGATATTAAAGAGCAAATGAAAGTCTCTAAAGAAAAGATTAGATGTCCTATTTGTGAAGGTACAGTGTTGAACCACCAAAAACCGCTAAAGTACGAAAACACGGATATTCGTGAAATGATCAATTTGAAAGTTAGTGAAGTATTAGCAATCGTTGGTGATTTACCTGTCCTTGTCAAACTAAAATCGATTGTCGGCGGTGAGATGATTTTGACGAAGGATATTTCATTGCAACCTCGGGAAGTACAAGTCGCACTGAAAATGTTTGAATTGGAACAGGCAAGCTTCACTGGATATGAAATCGTCTTACAGAATGCTTTGCCTTTTTGGGATAACATTAAAGGTAATATCGAGTCGATCAGTAGGAATAATCAAGTTACGATCTGCGATTTCCCCAATGTGAATGAAACAAGAGAAATAATTATCGATAAGTATTTCACAAACGGAAAATACAAAAAGCTGACCTATGTTTATGAAGCATTTGGTTATAAAAAATTAGTCACACATATTAACAAAATTAGAAAAGCCCATCCTTGTCCGTTCTGTAAAGGTAAAAAAGTGATATCAGAGGAAAATTTACATGATGGCGTGTTCAAATTAACAATCCCTTGTGTAAGCTGCCATGCTACAGGCATCAATGAGGAAGGTCTGAAGGAACTCGTCGAGGGGATAGACGTACTAACTTGGCTCACTGGCAAAGTTAGGGACGTTGTGGATGAAAGTTCAAAAGCCGTATCAGACATTCCAATTTTCGACCGTATTCGTGAGTTGAATAAACGGGATATGATGGCTGTATATGAAAGTCTGGAACAAAATAATTAATTTGATCACAAAAACGCATAAATTGGTTGAAATGCGCATAAATCTTGTTAGGTGCGCATAAATCGACCAAGATACGCATAACTATTTTTTATGCGTCTTTCCGGGACTTTATGCTTCTTTTTAGGGTTTTATGCTTCTTTCCAGACATTTATGCGTTTTTATTTCATTTCATTCATTTAAAATTAAAAATCTGATGCCCCTACACGTGAATTTTTCGTGTAGGGGCATACTATTAAGGCCATCTAAATTGTTTCTTCTTTTTATCCTTATTGCCACTTCGTAGCTCTGCAAATTCCTTTGCTATTTCCTCTTTCATATCTCCTGGTTTGATCTTCTGGTTTTTAGGAGTTTGCGGCAAAGAGTTTTTATTATTTCCGGTCTTGTTATTATGATTATCTCTTCCCATGTTTTTTCGCTCCTTTCGTTATCGTCGTTCATAATATGGCGCTATTCAATCGTTTTATGCTGAGAAATTACAGTGAAACATTACAATCGACTGACATGCCGAAACTCCTCGTTTTAGATTTGAATCACCAGGGTATGCTAAAAGTGAGCATACTTTAAGGAGGTTCGGGATAGATGACATTTAGTAAAGAACTGCAAAAACTGAAGGAATACAAATGCGACTCCCGCTGTGTGTTAAGTGTTTACTTAAATACCAACGCTGCCGACCCGGAACAACAGAATGGTGCTTGGCGAATCCATTTGAAAACTGGATTGAAGCGCATCCATGAGTATTTGGAAGCTTCTAACGATGAAAAGGAATTAAAAGCGTACAAAAAATTGAGGGATAAAGTAACGAAGGAAATTGAAACCAATCAAGGCGACTTTAATAAAGGAGTCGTTATTTTTGCGTCCGAGGATCCCGAATTATGGTCAGTCCACTACGTTCAAGTGCAAGTGAAGAACAGCTTCCACTGGGAGGACCACCCAGTTACAGAGGAAATGGAGTATATGCTAAAGGCTTACCCAGAGGCGGGCATTGTTTTGCCAAGCTTTGGGGAAGTACGTATTTTGGATACTGCGATGGGGTTCATTACGGGTGAGAGGTCATATGGATTTGACTCGGGCTTGGATGTTTGGAAAGAAAATAATAGGGTGAAATCGTCACTTCAAACAGGAACAGGTGAAGGTAATAGCGATGGACTTGATCAGCGTCTTAAAGAAAATCTACAGCGGTTTTATAAAGAAATGGGCGTCATTGTCGAAAGGATCCGAAAAGAACGTGACTGGAAGGAATTATATGTAGTTGGTGAGGCGGAGCATGCGAACTCATTTGCCAAAACACTTCGAACTAAACCGAATAACAGTATTTATAAAAACTTAATTAACGTTCAGGCGGACAAAGTACTCCACCAAGTTTTTGAAAAGTAACCGATGAACATGTAGAGAAGGGATTTTCGGTTCCCTTCTCTATTTTTTGCCTATTTTTTCCATCGCACTAAATACCTCTTCCGTACAAATACAGACTTGACGACATATCATAAAGAAAACGATGGATGGGGGGTTGAATGATGGGATTGTTCTTTAACAGAAAAAATGAATTGAAAATATATGAAGGCAACAATATAGATAATCATAATCAGGAGGTCTTTCGTACTGATACGGTTTCAACGGCTTTGGAAGAGCAACAGAAAGCTTTTGACAAAATGAATGAGAAATATGGTGTTCTGGAGAAACAACTTCGTAATCAGAAAAGGATTCAATCCGAACGATGGAAGACGACCGACTATCGGTTCGATGAAATCCTGGAAAATCAATCACAGCACCACCATTTTGAGCGGGAAGCAATGGAAACATTGGAACGTCTGGATAATCAAAACAAAGAGCTGCAAAGTGCTTTGGAGAAAAAGCGGAAAAAGAATGAAGAACTCGTCCAGCAAATTAATCAGTTAAGTCAATCAAACTCGGAAATAGCCGAGCAACTAAAAAAGTTTGACGTAGATCAGGAAATGCTTTTGAGAAAGATGGATGAGCAACTCGATCGTCAGCAGCAATTTTCGATATCACTGGAGGAGCAGAAGAGTACACAGGAGAAAATCGTGGACAGGATTGAACAGCAGGAAGGATTGGTCGACAAATTGATGCGGCAAATGGACTTCCTGAAATCAGTTTTGTTTGAAAGAACACATTTTATCGCCGAAAAAATTGATAAAAGTTTTTCGTATATTAGTGAAAGGAAAGCAGGCTCAAAATGAGTATGATCCAAACACATAATATATATGGAATGTTTTTAGTGGCACTCCCATATAGTAGCTAAAAAGGAGGCACGCTGATTGAGTGAAAACAAATTAGATGATGACAAACAAAGTAATCTTTTAGTTACCCAAGATAAGTCCGATAAGACGTCAATTGGACTTACAGAGAATGTTGGGGGAATGCTTTGTTATATCTTCATCATCGGTATTGTTTTTCTGATTATAGAAAAAGAAAATCGTTTCATCAGATTCCACGCCTTGCAAGCAGTTTTCACTGCACTTGCAATTTTCTTAATCGGCATTGTGTTAGGGTTCATTCCTATCATAGGTTTCATGATTAGTCTGCTGTTAGGTCCACTTTCATTTGTGTTAATGATTTTCTTGATGTACCAGGCGTATAAAGGAAACTACTTCAAATTGCCGTTCATCGGAGATTTGGTAGAGAACCAACTAAATAATGTATGAAAAAAATCCGTCCCGATTCTTTCGAGGCGGATTTCTTCTGTAAAACACCTAATAATTTAGTCCCCCAATCGCAATGACAAAGAGCCAAAAAACAACTTTCATGGCTAAAGCAATACCACCTAAAATGGTACCCGCAACGGCCATCCCTTTTCCACTTTCTGTTTTTTTGCCCATCGTTCCGAAAACGATAGCTAAAATACCAAGTAGATAAGGGAGGATTGGTATTAGATTTAACACGACTCCAAGAATTCCTAAAACAAGTGAACTAACAGCCATTCCATTTGTTTGCTGTTTTTCGATTTCCAAAAGCTTCACCCCCACTATGACAGCGTATGCTTGTGGAGCTGCTAATTTGAATGAAAACTGAGATGTACGATTATTCGACAAAGATAGTTAAATATGATTCTTTCATAAGTATAGAAATGTTATACTATACTTTGAGTGGGAAATAGAATTCAAGTAGGGGGAAAATCATGATTACTTTCGCGAAACCAACAGTTGAGCAGTTTTTCCGTACGTATGCAATTACGAATTTTGATGTAAATGCTGATGAAACTAAACTTGTCTTCAACACGAATTTAAATGGAAAGATGAATTTATGGGCAATGGATCTTCCTAAATCGTTTCCTTATTTATTTGCTCATCGGGACGAGTCCTGCAATTTCATCAAGTTCGATCCGGACAATCGATATGTTCTTGCCGGATTCGATAGTGATGGGGATGAAAACTATCAAATCTATTCGATTCCCCTAGAAGGTGGTTTGCCACATCCATTAATTACAGGGGATTCTAATGAAAAATTCTTTTTCAGCCACCTAAGTGAAGATGGAAAAAGAATTTACTATGTGACGTCCTTGGATAATCCGATGTACTTGAATACGCATATGCGGAATTTGGAAAGTGGTGTAGATACTTTATTGAATATTGGAGAGACATCACCTACGCGTCTTTCGGCAGTATCAAATGACGAAGAGAAGTTTGTATATTCCCGTTCATTTGCGAACACATATTCAATTAGTTTCGTGAAAATCGGGGAAGAGACTTTCAACTTAACGCCTGACGTTTCCAAGGTGCATGTCGCTTATGATCCGGTATTTACGGATGATAATACAATTTACTTTGTAACGGATTATGAGGGAGATTTCTCTTATATTGCGAAATTTGATTTGACGACAAAAGAATTTTCAAGAGTTTTGGAAGTTGAAGGGGAAAGTATCCAGACAATCAAGTTCAATAAGGATAAAGGCGAGTTCTACTTCGTCACTTCCAGAGGGGTAACTGATAAATTATACCGCTTTAAGTTAGAAGGGGAAAAGCCGGAAGAGTGTACGTTGCCGGTTGATGTGCTTTATCAAATCAATTTTACGAAAGCTGGAAATCTCTATATCTTAGGAGCAAGTGCTACAGCTCCGCATAATATTTTCAAATCAGCGGATGGACAAGAGTGGGAGCAGCTTACGGAAAACAGGGTGCTTGGTGTCAGCAAAGATGGAATGGTTGAGCCTGATGTTGTTTCCTATAAGTCATTCGACGGTTTGGAAATTGAATCTTTACTATTCAAGGCAAAGCCTGAGAATGCAAATGGCTTTACGATTTTCTGGCCACACGGCGGTCCGCAAGCCTCTGAACGGAAAATGTTCCGTTCGATGTTCCAATGCTTCTTGAACAGGGGATATAACATTTTTGCGCCAAACTTCCGGGGAAGTACTGGGTACGGCTCGGAATTCACGAAAATGGTGGAGCGGGACTGGGGCGAAGGCCCTCGCCTTGACTGTTTGGCAGGGATCGAATGGTTATTCGATAACGATATCACGGACCGTGACCGTCTTTTCCTTGTCGGGGGAAGTTACGGTGGTTATATGGCGTTACTGCTGCACGGTCGCCATGCAGATTACTTCAAAGCAGTCGTAGATATTTTCGGTCCATCCGATTTATTTACATTCGTCAATTCAGTTCCTCCTCACTGGAAGCCGATAATGGATCGCTGGCTTGGAGATCCTGAACGTGATAAAGAACGATTCATTAAAGATTCCCCAGTTACGTATCTGGACGGAATGGTGAAACCAATGTTGGTTATTCAAGGCGCGAAGGATCCGCGTGTCGTGAAAGAGGAGTCTGACCAAATTGTTGCAAAGTTGGAAGGCTTAGGACGAGATGTTGAGTACCTAATATTGGAAGATGAAGGTCATGGTTTTTCGAAGAAAGAGAATGAAATAAAGGTTTACAGTTTGATGTTGGAGTTTTTGGAAAAGCATCAGAAGTAATAAAAGGAATAGCTGTCCATCGGTCGTTATCTGACCGGCGGACAGCTATTTTGATTGAAGCGCTCGTTTATTTCGGGAACCGCTCGTTTATACTGGAAAGTGCTCGTTTATTTCGGGAACCGCTCGTTTATTCTGGAAAGCGCTCGTTTATTTCGGGAACCGCTCGTTTATACTGGAAAGTGCTCGTTTATTTCGGGAACCGCTCGTTTATTCTGGAAAGCGCTCGTTTATTTCGGGAACCGCTCGTTTATTCTGGAAAGTGCTCGTTTATTTCGGGAACCGCTCGTTTATACTGAAAAGCGCTCGTTTCTTCATGAGGAATTCTCGTTCGATCAAGTTCAATCCCAATCCCGTCTCTGCAAATCCTCAGCTATTAGTTGTAAATCATCCGCCGTTATCGTCAGCACTTCATAATCGCTCGTTTCCGCAAACTTCAAAGCCATTTTCTTCATGAACTTCGGAGATCCATCGTTTTCCTCATCATAAACAAGCAAAATCCCGTCCGAATTCCGCAATAAAAATTTATCGCGCTCGATAAATTGCCACGGGGCTTCATAAGGACGTTTCGTTAAACTAACTGTATAGTCTGCATGGGTGAGGATGAATTCATAAGCTTCTTTCTTCGCTTCATTCCAATTTTTTTCTTGTTCCAAAAAAGGTGTGATGACTGCAAATTGTAGCGAAGGATAGATTTCTTGTAAGTCAATCACTGTTTCTGCCGCCCATGTCTCAACGCCCGGTTGTCCGCTGAGGATCACCCATTCAAGGCCACTATCTAAAAGGGGAGTCAATCTGCTTTCTAACGCCTTTTTGATAATACCAATACCAGGATGAGTATCGTTGAAAATGCCTAATTCATGTGCTTTGTAACCTGTTATGACAAGTCTTTTAATCATTAAGCATATCCTCGATTGCCACCTTCGCTATTTTCGAAACGACCATATCATCCATTGGAGGATTATGCAAACCGGCACGGACGTCCCGATAATAGCGTTGAAGTGGGTTGGTTAACTCCAGGCTTTTCGCCCCGACGAGACGCATTGAGCGGTCAACAATTCGAATTGCAGCGTTTGTGACTACATGCTTTGCGGCTCCTAATTCTTGTTTCATCGATTTCCGTCTATCTGTGTCATCATACGCGGCGGCGACACTATAAAGGAAATGTCTCGCTTGCATCAATTCGAGATCAATTTGCCCGATATGACTTTGGACATTCGGCAATTCAGAAATACTCCCTTGAATGCTATTCGGTTTATATTCTACTGCGAACTTCACGGCGTAATCACGGGCAGCTTGCGCAATTCCCAAATAACAGGCTGGAATATGTAGAAGCCATCCATTCAATTTGTCTCCACGGGGGCCTTTGCTGAACTCAACGAAGGCTTCCTCATTGACCTTCACATTATTCAAAACCAAGTCATGGCTTTCAGTGCCACGCATGCCGAGCATATTCCAAGTCTCTTTTATGGATAACCCTTCACTGTCTCTTTTGATGAGGAAAAAGCCGATGCCTTCGCGTTCCTCTACCCAAGCTGAGACAAGGAAGTGAGTGAGTACAGGTGACATCGAAGTGAAGTTTTTCTGACCGGTAATGACCCAATGTCCATCCTTTTTGACCGCCGTTGTTCGTGGGCGACCACCTCGAGTTGGACTGCCAGTTTGGGCTTCACTTGCCGCACGGTTCACTAATGCACCATTCAAGACATCTTTTGCGAAATGATCTAACCGGCTCGTTTCCCATAGTTCGTTTTCATAAAGATCACCAACCGCGCCCTGATGCCAACCGATGGATAACGCGGTGGCGCCATCGAAGGATGCAATCGTTTCTTGTAATAAAACCATGTCTTTCACCGTAATTCCACCACCTCCATATTTTTTTGGAAGTGTGAGTGTTGTATAGCCAAGCTCTACGAGGGATTGAATATTTTCTTTTGGAAAGACGGCAAGTTTGTCTGTCTTTTCGGCAGAGCCTCGAATTTGTGATTCCAGGCCCATTATTTTAGCCATCCATTCTTTTTGTAGATCTGTTGTGATGAAAAGTTCTTTTGACATTTGACCACCCTTTCTGCAATTATCAACGTCTGTATATTTTTCTATTATACTAAACTAATGTATGTTCGAGGTGTAAAAGACGAGTGTGCTAATTTTACTGGACAATGATAGTCGTATAAATTATCGTTAGAGAAAACATGGTGAGGGGGATAAGTGATGCAGATTAAAAGATTATGCGCGCAAGATGCAGGAGATTACTATGCTATTCGGTTAGAGGCGTTAAATATGAACCCAGAAGCATTTGCTGTTAGTTACTTGGAGGAGAAGGGGCAATTAGCCGAGAAGTATCTAAAGAGATTTAGAAACGATGATTCATTTACATTTGGAGCTTTTGATGATGATGGATTAATTGGCACCGTTACGTTAATTCCAGAAAAATTGGTGAAACTTAACCATCGTGCATCGATTGTCGCCATGTACGTTAAACCCGAAAAACGCGGAAATGGCGTAGCGAAACAACTTATCAAAGAAGCGATAACAACTGCAAGGACAATAAAAGGCATTGAACAAATTCATTTGGCAGTGGTCAGTTCCAATAAGGCTGCAAATAGCCTTTATGCTTCATTTGGATTTGAAACGTACGGGATTGAGAAAAATGCATTGAAAATTGATGGGACATATTTTGATGAGGAATTAATGGTTTTATTTTTGAAATAGAAGGGAAGGAATGGATCAATTACATCCGAACTTGTGATTGATCCTAATTGATTTCATCGGTCGGATTCCCGATAGTCTATTCCTTTTAGTTCACCCGTTTTGGTTGTATATGTGATCCTCACAAAAACACCGAATTCACGGTTTCCCTCTTTAAGCCATAGTTTAAACTTTTCAATTGTTGAGTCCCCAACAGATTCGGTTCCTTCGTGCAAGTAGTCGATAATTTCTGCATTAGGGTACTTTGCTTTAACTTCTTTCATAGCAAGCTGTCCCCATTTTGCGTAAGCAGGTTCAACAGGCTCGTTAACGACCACCGGATGATGAGTCAGTGTAGAATGAGTAGTTATTATTAGCCCAAGAGCAATCAGCATATTTCGCATTTCAAATTCAGCTCCTTTTCTATAGGATGCCGAATTTGATTATAATCATTCAAAAAAGCACCACCCTATAAGATAAGGGAGGTGCTAAATAATTTTATGTAAGTAAAGCCGCCTTTGCCGTATTTATCATAGAAAGTTTTAAACCACCACTCCTCAAAGTGGGTGTTCGCAAAAACATTCCTGTCTGTCCCTATCAGTAAAGGATAGGGCTTGCCATTCCTGTTCTTATATAAAACTCCCTTTTACAGCATAAAGGTTAAAACTTAATGTTATACGTACAATGCAGCTTATGTTTATATAATACATGTGTTTTACTGGATTATCAATGGAAATATTTGCTTTTTACTTATTGTTTTACGGAATAATAAAATAATGATCATTTCAATTTGAATAAGGTATAATAAGAAAAATTCAGTGGGGACACATTATACGAAGTGAGTGATTTTGGTGAAACAACGAGAGCAATGGACATCTAAGATTGGATTTGTTTTAGCGGCCGCAGGTAGCGCTATAGGACTTGGGGCGATATGGAAGTTTCCTTATATGGCAGGAACAAATGGCGGAAGTGTCTTTGTTTTGCTATTTATTATTTGTACGTTGGCAATTGGTCTGCCCATACTTTTAGCAGAATTCGTTGTTGGAAGAAGGGGACAGCATGATGCGGTTACATCCCTAAAACGTCTTGCACCGAAAAGCAGCTGGTATTTGATCGGTTGGCTTGGGTTAGGTTCTTCATTTATTTTATTATCATTTTATAGCGTAGTTGGAGGATGGATTTTATCCTATCTCGCAAGGGCAATTGTTTCACGTCTTGATACCACGGATTATAGCGGACTATTTAATTCGATTATTGCAGATCCGATGGAGGTGTTGCTTGCTCAAGCTGTCTTTATGCTTATGACAATCTGGATTGTTCAAAGCGGTATTAAAGGCGGAATTGAGCGCGCGAGTCGATGGATGATGCCTTTATTATTCATTTTCTTCATTGTGCTTGCAATACGGTCGGTTACACTTGACGGGGCTATGGAAGGAATCCGGTTTCTTTTCGTTCCGAATTGGTCTTATTTAACCGCGAAAACGTTCTTACTTGCACTTGGACAAGCCTTTTTCTCGTTAAGTGTCGGGGTGACGGCGATGCTGACATATGCGTCCTATTTGTCGAAAGAAGAAAAGCTCGGTCAATCGGCGTTTAATGTCTCCATATTGAATATTTTCATCTCTCTACTGGCTGGCATCGTCATTTTTCCAGCTGTATTCGCGCTTGGACAATCACCTGCTGAAGGTCCGGGACTTATATTTGTTATCTTACCAGCTATCTTCAATGAAATTCCTTTGGGTGGATTTTTCATAGTGCTGTTTTTCATTTTATTATTATTTGCTACGCTAACTTCTTCGATTGCAATGTTGGAAATTGTCGTGTCTACAGGAATTGGGAAAAAACATGAGTGGAGAAGGAAAGCTTCCTGGTTGTTTGGTTTGCTTATTTTCATCGTCGGGATCCCAAGTGCTTTATCATTTGGATTGTTACAGAATCTGAAATTGCCCGGAGGCACGTTTTTCGACTTCGCAGATATTCTGACAAGCCGATTCGGATTACCGATTGGAGCACTTCTTATCTCGATTTTTGCCGGCTATGTACTAACGACTGCTGATACCGATGATGAGTTAAAAATGCATCCGTTTTTGAATCGTTCATGGAAGTTTATCGTACGTTTTGTTGCACCTCTTGCCATCATCGTTATTTTCATAGCATCATTTTTATCCTGAAGAAAAAACCGCTTACGATGTAGGCGGTTTTTGTATTAATAAATAGTTAACATTTTTTTTCGTAAACGGATGTCTGATTTCCGAATAAGTCATAGCACTCTGTTAGTCTTGACCATCCATATTTTTCATAATATCCAATATGATCGGTCGTCAAATACAGCTTGTCGTATCCTTTCTTGTTGGCCTCAGCAATAGCATGATCCATTAACTTCGAGCCCATCGCTTGTCCTCGGTAAGCTGGGTCCACATACAGACAGGCAAGCCACGGAGAGAGATCTTGTCGACTAACCAAATCATTCCGCAAAATCGCATATGTTCCGATGATTGAATCACCATCCACTGCAATGTAAAATGATGGGACGCTTTCAGTTGTCGAATGAATCATGCAATCCTTGTAAAACTTATAATTCGATTCGTTTCCCCATTGCTCCCAAAATGCTTTTGCCGCCTTTTCGAAAAGATCTTGTCTTTCAGTTACTGCAATAATTTCCATTTAAATTCCCCCTTATATTTTTACTATACTCGAAAGGAATTCAAAAACAAATGGCGAATTTAGTAGGAAATACAGTTGTGGGGGAGATAACAATGGAAGTGAAAACAATTGCCAGTTTTGAATGTGGAATTATCGAAAAGGAGTACCAGTTGGTAGGGCAGAGCATAACCGCAAACTTTCCTAAAGGATTCCCGGATGCTGCCATAAAGGTTCAAATGGATTTCGAAAGAAGAATGGATGAGATAGCGAATAGCAAAAGTAAACAGGTATTATTTAGTCCATACATGTCCAATGGTATCTTCGCCACTTATTTTGCTAGTTTAGAGGTTGATGAGTTAAATGAAATACCTGATGGCATGATGGGACTCGAATTACCATTAATGAAATACGCAAAAATCTGCTGCTCAAATAGAACAATTGACCAAGGGTATAGTAAATTGTTTGCTTGGATGGGGGAGAACGGATATAAACAAAACCAGTTTAACGACTCTTGTCCAATCGAAATTTTCTACCTTGAGAATGGCGCAAAGGAAGAAGTTGTTGAAATCCTAATACCGATTCATTGATTCTCATAAATGAAAAAAGAAAGTCATGAAATTGTCTCATGGCTTTCTTTACTATTTTTGAAGATGCTTGATAAATTCTTTCAATATATTGAGTTGTTCCTCTTGTTTCTCTTGTGTTTTAATCATCTGCTGCTGTAATAGTTGAATTTGTTGTTGCATTTGTTGCTCGGTTTGCTGTTGTTGTTGCTGTTGTTTCAGCTGTTCGATTTGTTGTTGTAAATCCTGAAGTTGCTTATTTACCTGCTGCTGTTGTTGATCCTGTTGAATTTGTTGTTGTTGATCTTCCGTGATGGATACCGCTGTCCCGAATGCTTGGAGTGCGTCACCGATGGTAGAGGTGATTCCTCCTATTAATCCCAATAAGGCCCCTTTACTTACACTCGTCTGTTGTGCGCCATTTCCATTAGGATAATTAATCAAATCATTTCTTTTTTGATCACCTATGAACACGTTATTCACCCAGTCTCTGAATTGATCATACTATTATTTTATTCGAACAGGATGTTAAAGTGTCCTAGTAATCGCTATTTTCCTGTACATTGCATTAATCTTAGGATTCTCTCTTTCCCAAGACACATTTCTCGGGAAGGGGATATTGAATTGTTTTTCCATCTCATTCATTAAACCGGCAAGTAGTATATCCTTTTTTGGTTGATCTGCAAAGATAATTATCTCATATTCCCTCTGATAATCCGCCAATGATTTCCTATCTGCCATCTTAAATCGTCCTCTCTATTAGACAATCCGAGACTATAAGATTTTAGTCTCGGATTGTAAATGAATGCTTATATTAGTTGTTCATTCGATACTTAACGGTATGACTATCTAAAGGCTTATCCATTTTATCCTGCATGAACATCGCTGCCGAAAGAAGTTTTTCAGCATTTATATTTGTTTGAATGCCCATATTTGAAAGCATATAGTGAAGATCATCTGTTGCCAAATTACCCGATGCGCCCGGTGCATATGGACAACCTCCAAGACCGCCAAGGGAACTGTCGAACTTAGTGATCCCCATCTCTAAAGAGGCAAGCACATTTGCCATAGCTGTACCACGGGTATTATGGAAATGCATCGCTATTTTTTCTTGTGGATACCGCTTTAAAAGCTCTTCCAAAAGTATTCTTACTTGCAACGGATTAGCGACGCCAATAGTATCCCCTAATGATAATTCTTCTATGCCCATTTCAAAAAGAGAATCCGTCAATCGAAGTACTTCATTTATCTCGACGTTACCTTCAAAAGGACAGCCAAACACAGTTGAGATATAACCCCTTACCGACTTATTGTTTGTAATTGATTCTCGTACAACTTCAGCAAGAACAGTTTCTGTTTCTCTAATTGTCTTATTGATATTTTTCTTGTTGTGAGTCTCACTAGCCGAGATGAAAACTGAAACTTCGTCTATTTGACTCTCCAAAGCGCGGTTTAGTCCTCGCATATTTGGTACAAGAGCTGCATATGTCACTCCGGGAGCTTTTGTAATCTGTTTGACAACGGAATCCGCATCAGATAATGCAGGAATCCATGTAGGATTAACGAAAGAAGTGACCTCTATATAGCTCAAACCAGTTGAAGAAAGCTGGTTTATCCATTCGATCTTGTCCTCTGTATTGATAAATTTGCTTTCATTCTGTAAGCCGTCTCTTGGACCGACTTCTCTTATAAATACCTGTTCCGGGAATTGTTTAAATGTCATTTATACAAACCCCTTTCAATTAAAATCCAAATAGGGTAGCCATAATCCAAGCTGAAGCATAGAACACCATAAACTGTACACCTGCTCCAATACCGAGGATACGATTCAATAGCCCACCAACAGCTGCTACCGTAAAGGTAAGCGCGATACCGACAAATTGTGCCTCATGAAAAGCAAGTAGACATGCTAATCCAATGAACATTGCAACGATTGCTTCCTGACTGACGAATTTCATAACGATAACGGAAGCTTTTCTTGCATAGTTCATTGAAAACGGATATGCGATGAGTGCAGCCACAGCGAGACCTATAAATCCATAAATGAAGAAATCCCATGACGTCATGTACGTATGCAAATTATTGACAGGGTCAACAGTAAAAACAGGTGGTGCATTGAATAAAGGAGAAGCTGGCCCTAATGCAACAGGACTCAAAGGAATCCCGAACGCAATAAGTGGAATGATTGCTTCTGCAATATATGTAGACTCAGTAACACCATTCATAACTGTTAAACTTGTTGTCGATTTTTTATAAGCCCCTTTCGTACGGGACCCAACGATTTCACCCATTAATGAGGTCATACCGACTGGACTGAAAACAAACGTTAATGAAGAAATAAATGTCGTAATCGCTGTGAAAAACTTTTGCCTGCCTGTGAGTATTTTTAATGGGTTTGGAAAGTATCCTTTCCATGCTTTCGTCTCAGGAGCCAAGTGATACTCTTTAGGCTTGCTTCTTTCAATTGAACGTTTTGCACTTGCAGAAGTGGCAAATAAAATATCAGAAAACATAGGGCCGACAGCAATTCCTAAGAAGAAGCTGATTGATAAATGTTTGTCCAATAGTGTAAAACTCATTAAATCTAAACTTTTTATAAAGAATGCAAAAGGGATGATCATTAAAACACTTACCCATCTACCTTTTGAGAAGTAGGCAATTAATATTGCTGCAAGTGTGAAAATGATTCCAGCCGATGATTTAAAGAAATCAGCAAACTGACCTAAAAATTGTCCTAACAGAACCGCTGTAGGTAGGGCGATGAACGCTCCAATAATACCTCCAGAGATCATCTTTCTCAGAGCGACATGGGGCATTCCCATTCTTCTTAGTGTATTGGCATGGTCGATTAAAGGGACCGCCGTAGTATCACCAGGAATCCCCATTAACGCTGTAGGTACAGCATGCGTGAGGTGCTTTGCCAAAACAGCAGCCATGAAGAATGAAAAGACGGCTACTGGGGGAGCGCCCAAAAGAATGACTAACAGAGTAAGGGGTACCATGATCGCTGTTTCATCCGTACCGGATATCAATCCGATTAAAGAAAACACAATTGCACCAATAAATGCAAATATAATTGCCGTTAGTAATAAACTCATTTCTTTTTGTCACCCCCGAGAGCTCTAAACTGCTCAAGAACACCAAGTTCTTCTAATTCTTTTTTGGTAATTGGGTCGTTCTCTATTAGTGCAAGCTCTTCATCTGCATCTAATTGTAAATCCTCAAAAACTTCTCTCATACTGTTAGTTGAAGTCTCTTCTTCGATCAATATTCGTTTTGGTTTAAAGACAAAAGAACATAATACTAATGAAAGGACGGTTCCTGTAATACCAAGAAGTAGGGAATAGGAAGCGACCATATTTTCACTCGCAATAGATGGGAAAAACCAGAGACCAAGATTATAACCACCTAAACTTACTGCGACACTTATTACAATTGAGAAGAGCAACTGATTAGGTACAATTGTATCTCCAAGTATTTCTAAGTATTTATTTTTTGAAGAAGTATCGGTCGAATTGACATGTTTATCGTTCAAATTATTCACCTCTTTGAATTGCTTTAGTGATCTCCAAAATTCGATCGTATCTTAAATCTTTTTCTGCTACTGCTTGAGCAACAATTCGATCAATATCCGACTTAGCTGCGCCAGCCATAACCGCTAAATTTCTTGCGTGTAGCGACATATGACCTCTCTGGATGCCTTCTGATGCAAGTGCACGAAGACCAGCAGCGTTTTGGGCAAGTCCTGTCGCTGCAATGCAACCTGCGAGTTCTTCCGCAGAGCTTATCCCCATAATTTTTAACGAAGCCTTTGCAACTGGATGCGTTTTTGTTGCTCCGCCAACAATTCCAACCGCCATAGGAAGCTCGATTGAACCTGATAAATCACCATCCGCATTTATTTCAAACTTCGTCAAGGATTTATAATGTCCGGAGATGGAAGCGTAAGCATGGGCACCCGCTTCTACAGCACGAGTATCATTACCAGTCGCTAAAACAACCGCTGAAATACCATTCATAATTCCTTTATTATGTGTAGCTGCACGATAAGGATCAAACTCTGCAAATTCATAAGCACTTACAATATCTTTCACAACCTCTTTGCCACCAAGGGCTTCGGCTGAAAATACTGCGCGTGCACGAACTAGTCTACGATCTGCCAAATTTGAAATGATTCTTAGAAGCACTCTACCACCTGTTATTGTTTCAATCATAGGCGCAACGGATTCAGCCATCGTATTTACAGCATTTGCACCCATTGCATCTCGCGTGTCAACGATGAGATGAATAACAAGCATAGTATGATTTGTCGTTGGAATAATATGCACTTCGAGGTCTTTTACTCCGCCGCCTAAAGAAACTAATGTTGGGTCTTTCTCATTACAAAGATTCATAATCTCTTCTTTATGTTCGAAGATTTTAGCTTTTGCTGCATAAGGATCAGCAACATTAAGAACTTGAATCTGTCCTCGCATAATTGTTCCACTCATAGATGTGAAGAATCCGCCATGTTCATATGTAGCTTTTGCTGCATTACTTGCTGCTGCTACAACTGATGGTTCTTCAGTAGCCATTGGAATGAACGTATCTTTTCCGTTTATTTTAAAGTTAGTTGCAATTCCAACCGGGATACTGATTTGGCCAACAACATTTTCAATCATGGAATCTGCGAGGTCCATAGGTAGCGTTTGATTGGCAGATAGATATGATAATTCATCCTCTGTTAAGCCGCGTCCCTTCGTAACAATATCTAATCTTTCCTGAGTTGATAAACGATAAAATCCTGGAATTCTAGTAGTTGTCATTAATATACACTCCTTGTTGTGTAATTACATTCAACTGAGTTGAATGCGGTTACACAAAATAGTACATGAAAACGAAAATAATGTAAACACTTACATTCAAAACAAAATTATTTTTCAGACTACAGGCTATCTACCTGAATGAACATCGTTAAGACCTTTGCTTCTATTTTTCCAGTTGAAAGAAATATATGGGGAATCGTTCCTTCGAAATAAGCACTATCGCCTTGTTCCAATAAATGTAATTCACCATCATAATAAAGATTAATGGAGCCGGAAAGGACGAATATAAATTCATCCTCCGCATGTGTAAAAGGTTCTACTAATTCCGCTTCCGGCAAGACTGTCACGATTACTGGTTCAATTTTGCTGAAATGAGGACGCTTCGCCAAAGCTTCATATGTATAACCAATTTCTTCATTTCCAACTTTTAATGTTCTTTCAGTATTTCTAACGATTGCCATCTTGCTTTGATTATTTGATTCCAAAAAATAGGACAAGGGTGCATTTAATTCTTTTGCTATTTTCGATAACGTTGCTAAGGCGGGGGAAGCTTGTCCATTCTCGATTTTGGATATATGACTCTTTGTTAACGAGCATTTATCTGCTAATTCCTGTTGAGTAAAGGACTTGTTTAATCTCGCTTCTTTTACCTTCCTACCGATTTCCTCTGGGTAGATTGTACTCTCCTCCTTTATTAAAAAGATAACAACTTCAGTCAAATTATACTCTATTCCTTCCAATTAATTTCAATATATATTGTAACAGATTTAGACGTCCATAAAGGGTGGAGGTTAACTTAAAATTTTATACTGTAGGGGTAATATTAGGCAATGTTGATTTCCGCTCCGAACGGACGCTTTTCGCGGGCAAGGCTTCAGCCAATGGAACCACGAAGAGTTCGATTTGCCGTATTTCTGCGCATTTTGCAGAAATAAAGGCAGCTTTGCATCCGTGCTCGCAACGCTACGCTTTTGCTCGCAAAAGCCGTTCTACGTTACGGCTTTCGCTCAGTCCAGGGTCTTCAGCTCGCGCTGTTCCCGTTGGAGTCGCCGTTCTCCGCTTCAATCAACTATATCCTATATACCTGCGATCCAATGCCGAAACATCAATGAACTTGAACTTATATAGAAAAAAACTCTTCAATCCTCGCCTTTTTGTACAAATATATAGTTGTGATAATGTCATGTTGCATTAGTAAATATTGTAAGATAAAGGGAAGAAGGATTTATCGGAACAATTTGAATTACTGATTAGCTCATGGGGAGGAAAATTAAATGAATGAAACAAAAAGAAACTATGAAATTGTAAAGATAAATACTTTGAATCGATAAGTAAATCAACCGCATCATATTCCACTATATTTGATATGAATTTAAATGAAATCAGCGAGATTATGAAATGTATTTACTGAACAACATAATATTTTCTATATTATAAGAGGTTTGTGAAAAAATGCGCTTGGTTACTAGTAGAATAAAAATAAAACCTTAAGGGAGGAATAAATGATGATCGTTAAACTGCCAAAAGAAAATTATTACAAAATTAATAAATTGTTGGTTAGTCCGCAAGAAAAAAATGAAAATGTATTAAATGCAGTTCTTAGCGGAATGAATCAAGGCGTAGTATATGTTGATCAGATAGAGGAGCCCCGTACTGCAATTGTATACGCGGTGGGCTTGGGGTACTATCTGCTCGGTGATCCAGAGAATGAGTTGTTTAACAGCCACCTGGGTAATTTAATTTCCACACAATTAAAGCAAGAAAGTCTGGATTTATGTGGAGGAACCTGGTTTATCGCCAATATCTTTAACGAAACTTGGAAAGAGGCTCTGAAAAAAATGGTTGATGGGCGTAAATATTATGTGGGATATAACGTCTATTACGAATTGGATACGGTTCGTTTCAATAAAGGTTTGGAGCAACTATGTCATGTGCTTGATGAAGGTATTACCATGGTAAAGATCACTAAGGAATTGATTAACGCTGACGAGAATCTAAGGGAAGAGTTAACAGAATACTGGTCTTCAGCGGAATCTTTTACTCAATATGGGGAAGGATATGCTGTTTTAAAAAATGGTAAAGTAATAAGTACATGTTACACATGTTGTGTGAACGGAGACCGCCATGAAATTTATATAGCAACATTTGATCAAAATGTCCGAAATCGCGGTTTGGCAACGATACTAGGACAACAATACATAAAGGAATGCTTGAAAAGAGGGATTGGTGTGTTTTGGACTACTGATGAATCGAATGAGCCGTCCAAAAGAGTAGCTGGAAAATTGGGTTTCGAATATTCGCATCGATTGATGTCGTTTGAATTTGAGTTCTGATCCAAACGGGTGTTTTTTAATAGATCATTGAACTGCTTGGAGGATCATTTCTTAATTGAACTAAAGGGGCAGGTAATTGAAGAAGGAAAAAATGATTGAGTATAGAATTTATCTATAGTAACATTCTTACATTTCTGAGATTAGTAAAGGGGATGCACTTAATGACGGAGGGTTTTTTCAAAGTTCAAGACATACTTGAAAATTACAAAACAGCAGTTTACGAAAAAGATGTTGAAAAATTCTTATCCATGTATGATCGCGAAATGCATATTTATGATTGCTGGGGGAACTGGGAAAGCAAGGGTATTTCTTCGTGGAAGCAAAATGTAACAGAGTGGTTTAATGGATTGAGTGAGGATGGCGTTTTACTTAAAGTTGATTTTAATGACATAGTAGTTGAAGAAGATTCATATATAGCATTTGTTCATTGTGCAATAACATATGCTGCTCACCAAGAAGAATCTGGTGAGAAACTTCGTCAAATGACCAATCGGTTCACATTTGGTTTAAAGAAAGTGAATGAATCTTGGGTCATAGCTCATGAACATTCATCATTGCCAATAAATATGGAAACTGGTAAGGGGATTTTTAACTTGAAGTAAAAAATATACTATTTTGATTGGAGATAAAGATTGGGGGCGAAAGAATGAAAAGGACAGTAATTGGTGGTTTTATAATGATAGGGGGATTATTTACTACACTAACTATAATTTTGGTAGCAATGACGTATATTCCAAGCATGACTAGTTGGTCTGGTTCAAAGTTGTGGTATGCGATTTTTGGAGGAAAGCAATATGGGATTGAAACTGTTCAAAGTTTATTCTTAGGATTCCCATTTGTTGTAGGATTGTTGTTTACGATTTTGGGGCTAGCAATACTAATAAAGGAGTATTTTGACAGGTCCTTTTTAAAGTGAGTTTTTACTAACGGGTAGCTTTACTTCAAGAAGGAGTAAAGCCTTTTTTATTGAAGTGGCATACCGGATGCTATGGAGGAAGAAAAAACAAGAAAAGCAACTGCGGACAAATTGCGGACATTAGGTAAAAAAACCATAAAAAAACAGCCCCTAGGCATCCGGCCTAATAGGACTGTTTCGGAGAAGTATCGTTGTTCCGACAATACTTCCAAGGGTTTGGCACCCAATGATTCCGACTGGGCTCGAACCAGCGACCTCTACCCTGTCAAGGTAGCGCTCTCCCAGCTGAGCTACGGAATCGGGAGAAGTTGTACTTGCTTACTGCACATTTATTATTATAGCGGGTTTGTCCAAGAAGTCAACATCATTTCTAAAAGTTTTTTCTTTCGATGATATAAAGGTAGAATGGAAAGAAAAGGGGGGTGGCTGGAAATGCAAATTTCCTTACCATTCAATTATGATTTTGAACGAGCACTCGAACGGTTGGCGGGGGATCCTGTAAATGCAGTCGATTTACAAAAACGGGAAGTGAAGATTCCGATGGAAGAGGGGAATGTCATCACTCTACGCGGTTTAGGCACCACGGATTCACCTTCGTTTTTGCTGGAGAACGCAATAGATGAATCGCAAGTTGATAAAGTGAAATCCTTTTTTCATTTTGATCGGCGTTTAGATACGGTTTCTGATCATTTCCGGGATACCAACCTTGAGAAGCTTTTCGTCGAACATGCTGGTACACCGCTTATCAAAGAGTTCTCGCTTTACGGTACACTAATGAAAAGTATCATTCACCAACAGCTAAATCTTGCATTTTCGCATGTTTTAACGATGCGATTTGTTGAGAACTCTGGCGAAAATCAAGATGGGGTATGGCGATATCCAGAACCTGAAAAAATCGCCGCACTAAAAGTGGAGGATTTACGTCAGCTTCAATTTAGTGGGAGGAAAGCTGAATATGTAATCGGACTTTCACGTGCAATTGTCGATGGAAATCTAGACTTGAATAAGTTTGAAAAGATGGAAGATGAAGAGATAATTCATGAAATGGTTGCCCATCGTGGGATTGGGCCATGGACTGCACAAAACTTTCTCATGTTCGGTTTAGGGCGGCCGAATCTATTCCCTATAGCAGATATAGGGTTGCAAAACGCCCTGAAAAATATATGGGCAATGGACCGTAAACCGACAAAAGAAGAAATTATGGAACAAATTCCGATTTGGAAACCATACTTAAGCTACGCCGCATTGTATTTATGGAGAAGTATAGAGTGACACTTTGAGCATGAAAAAAGCTTCCCTATATAGGAAAGCCAGGTTATTTATTATGAATGTGTATGTTCGTTTTCTTGTTCAAAGCGGTCGTCAAAGAAGAGGAAATTTTCATCGTTCAGGTCCGAGATGCGTTCCTTGTTGAGACCTAATGAAAGATTTCCCTCAAAGATTGTTTCCCACCAAGTATCTGTTGTTGTCATGTTCATTTCCTCCATTTCAATTATATTCACTATTTGCGATTGTGTAATTCCTTACCCTGTACTGAAAGGAACTAAAACGTAAACCATTGAAAAAGAATCTTAAGGCCTATTGTTAGATGGAGTCCTTCAATCCATCTTTTGGTAGTGATTTCAATTGAAAATAACAGAAAAGCAGGAATGCCCCAACGATTTGTGTAACCATAGTATATGTTGACAAGCTTTTCGCCAAACTGCGTAATTGGTCGGAATTTGTCGTTTTAAATTCAGTCCTTTTGCTATATTGACAATTTGTTTTCGCTGAAGGAGGCGCCGAGATGTTGGATGTTCAAAATAATATTGATACAATAATCGAATTGCAGCAAAGCTTATACCTGACGGGCAAGACAAAAGACGCCGATTTTCGAATTGAAATGTTGATGCGCTTGAGAGATGCGATCAAATTGAATGAAGATAAAATTCATGAAGCCTTGAAGAAAGATTTAGGGAAGAGTCCTTTTGAAGCGTATGTAACTGAAGTAGGATTTGTTTTATCGAGTATTTCATTGATGATAAAAAACTTGAGAGAATGGATGAAGCCTGAGCAAGTGAAAACACCAGCCCATTTACAACCTGCAAAAAGTTTCATCGTACGCGAGCCATATGGTTCGGTATTAATCATCGGCCCTTTTAATTATCCTTTCCAATTAATAATGGATCCGTTAGTTGGAGCCATTGCAGCCGGTAATTGTGCAGTTGTTAAACCGTCAGAAGCTACTGTTCACACAACGACACTTATAAATGAACTATTAACGGAACTCTACCCATCCGATTTTATCCATGTCGTAAATGGCGGAATTGAGGAGACAAATGCTCTTATACACGCACCATTCGACTATATTTTTTTTACTGGAAGTGTAACGGTCGGAAAAATCGTCATGAAAGCTGCCGCTGAAAGACTTACTCCTTTAACGCTCGAGTTAGGTGGAAAAAGTCCTGTAATTGTTGATCAAACAGCGAATATAAAAATTGCAGCTGAGCGGATTGTTTGGGGGAAATTTCTTAATAATGGACAAACCTGTGTTGCGCCAGATTATATCCTTGTACATGAGACTGTGAAGGATAAGCTGATAAAGGAAATTGTCAATTGCATACGAGATTTTTACGGCGAAGAAGTTTCCGCAAGTGTGGATTACGGCAGGATTGTTAACTCCAAGCATTTTGATCGTTTGTCGGAGTTGATTCAAAAAGAGAAGAAGAATATTGTATTCGGCGGTAAAATGGATCGCGATGATTTATTCATCAGCCCGACGATTTTGGATAATGTCACTTGGTCGAATCCGTCCATGGAGGATGAGATTTTCGGACCTATCCTACCGATTCTAACTTATCAGAATTTAGGGGGAGTTATTCATAGAATTCAAAAATTACCGAAGCCGCTATCAGCTTACCTATTTAGTGAGAATACACAAGCACGGGAATACTTTTTGGGAAATCTCCCATTTGGTGGAGGTTGTATAAATGATACGATTTCCCATGTTGGTAACATTCATCTACCGTTTGGGGGAGTCGGCGCATCCGGTATGAACGCCTACCATGGCAAAGCAAGTTTTGATTTGTTCACCCATTCAAAATCAATTTTGAAGAAGAGTACGAAACTTTCTGTGCGTATGGGATTCCCGCCATATGGAAATAAACTTTCGCTTATCAAGCGAATCATTCGATAATTATACTGGGAAAAACCTGTTTTATTGTAGTAGTATAAGTATCATATAAAACGAAAAAGGGGATGTAGGGAATGTATCAATTTAATGAGGCAAGAACGACAGAGCTGTTAAAAAGATTAGTGGAAACACCAAGTCCTTCCGGTTTTACCGAAAAGGTGATGAAAGTAATCAGCGATGAATTTACGAATATTGGTGTCACTTACAAACGAACGAATAAAGGGGCAATTATCGCGACGGTTAAAGGGAAAGACGATTCCCGCCATCGATTATTGACGGCACATACTGATACACTCGGAGCAATGGTCAAAGAAATAAAGAGTAACGGAAGACTTAAGTTAGCGATGATTGGCGGATTTAATTGGAATGCTGTTGAAGGAGAGTATTGTCATATACATACAGCTTCCGGCAAGGAAGTTCGAGGGACAATCCTTATGCACCAAACTACAGTTCACGTATACCGCAACTCAGGTACTGCAGAAAGAAATGCAGACAATATTGAAGTTCGCATTGATGAAAAGGTGAAAAATGCAGCTGAAACGAAAGCGCTTGGCATTGAGGTGGGAGATTTCGTTTCATTTGACCCAAGATTTGAAGTGACTCCAAGCGGGTTTATCAAATCAAGACATCTTGATGATAAAGCGAGCACAGCGTTGTTGGTTGACCTCGTCCGTTCGGTAACGGAAAATGGGATTGAATTACCAAATACAACGCACTTCTATATATCGAACAATGAAGAGATCGGTTACGGAGGGAACTCCAATATCACGCCTGAAACAGTTGAATACATAGCTGTCGACATGGGGGCAATAGGAGATGGACAATCCTCGGATGAATACACAGTTTCAATTTGTGCAAAGGATTCGAGCGGTCCGTATCATTATGCATTAACAAGACATTTGACGGGTCTTTGTGAAAAAGGAAGCATTCCATTCAAGCTTGATATTTATCCATACTATGGTTCGGATGCGTCTGCTGCAATCCGTGCAGGATTCGATGTAAAGCATGCATTATTCGGACCGGGGATTGAATCGTCCCATGCACTTGAGAGGACACATGTCGACTCGTTAAAAGCGACAGCACAATTACTACATTCGTATATTACTTCAGACATGATGGATTGATTGGAGGCAGGTCATGGAAAGCGAATATTTATTCTCAAGCTTACCGATAAAGAAAGTGGAAGGGAATTTACCTGAAATTGTTACAGATCTTGCTGTGGATTCCCGTACTGTGAATGCTGGCGGCGTTTTTGTTTGTATTGAAGGTTTTACAGTGGATGGACATGCTTATGTGCAAAAAGCAATCGACCAAGGGGCGCGAGTTATTGTTGCGTCACGTGAAATCGAAGTGGATTTGGACAAGCAAGCAGTCGTCTATGTTGAAGATACCACAAGGGCAGTCGCCTTACTCGCACCGAGATTCTTTAATTATCCTTCCAAACAGATGACGATGATCGGTGTTACCGGTACAAACGGAAAAACAAGTGTCAGCAATATGCTGCACTCCATATTAAGTCATGTCGGCGAAAAGTCAGCTGTTACTGGAACGATTGGATTTAACTTGGATGGAGTGTTATATGAAACAGAAAACACTACAGCTGATGTATTGACGACCCAGCAGATGATCAATCAGGCGGCAAATGCAGCTTGCACAACAATGACGATGGAAGTTTCTTCACATGGCCTTATGGAAGGAAGATTGGCTGGTACGGAGTTCGATATTGCCGTGTTTACGAATTTATCACATGACCATTTGGACTTCCATAAGACTATGGAAAACTACGGCTACGCAAAAGGTCTATTATTTGCTCAGCTTGGACAAGATTTAAGTCAATCGAAATTTGGAATAGTGAATGTTGATGATCCTTGGGGTGGGCGAATGATGGAAATGACACCTTACCCTATTTTGACGTATGCAGTTCATAAAAATGCAGATTTTATGGCGAAAGACATTAAGTTAACTGTGGAAGGCACAACATTTACATTAGTGTCACCCGTGGGAGAGTTTGAAGCTTCCATGTCCCTAATTGGAGAGTTTAATGTCTATAACGCGCTTGCCGTCATTGCTGCGCTATTTGCAAAAGGGCTTGAAATGGAAGAAATTTTAGACGGGCTTGCTGTTATTCCGGCAGCGAAAGGTCGAATGGAAAAAGTGGAAACCGATATGCCATTGACGATTTATATCGATTATGCCCATTCTCCAGATGCAATAGAAAAGGCGATTCAAGCTGTTCTTCCATATAAAGATGCTGATAGCAAATTAATCTTTGTTATCGGGACAGGGGGAAATAGAGACAGACAGAAACGTCCAATCATGGCGGAGAAGGCTTCGATTTCGGATTATGTTATTTTAACGACTGATGATCCTCGTGATGAGCCATTTGAATCCATCCTTGCCGAATTGGAAGCAGGTATGAAACATGAACGCTATGCGTGCATAGGGGATCGGGAAGAAGCTGTCCGCCATGCTGTTTCAGTTGCTGATCCAGGAGACATCATTATTTTTGCAGGAAAAGGTCATGAAGATTTTCAAATTGTAGGCAGGGAAAAACTGCCGCATTCAGATGCAACAATCGCATTGGATGAGGCGAAGAAAAAGTTTGGCGAAGGTATTTTGGACAATTGAGTATGACGAAAAAGCTGTCTCTCGGGGCAGCTTTTTCTATTTTACATATAATGTTCTATTGACAAAGAAAAAAATGTTGAAATTGGCTCGTAATCTGTCTATGCTTATAAAAGCAGAAAAGAAGGAGTTCGTTTAAAATGCAAAGACCTATAAATGAAGAAATCGCATCCCGACGCACATTCGCAATCATTTCCCACCCAGATGCTGGGAAAACGACTATGACTGAAAAACTGCTTTATTTCGGTGGGGCAATTCGGGACGCAGGTACTGTAAAAGGTAAAAAGACTGGTAAGTATGCAACGTCCGACTGGATGGAAATTGAAAAGCAACGTGGAATTTCAGTTACATCATCGGTTTTGCAATTTGACTATGATGAGAAGCGCGTCAATATTTTGGATACACCGGGACATGAGGACTTCAGTGAAGATACGTACCGTACACTAATGGCTGTAGATGCCGCTGTCATGATGGTCGATTCAGCAAAGGGAATTGAACCTCAAACAATCAAGTTGTTCAAAGTTTGTCGAATGAGAGGCATTCCTATTTTCACGTTCATGAACAAGATGGACCGCCAAGGGAAAGAACCGCTTGAATTAATGGAAGAACTTGAGGAAGTTCTTGAAATTCAATCTTATGCCATGAACTATCCGATCGGTATGGGGAAAGAGTTTATCGGCGTATACGATCGATTCAATAATAGGATTGAACAAGCGCGTGTTGAAGGCGACAGTCATTACCTACCTTTGAATGAAGAAGGGGAGCTTGCAGTCGAGCACCCGATGACAGAAACGTCCTATTATAAACAGGCTATTGAAGATGTAATGCTATTGAATGAGGCTGGAAATAAATTTGATATTGAGCGTGTATCGAAAGGTGAGTTGACACCGGTATTTTTCGGTAGTGCATTGACTAATTTCGGTGTACAAACATTTTTGGAGACGTTTCTTCAATTTGCTCCACCGCCACAACCTCGTCAGACGAAGGAGGATCAGCAGGTCGACCCGCAATCTGAAGATTTTTCAGGATTTATCTTTAAAATTCAAGCGAATATGAATCCGGCTCACCGCGATAGAATTGCATTCGTTCGTATTGTATCTGGTGCCTTCGAAAGAGGAATGTCGGTTACTGTACCAAGGATTTCAAAGTCCTTTAAATTATCCCAGACAACACAATTCCTTGCGGATGATCGTGAAACTGTAAACGAAGCGGTTGCGGGGGATATAATTGGTCTTTACGACACAGGGAACTATCAGATTGGCGATACAGTAGTTGGGGGCAAGTTGAATTTCCAATTCGAAGCATTGCCGCAGTTTACTCCCGAGCTATTCGTACGAGTCACGGCAAAAAACGTTATGAAATCAAAGCACTTCCATAAAGGGATTCTTCAACTGGTCCAGGAGGGTGCCATTCAATACTATAAAACACTTCATACAGAAGAAGTTATCCTCGGCGCTGTCGGTCAACTTCAATTCGAAGTGTTCGAGCACCGTATGAAAAACGAGTATAATGTTGAAGTCAATATGGAGCATGTCGGTTCAAAAGTCGCTCGTTGGATTGAAAATGAAAGTGATGTTAAAGAGTCAATGACAGGTCAACGCTCCATGCTTGTAAAAGACCGTTATGACAATCTTGTCTTCCTATTCGAAAATGAATTCGCGCTCCGCTGGTTCGGAGATAAATATCCTGATATTAAGCTATATAACTTATTATAAGAACAACTGGAACCGGAAGGACTTACGTTTAAAAGTCCTCCCGGTTTTTTGTCGATGGCGGGCGAGAAAACGAGCAGTTGTGAAGAAGAACGAGCGGATTCAGATATAAACGAGCGGTACCACGTAAGAACGAGCGATTCCAGGAATAAACGAGCGGTTCCACGAAAGAACGAGCGGATTTAGGAATAAACGAGCGGTTTCACGAAAGAACGAGCGATTAACAAATAAAACAAGTGCCTATTGATATAAACAAGCACTGGTTGAAAAGATAGTAATATTAATTTGTAAAATGCATTTAGCGCGATATAGCAGATCAAAACACTAACCAAGTTTCCGCGGTTCAGCAATACGTCCATATGGTGCAAGGTTCTACGATAAAGGTAATTTAGTCTCGGGACGCAAGACAATATTGTATCTTGAACCTCTTCCGTTTCCAGTCAGTTCCGCCGACGATGTGGCCAGTAACCTTTTAGCTGTATGTCTGTCATTCAAGCGTGTGAAATAGCGGAATTCCTTGTTTGTGATATTTTCCCTTATTAACATTGACCAATCAAATAAAGCATTTTGGTGTTCCTTTTTCCCTGTGTGACCGCAGCTTGTACATCTCCATTTTTGATATTCCCACTTCATGGAAAGGCTACTGCAAATGGGGCAGAAAACACCTGTTTTTATATCGCTAAGATGGATATTATATTTATTTATTAAAGGAAACGGGTGGAATTCTTTGTGGTTTTTAACCATCTTTTGTGCTAATGAGTGGATTTTCGGTTTGTCAAGAATGCTTTGAGTAACCGATAATGTTCTAAGATGTGCGGCAACTTCGTAGGTAAACATGATGTCCATATTAGGGGGTTCCTCGATTATTAGTTCATTGTTATAAGCGAATGCAATTAATCCTTTTATTGGAATGTTGATTTTACGCTTTTTTAACCAACTATTCAGATGGAACATTTTTCTTTCCACTTCAACAATTGGATTTTTCAATGGCAGTCTTTTTCCGGTGGGATATTCCTTGATAAACTGTAAAGGGTTAGATTTAACAACGATCTTCTCCGCAATGTTCTTGACCTCCGAAATTACGATAAACGCTGGAGTAATCAATATGGAATCCATTTGGAAGAAAGTATTATCGTCGCAAAGTGTGACGTAATGCAATATAGCATGTGGAAAGTCGGGTTTGAATTCCGTTAAATACTTATCATATTGACTTTCACCCCCGAATCCGGCTTGTAAGTTGTACAATCTCTCTTCAATTCTTGTTCTTCTCTCATCTCCTTTCCCCATTCGTTTTAGCAATGCGATTAGTCCGTCAATTTCCATTGTCTTTGTTCTATTTTTTACTAACACATCATCACCTCCACTTCATTGTATCCAAACTTGTCGAATTTTGGAATAGTCTGATTGAAATTGTCGAAAGTATTAAAAAATACGGCGGTATGTTTGATACAAAATGGTTAACGTCACGCGGTAAACCCTTTTTACTAAACATCTAAAATATCGCGCCAAGTGCCTTTGTCAAAATAAAAACGTACTTCGTTGTATGATGAACGAGCGGATTCTGGAATACGAGCGGTTCCAGGAATAAACGAGCGGTTCCACGAAAGAACGAGCGGATCCAGGAATAAACGAGCGGTTCCACGAAAGAACGAGCGGATTTAGGAATAAACGAGCGGTTACACGAAAGAACGAGCGGTTCCAGGAATAAACGAGCGGTTCCACGAAAGAACGAGCGATTCCAGGAATAAACGAGCGGTTCCACGATAGAACGAGCGGATTCAGATATAAACGAGTACCTGCGCAGGGAAACGGTTGTATTTGGCGAAATATATATTGTAGTCCGCATTTGATGTTGGTTGTGAATTTCAATATGATGGATAGAGAGAGTTTTGTAAATGAAAGGAATTTTGCGAATGAAGATCAGTAATTTTTCCATACGAAGACCGGTTTTTACAATTGTTACGATGTTACTTGTCATCATTTTAGGGACAGTTTCCTTTTTCAAGATTCCTGTCACGTTAATACCAGAGTTAAATCCGCCTGTTGCAGTCGTCGTTACAAATTATCCGGGTGCTTCATCGACTGAGGTGAGTGAGAAATTAACGAAGCCACTTGAGGCGAGTCTATCCACTTCTCCTGGATTGAAATCAATGCAATCTTCATCACAGGAAGGTGCAAATTTCATTTTATTAATGTTCGATTGGTCTACAAAAATTGATGATGTTCAGTTGGATATTATGCAAAGGATTGACCAAGTTCCAGTACCGGAAGGAGCAAAAGCCCCAAGATTCATGAAGTTTGACCCTGCTCAATTTCCGGTCATTCAGTTGTCGCTTAGAACGAATGCTGAAGGGGCTGACATAAGGGAACTATCAGAACGTCTCGAGACGGAATTGCGCAGGACGAATGGCGTTGCCAGTGTAACCGTTTCAGGTAAATTGGTAGAAGAAGTCCAGGTAATATTAGATCAGAGTAAATTGGAAAGCAACGGAATGGTTCAATCGGATATTGTTCAGGCGATTCAGGCGAATAATGTATCCATGCCGGGTGAACCAATTGAAACGCAAGATGGAAAACAGCTGACTACAAGAATAATCAGTTCACTAACTTCTGTTACTGATATACAAAATATTACGGTCGGTACACACCCTTTGACTGGGAAGAAAGTAAAGATTTCTGAGGTTGGGAAAGTGGCATTACTTGAGGCGCCGGTATCTTCTGAAACAAGAGCGAATGATCAAAAGGCCGTGCTTATGTCGGTGCTTCAGGAATCAGGAGCTAATACAGCAACAGTATCTACCGCCTTTAAGAATGCATTGGATAAGTTGCTAAAACAAGATGAATTCAAGGATATTAAGGCTGATATTTTATTCGATCAAGGCGACTATGTGAAGCTTGCGATCGGTAATATCGGACAATCATTAATACTTGGTGGATTATTCGCGATGCTTGTCTTGTTCTTTTTCCTCAGGGGTATAAAGAGCCCGATTATTATCGGTGTAGCTATTCCATATTCAGTCATTGTTACATTTGTACTCATGTTTTTTGCGAATTTCTCACTGAATATAATGACTTTGGGAGCATTGGCGCTTGGTATAGGAATGTTGGTCGATAATGCGATTGTTGTGATCGAAAATATCGAACGGCATCTTGCAATGGGGAAAGACCGTGTAGATGCTGCGAGAGATGGTGCCAAGGAAATCAGTGGTGCAATAACAGCCTCAACATTAACAACACTTGCTGTTTTTGTTCCTGTGATCTTTATTAGTGGACTGATTGGACAGATTTTCACAGAATTCGCATTGACGATATCCTTTAGCCTATTTGCCTCGCTTGTAGTTGCTTTGACAGTTGTGCCGATGATGGCAAGCCGAATGCTGAATAAACCAAAGGGGAATATTGATGCAAGAAGGCGTCGTTCCAAGGCATTCAATAATTTTGAGCGATCAGTAAAATGGTCATTGAAGCATCGCGCATTTATTTTAATCATGACAGGTATCTTGCTTGTAGGAAGCGGCTTCGGATTATTCAAAGTCGGTACGGAATTCCTTCCGCCAACAGATGAAGGATTCTTCAGTATTTCCGTTAAGCTTCCAAATGGGTCCTCACTAACAGCAACAAATGAAGTCGTTAAAAGAATTGAGGATAAATTAAAGGAAGAAGAAGAAATAGAAGTTTATGTAAGTCTTGTAGGTGGAACACAGCAAAGCATGGCGCAAGGCAGCTCTAAAACAAACACTGCGGAAATGTATGTCAAATTAGTTCCCTTATCAGACCGGGGACGTTCGGTTTTCGAGTTCATAGATGATGTACAACCGGAAGTGCTTGAACTGGTAGGTGATGATGCCCGTGTAAGCTTTGACATGCAAACAGCAGCGGGTTCTAATCCAAATACATTATCATTTTCATTGAAAGACACGGATGAAGCGAGGTTGAAAAACGCAGTTGAGAAGGTTAATAATGAATTGCGTAAACTGGATTCAGTACTTAAGGTTACAAATAATCTTCAGGATACAATTGAGGAGATTCATATAGATGTGAATCGGGAGAAAGCCTCCGACCTTGGATTGGTTCCATACCAAATCGCTCAAACTGTAAACACAATAACAAGGGGTACTTTTGCATCGCAAATAGTTGATGAAAATGAAAAAGTAATCTCGGTTATCGTCAGGTATGATGAAAAATATCGAGACAGTATAGAGGCTTTAAATAAAATCAAATTAAGGACTCAAATGGGTAATTTTGTAGCACTAAAGGATGTTGCCACAATTTCAATTGCAGAAGGTCCTGTTTCAATCCGAAGGGTCGATCAAGCCCATTCGGTTACCTTTAATGTTAAGTATGTGTCATCCTTATCGATGGGTGATATGACTACGAAAGTAGAGGAAATGATCAATGGAATCGATATATCCGAAGAAACGGAAATGTCATATGGCGGCGACAGGGAGTTATTCGATAATGCCATTGATGATATGCTATTAGCCATCGCTCTTGCTGTCGTATTAGTTTACATCGTAATGGCTGCACAGTTTGAATCCTTTAAATATCCTTTCGTTATCATGTTCTCCGTGCCGTTGATGGTGATTGGCGTGGCGGCTGGATTATTGATAACATCGACACCAATAAGTGTTACAGCCATTATCGGTATACTTGTGCTTGTTGGTATCGTAGTAAACAATGGGATTGTCCTTGTCGATTATATAAATCAAAGGAAGGAAGCAGGGATGACTTCTTATGATGCAATCATCGCTTCTGTAAGGGATCGGGTCCGGCCTATTTTGATGACCGCATTAACTACTATTTTAGGTCTACTGCCTTTGGCGTTAGGCATAGGCGAAGGTACGGAAATGAATCAGCCGATGGGAATTGCGGTTATAGGTGGTCTGATCAGCTCAACGTTCTTAACGTTGTATATCGTTCCAATCATCTATAGCTTGTTTGATCAGCAGACAAGAAAACGTGCCATTGGGGGAAAACGGTAAAAGAACCTACCTTTTTTCTATCAATAAAAATTGTATTAAAGAATTAATGATGGTACAATTAAGCATAAGAATTCACTCAACAACATATTAGTTCTTTGACAGTTGTCAAAGGGGAGTAGCTATAGGGCAACCTATTTCATAGTCGTCAATACGTGGCAAGTGCCATCGGTTATGATAGCAGGATTATTCACGTCTGAATTTCTGACTTAGCGAGACCTTTGCCTTTTATTAGGTGAGGGTTTTTTTATTTGGTTTATTAAGGAGGAAATTAGTTGGAAGCAATATTATTGGAATACGCATGGGTACTTGTAGTATTGATAGCACTTGAAGGATTGTTGGCTGCAGATAATGCAGTTGTTATGGCTGTAATGGTAAAACATTTGCCAAAGGTACAACAGAAGAAGGCATTGTTTTACGGGCTTTTAGGAGCATTTGTCTTCCGTTTTGCAGCTTTGTTCATGATTACGTTCTTGGTGAATATTTGGCAAATACAGGCACTTGGCGCAGCTTATCTTTTATTCATATCCATCAAAAGCTTATTGGATAAAGGAAAAGGAGACCATGACGATTTAAAAAAACCACGCAAAAAATCCGGTTTTTGGATGACTGTGTTAAAGGTAGAGCTTGCTGATATCGCTTTCGCCCTCGATTCAATGCTTGCTGCGGTTGCATTGGCTGTTACCTTGCCAGAGCTTGGAGATTTTCATATCGGTGGAATAAACGGCGGCCAATTCACTGTCATGCTTCTTGGTGGAATTATCGGTCTTGTTATCATCCGTTTTGCAGCAAGACAGTTCGTTGTATTGCTTGAAAAATATCCATCCCTTGAAACAGCTGCATTCTTAATCGTCGGCTGGGTAGGTGTTAAATTAGTCGTTCTGACATTGGCACATCCGAACTTGCAAATTATCGATGAGGCATTCCCACATTCGACATTGTGGAAATTGATCTTCTGGATTGTACTTGCATCAATCGCAATTGGTGGTTGGATTACTGCAGTGGCGAAAAAGAAAAAATAATTGAATGGGGAAGGTTGGACATGATAAATGTGTCCAGCCTTCTTTTTTTGTTGTTTCCTTTCTTTTTACAGAGAAATTCTCTAAAATGGAAAGATGATTCCTTCATACAGAAAGGTATTGATGGCATGAAACTAACAAGGGAAAATTTGCATAGGTTTACACCTGCACAAATAATTGTCTTTTATTACTTTTTGGCAATTGGCTTTTCATTCCTTTTGTTGAATCTTCCTGGCGTTTATTTGCCGGGAGTGAAGGTTAGCTTCATTGATAGCCTGTTTACTGCGGTAAGTGCCGTTAGCGTAACCGGATTGACGCCAATAAGCATTGGTGGGACTTACTCCATCTTTGGCCTCTGCATGCTTATGCTCGTCCTTCAACTTGGTGGAATCGGGATTATGTCAATAGGTACGTTCTTCTGGCTTCTTGTAAAGAAAAAGATAGGGCTGCGTGAGCGCCAATTGATAATGGTGGATCATAATCAATATTCCTTGGCGGGAGTAGTACAGCTGATTCAACAGATTGTCGTAATCATCTTCTTGATAGAGGCAATTGGTGGAATCATTTTGACATTGTATATTATGAAGTTTTATGACAGCTTTAGCGAGGCGCTTTTAAATGGAATGTTCATGGCGGTATCAGCTACAACAAATGCGGGATTCGACATTACAGGCTCTTCGATGCATCCATACTTCGGTGATTATTTTATACAGACCGTAATTATGATCCTTATTGTATTAGGTGCTATCGGCTTCCCGGTGCTTATTGAAGTAAAGGCATTTTTTTCAAAAAAGGCACCGAATTTCAGGTTTTCCCTATTTACGAAGATTACAACAGTCACATTCGCTTTTCTACTTGTTTGGGGTGCAGTTCTCATTTTTGTGTTGGAATCATTTCATTCTTTCAAAGGTCTTGCGTGGCATGAAAGGATATTTGCGTCATTATTCCATTCAGTTTCTGCAAGATCAGCCGGTCTAACAACTTACGATATTACCCAGTTCAGCGATGCGACAGATATATTCATATCCTCTCTAATGTTCATTGGTGCTTCACCAAGTTCGGTGGGAGGGGGAATTCGGACAACTACTTTTGCGATAGCGCTTTTATTCCTTATCAATTTCGCACAAGGCAATAATGTCATCAATATATTTAAACGTGAGATCAAGTTAATCGATGTCTACCGTTCCTATGCGGTAATTTTATTAGCCGCAATGATGGTTATGACAGCATTGCTTATCTTGCTTATTACCGAGCCGGGCGTACCTGTTGTTGCATTGTTATTTGAGATAACATCGGCTTTCGGTACGTGCGGAATGTCACTCGGAATTACATCCGATCTGTCGATTATAGGGAAATCAATCATTATGGTACTGATGTTCATTGGTCGTGTAGGGTTGATTTCATTCCTTTACACATTAGGTGGTAAGACAAATAAAAGACCGTATTCATATCCGAAGGAACGCGTTATTATTGGATGAAAAAAGCATCTTTTCGATTCGTTAGAATCGGAAAGATGCTTTTTCGATTTAAGCATTCATTAATTTTTTTGCAAGAAAATGGAACTGGGGTTCTTGCCCGCGGCAGAAGAATGTAACGAGATAGCCATCTTCTTTGATAAACTCATTTTCATTTGTCTCATTCGGTCTAATAGCAACCGGTGTGATGAAGGTATGTTTACGGATATTTCTTTCGGTTAGCTTGGTAGGGGTTACTGTCCTCTCAAGCAGCTCAGCATCATTCAAAATCAATCGTTCAATACCAGTCAATGTATCAGCGTCAAAATCATCTTTCCACCAAATATGGCGCGGCTGGAATGTGTGGTGTGCAAGGTAGTCAATTTTCATTAGGCTCTGGACGATTTCCATATCCGCTTTTCCAAATTCCAATAGGAACGACTCGAGTCGTGTATACAAATCCTGTAGTTGATGGCCAATTCTTGACCATCCGCTCAATTCCCAAAAAGTACCGAATTCCTGGAAGAAGTCGAATGGTGTTTCAAACACTTCAGAAACAAGATATTCAATTGTTCTTGGCATACGATTATCATTCCAATATTTTTCAAGCACGTCTTCTGTTTGTTTAATACGAAGAATTTCATCAAATGTCAAAACGTTATTCGAAAGGATTTCATATGGTGCCTCATCGATATACGTATAGCCGTATTGTTCCGCTTGAATACGCAACCCAGTTCCTCTTAAAAGCTTAAGGAAACCTAATTGTAATTCTTCAGGACGCATAGCAAAAACATCGTTAAACGTTTTTCTGAATGAATCATAATCCTCTTCAGGTAAACCTGCGATTAAGTCCAGATGCTGTGCAATTTTCCCGCCCTCTTTAACCATTGTGACAGTTCGTGAGAGCTTTTCGAAATTCTGTCTCCTTTTAACAAGTTCATTCGTTAAATCATTTGTCGATTGGACGCCGATTTCAAATCGGAATAGTCCTTTCGGAGCGTTTTCGTTTAGGAAATTAATAACTTCAGGTCGCATAATGTCTCCGGTTATTTCAAATTGGAAGACAGTCCCTGGCAAATATTCATCAATTAAAAATCGGAACATTTCCATTGCGTAGCTACGGCTTATATTAAATGTTCGATCGACGAATTTAATCGTTTTGGCACCGTTTTTCATCAAGTACCGGATGTCGTCTTTAACCGTTTCTCGATTGAAATAGCGAACCCCTACTTCGATTGAGGATAAGCAAAATTGGCAGGAAAATGGACAGCCTCTGCTTGTCTCAATATACGTGACACGACTGCTAAGATGAGGGACATCCTCAGGGAATCTGAATGGGGAAGGGATCTCTCTTAAGTCGAGTTTTGGACCAGGTGCTGTGATTTTTAACTTGTCATCTATGTTGTAAGCGATCCCTTGTACTTCTGAAAGTTGAATTTTCCCCGCGTGATAGTCTAACAGCTGTTTAAAAGTTCGCTCACCTTCACCAATAGCAATGAAATCAATCTCTGGGACTTTTTCAAGCCATTTATCGTAGTCATACGTTACTTCAGGACCGCCCGCGACAATGACTAGTTCAGGATTTGTTTTCTTTAGTATCCGAATTACTTTAATAGATTCCTCGATATTCCAAATATACAAACTAAATCCAACAATTTTCGGTTTTTTCTGATGAATATCTGCTACAATGTTTAAAATAGGATCTTTTATCGTATATTCCGATAAAATCGGTTCATAATCGGGCATTACGTATGATTTCAAATACCTGATCGCAAGATTCGTGTGAATATATTTTGCGTTTAAAGTTGTAAGGACTATATTCATTTTATTTCTCCTTTTATATGTTACTAATTTCATATTTTTGTTCATTGAAATGGGTCTATATATACTATATAATTTATATTGACAATATGAAATAATCTGAATTAAGATGTTTTAATAAATTTTATGTAACGAATGAAATCTTGTCGTTTCTCATACTGTATTGGTAAAAGGCGCGGGAGGTATCAAATTGAACAGTGTTGATAAGATAAGAAAAAGTGTGTCGTTTTTATTGGACGATAGTTTTCGTCCGGGTGTAATCGTGCAATTAAATGGAGATATTTATTACGAAAATGAGCAATTTAAAGTGCACTTTGCGGCTAAAACTCGACAGAATATCGATGAAATCATTGACTCATCATCGATACATTCTTGGACAAGTTTTACGGAACGGTCTGCAAACTCACCCCATATTCTAATGGAAATGATACAGATGAATGTCTTATTTAATGAAAAGCATAAGATTGACGTACAGTTATTTTATCTGCCCGATATAAATAAAATCATTGCATTATTTGATATCCTTGAACCGCAAAAGATTCCCTCACTTAAAACGTACTTGAATGCATTCAAACAATCCGGTTCCTTTATGCTTTTAGTTGACCGAAAAGGGATTATTCGGGATGTTAATGAAATGCATACAATGTTTATTAACCAAACAAGTGAAGAATTGATCGGTGAACATATTTCTAAGGTTTTTTCATTGATTGATCCAGAAAATGCTCAGCAACTTCCCGATTACTTTGAACTCGCCGAGAAACAAGGTTGTGTCACGACGATTATAAAGTATCAAAAATCGACGGAGGATACACGATTTTATCATATTGTCTCGTATTATGACAAGGAAACGAAAATGTTTATCGTCCATATGTCGGATGCAACTGAAAAAGAAAACTTACAAGTTCAATTAGCTCATTCAGGTTCGCTTTCAGCTGTTGGCCAGATAGCAGCAAGTATTGCCCATGAACTTAGAAATCCAATTACGACATTAAAAGGATTTACGCAGTTACTAAAGGCGTCCGCTTCAGATGATTCAGTCCGATACATTTCTGTTATCGAGGATGAGATTGAAAGAATGGAATCAATTTTAGGTGAAATGCTTGTACTTTCGAAACCATCCAGAAAAAAGAAAATAGCTTTCTCTTTAGATCTGTTAATTGCCGATATGGTTGCGGTCATAAAACCTAAAGCGAATATGGAAGGTATTGAAGTTATCGAAAAAGTCGAATTGAACAATGTTCCTTTAATTTACGGTGATCCCGATAAGATTAAACAAGTGCTATTAAATTTGTATAAGAATGCGTTAGAGGCCATGAAAGAAGGGGGAATATTATCCACCCTTTTAGCCGAAGACGATGGAAGATTAAGCCTAATTGTTTCCGATACAGGTAAAGGAATGACAGATCATCAAGTGAGTCAAGTATTCATGCCGTTTTTCAGTTCGAAACCTGGGGGAACTGGTTTAGGTCTTCCTTTTGTCCTTAAAACAGTGGAAGATCACGGCGGTACGATCAAAGTGGAAAGCCGAGTGGACGTTGGCACACAATTCATATTGAGTTTTCCATTGATGAGCGACAGTAAACCGATTCCTTTGGAAAAAATACAATCCATTATATTATAACCTATTCATTTTGACACCTACCAAATATATTGGCTATAATAGTTACAAGTCTTTGACAGGAATACAAAAGGTGGATCCGATAAATGGGAAATGATACTGAAATCGCATTGAAGTTATTTATAGTGCTTTCGAGGGCAAGCAAGGTAGTCTCGGAAGAAGCAAATAAAATAATCGAATCATATGAATTGAACCCTACTGAATTTGCAGTGTTGGAGCTATTACATCATAAAGGTAGGCAGCCGATACAAAAGATTGGGCAAAAGATATTGCTCAGAAGTGGGTCAATGACATATGTCGTGGATAAGCTTGAAAAGAAGGGGTTATTGGAAAGGGTTTTTTGCCAAGAGGATAAAAGGGTCACATATATGTCCATCACACCAGCTGGTAAAGAATTGATTGAAAGAATATTTCCGTCCCATGAAGAAAAAATTCAAGATTTGATGTCCGTTCTTTCTAAGGAAGAGCAAGAGACAGCAATCGAACTTCTAAAAAAATTAGGATTATCCATTAAGAACTTATCATAAAAAAGCCGAACAGACGATTCTGTTCGGCTTTTTGTTATCCAGCTTCGGGCGGCGTTTATTATTTAATCGTTTGCCCCATGTTCAGAAAGTCTTTCTGATATTCCTCTTCAGGTGTGTCAAAAAGGGTAAGTCGGATGACCATATTATCCTTTTCGAATAGGACACCTGTAACAGGACCAGTCTCAGTATCCACTTTAAATGCTTTTACGTTTTTTATTTCTTTCTCACTTGGGTTTGCAAAAACATCTTGCACCTCTTTTGGTTCTTCGCCGTTGCTAGAAGCAATTAAAACTTCTTGCATATTGTCTAATAAATATTCATATGTCTCTTCCTCTGCAACCTGCGTTTCAATACGCATAAAGGCAGAAGGGTTTTCTTCTGAATATAAGCTATCCCGTCCAGGCTCTTCGCTTGTAAGCTTATAGGTAGGCAATACATACATCGAGAAAGGTTGCGCATCACTATCAGTCAAAATGGCCTCTGACATGTCCTCATTAACGATGCTTCCCTGATCAGTTGCTGTTTCGTCGGAAACTTGCTCTGAATTGTTTGGGTCTGTGTTTTCACTCGGTTTTGTATCGCTATTTGTACATGCGGAAAGTAGAACCGCTGTTGCAAATCCAGTACATAAAAGTTTCCAATTTACTTTCACTACTATCCCTCCTCATTTCCTATTTAGACGGTTGTAGGAAAAAAATGTTTCATTCATCGCTTCCATGGATGATTGTATAACGTTTGTGGTTGATGACAGTCTTTTCTTCTAGTTCCAATTCGTTGAAGTTCTCCATATATGTCAAGTCAACAATTACTGAGTTTTCATTCACCTTCTCAACGATTCCTTGCAGCCCATCTTTGAATTCTATAATATTTCCAACTTCCGCAATTTTCATAGCGAAACAGCTCCTTTAATTGATTACTTCAACTAACATGCAGTGGAAAATCTGCAATGCAAGAAGTTTCACCTTATAGTGTGCAATAAAAAAACTATAACGTAAAGTCTTTCCTATTAAAATAGAATTTTTTTATTTGTTCAAGATATCTAAAATAGAATTACCTTTATCTTCAAAATCATGTATAATAATAATTTAGTAATATCTTCTATAGTCGGGGGGATTGCGCTTGAAACAGATGTTAGAGGAACAAGTTGAGTCCAAGCGCACGGAGTTGATCGTGATGGCTAGGCAAAAAGGTTTATCATCGATTGATACCTTAATGATAAGTGAAGAGCTTGATCGTCTAATCAACCAATACAATTCCCTTGAAAATGAAGAGATCTTTTTAAAATAAATAGGGAAATGGGAAAGGGTGGTTTATTTGGTAACAATTAAAGATTTTAGAAAAGAGTTAAACCAGGCTGTAATTGGTAGAGAGAAAGAATTTGATTTGATGTTGATAGCTTTATTGCAAGATGGACATGTATTGCTTGAAAGTGTGCCTGGGTCAGGAAAAACGATGATGGCTAAAAGTTTTGCGAACGCATTTAAAGGTGATTTTAAACGTGTTCAATTCACGCCAGATGTTTTGCCATCAGATGTAACAGGTATTCGTTATTTCAATCCTCAATCACAGGATTTCATACTGAAAGCTGGTCCGGTCTCTTCAAATATTCTATTGGCAGATGAAATAAACCGTGCAACACCGCGTACGCAGTCTAGTTTGCTTGAGTCGATGGAAGAGAAGCAAGTGACGATAGACGGAGAAACGCTTCCATTACCGAAACCGTTCATGGTCATTGCAACGCAAAATCCAATTGAGTCGCAACAAGGGACATTCCCGCTGCCAGCTGCACAATTAGACCGTTTTCTTTTTAAATTGAACATCGATTATCCGACATTTGAAGAGGAACATGAGATTTTAAAGCAGTATGGCCAAAAGCCTGGGGATATTAAAACGCAAACGATTATCGACGCAGAAACTGTTTTGAAATGGGCGGCTGAAGCTCGAAAAGTAAGTGTCCATGAAGATATCGAAAAGTATATATTGAAAATCGTCCGTGCGACAAGGGAGCATCCATTCTTGGAACTTGGTTTGAGTTCTCGTGCGGCTCTCGCAATTCTCCAAGCTACGCGTACAAAGGCCTATCTCGAAGGCAGGGATTATGCAACGCCAGACGACGTTAAGGCAATTGTTGCACCAGTTGCACTGCATCGGATGGAGCTATCGACGGAAGGGGTATTGACAAAGAGTATTGATGAAGTGCTTCAAGAAATAGTTGTTTCCATTCCAACTCCATTAGAGGCTACAGTCTAATGAACTGGATACGTTATGAAAATGGATTTAAGACTATACATCAAGGCATGGCCTTTACTTTCATATTTTTTATCTGGTCCTTCATTTTTTTACAACCGTGGTTGGCTGCAGGCTTTGGTGCGGTTTTTGGTATGCTTGCATTCCAGAACGTTTATTTTGCCAAGGTAGGCAAGGATTTGAAAGTCAACTTCAAGGCAAAACAGAAACGTATTTTGATAGATGGTGAAGAAGAGTTGATCATGGAGTTTGAAAATGGCATCGTTCCGATTTGGAATGGCACGCTTACCCTGTCAATTGAAGATCCCGTTGCGCCGAATACTGATAATCGAAAACATTATAGCGGCATTTACGACTTATCGGTTCCGTTTGCGGTTGGGTCAAATAAGAAGGTTGAAATCCGGATTCCTCTTGAAGGTAAAAAGAGGGGAATGTCGAGGGTCACAAGACTATTGCTGGAAGTACCGCACCTATTTGGTGACGGCTCTGTCAATATGGAACTAGAAGATCCAATTTCCTATCAAAGCTTAGTTTACCCGCGAGTAACGACACTTAGAAGGGAACTGGAATCATCACCATTCAAGCCTGGGGAAGTTGAGCAAAAGACTTCACTGTTTAGAGATACATTGCAGATGATCGGCACCCGTGATTACGTGCCGACAGATCGTTTCGATCAAATCCACTGGACGGCAAGCGCTAAAATGCAAAAACTCCAAACGAAGGAATTCCTTCCGGTCAGCTCACAAAGTGTCGCGCTCATTTTGAATGCAATCGAGAAGGACAGAGGGTATATGGATTTCGAAAAAAAAATCGAAAGGCTCGTTTCATATGCCGATTATTGCATGAAACATAATATTCCTTATTCGGTTTCAATCAATTTGCGTAGCTTTGGATCAACACCTTATTTACAATTGCCAAGCGGTACCGGGAAAATCCAGTTTCAAAAAACGATGGTCATGCTTGCGAAAATATCTGATAAGAATGCAAAAATGTTTTATGAAGAGATGCTGTTAAATATGGAAAGTACTGGACAACTTCCGCAAACGATCGTTTTGATTACGCATGAAAATGAAAAGGTCAGGGCGGTTGCACAAAAGTGGTCGAAACAATACACGGTCATTATGGATACCGCAAGTGAAGGGAGTGGAGAAGAATGGAACAATCCAGTTTTGAAAAAGACCGGAACAGATTCATCCATTCCGAGCGCTTAGTCGTTGAACTATTTCTTTTAGTGTATCTATTCGCCTTCCTACTTGCGAATCCAACTTCCATCATGCCATACATTTGGCTGCTTATCGCAATTGTTGGCGGGATCATCTCTTATGTCCTGTTTACTAAACGTAGTTATTCTTTCGGTCTTAGCCTTGCACTCGCGGTATGCCTGATGGTGCTGTTATGGCTGATTGGGACTCCATTGATGATTCTTTTGGTGTTTTTCGTATTTGTGCTTTGGAGGATTCATGCAAACTTCAATGGCTCGCGAATTAATGGTTGGCCATTTTTTGCTGCAAATTCAGCCGCTTTGGTCTTTTTCTCTTTTGTTTCGAGGGTGTTTTATGTATTCGAAAATCCACAGTTGATCATGCGGCAAATGCTGATCATCTATCTGTGCACATCGTTGCTGTTCTATTTTATACGGATGCTTTCGATTACGGTGAACAGCAGGCAGTTAGGCAACTTCAAAGTGAGAGAAGCTGGAAGGATTTTCGGCGTTATTATGGGGATTGGGACTTCAGCGTTTTTAGTTATTTTATTTGCCCTGAAGCCTGTACGAACAATGTTCATCGAGATTTTCAGTTTTCTTTTCGGTGGCGTGTTTGGGATTTTTGGGAGAGCGTTGGATCCTATACTGGAACCTCAAGTAATCATAGAGGAAAATGTGGAGGAAGAAGTTGAAGGTAGTTGGGACGACTGGACACCATTAGATGATCCATATAAAGTCTTTGGCAACACTTCCTCAATCTTTGAATACACGACATTGGCTGTTGCTTTGGTTATTTTAATCGCCGTCGTAATCATCATCATCATGAAAAAGAAAAACAATCGCTATGTTGAAAAACAGGAAGCCTACACATTTTCGTTCAAAGGGAAGAAAGAGAAAGAAACGAAACATCAAAGCTTGTTGTATGATTATTCTTCCGCAAGGGATGAGGTACGGAAATCTTTTGAACGATTTGAGAAAGAGGCTCAGGACTTTAAATTAAATAGGCTGCACGGTGAGACTGTGAAAGAGTGGTTTTCACGCATGGGCTGGGGGCAGAATGAACAGATTTTAACTGTTTACAATGAGGTCAGATATGGCTCGCATGTCCCTACAGAGAGTGAGCAAACTAATTTTATGCAAGCACTTGATCAAATTAAAAAAAGTTTTTTCGTAAAAGAGGTTTAGAATGTTTTAAAACGGGGGACATTATAATTGAACACAGCAACATTCTCATTTCCCCCTTTTGAGGACGGACCCTTTACAGGATCTGTCCTCCTTTTTTTATGATTTTTGATTATAATGGATATAGACTAAAAATTGGAGGAGTTATGAATGGGGAAAGAGAAAATTGCTTTTATTGGAACCGGAGTTATGGGAAGTAGTATTGTTAAACACCTAAGAAATGCTGAATATGATGTGACAATTTTTACACGTACTAAGGAAAGGGCAGAGTCGGTAATTGCCTTGGGAGCAAAGTGGGCTGAAACAGTTGGACAAGCAGTGAAAGATGCTGACCTTATCTTTACAATGGTTGGCTATCCGGCAGACGTTGAAGAAGTATATTACTCCAAAAATGGAATTTTTGCGAATGCGCAAAATGGAGCAGTTTTAGTTGATATGACGACATCAAGTCCGGAATTAGCAAAAAGAATTGCGGCGGATGGTGAAAATAAGGGACTTCATTCTATAGATGCACCAGTCTCCGGAGGGGATGTCGGTGCCCAAAATGGTACTTTATCGATTATGTGTGGAGGAGATGAGCAGACATTTAAACGATTGCTCCCAATTTTAGAGGTTTTCGGGAAGCAAATTGTTTACCAAGGGGGTGCAGGTGCAGGTCAGCATACAAAAATGTGCAATCAAATTGCCATCGCGACAAATATGATTGGGGTCTGTGAAGCGCTTGCCTATGGAAAGGCCGCTGGATTGGATGCTGACACGATATTGCAATCCATTTCATCTGGCGCCGCGGGATCATGGTCCCTTTCAAATTTAGCTCCACGAATTATAAACGGTGATTTTGAACCAGGATTCTTTGTTAAACATTTCCTGAAGGACATGAATATTGCATTATCTGAAGCTGAACTTATGGGGATATCGCTCCCAGGTCTTGAAATGGCAAGGAATATGTATGATGAACTTATTGGAGAAGGATATGGTGAGAAAGGGACACAGGTTTTATACAAACGATATATCGGCAAGTGAAAAAGGAGGGGAAACCCTCCTTTTTATTTTCCATCCAAGTATGATGAACGAAATGATTGGGTGTTGCTCACTCTCGGTTTTAATCGTTTAGCTGGTCGTTTTGGTGAAACCAATCTTTTCTTTCCGACCGTTATCGGTGGATTTTGTTCATCGATAAAATCTGACAATATTTCTTTCGCGGTTTTCAAATTCATCCGTTCTTGGGGGTTCCGAAATGTTTCGTCTTGGTTGCCTAAATGGGGAAGAGATTTGAAGTCTTCTTTTTCAGGTAAGGTATGAAAGAGGAAGTCACCGCATTTAACTAATACGGTAGAGCTTTGTTTGCTTAATTGGGGATTTTCGATAAAGTGTAAGCCGATTTTTTGTGCATATCCCAAACGAAGCAATTTTCGTATCGAACTGTTTTTCAATTCGTATAGTACTCGATTATTTGGTGCAGTTTTTGCGTGCCGATTCACAGTGTAAATTGCAATGGCGATTTGACGTATGTTGCTCTCAGTTTCCATAGACTCCTCCTATTTATTTTAAAATCTTTCCTCTCTTTATATTTTATCACAAATATTCTCGAAACATTTACAAAATGATTAGGCGAAAGGTACTGAAATTTTAGGAAACTACTATTTTTTTGTCGAATTAAAAGGTATACTTGTAAAATAACGTCGAAAAAAGTACTGCATGAGAGCATAAAACTATTTTACATTCAAGACATGCATGGAGGCGGCCATGAAGAATAAAACAGTGGAAATTGAAGCTCAACTTGAACCAGCAACGGATACATACTTTTACAATCATCCATTCGACATGACCGTCCTAATCGGGTCGGGCATAGAAAATGAATGGAAGGTGATCCTCGCTAATAATAAAGCAAGCCACTTTTTCAAGGAGGAAGAAGGGGTCCTTGCATCGGCTTTTTTTGGATCTATTTGGAAAACGATTAAAAAGCATCTAAAAGCGTTAAAGGTTCGACCGTATACACAAGCGTTTTTAACCATCAAAACAGATGATAAGGATAAGCTTTTTGAGTTGAGATTATTTCGACAAGAAACCAAAGAATTCGAGCAAACTATATTTATCGAATTAAGTGCCCAAGATGAATTAATGTCAGAACAAAAAGTTAGGTGGCTATACGAGCAAAAGTATATGTCAGTCATTGATCATAATTTAGATCCGATTATTACAGTTAATCGGAAAAACCGGATTACATATGCAAATAGCGCGGTTCATAAATCTTTTGGGTATCGTTCAAAAGAATTGACGGGCAGATCCATTGTGGATTTAATTGGAGACGAAAGGGTCGACGATTTTAGGAGTTTCCTATCGCGTGCGTTCTCTGGTGAGTCAATCGAAATGGAAGGAATAACTTTTTTTCATAAAAAAGGACAGTATCTGTCAGCTTATTTGAAAACCATCCCCGTTTCAATACAAGGGGAAATACAGGAAATCCATTTTATATTAAGGGATACTTCTACACATTTTAAAAATAACGAAAAGCTATTATTCCTATCTTATCATGACCAATTAACGGGATTGTGGAACAGAAGGGCCTTGAAAGAACATTTTGAGGGTGATGCTGAATACGCATACCGCAGTGAAGAAAAAATATCGTTCATTCATTTGGATTTGGATCGTTTCAAGACCATCAACGATTCGATTGGAAGAACAGGTGCCGATGAAATCCTAAAAATGATTGCTGAACGGATCAAAGTTGTATGTCCGAAGGCAGGCAAGCTCTATCGGAATGGCGGGGACGAATTTATCATCCTTTTGCGCGATCATTCCATCGAAAAAACGGAAGACCTATCTAAACGAATATTAAGCGATTTTACAAAGCCGTTCTATTTCGACCATCAAGAATATTTCATTTCCTCTTCTATCGGTATTTCAGTTTACCCCGACGATGGGGTGATACTTGAAGATCTTCTAAAAAAAGCGGAGCAGGCTGTATTTTTCGTCAAAGAACGTGGGAGAGCACATTACAGGTTTTATAAAGAAGAGATGAACACATCCTTTACGGATGCTGCAATAATGGAATCCCATCTCCGTAGAGCGATAGAGTTCAATGAACTTGAAATTCATTATCAACCGCAAGTGAATTTAAAAACTGGACAAATTGACAGCTTCGAGGCATTGCTAAGGTGGAATAATCGTAAATTCGGTTTCGTCTCACCATCGCTATTCATACCGATGGCGGAAGAATCAGGACTCATTCATACAATAGGGGATTGGGTACTGGAAACTGTTTGTAAACAACTGAAGGAATGGCAGGACAAGCAATTCCGGAAAGTGCGGATTGCAGTAAATATCTCACCAAAACAATTCAGCACAGGTGAATTTGCGAATAAAGCAAAAGATATGATTGATAAGTATGGTATACATGCGTCCTCATTCGAAGTTGAAATAACTGAAACTGTACTTATGAATATAAAAGATACACTTTTCACTTTGCAAAAGCTGAAGGAGATTGGCGTAACGATTTCAATAGATGATTTCGGTACTGGATATTCATCACTTAGTTACTTGAAATTGTATCCGATTGATATCATTAAGATCGACCGATCGTTTATTAAGGATATTGAAGTGGATGAAAAAAATGCTGCGATTGCCAAGACGATTATTAATCTTGCGCATAATCTTGGGATGCAAGTGATTGCTGAAGGAGTAGAGAAGGATTTACAGGTTAAAATCCTAACAGAGGCCGACTGCCATAAAGCGCAGGGGTTTTTATTCAGCAAGGCTATACCTGCTTCACAAATTGTTGAAAAGTATTTTTCATGGATGTGAAAGAAAATGCCTTAAACAGTTGCTCTCCGTTCCAGGCGGACGCTTTCCGCGGGCGAGGCTGAGCCTCCTCAGTCGCGAAAAGCGCGCTCCTTGCGGGGTCTCAGTTGTCTCGCTTTTCCCGCAGGAAAATCCGTAACGAACGAAGAACGGCTTTTGCGAACAAAAGCGAAGCGTTGAGAGCATATCTTTGAACTTCGCCGCCTTCCACTTCAAGCAACGGAGAGTTTTATAAATGGGGAAGGTTCAACAATCTAGTAAAGGAAGAGGAGAACAATAAAAACCACAAATAAAGTTTTAATTACAATTTGTTTTCTTTTTATTTTATCTTTAACTGCCTGTAAGCAAATTGAGCAATCAAATGAGGATATAAAAAGTGAGCAAGAAGGCATATCTTATTCATTTAAAAACCCAAATACAGGGCAGGAATTTAATATAATCTATGCCTACTTGTTATATGGGTATTTTTTTGATGCAGTCAAAGATAATCCAGATCAAACACTCTATAGATTATATCAACAGGAAATAATACAACCTGTATATGAAGCATGCTTCAAAGATGCTGAACATTTTAACATGGATTCTGCCACTGTATTGGAATGGACACCAAAAGAAAGTGATTTTGACAGTATTAAAAATCAAATTGAAAAAATGAATAAAGATTATTTAAATGAGATATTTGAGGAATCACTTGTTAAGTCCTCAGACATACTCCCATCAGATAAAACAACTACAGTATGTGTGTTTCCTGAAAATGAAAGGTATCCTTCTCAAATGGTGACAAGCGGGTCAGGGAAAGTTACAGTCTTTTACAGTAGGCTTGATAATACTTATAAACCAGGTATGGCCCATGAATACCATCATAGTGTTTGGATTGGAAAACATCATACGGAAAATTATAATTTGACAGGATTAGATTATTTAATACTGGAAGGGCAAGCAGTAATGTTTGAAACCTTGGTGTATCCCAATTTAAACAGTACCCATTATTATGTTGACGAAGGCTTTAACAAAGAAAATTGGAGCAAGATTGAGCCATATCTTAATAGTATCCCTACCAATGAAATCATTGCTGAAATGATGTTTGGTGGCACTAATAATCTCCCACATAATTATGGCTATAGCGAAGGATACAAAATGGTTCGATCTTATTTAAATATGCATCCTGATATGACAGTAGGAGAATGGACTTCAAAAAGTTCGGAGGAAATTTTTGAAGAAGGAAACTACATGGCTAACTATCTCAACTAAAGTGAACATGTATTTCTTTAACCCCAAATAGCCTCAATTAATTATGTAATTAATAAATTGATTAATAAGCATTCTCTTAGTTGATTGGAGCGGAGGGCGGCGACTCCGGGAGGATTAGCGAGAGCCGTAACGAAGAACGGCTTTTGCGAGTGAAGCGTAGCGAAAGGAGCACATCTTTGCTCTGACAGGTGAAACACCCTGTGAGCGTAGCGAGCGGTGTGGTTCACCGCCCGCCCTGCGGAAAGCGTCCGCCTGAAACGGAAATCAACGGTTGACAGATTACTCTCGGAAACTATGGAAAGTTATGCTATAATTTTGAATGAATACTCATTCACTTTTAAGGGGGATTGTTATGTTTACTGAAAAGGTGTTTATTGTAACTGGTGGATCGAACGGTATGGGGAAGTACATGGCAAAGAAATTTGCTGATGAAGGTGCCGATGTAATTATCACCGGGCGCGACCTCGATCGGCTAAATGCCGCAAAAGGGGAAATTGGGGAAAGAGCGCATATTTATCAAATGGACGTGCGCAATATTGAAAATGTACAAGGTTTAGTCGAATTCGCAGACGAGAAATTCGGGAAAATTGATGGCCTCGTGAATAACGCTGCCGGTAATTTCATTGTCAAAGCGGAGGAACTTTCTCCGAATGGATGGAATGCGGTCATTGATATTGTTTTAAATGGGACATTCTACTGTACAAGTGCAGTCGGGAATTATTGGATTAAAAAAGGGCAGAAAGGTTCCATTCTTAATATGCTGGCGACCTACGCATGGGATGCTGGTCCGGGAATTGTCCATTCGGCTGCGGCAAAGGCTGGCGTCATGTCGTTGACACGCACACTTGCTGTTGAGTGGGGAAGAAGCTACGGGTTCAGAATAAATGGAATTGCTCCAGGCCCAATTGAACGAACTGGCGGTGCAGAACGTCTGTTCCAATCGGAAAAAGCAGTTCAACGAACGATCAATTCAGTACCGCTTGGAAGAGTGGGTAAACCAGAAGAAATTGCTGAATTAGCTGCCTTCATCATGTCAGACAAAGCAGCATATATGAACGGCGAAATCGTAACATTAGACGGCGGTCAATGGTTGAACCAGTATCCTTTCTAAAGTGAAAACACTAACTGAACAAGTATTATATCGCTTAACTAACACATCCTAAATGAAAATTGTGTTAGGGAGGATGTTTTTAGATGGTAATTTGGGTTATTCCATTGGCAATCGTGTTTTTTATTATTGGGGCTATTGGATGGAAAGCTGTAAGAAGCTGGAATACCGGTGTTGTTCTGAATGAAAATGATCATGATGTTTCAGATGCGATTGAAGATCATCCGATGTCTCTGAACCCTATCATTTGGGTGATCGCTGTGGCAACGTTATTTATTCTATTCGTAATTTTCTTTTACTGGGCCTCTTCCATATAGGAAGGGGTTTTCTTTTTTGCTGCTGAAACTTGTCCAGCTCCGGGCGCTAACTGCTTGGGTCATAAGTCAGCTTCGCTGCACGTCAAAAGACTCCGTTTAGCTATCTGTCTTATGCCTGTCGCAGTTAGGCGAGCGCCCTGCGCATTTATTTTGAATTCGATGGGATGTTAACTGCTCTTATGGTATGATAGTGTTGTAGAATTGTTTTAAAGCTTGTGAACAGAAGGAGCGATATTTCAATGATTTCTCTAAATAACAGGGATTTTCTATTCGTACCGATTGCCGATTATATAATTCCTGCCGAAAAAGTGGCACATGTTCAAATCGGCAATAATGCGGAACACGCCCTTCTCGTCCTTACGAAAACCGGTTATTCTGCAATACCTGTCATCGATTCAAAAAATCACCTAAAAGGACTCCTTGGAATTGGGATGATTACAGATTCCATTTTAGGGTTGGAACGAATCGAATATGAAAAGCTTGCAGACTTGAAGGTGGACCAAATCATGCAAACGGATATTCCGAACATAAAAACTACTGACAAGTTCCAAAAGGGCTTGGACCTGCTTATTAATCATACTTTTCTTTGTGTAACTGAAGAGGACGGTACTTTTGCGGGTATACTGACGAGAAGAGTTATGCTGAAAGAATTTAAGAAATACATTTACAAGAATTAATGCTCAATGGTTCGCCGTTGAAGAGGAAGGCTCCAATTGGGGCCTTTTGTTATTTGTATCGATGTGAGAAGGAGAATTATTATGAATATACATAAAAAGACAAATCGACCATTCGTTTTGATCTCAGTGATGCTTGCCATGTTCGTTGGTGCGGTAGAAGCGACAATCGTTTCAACGGCAATGCCTGCAATTGCTGCAGAACTTGGTGGCTTTTCGAGATATAGTTGGATATTTTCATCCTATTTGTTGATGAGTACTGTCACTGTTCTTATATATGGAAAGTTGGCGGACTTGTTTGGTCGTAAACCAATATTCTTTATTGGAATGTCTATCTTTCTTATAGGTTCTATCCTTTGTGGCTTTGCATACACGATGGAACAGTTAATCGTCTATAGATTGATCCAAGGGTTAGGAGCAGGCGCAGTCATGCCAATCGCAACTACGATTGTTGGGGATATCTATTCGACTAAGGAAAGGGCGAAAATCCAAGGTTACCTATCAAGTGTATGGGGCGTTTCTGCAGTTTCAGGCCCAGTCATTGGTGGTTTGATTGTCCAGTATATGGACTGGAAATATGTTTTCTGGGTGAATGTACCACTTGGTCTTTTGGCGATGGCGGGAGTATTTTTCTTTCTTCAAGAACCTGTAATTGAACGGAAGGTTGCCATTGATTTTAAAGGGGCAGCACTTTTAGCCACTTCTTTATCAATCATCCTATTTTGGCTTGTTGAAGGCGGGCAAGCATTCGATAGGACATCCTTATTAAGTCTTTTCTTAGTTGTTTTCGGGATTGGATTGTTTACATTATTCATCTGGACGGAGCGAAGGGCCGCGGATCCTATGATGCCATTTGCTATTTGGAAAAATCCTGTGATTCTTTACGCAAATCTTGTTTCGTTAACGACAGGTGGCATAATGATTGGCGTTTCCTCTTATTTACCGACATTCGTGACAGGTGTAATGGAACAGCCTGCAATTATCGCTGGGTTTACATTGACAGCGATGTCGATAGGATGGCCAATTGCCTCTTCTGTTGCAGGACATCTTCTTATAAGATTCGGGACTTTTAAGGTTTCATTCGCCGGAGGGTTATCATTAATTATCGGAGGAATGTTATTCGTATTAATGACTGGTGGGTCGGGCCCTTTATGGGCAGCATTCTCAAGCTTTTTTATTGGTGTAGGTATGGGTTTGACAAGTACAGCCTTCATTGTAACTATTCAAGGAGCTGTTAGCCGGGAACACCGCGGTTCTGCGACTGCGGCTAACATGTTCATGCGTAATTTTGGGAATACGATAGGAGCCGCAATTTTCGGAGCCGTACTTAATGGATCATTACTTACGATCTTCAAAAAGAAGGAACTTGACTATGAAGTAAATGACATTAATCTTCTTTTGACGGAAGAAGCGAGGTCAACACTGCCAGTTTTCAAAATGGAAGAATTGCAACATGCACTTGATGGGTCTTTACAATGGGTATATATCGCCGTTCTTGTTTTTGCAGTAATAAGTATGCTACTTATTTTACGGATTCCGCGGGGGGTGGTTCAATATGACGACAACTGAACTTGAAATTATCAAGACTTTGGCTGAAGAGGGAAATATGCGGAAGGCTGCAGAACGGTTATTTCTATCGCAGCCTGCACTTTCTCAACGGCTTCAGACAATTGAGAAAGAATGGGGGACATTGCTTTTCATCCGCTCCCAAAAAGGATTGGAACCTACTCCAGCTGGTGAACTTGTTATTTCGTTCGCAAAGGAAACAATTCTTAAAAAAGAGGAAACTGCGGAAATGATTGCTTCATTGGCGGATAAAGTGCATGGAACCTTGAAAATTGCCTGCGCTTCTATTGTTGGCCAAACATGGCTGCCTCAAGTATTGAAAGAGTTTGTTGGTACGTATCCTGATGCAAAAATTTCTTTGATGACTGGTTGGAGTTCGGAAATTGTAAAAGCACTTTATGACGGGGAAGCGCATATTGGAATTGTACGTGGACAAGTCGATTGGAAAAGTAAAAAAGAATATTTATTCAGGGATCGCCTGTATCTTGTCGATCAAGAAATCACATCAATTGACGAGTTGAAAAATACAAGCAGGCCATTCATCCAGTTTAAAAGCGATTCAAATTATTATATGGAAATCCAGCGATGGTGGCAGCGCCATTTCACGCAAAACCCTGGAAGACAAATTACCGTGGACCAAATCGAGACGTGTAAACAGCTTGCGCTTAATGGAATCGGTTATGCGATCTTACCTTCCATAACGTTAACGGGGAATGAGGATGTCAATAGGATACCGCTTTTGAATAGTGAGGAAGAATTTGAACTGACAAGAGATACATGGCTGATCGGCTATGAATCTTCGTTTGCATTGAAACAAGTGGATGCGTTTACTCAAGTTGTAAATAAATATGCTGGAAGATTAAGAAAGGAATCAGAATAGAAGGGAACTTTCCTCTATTCTCTACGTACTAATTAGGAAAGGTCAAAGTTAGATGGCGTTTGACGAAGGGGGATTTACTTATGTGGAAGAGGCAAATAGGAATTATTTTAACACTAATGGCATTATGCCTGTTTTTACCAACCATTCATGCAATGGCAGCTCCTGAGCTTAAAGTAAAGGTGTCTGCCGGGTTTGACGGAAAGGCAAAGTATGGTAAAGGGGCACCCATTACGATTGAAATCGAAAATAGTGGAACATCGTCGTTTAATGGTGATTTAATCATCGATACACAGCAATCATATGAATCAGGAGTCGGTGAAGTTTTTCCGCTAAATATAGGGGCTGGGGAAACGAAAACAGTCACTTTCATTAATTCTAAGATGTTCGATTTCAATATGTATGGTATGAACACTAAGTCAATCTTCTTTTATGAAGGTGGCTGGAAACAAGGGAAAGAGATAGCCCATAAAGGTTCTCAGCAAATAACGGTTGCTATGTATCACGAAGATACAAAAATCATAACTGCATTTACGGATAATATCGATCGTCTGTCCGCTTTAAAAGGAATGCGCTTAACCAATTATCCTAACGTGCAGATGATTGATGCTTCCAAGATAGCCTCCGTTAAACTACCAGATGAATCTGCCGGATGGGGACCAACTGATACGATTATCATTGATGAATACCCGATTGCTGACATGACTACTGCTGAACAGGAAGCGTTACTAAACTGGGTTCGTTCAGGTGGGGTCATCATTTTCGGAGGTTCAGATCATCTAACTGTAGAGTCTGGTGTTTTTGCAGATTATTTGCCGCTTACACAAACTACTAGTACAACAATCGGTCCTGAAGCATTCATTATTTGGACTGGAATCGAAGGCTTTGATAAGGAAGTTACTATTGCGCAGTCAGAATTGAATGCCGATGCCAAAGTGATTTATGCAGACGGTCCTCATATTTTGGCGGCATCGAAGCCACTTGGTAAGGGAATGGTAGTTCAAACCTCTTTTTCATTGGGAGATGAACCCTTTTCAAAAATGCATGGGGCACATACTGTGTGGAAAAAACTACTTGACACTGTTGATCAATCAATGATGACAGGTGGTATGATGCCATATTACAACGATCCGGTTGAATCATTACGTTGGACCATTGGAAATTCGAATGAGCTCTTTCCATCATTCAAAGTGTCCGCCCCACTTCTATTTGGAGTAATTCTGATCTACATTGTCATCATCATTCCGATTTTATATCTTGTATTGAAACGTAAAGACAAAAGGGAGCACGCATGGTGGATTATTCCCGCGATATCGGTTGCCGTTTCCGTGTTCATCTTTGCATATGGTGCACGAGATCGTATCGGCCAGGCTCAAATACAGCAGACTTCCGTCTTTGATGTGAGCGGGGATGGAACATTGACTGGTTATTTTGTTGAATCCATTTTGACAAACAAAGCAGGGGATTTTGTTTTCTCAGTACCCCTCGAGACGACTTTATCAACGTATACGCCATATTCGATGGGTTCCATTTTCGGACCTTCGCGAATGAGCACCAATTCACATAAGCGGGCTATCCTTGAAAAAGACGCAACAGGCTCTAAATTATCTTTAAGAGATATTGGTTACTGGGATGTTGCTTCCGTGTATGGTCAAACGACGCTGGATCTAAAAGGAAATTACGATGTGAAACTTACCGTGAAGGATAAACAGCTTACTGGTGAAATAACGAATAATTTCCCTTTCCCTTTAAAAGATGTTGCTATTTGGTCAGGAAATAAGCAAATCGAAATTGGTGATTTAGGACCGGGCGAAACGTTAAAAGTGAATGAAACTTTGACTACTTCCACATTATTGCCTAAACGTTCAGTCAGCAATGTGTATTCGGGCCAAATGCCGGTGAACACAGATGAATTAATGGAAATGAGAAAACGTGGACTAATGTCGTTTTCAGGTGATTTTATCAATAGTCAATCCAAACCAGCAATCATTGGTTATGCGGATACACAACTAATACCTGTAAAGCTTGAGAAGATAAAAGCGACTACCGACGCACTGACAATGATTACACAGCCATTTACACCTAAAATTGAATTCAGTGATTCCTTCACGATGGATGCCGAAATGATGGAGATGAAACTTCTTTCGGAGAAATATAATATGGAGCCTCATCTAACGGGCTATCCGGGTAATATGTACTATTTCGATGAGGAAAGTTATGTCCAAACATGGAAGATTCCTGAGGAGTACATGGGGAATGGATTCCACTGGAAGTCAGCAGATATATCCAAAATTCAACACCAATTATATAATTTGAGCATTTTTAATCAAACCACACAGCAATTCGAGCAATTAAAGTCTGAACGGAAGCAAACCATCGATTCAATCCGGCCTTACTTGTCTGAAAATGGTGAATTGAAATTCCACCTTGAATTTACAGGTGGGCAACGTGGAATTGAAGCACAAGCTCCCGAAATCAAGTTGCATGGCGAGGTGAAGAAATGATAGAAATTAAAGGGCTGACAAAGAAATATGGGCAATTTACCGCGCTTGATAATTTGGATTTAACGCTCGATGAGGGAACGGTATTCGGATTTGTCGGTGCGAATGGTGCCGGTAAATCAACGACATTTTTAATCCTTTCCACATTGCTTCAACCAACTTCAGGAGAAGTATTCATCAATGGCATCAGCGTTCGTGAAAAGCCATCAGAAATCCGAAAACTGATTGGCTATATGCCAGATTTCTTCGGTGTATACGATCAGCTAAAGGCTGATGAATATTTGGACTTTTATGGAGCCAGCTACGGTATTCCTGATGAGGAAAGGAAGATACTTATACCGCAGTTGTTGGAGTTAGTAAATCTAACTCATAAAAGAAATTCTTATGTTGATTTGCTTTCGAGGGGGATGAAGCAGAGACTATGCTTGGCTCGTAGCTTGATACACGATCCTAAGGTGCTTATTTTGGATGAACCTGCTTCTGGACTTGATCCAAGGGCACGGGTTGAAATGCGTGATATTCTAAAAACGTTAAAAGGTATGGGAAAGACAATCTTAATCTCCTCTCATATTCTGCCTGAACTTGCGGAGATGTGTGATGAAATTGGTGTTATTGACAATGGGAAACTGATTGCACATGGATCCGTTGCTGAAATACAGAAAAAATTGCAAGGAGAAAAAGTAATTACAGTTCGACTTATCTCTAAAACTTATGAAGTAATTTCCTTTTTTGAGGAACAGCCATATGTTACATCAATTGAAAGGCTTGATAGTGGAGATGGCATTTCCTTCACGTATAGGGGAAGCGAAGAGGAGCAGATTGGCATGCTGAAAAAGGCGATGTTAGAAGATTTGCCGATTGTTTCATTCATGGAACATGTAACAAACCTTGAAGATGTCTTTATGGAAATAACGAAAGGAGCCGCCGACTAATATGAATTTTAATAATCCGGTTCTTTTTAAGGAATTGAAACTTAGATTCCGATCATTCAAAGGCTTCAATGGGATATTATTCTTTCTGTTAGCTATGTGCATATTTGTTTTCGGTTATATATTCCTCACTGTTAACATGACGGGCACATCCTATTTCAGACCAAGTCAAAGTTTTGTCCTATTTGCCTTTCTATCCTATATCCAACTTGGGCTTGTGTTATTCACAGCCCCAGGGCTAACGGCTGGATCAATCAGTTCGGAAAGGGAAAAACAGACATTGCCAATTCTTTTGACAACTTCTCAAAGCTCGTTTCAAATAATTTCAGGGAAAATGCTTTCGTCCGTAGCTTTCCTACTCTTACTAATCGTTGCGGGACTTCCTGTTTATAGCTTGGTATTCTTGTTTGGCGGTATTTCCCCAATGGATTTTGTAAAGGTTTTTTTCTTCCTATTCGTAACGTTGTTAGCAATTGGAAGTATCGGGGTCATGTTCTCTACATTAATTCGCAGAACAATTGTATCAATGATTGCAACATATGGATCAATGCTTTTCTTATCGGTAGTAACTGGTTTCCTATTCATTATTGTAATGCAAATGAAAGCTTTCAATAATATGGGGACCATTACCTCACCTTCTTATTTAGGTCAGTTTTTGGCATCCATTAATCCTGGGGTGCTGTTTGCATCATTTTTATCACCCGATTTGAATAGCTCCATTAGCGAATTAACGAAAATCGACTTCCCGATTTGGGCCGGTTATTTAATATTTTATGGATTGATTACCGTGACGGCGTTTTTTATATCGGTGAAAAGATTACGTGTCAATATGAAAAGATTAAAATGAGGGGGTGTAACAGATGGAAGGGAAAATAGCGTTACAGCGATATGTCAAAAAGGCGTTAAGATCATTACGTCTCGAACGATCGGTCTATAAGTTGCAAACTGGATTGTTTCTGTCCGCTTTGCTGTTCACACTAATCCTTTCCGCTTCCAGACTGTTCATACTGCCGCATTACTTATTGATAGCCATTTGGATTGCTTGCCTAACAATTGGAGTTACGATTGTCGCTTTATTACTAAAAAATGTTCGGCGTGAAGAGGCCATCTGGAGGCTGGATAAATATTTACCTGATAATTTATTAGTGACGGCATTGGATGATCGTATCCAACAATCGAGCTTTGCTGAGTCAATCACTCAAAATGCGAAGAAAAGTATGAACTCTGCGTATCTAGAATTTAAGAAACGTGAAAAGAAGTTTGTAAATGGCAAGATGTTAGTTGGTTTTCTGATCCTTCTTACAGCATCTATATTGTTGGTGATGTTTCCTTCTAATGCACAGCAGGAAGCGACTGCTGTTGCCAAGGAGAAAGAGATCATTGAAGAATTAAAGAAAGAAATTCAAGAGTTAGCCAAAAAGGAAAAAAACCCTGAACTTAAGAAGGATCTTGAAGACTTAACTGAGAAATTAAAAGCCATGGAAACAACTGAAGAGACTTTGCGAGAATTAGTGAAGAAACAAAAAGAGTTCAAGTTGAAGGAACAGAGATTAGCCGAAAAGAAAAATAACGATGGCGAAGGATTAAGTGAATCTGAAGAGGATGAACTCGACAAACTTAGGCCGTTAGTCGACCAGCTCGCTCAGCAAGCAGGAAAGTCACAAAGCGCATTAAATAAAATCGGCAAAGCCCCTTCTTTACCAGCATTAGCTAACGCCGGGAACCAGCCGTTGGGCAGTGGCCAATCTAACACCAATACAAATGGAAAAACCGGCTCAGGCCAATCCCAAGTTGGTTCTGGAGGCCAAGGTCAAGGTCAAGGCGAAGGTCAAGGCGAAGGTCAAGACGAAGGTCAAGGCGAGGGTCAGGGCGAGGGTCAGGGCGAAGGTCAAGGCGAAGGTCAAGGCGAGGGTCAGGGCGAAGGTCAAGGCCAAGGTCAAGGTCAAGGGCAAGGGCAAGGGCAAGGGCAAGGCCAAGGTCAGGGTCAAGGTCAAGGTCAAGGTCAAGGCCAAGGTCAAGGTCAAGGTCAAGGCCAAGGTCAGGGCCCGGGTGCTGGAACGGGAACAGGTGGCCGGAATATGCTTTCGATTCCAAACGATCGTATAGGTGGCTACAATGATCCAACAGTAATTGGCGGTGAACTTGGAGAAGGTGAGTTTATCGAAGAGAATGAACGTGACGGTCTTGTCGAAAGAGGAAACCTTAAGCCATACCGCGAAGTAGTGGGCAGTTACAAAGATGCATACTTGAAAGGTTCGGATAAGTTAAAGTTACCTGCTGACTTGCAAAGAATTCTTTCTGATTACTTTTCATCAATTGAATGAGAAATGAATGGGAGATGTACACATGTCGTTTTCGTCGGAACAATTTGAAGAAATGAGCAAGAAACTTGCTGATGTACGTGCAGAAATAGGCAAATTCATAGTTGGACAACAGGAAGCAGTCGAATTTTCCTTGTACTCCATTTTGTCTGATGGGCATGCTTTGTTGGAAGGGCTACCTGGACTTGGGAAAACCATGCTTATCAGAACTATTTCGGAAGTCTTGGACCTTTCCTTCTCTCGAATCCAATTCACACCGGATCTAATGCCGGCAGATATAACGGGAACCAGTATTCTTGAACGCAGTGAGGATGGCGTACAACGATTTGTTTTCAAGGAAGGACCCATCTTCAGCCAAATGGTACTTGCGGATGAGATAAACCGTGCCACACCGAAGACACAGAGTGCTCTTCTTGAAGCAATGGGTGAGAAAACCGTAACAGTGCTTGGTGAAACTAGAAAGATGGCCAAACCGTTTTTTGTCTTGGCTACTCAAAACCCGATTGAAATGGAAGGTACCTATCCATTGCCTGAAGCTCAAATGGACCGGTTCTTATGTAAAGTTTTATTGCCATATCCTTCTAAGGAAGAATTGAAGGAAATAATGTTAAGAACAACCGGTCCTGAGTCTATTGCCATACGAAAAGTCATGAATACTGAAACAATCGTAGAAGCACAAGAAATGGCGAAAGCGGTTGTCATTGCTGATGATATGATTGACTACGCAGTCGATCTTGTTTCAGCAACCCATCATAAATCGGGATCGGAAGATGAATGGAATCAGTACGTTCAGTATGGCAGTGGCCCTCGTGGGTTGCAGTCCATCATACGTCTTGCGAAAGCAAGAGCGCTTATGGCGGGGCGTGTTCATGTATCAATTGCAGATATTAAAACAGTTGCAAAACCAGCATTACGGCACCGTATCCTCATCAATTATGAAGGGGAAGCGGAAGGGATTGATGTCGACAAGCTTATCGATAAACTATTGGAGGAAGTACGTCAAGGGGCTTCAATCCAATGAAGGTAGAGCTATTTCCCGATAGATTGGCCAAACGGTTGGGTGCTTTGTCCATTTCGACGAAATCGAGACGCCTTGGTCATCATAAAGGTGCGCATCGTTCAACTAAGACGGGTTCTTCCCTCGATTTTTCGGATTTCCGAGAATATCATCCCGGCGACGATTTACGGCATATCGACTGGAATGTATTTGCGCGTACGGATAAACCCTTCATTAAGCAGTTTTTAGATGAACAGGAGATGCGGGTACATATCTTACTCGATTCCACAAAGTCCATGGGTACAGATGGTAAATGGGATTTTGCACGCCAAATTGCAATTGGATTCGGCCATATTGCTTTAAAAAGCGGTGATACTGTTTCGTTTTCTACCTGGAGCACGGATGAAAGCTTCTTTTTTCGGAAAAAAGGTGCATTACATCGTGCTAATTTATCAAAATTCATTTCCAAAATTGAAACCCCATCATCCAATATGGATTTTGCTGATCAAGCCTTAAAACATATACCGAAGGCATTGACTGTACTATTAATTATTACCGACGGTTTGGAACAGCTTGAGAAATGGGAGAAGTTATGCAAGAGATTACCCGGTATTTGTAGGGATGTCCGTATAGTGACCGTACACTCTTCATCGGAAGAGCTTCCTGCATTTGAAGGCGATGTCAGGCTAGTGGATATCGAGAATGAATCGGTTATTGAAGTTTCAATGACTAAAAGAATCGTTGAAGACTATACCGAGAAAAAAAGAAAACATGAAAACGAACTAACCGCATTGGCGAATAAGTACGGAATTGGATTATTACGTTCAGAGGTTTCTGAAGGTGTCATGGATCTATTCACGAAAAAAATGCGCCAAGTTGGTTGGTTACAGTGATAGGGGGCGGCTAAGTGGGGTTCGATCAGTTAAGTAATATGTGGACTGCGGTTTTTCCGTTGGCCGTCCTTCTTTATTATTTCTTCAGGAAAAAGTATGTCACCACAACAATTTCATCTACATTATTCTGGGAGAACTCAATGCGTGAGACGAAGGTGTCTCCTTATTTGAAAAATTTACAGCGTAATGCGTTATTCTATTTACAAATGGCGGCATTATTACTTTTGCTTTTTATATTACTTGCACCTTTTTTACCGAAGGAAACTGTTATGGACAGTCATACTGTTTTCGTCGTGGATACATCTGCAAGCATGGGTGTAACCGATGGTGATCTTTCATTGTTTGAAAGAAATAAAGAAAAAATGATAAACCTCGCTGAAGAGCGTGCTGGTAACGCAATATCAATCATTACCACCGGAAAAGAACCGTCTTTGTTATTGCGGAAAGAGACTGATACACGCGCAGTTTTGGCAGCAATTGATAAATTAGGTGTGCAATATGAACATGAACATATGGCACGCTCAATCGACTTCGCAAAGTCAATTGCTTTGCAGGATGGTGCGGATGTCCATATTTTCACCGATTTTTTAGATAGGTCGGTATTCGTGGAAAGTGTAAGTGGAATCACCTGGACAGTACATAACAATGAAAGTCCATCCGTTAATATCGCCATTGAAAAGTTCGGTGCCGTATCTACCGTGGATGGAACCGAGGCCATTATTAAGCTGTCGAATCAATCTAAATCTAAACAATCTGGAAAGGTGATCATTAAGAATGAATTGACAGATGAATCATTATCGGAACAGGAATTTTCCGTCAATGAGGAAGCTGATATTCTTCTTTCATTTAAAGGTTTACCGTTACTCTCTGCCGTTAGTGCTGTTCTTCAAGTACAAGATGATTATCAAACTGATAACGAGGCCTTCGTCATGATTGGCAACGAATCGTCTGAGGTAATTGTAGATAGCCAATTGCATGAACTTGTAAAGAAAGCATTTGAAGCAATCGGATTAACCGTAACGACGGGCTCCGTTAAGAAAAATGCGATGGCAAGGGATCAGGCAATGCTTGTGACAAATGATCCGTCATTTCTTCTTGAGGGATCGGACCCGATTCTTTTACTTGGCAGAAACGATTCGTCAACTGAGCCGGTTTCAGGGGTGGTGGATAGTGTCAACGACTCCTTGTTTACCATTGCATCGATTAATGATATATACGTGAGTGCAGTATACCCTCCGTTTGAGGGGTATACGACATTGGCGTCAATAGATGGAAAGCCTTTTATACAGCGTTCGCAGCGAGGCGATATTATCGTCTTATCAGATATTGCGTTGACCGATTGGCCATTACATCCCTCATTTCCGCTATTTATATGGAGTACTGCAGAAACGCTTAGGTCGGCTAATGAGAATGTAGGGACTTTTACTCCAAATGAAAGGAAAGCCGTCCTAACAAGTGGAGGATCGGACGGAATCGAAATTTTTACAATCGAAGACAAATACGTTGTTAGCTACCCGAATGGCAGAAGTTTTGTAGCACCCTCAGTACCAGGGGTTTATAAAATGATAGATGGCGGAACGGAGAAATATTTATCAGTTCAATTGGAACCGAACGAAAAAGTTGTTTCCAGTGGAATGAGTTATCGTATAGGCTTCGTTGAAGTTGATAGTAGTGGGAAAGAAGAAGGCAAAAGTATGATTGGATGGCTATTTTTATTGCCTGTCCTCCTTCTTTTATTGATTGAGTGGGAGGTGCAAAGACGTCGTGGATATCCGAATTGAGGAGCCGCTATGGCTAGTGTTGCTTATCCCTGTAGCGCTTTATATGGTGTACACTTGGAAGGCTTCGAAAATGCGGTTCTTTGGAAAAGGAACCATTCTTTATGCGCTAAGGAGCCTGACAATTTTTTGTATCGTATTTGCACTTACTTTCCCTTATATTATGTTGCCGGATAATGAGGAACAGATTTTATTTGTCGTGGATAGATCCGTATCAGTCGAAGATGCAGGACCATCAGCTGAAAAATGGATTACGGACAGCTTAAAGTTCCGCCGTGCAAATCAATCAGTAGGGATCTATTCATTTGCCGGTACCTTTCGAACCGATTTTCAATTATCCGATGGGGAAGCAAAGCTGCCAAAATTGGAGCCGATTGAATCAAGTAATAATACGAACATCGCGAATGCAATAGATTTGTCCGCAGCAGTGGCAAAATCGAATTTAGCTACAAGGATTGTTCTTTTATCCGACGGGTTAGAGACGGAAGGGTCTATGGAGGAACTATTGCCAAAGTACGAGAATAGCCGAGTTCAAATCGATACGGTTGTCTTAAACAGGGCAAATAGAACAGATGCATCTATCTCGCTATTCGAAACCCCACGAACTGCATATGAAGGGGAAAAACAATTACTGCAGCTGGAAGTAGAATCGTCTTCCCAGAAATCTGGTCAGTTACTTATCTATCGAAACGATGAAGAAATAATTAATGAACTTGTCTCACTTGATGAAGGTGGAAACATGTTTTCATTCCATGTAGAGGCAAGGGGAACTGGACTTCTGAAATACGAGGCAAAACTGATTGTCCCTGATGATGGATTACTGGAAAACAACCGAATGCTATCCGTTACGATGTTGGAGCAATCCCCAAGGGTTCTCATCGTTCAAACGGAGCGTAATCCATCTGTTATCCCAACACTTCTTGACCAAAATGCCATGGAAGTTGAAGTTGTGAATGCCGAACAGTTACCAGAGAATTTATCAGGGTTTTTGGGCTATGGTGCGATTCTTTTCGATAATGTCCCAGGTCATCTTGTTGGTGAACATAAAATGGCAGTAATCGAACAGGCAGTCAAGAGCTTCGGTACAGGCTTCATGATGGTGGGCGGAGATGAAAGCTATGGATTAGGTGGTTATTTCAAATCCCCAATCGAGCGTTTATTGCCTGTGGAAATGGAAGTGAAAGGAAAAGAACAGCTTCCTTCACTTGGACTTGTCATCGCTATGGACCGTTCGGGAAGTATGTCCGGCTCGAAAATTGTGATTGCTAGGGAAGCTGCCGCAAGGGCAGTGGAATTGCTGCGGAATGATGATACATTTGGTTTCACTGCATTTGACCATGAAATATGGGAAGTGATTCCCGTTGGACCCTTAGGGAATAAGCAAGAGACGATCGATAAAATTCTATCGATTCCCGCCGCTGGTGGTACAGATATTTTCCCTTCTGTCGAGAAAGGTTACGAAGATTTAGCCGATTTAAAGCTCCAACGAAAACATATTATCCTTTTGACAGATGGGCAGTCAGGTATGCCTCCTGATTATGAAGATATTATTTCAGAGGGGAAAAATAACAATGTTACATTATCAACCGTTGCAATCGGAACGGATGCAGATAGTGTCTTATTAGAAGAATTAGCTGAAATTGGCGGGGGAAGATTTTATGATGCGGTGGATGAGTCAACAATTCCCGCAATATTAACGCGGGAGACATCGATGCTAACCCGAACGTATATTGAAGACGATCCGTTCTACGCAACATTCAGCAATGTTCCGGAGTGGACATCGATTTTCAAGGACGGGGTACCACAAATGAATGCTTATATTGCAACAACTCCAAAGGGATCCTCGACTATTGTTGCGGAAAGTCCTAAAGAAGACCCTGTCATTGCGGAGTGGATGTATGGTTTAGGTCGTACGATTGCTTTCACTTCAGATTCGACAGGAAAGTGGTCAGGGGATCTTGCAAGATGGGGAGGCTATTCCGATTTTTGGAATACGGCTGTTTCACGACTTCTGCCGTCGTATGAAGACGTCCCTTATCTCATTACCCATGATCGTGGCGGTACGTATACAGTAACAGACAGTTCCCGTAAGGCTGCATTCCTCGATATTGCCATTATAGATGAAAAAGGAAATGAGGTACCTTTCCAGTCTGAACCTTTGGCTCCCGGGAAAGTAAGAGTTACCTTGCAAGCAGATCCGGGACTTGTCTTTTTCGGTGTTTCGGATGATAAAGGCGGTTTGTTTGAAGCGGGTGTGTCAGTCCCTTACAGTGAGGAATACAAGCCATCAGAGCCGAATGTTGCGTTACTGGAAAAAATCGCTGAGCGTACAGGCGGAGAATATCATGAAGATCCTGAAAAAGTATTCAGGTCACATCCGTTTAAGAGTGGGAATCAAAAGCCTATCGCAAATTGGTTGATCATGGCTGCGATGATCTTATTTTTTATTGATATTACATTACGCCGTTTTGGCATGTTCTCGGGACTCATGGCAAAAATCGAGAAAAAACCTGTAACGGAAAGTAACCCCGCCGTTGCAGAAGACCATGTATCTGAACTTTTGAAAGCGAAAAAGAAAAGATAAGAAAAACCTCATCTTCAGATTCGAAGATGAGGTTTTTATGTTGTCCGTGTTGATGCAAGAAGTGTTTTGTTTTTATTGGCCCAAAAGCCAGTAATTCCAAAACAAATTAATAATATTGCTGTACCAACCAAGTAAGGCAAAGCGATATTGAAATCGAAAATAGAACCGGCAAGTGCGGGACCGACCATATTGCCTAAACTCATATAGGCATTCATCATCCCTGCTGCAAAGCCTTGTTCTTCTCCAGCAAGCTTTGATACGAGTGTGTTCACGGCTGGACGTAGTAGGGAAGTAGCTGTTGAGAATACTGTCGCAACTAAAAGAATCGTCCAAAATAGATCAACAAGTAAAACTGCCGACATAGAAAATGCAGCGACAATCAAGTTGACTAATATAACGCGCATTTCACCGTACCGTTTAAACAGCGGGTTAATAACAAAAGTTTGTACAATGACGCCGACAAATCCCCCGACAGTGATAAGGATTGCGATTTGAGAAGGAGTATATCCGTATTTCTGGTCAACATATAGTGAAATTGTCGCCTGATAGTTTGCAAGTCCGAAGGAAAAAACGAACATGACAATCAACATTATGAAGTAAGGTGTTTTCGTTGACCGATACAATTGTTCAATCAGATTTTCTTTCCGACTCTGAAGCTTTTCAACTGAGATGGATGGCGCGGGATTCGGCAAGATGAAAATAGATAATATTGCTGCAAACACTGCAGCTCCTGCTGCAAAATAAAAAGGAAACAGAAGACTAATCTTCGAAAGAAAACCGCCAATACCCGGTCCAATCATAAAGCCCAATGACATTGACGCTCCAAGGAGACCCATTCCTCTCCCACGTCGCTCCAAAGTCGTTATATCGGCAACGAATGCCATCATTGGTGGCACGATGAATGCGGCCCCGAGACCCGAGAAGAATCGAGCTGCGAAAAGCATCCATAAATGAGTCGACATACTGAACGCAAGCTGCGCTAAGCCGTATATTATTAATCCGAAAATAATAATTTTCTTTCTGCCATGTCGGTCGGATAAACTTCCGGAGATAGGAGAAAAAATGAACTGTGCAAAGGAAAATATTGCAATCAGGAACCCAAGCACTTGCCCGGCAGCTCCGAATGTTCCAAGGAACTTCGGCATGATAGGAATAATTAGGCCAATGCCAGCCATGGCGATAAACATATTGAACATCAGTATGTATAATGCCAAATTATTGGATTGTTGTTTCTCGACCAAGAACACACCACCTCTCTTAACTATTTCGTGTATCTGAAATAGTTTACCACAGTCGGCAAGTAAAAACACTTCGGTGCTTAGGAACATAACCCCCCCTCAAACAGATTGAGGGGGGGCATTGAACGATTATCTCAAATTCATTTTGAATTCCAAGAAGAGTTCATTGTAAACGCCTAATAATTCTAAACCTAAGTTTTTATACACTTCCAAATGGCTCCGTGTCTCTTCATCAGGGTAGAAGCGTTCATCTTCCACCACTTCAGGATCCATCAAGTCAAGTGCCGTTAGATTTGGCGTTGAATAACCGACATAATCAGCATTTTGAGCTGCTACTTCTGGGTCAAGCATAAAATTAAGGAAGGCATAGGCACCTTCGATATTTTTAACCGTCCGTGGAATGACAAAATTGTCAAACCATAAATTGGACCCTTCTTCAGGTACGATATAGTCGATATCTTCATTCTCAGACATCATGTCAGCTGCCTGACCGGACCAAGTTAGCGCTATGGCCGCCTCGTTATTGACCATTAACTGAGTTACTTCATCGCCGATTACTGCTTTGACATTGGGAGTTAATGCCTTCAACTTATCTGTTGCTTCGCGTAATTCATCAAGATCTGTTGAGTTCAAAGAATATCCCAATGAATTTAAACTCATCCCTACTGTCTCTCTTGCGCTATCTACAAGGATAACCCTTTGCTTTAGGGAAGGGTCCCAGAGATCGTCCCAACTTTCAAATGTTTGGCCTTCTAACAAAGTGGGATTATAGGCGATCCCCACCGTTCCCCAAAAATAAGGGACGGAGTATTTATTCCCCGGGTCGAATGACAAATCTAAAAAATAGGGGTCGATATGCTTGATGTTTGGAATTTTACTGAAATCAAGTGGCAACAAAAGGTTCTTTTCTTTCATCATTTCTATCATATATTCTGAAGGAGCTGTAATATCATATGATGTACCGCCTTGCTCGATCTTTCCCATCATTCCTTCATTCGAATCGAATGTTTCATAAATGACCTTGATGCCTGTTTCTTGTTCAAATTGCTTTATCAGATCAGGATCGATATATTCGCCCCAGTTGTAAACTGTGATTGTATTTTTTCCGGCTGAACCTCCTTCATTCAATTTGGCATTGATGAAAATTAGGATACCGGAAACGATAAGGATTAATATTGCTGCTTGATAGATTGATTTCATTTTTTCACCCCCGCAAGAGGCGCTTTCATTTTCCGAGTTAGTGCGTAATATCCAAGTACAAGGCCAACTGTTACTACGAAGATAATTCCGGATAGGGCATTGATAGTAAGACTAATCCCTGTTCTCGCCATTGAATAGATTTCAACGGATAAAGTAGAGAATCCATTTCCAGTTACAAAGAATGTAACTGCAAAATCATCAAGAGAATAGGTTAGTGCAAGGAAAAACCCGGCGAATATACCTGGCTTTATGAAAGGGAGGATGACCCTTGTCATAATGTCTTTATGCGTTGCACCTAAATCGCGTGCAGCATCTATCAAAGTAGGATTCATCTCCGATAATTTCGGCAATACCATAATAACAACAATCGGAATACTGAATGCAATATGTGATATCAACACCGATGCGAAGCCTAATTTAACCCCAATCATTGTGAAAAGGATGAGGAATGATGCTCCGATAATAACATCTGGGCTTACCATCAGAATATTATTCAGTGAAAGCACTGCATTTCTCATTTTTTTATTTCTCATGAAGTAAATAGCCAACGCTCCGATAACACCGATAGCTGTTGAAACAAGTGCGGATAATAGGGCGATAATGACTGTATTTAATACAATGATAATCAGCCGTTTATCTTCAAAAACTGCGGCATAATGCTCCCAAGTAAATGATTCGAAATTCGACATTCCGCCTCCAGAATTAAAAGAGTAGAATATCAAATAAAAAATAGGCGCATACAGGATAATGAAAATAACAGTTAGATACAGTTTTGGAAGCTTACCTATTCTTTCCATTGCCTGTAACCCCCTTTTCTTTACCAGTAGTGAACATCATTATAATGAACATGAAGAGAATTAGGAATACCGCAATCGTTGAACCCATTCCCCAGTTTTGCGTCACTAAAAACTGTTGTTCAATTGCTGTTCCTAGTGTAATCACTTTGTTACCTGCAATCAGTCTTGTGATCATGAAGAGCGATAGGGCAGGGATGAAAACCACTTGAATACCCGATTTCACGCCGTTTATCGTCAACGGCCAGATCACACGTTTAAACGTCGTCCAACTATTAGCACCTAAATCACGTGACGCGTCTATCAATGCAGGGTTCAACTTGTCGAGCGCGTTGAAAATCGGCAAAATCATGAACGGAATGAAAATATAGACGGAAACGAAAACGAAACTGAAATCGGTGAACAGAATCTGTTGTTTGCCAATACCTATTACATCAAGCAACGCATTGATTGGTCCGTATAATCCCATTAATCCAATGAACGCATACGTTTTTAGCAATAGATTAATCCACGAAGGAATAATGATTAATAAAAGCCATAGCTGCTTATGCTTAGTCTTTGTTATGAAATAAGCTGTTGGATAGGCGATTAACAATGAAAACAATGTAATTAAAAATGCATACCAAAATGAACTTATTGTTAGCTTAAGATAAACAGATGTAAAAAAGTCTTTATAATTGGATAAAGTGAAGTTGCCTGTTAAATCGAAAAATGAATAGTAGACGATCAATGCAATCGGTGCAAGGACAAACAATACTATCCAAGCTGTATAAGGAACCGTGTAAATTGACCGTAGGCGATTATTCTTCATCGGCAAGCGCTCCATAGGATTCAAGTCTTGCATCGTATTCTTCTTCTGACTCATTCAACCTCATGACATGAATGTCTTCAGGATTGAAATCGAGACCGATTACTGCACCAACTTCCGCCTTCTTTGTTGAATGGACGAGCCATTCGTTTCCGTCCTTGTCATAAGTGGACAGTTCATAATGTACTCCACGGAATAATTGTGTATCTACTGTTACATTCATTTTACCTTTATCGACGGTTGTAATCTCCAAATCCTCTGGCCGGATGACGATATCGACTTTTTCATTCGGTTGAAGACCCGCATCAGCACAATCAAATCTCTTGCTTGTAAATTCAACGATATAATCCTCAATCATTCGACCTGAAACTATATTGGATTCACCAATGAAATCTGCGACAAAACGGTTAATCGGTTCGTCGTAAATATCAAGAGGTGTACCGGATTGTTGAATAACACCGTCGTTCATGACGAAGATTTCATCCGACATGGCAAGTGCTTCTTCTTGGTCATGAGTGACGAAGACGAATGTTTTACCTAAACGCTGCTGTAATTCGCGTAATTCATACTGCATTTCCGAACGTAACTTTAAGTCAAGGGCGGATAAAGGTTCGTCTAAGAGAATGATTTCGGGATCATTGACAATCGCTCTTGCAATTGCAACACGTTGGCGTTGGCCACCTGACATCTCCGTAATTTCCCGATTCTCATAGCCCGCAAGATTGACGAATTTCAATGCTTCCTTGACTTTAAGATCGATTTCATCCTTCTTCACTTTTTTTATACGCAAGCCGAATGCGATATTTTCATACACATTCAGATGGGGGAAGAGGGCATAGTCTTGGAATACCGTATTCACTTGACGTTCATTTGCAGGGACGTTATTGATGTTTTTTCCATTGAAGTAAATCGTCCCATCAGTTGGCTCGATAAATCCCGCGATTAATCGAAGAATTGTCGTCTTACCACATCCTGAAGGTCCTAATAAAGTATAAAACTTACCGCGTTCCATCTCGAAAGAGACATTATCCAATACGGTTGTGTCATCACTGTATTTCTTTGTTACGTTCTCAAAACGGATAATAGGCTGGTTTGCCATTTTAAAAATTTCCCCCTTTATAAATATGATTCTGTTGCCACAAGTAGCAACTCGGTCGGACCTTCATTTGCATTCGATACACGATGATGGTCGGATGCTTCATAATAAGCTGAATCACCCTTCGAGGCCGTGTATGTACGTTTGCCAAGTTCAATTTCAACTTTACCGGATAAAACATAAATGAAAGTTTCCGCAAGCGATGGATCGAACTGTTTAAATTCGCCGTGTTTTGAAAATGAAATATGGACAGGTTCCATTTCATTTTCATTCGAACGGGGAACTAACCAACGGATACTATATTTTAGTTCGTCATTCACATAGGTGGTTTGATCTTCAGGTGAGTAAACTACTTTCATGTTTTTCTTAGGTTCATCGAAAAATTCTTTTGGCGTAGTTCCTAACACCTCCAATAAAGAAAAGAGAGTTTCGATTGATGGAGAAGTAAGTTCGCGTTCCAATTGAGATATATAGCCTTTTGTAAGGTCAGTTCTTTCGCCTAACTCTTCTTGGGTCAATCCTTTTTTCAATCGAAGACTTTTGATTTTACTCCCGATCTGCATGGTGTATCATCTTCCCTTCATATCGGAGTTTAGTATTACTGTACTTTAAGTTTACTATAAACCTTTTTAATTATACAAAATACTGGTTGAAAATCAAGATGTTAATTAAATTTAATACAAATTTTGATGGGCACGCATAGAATAGGCAGTGAAGATCTTTTTAAACGGAGGGAAAAACCTATGAAAATACGCGAACAGATGCCCGAATTGAGAGGAGCAACAACTTGGTTAAATGGGAGGGTGGATAGGTATGATCTGATAGGTGAGAGGCCTACCCTTATTCATTTTTGGTCTGCAAGCTGCCGTCAATGCAAAGTAGCAATACGGGATGTAAATTATATCCGTGACCGCTACAAGGGTAAATTGAATATTGTCGCTGTGCATATGCCTCGATCCGCAGATGACAATGATTTGGATACGATTAAAGCGCTTGTTAGATTACATGATATTACACAACCGGTTTTTGTCGATAATGATTTACTATTGTCAGATGCATTCGATAACCAATTCGTTCCGGCGTATTATGTCTTCGATAAGCATGGTCAATTGCGTCATTTCCAAGCAGGTGGAAGCGGAAGTATGCATATGCTTGAAAATCGTGTAAGTCGTGTATTGGATGAAACGAGAATGCAATAGATAAACGGGATGGCCTATAGGATAGGTCGTCTTTTTTATTTGTCAGGAAAGTATGATACACTAGTTTCATCCATCAAGCGGATTGGAGCGTCGGTATATGAAAAAGGAATTTGTTGTCATTGGATTAGGGAGATTTGGCGGTAGCATTGTTAAGGAATTAGTGGAACTTGGCGCGGATGTTATGGCGATTGATGTGTCCCATGAACGGGTGGAAGAGTTTGCTCAAATTGCGACTACTGCAGTTTCAGCAGATACGACCGACGAATCTGCGTTACGTGCACTCGGGATCCGGAATTTCGAACATGTTGTCGTCGCGATCGGGGAGAATATACAAGCAAGTATTTTAACGACATTGATATTAAAAGAAATCGGTATAAAGAAAGTTACCGTCAAAGCGCAAAATGATTATCATGAAAAAGTATTAAGTAAAATCGGGGCCGATCAGGTTGTGCATCCAGAGCGCGATATGGCGAAAAGGCTTGCAAATAATATGGTTTCGAATAACATCCTTGACTACCTTGAATTGTCGGATGAGTATTCGATTGTTGAAATCAGGGCAAATGAAAAAATTGCAGGTTTTACACTGATCGATTTAGATATCCGTGCGAAATTCGGGGTCAATATTGTCGCGATTAAACGCCAATCACAAATATTAGTTTCACCACAAGCTATTGAGGAGATTGAACTGAATGATATTTTGATTGTCATTGGTTCTGATATCGATATCCATAGATTCGAGAGAAAGTCTCTTCATTAAATTTGAAAGATAAAAAAATCCTCATGTCATTTAATGACAGAGGATTTTTTGTTTTATACTTCCATGACGACAGGAAGGACCATTGGTCTCCGCTTTGTCTGGTCGTATAAATAAGGGGATAGGATATCGATTATGTCACTCTTTAAAGCTCCTGCTTCGGCCGAGGAATTGGCAAGCTTTTTATTCAATTCCTTAGACAACAATTGCTGGGCTTCGCTAATCATTGTACCTGACTCTCTCATATAGACAAAACCACGAGAAATAATGTCCGGTCCTGAAACAACTTTGTTACGTTTCTTATCAACTGTTGCAACAACGATCACCAAACCGTCTTCGGAAAGGATTTTACGATCGCGTAATACAACACTTCCAATATCACCAATTCCACTTCCGTCGATGTACACATCTCCTGATGGAATTTTGCCAGCGACTCTTGCAGTATTCTCAGTTAACGCCAAGACATCACCGTTACTCATGATGAATGTGTTTTCTGGTTCAACATCACAGTCAATGGCAAGCTCTTTATGCATCTTTAACATGCGGTATTCTCCATGGATAGGCATAAAGAATTTAGGTTTAATCAAACGAAGCATCAGTTTCTGTTCTTCTTGGGATCCGTGACCAGATGTATGGATGTTGTTTAGAGCACCATAAATAACTTCGGCTCCTGCACGGAACAACGCATTAATTGTTTTGTTAACACTAAGAGTGTTTCCGGGAATTGGAGACGACGAAAAGATTACAGTGTCGCCAGGTTGTATTTGTACTTGGCGATGAGTCCCATTCGCAATCCTCGACAAAGCTGCCATAGGCTCACCTTGGCTTCCTGTACAAAGAATCATTACTTCATTGGCGGGAAGTCTGTTTAGTGATTGAGTATCAACGAATAATTCCTTAGGGGCATTAATATATCCCAGTTCACGACCAATTGTAATTGCATTATCCATGCTACGGCCGAATACAGCTATTTTTCTACCATAATGCTCAGCAGCTTCGATAACCTGTTGTAGACGATGTATATTGGAAGCGAAAGTAGCGAAAATGATCCTTCCATCCACTTTCCGGAAAATTTCGTTAAGACTGTCACCGACTTTTCGTTCCGACATTGTAAAGTTCGGCACTTCGGCATTCGTACTGTCCGATAAAAGACAAAGGACACCGTCGCTACCGACTTTTGCCATTTTTGCAAGATTAGCAGGCTCTCCGACCGGAGTGAAATCAAATTTGAAATCTCCCGTGTGTACGACATTTCCGGAAGGTGTTTTAACGACTACTCCGAAAGCATCGGGAATACTATGGGTTGTTCGGAAAAAAGAAACAGATGTCTTTCTGAATTTGATGACGTCTTCTTCTTTGATTTCAATCATTTTTGTTGTTCGAAGGAGGCCGTGTTCCTCGAGTTTATTGCGAAGAAGGCCAAGTGCTAATTTCCCACCATAGACTGGAATATTAATTTTTCTTAGTAAATATGGAATACCGCCAATATGATCTTCGTGGCCATGCGTGATAAATAGCCCTTTGATTTTATCGATATTCCTTTCCAAATACGTATAGTCAGGAATTACATAGTCAATTCCAAGCAAATCGTCCTCTGGAAATTTAATGCCTGCGTCAATTAGGATGATTTCATCCTGAAATTGTACGCAGTACGTATTTTTGCCGATTTCACCAAGTCCGCCTAAAGCGAAAACGGCAGTTTCATTGTTTTTTATTAATTTCATGATGCTTAGACCTGCTCTAACTCAAAATGAGGGGATGCTTGCTCATATTCGAGATGTTCGCCTTCAAGTAGCTGAATCAATTCAATATTGTACTTACGATCCTTCAGTTTTTCGCGGACAGTTCTTTCTGAATCGGATTCGATGTACAAATGTTTTGTGTTTTCGCGAATAGGTACTTGTGTTACATTTTCTTGGTAATAGACTTTGTAAATCATGGTAAGCTCTCCTTTTTTACGTTCGTTTGAAATCTTTCTCTTCATCTTAGCATGTCAGTTGTCTAAAATAAAGAAAAGCCCACCAATTGCATTGGCGGGCGTGAAATTATGCAATAGTCTTTTTGCCGAGTATGCCATTGAGCCGTTTCAACAGTTTGCGTTTTAGGCGCTTGTACATGGGCATATCACTCCTTAAAGACATTATACATCTATTCGAACTTTCTGTCAAGTTGAATTAAGGTTTAATGATGAAAATAGGTAATGTTGATTTGCGCTGCAGGCGGACGGTTTCCGCTTCAATCAACGGAAATACTTCCCATTAATGAAAGGATGAAAATAATGAGTGAATATAAATTTAAAGGTTACGGTTGGTCAGAATTGGCTGAGTGTTGGGGATTAGAGATAAAGGAACAACCGTTTACTGCAAGTACGTCAGATGGAGAAATGGTGAATTTGGGAACTATTCCTGAGAAGATTGAGAAAGTGTACCAAATTAATGGTACAACTATGAAAGTATCGTTAACTGACGTGGAAGAGGTGCAAGCAGAGAAAATTAAACAATTCATCTGGTCAAATCTTGGTAACGGTGGGTTCAAACACCCCCAAATACGTACAGATATTCTAGACTTTTTAAAAGCACTAATCATTGAGTCAAAAGAATTGGATTATAATACACCTGTTTACGAAGGATTGTTAAAAATCGACGATGATCACACTTTAGCTACTTGGATTACTTTTAATTTAGAAATGTTATGGACATAAAACGCATAGTATAGGGAAAAATCGAGTTTTTAACACTAAGTGGTGATAAACATCGCCTTAGTGGTGATAAGCATGCTTTAAGTGGTGATAAACCCCACATAAGTGGTGATAAGCATGCTTTGAGTGGTGATAAACATTTTCCTGATTAGAAATTTGCTGTTATTTTGCGCTGCAAGTGGACGATTTCGTTTCAAACAAGGGAAATAGTTTTAGAAGGAATATGGAAAGAAAAAATGCTCAGAGACTTCTAAGCATTTTTTGATGGGGTATTCTATTAATTTTAAACTTTAATTATGGTGAAAGAATATCTGTTTATTGAAGCGGAAGGCGGCGAAATGCAAAGATATGCTCTCAACGCTTCGCTATTGTTCGCAAAAGCCGTTCTTTGTTACGGCTTTTCCTGGGGGATAAGCGGGACAGGTGAGACCCCGCAGTGGAGCGAAGCGACCGAGGAGGCTCACCGCCCGCCCCCCGGAAAGCGTCCGCCAGCAGCGTAAATCAACGGTTTACTTTTTATTTATCTTCCATTAATCCCTTTCAAAAGGAACTGCGCCTGGGATTTCTTTGAAAGGTTCATTAGGATCGATATGATCGTAAAACATGACACCGTTCAAATGGTCCAATTCATGTTGAAATGCAATAGCCGGAAGGCCCTTTAATCTTAACTTGAATTCCTTGCCGTCAACATCGAATGCTTTAATCGTAATTCTCGAATAGCGAGGTACAAAACCTTCAACATCGCGGTCTACTGATAAACAGCCTTCTCCGGACGATAAATAAGTTCTTTCAACTGAATGGCTAATTATTTTCGGGTTGATGGCGACAAAGCTTAGCGGCTCTTTATCTTCATCATCATCTTCAATATGCAAGGCGAATACTCGTTTTGAAACATTAACCTGTGGTGCAGCGAGTCCTATGCCTGGTCGCAGGTCGTATCGTTCGCATACTTCAAAGTCTTGACTATTTATAATATATTGAAGTAACTCTTCACAAAGTTTTTTGTCTTCATCAATTAAAGGGAAAGTCACTTCTTTTGCGACTTTTCTTAGTACGGGATGACCCTCGCGCACAATATCATTCATCAAAATCATTGGATGCTCTTCTTCCTTTCATTTACCATGCTTTCCTCTATTATATGCTAATAGGAAAAATGGTTAAAGTAATTTGTGCATCCTTGAAAAGGATGAACGATAGCGATATAGTGAAACAAAGATTGGAGGAAAACGTATGAAGAAAAATCTGTTAGGATTTTTGGTGATCGGTGTAATGATACTATCAGGTTGCAGCATAGGTGTGTCAACCGAGAAACAATTATCCGACACGCTATCTAAAATGAATGATTCTGAGTCGGAATATCGAAATACGCAAAGTGAAATGACAGAGATGGAATTGACGGAACAAAAGATATTTGAAGAAACAATGGAGTTAACGAAGGAAGATGTTGATAAGTTACGGTCCAATGTGACAGAGTTGGAGAAACTTATTGAAGAGAGGTTAGGTCAATTAGGCAAAGAAAAAGAATCCATGAAGGAAGCGGAAGGATTCATCAAAGAACTCGATACGATTCTGGAAAAAGCTTCAGAATCGGAGAAAAGTCAGGTCGAAAAGTTGAAAGTCTCTGTTCAAAAACGATATGAACTACATCGGTCATTTGTGGATGAATATAGAAAGTTAGCTTCTCTTCAAAAAGAATTTTACAGTGTTTTATCCAAAGAAGATGTTAAATTGGAAGAATTAAAGCAAAGAGTGGAAGAAATCAACGAACAAAATGCGGTTGTTAAAACTGCTATTGCCGATTTCAATGAAGCAACAAAAGAAGTCAATTCGATAAAGGACGATGTGTTTTCAAGTTTAGAAAAGGATAAATAAAGGAAATGGGTAAAGTGGTGGCGATTTGCTCCACTTTTTCTTTTTCTTAAAATGCATAACTATTATAATACAGGTGAAATATTGTAGTAGTACAGACTGTTATTCTGGTATAATTAAGATAGTGATTACGCATTGAAATAACGATGATTTCAACGATTGACCAATTTGCTCCACTTAAGTATACTAAATGGTGAAGACTATTGTATCACTTTAAGTAATAGAAAAAATAATACAGTTATAAAGGAGAGTTGCCGCTATGGCTGCAAAAAAAGACAAGCAGTTCAATCCGGTGGAAACGCTTCATTCTATTGAAGAACAGTTTGAGATGTTCCAGATTTTGAATGAAGAAGGCGAAATCGTCAATAAGGACGCTGAGCCGAAATTGTCCAACGAAGAACTTACGGAATTAATGACGAGAATGGTCTATACAAGAATTTTAGATCAACGCTCTATCTCTTTGAACCGTCAAGGTCGACTTGGATTCTATGCTCCGACAGCAGGTCAGGAAGCTTCGCAGTTAGCATCACACTTTGCATTGGAAAAAGAAGACTTCATCTTGCCGGGCTACCGTGATGTACCGCAACTTTTATTCCATGGCCTTCCATTACATATGGCGTTTTTATGGTCCCGTGGACATTATCAAGGAAGTGTCATTCCTGAAGGATTGAATATTTTCGTTCCGCAAATCATTATTGGGGCACAATATATCCAAGCCGCAGGAGTTGCACTTGGTTTCCAAAAACGTGGTGTGAAAGCGGTTGCTATGACTTATACAGGTGATGGTGGAACTTCACAAGGTGATTTCTACGAAGGTATCAACTTTGCAGGAGCATTCCGTGTACCAGCAATTTTTGTAGTTCAAAACAACCAATATGCAATCTCAACTCCTCGTGAATTGCAGACAGCTGCGAAAACACTTGCACAAAAAGGTGTTGCAGCAGGTATTCCAAGCATTCTTGTTGACGGGATGGACGCACTTGCAGTGTATGTTGCGACTCATGATGCAAGAGAACGTGCGATTAACGGTGAAGGTCCTACGTTGATCGAAACGATGTGTTACAGATATGGTCCACATACAATGGCGGGCGATGATCCGACGAGATACCGTACGTCCGACACGGATAACGAATGGGAGAAGCGCGATCCGTTGATCCGTTTCCGTAAATACCTTGAAGCAAAAGGCATTTGGTCGGAAGAAAAGGAAAACGAAGTGATCGAGCGCGCTAAAGAAGAAATCAAAGAAGCTATTAAATTGGCTGACGGTGCACCTAAACAGAAAGTAAGCGATTTTATCAAAATTATGTATAAAGGCGATCTGCCATATAACTTACAAGAACAACTTGATATCTACACAGAGAAGGAGTCGAAGTAACCGATGGCACAAATGACGATGATTCAAGCGATTACCGATGCAATGCGCACGGAGCTTAAAAATGATGAAAACGTCCTCGTCTTCGGTGAAGACGTTGGGGTAAATGGCGGTGTATTCCGCGCAACAGAGGGGCTACAAAAAGAATTTGGCGAGGATCGAGTATTCGATACACCACTTGCCGAGTCTGGTATCGGCGGACTTGCAATTGGTTTATCGTTAACTGGATTCCGTCCGGTAATGGAAATCCAATTCTTCGGTTTCATTTTTGAAGTGATCGACTCTGTAAGCGGTCAGCTAGCACGTCAATCCTTCCGTAGTGGTGGACATTTCAATGCTCCAGTTACAATCCGTTCTCCATTCGGCGGGGGTGTTGCAACACCGGAAATGCATGCTGATAGCTTAGAAGGACTTGTCGCATCACAACCGGGGATAAAAGTAGTTATTCCTTCAACTCCTTATGATGCAAAAGGGCTTCTTATTTCTGCTATTAAGGATGATAATCCGGTTGTTTTCCTTGAGCATATGAAACTTTACCGTTCATTCAGACAAGAAGTTCCTGAGGGAGAATATACAATTCCACTTGGTAAGGCTGATGTGAAACGTGAAGGTAGCGATCTTTCAATCATTACTTATGGTGCGATGGTGCATGAAAGCTTGAAAGCAGCTGAAGTATTGGAGAAAGAAGGATACTCAGTAGAAGTAGTTGACTTGCGGACAATCCAACCATTGGATATCGAAACAATCATTGCATCCGTTGAGAAAACGAACCGAGCAATCGTTGTCCAAGAAGCACAAAAACAAGCAGGTATAGCAGCTAATGTCGTATCCGAAATTACAGAACGAGCAATCTTGAGCTTGGAGGCTCCAGTCTTAAGGGTGGCAGCTCCAGATACAATCTATCCATTTGCACAAGGTGAAAATGCTTGGCTGCCGGATGCAAACGACATTATTGAAACAGCTAAGAAAGTGTTGACATTCTAATTTGAGGTTTAACAGTGACAATATGAAAGGGTGAATCTTGTGGCATATGAATTCCGTTTACCGGATATCGGAGAAGGAATCCACGAAGGTGAAGTTGTAAAGTGGTTTGTTGCTAAAGGCGATAAAATCAATGAAGACGACACGCTTCTTGAAATCCAAAATGATAAAGCAGTAGTAGAGATACCATCTCCTGTTACCGGCACAGTTGAAGAAATCCTTGTTGAAGAAGGTAAAGTTGCAATTGTTGGAGACGTTTTAATCCGTCTTGATGCTCCAGGATTCGAAAGTCCTCATGTTGAAGAAGAGGGCAAAGAGGAGACTGAAGCACAGGTTCAGTCGACTGCTGAAGCAGGACAAAAAATCGAAAAGGCTGAAGTAAAGCAACAGCAGCCTGAAAAAGTGCAAGCTGAAGAATCACCATCACTACGTGTTATCGCGATGCCATCTGTCCGAAAATATGCTCGTGAGCAGGGAGTAGATATTCGTCAGGTGCAAGGGTCAGGTAAAAACGGGCGTGTTGTGAAAGAGGATATTGAGACGTTCTTAAGCGGCGGACAACAGGAAGTTGCACAACCGACTCAAGAAGCTCAAACTACAGACGCTGTTGTATCTGAAGAAAAAGTTGCTATCCCTGCGGCACCAGTCGTGCTTGAGGGTGATTTCCCAGAAACTCGTGAGAAAATGTCAGGAATCCGTAAGGCAATTGCAAAAGCAATGGTCAATTCCAAGCATACTGCACCACACGTGACATTATTGGATGAAATCGATGTAACCGAGCTTGTCGCTCATCGTAAGAAATTCAAGGCGATTGCTGCGGAAAAAGATATTAAGTTAACATATCTTCCTTACGTTGTAAAAGCTCTTGTATCGACCTTACGTGAGTTCCCGCAGTTGAATACATCACTTGATGATGCAAAAGAAGAAATTATTCAAAAGCATTATTACAACATTGGAATTGCGGCTGATACAGATCGCGGTCTTTTAGTTCCGGTAATTAAACATGCAGATCGTAAATCAGTATTTGCAATTTCTGAAGAGATTAGCACGTTGGGAGAAAAGGCTCGTGACGGTAAATTAAGCCCCGCAGAAATGAAAGGTGCTTCTTGTTCAATCACGAATATCGGCTCTGCAGGTGGACAATGGTTCACACCGATTATCAACCATCCTGAGGTTGCAATTCTTGGAATTGGAAGAATTTCAGAAAAACCAATTGTAAAAAATGGTGAAATTATAGCTGCACCTATGTTAGCATTATCTTTGGTATTCGATCATCGAGTGATTGATGGTGTTACAGGACAGCAAGCTCTGAACCATATTAAAAAATTACTCGGCAATCCAGAACTATTATTAATGGAGGCGTAAGCAAATGGTAGTAGGAGACTTTCCAATCGAAGTGGATACACTTGTTGTAGGATCTGGCCCAGGAGGATACGTTGCGGCAATCCGAGCAGCGCAGTTGGGACAAAAAGTGACAATCGTTGAAAGAGAAAATCTTGGAGGCGTATGTCTGAACGTTGGATGCATCCCTTCCAAAGCACTTATTTCTGTAGGTCACCGTTACGCATCTGCTAAGAATTCCGATGATATGGGAATTACGGCAACAGATGTAAAGCTTGACTTCTCAAAAGCTCAAGCTTTCAAAAATAGTGTAGTCAACAAATTGACTGGCGGCGTTGAAGGATTGTTAAAAGGTAATAAAGTGGATATCGTCACGGGGGAAGCATACTTCGTTGACGCTAATACTGCAAAAGTAATGGACGAGAAATCTTCGCAAACGTATAAGTTTAAAAATGCGATCATCGCTACTGGTTCACGTCCTGTTGAAATTCCATCATTCAAATACTCGAAACGTGTTATCAATTCTACAGGGGCGCTAAACTTAGAAGAGGTGCCTGGACATCTTGTAGTTATCGGTGGCGGTTACATAGGAACTGAACTTGGTTCCGCTTATGCCAACCTTGGATCGAAAGTTACAATTATCGAAGGTGGAGATGATATCCTTGCTGGCTTCGAAAAACAAATGACTCAAATCGTTAAAAAAGGCTTGAAGAATAAAGGCGTCGAAGTGGTTGTGAAAGCATCTGCAAAAGGCGTTGAAGAGTCCGATACTGGAGTTGTCGTTACTTACGAAGCAAAAGGCGAAGAGCAAAAAGTTGAAGCTGACTATGTTCTCGTTACAGTTGGACGTCGTCCGAACACAGATGAAATCGGTCTTGAAGAAATGGGCGTTAAATTCCTTGAGCGTGGTTTGATCGATGTAGATAAGCAATGCCGTACAAGTATCTCGAACATCTATGCAATCGGTGATATCGTATCGGGTCCACAGCTTGCACACAAAGCTTCTTATGAAGCGAAAGTAGCAGCTGAAGCGATTTCAGGCGAGAAATCCGAGGTAGATTATTTGGCTATTCCGGCTGTCTGCTTCACTGATCCTGAGCTTGCAACAGTAGGATTAAATGAAAAACAAGCGAAAGACGAAGGGTATGAAGTTGTAGCTGGCAAATTCCCATTTGCTGCAAATGGACGTGCGCTTGCACTGAATGCAACTGACGGTTTCGTTAAACTTGTTTCACGTAAAGAAGACGGATTACTATTAGGTGCGCAAATCGTAGGAGAAAATGCATCCGATATGATAGCGGAACTTGGACTTGCAATTGAAGCAGGTATGACACTTGAAGATATCGCAATGACAATCCATGCGCATCCAACATTGGGTGAAATCTCAATGGAAGCAGCGGAAGTTGCTTTAGGTAAACCTATTCATATGATTACAAAATAATATTTCATGTTTAATAGAGAACGCGTCCAAGGCATGAATTGCCGCCGGACGCGTTTTATTCGTTTGAAGCGATATCCAAAATCATGTTAGGATTGAATTATTCAATAAAAGGAGATGTTTCTATGAAAAAGAGAATACTATACATACCATTACTGTCCATGCTGCTTTTGGCTTCTTGCAATGAAAAAACGAATCCTGAAACTTCTCTACATGAAGAAAATCCAGCAAATGCAGAAATAGAAACAGAAGAGGTTTTGGAAAAGGATATTGAAAATGAATCCGAAACGGAAATAGCAGAGGAAGAAGAGGAGAAATCTATTCGAGCACCACAATACGTGATGAATCCAAATACGTATTCAATCGAACCATTCGGTGAAGCGGACCCAAAAGTTGTACTTCTTACAATAGACGACGCTCCAGATAAACGGGCTCTTGATATGGCCAAGACATTGAAGGAATTGGGTGTTCCTGCAATTTTCTTCGTCAACGGTCACTTCATCGCTACTGACGAAAAAAAGACGATTCTGAAAGAAATCCATGATATGGGTTTTATAATCGGTAATCATACAAAAACGCATGCGAATCTAAAAAAAATATCGGAAGATGAACAACGTGAGGAAATCATTTCCGTGAATGATATCGTTGAAGAGGTGACTGGTGAGCGTCCAAAGTTTTTCCGTGCTCCATTTGGTGTGAATACCGATTTTAGCCGTGCTTTGGCGAAAGAAGAAGGTATGCTGTTGATGAATTGGTCATATGGATACGATTATGAAAAAGAGTATATGACGAAAGAAAAAATTGCGGATATTATGGTGAATACTGAACTCTTGAGAAATGGCTCAAATCTATTAATGCATGATAGGGAATGGACAGCTGATGCGTTAGAGGAGATAGTAAACGGATTGCGAGAGAAAGGTTATAATTTTGTCGATCCGAATTTGATAAAAGGAATAGAAGAGAATGAATAAGTGAATGGGGGAATGAATCATGCAGTGGAAAACGAGAGTTACTGAACTGTTGGGAATTGAATACCCGATTATTCAAGGAGGTTTGGCTTATCTTGCGTATTCGGACCTTGCTGCAGCGGTTTCCAAAGCCGGTGGACTTGGACAAATTACAGCGATGAGTCTTGAATCTCCAGATGCGTTAAGAGAGGAAATAAAAAAAGTTAAGTCGTTGACGAATAAGCCTTTTGGCGTGAACTTTGCAATTGGTCAACATGGAAGGCCGTATGAACATCTATTGGATGTAGCAATCGAAGAAAATGTTAAGGTGGTCTCTGTTACTGGGGGAAATCCAGCTCCATTCTTTGAGTACTTAAAAGGGATCGATATAAAAAAACTTGTCTTAGTTGCCTCCAAGAGACAAGCGATAAAAGCGGAATCCCTCGGAGCGGATGCTGTAATGGTTGTCGGCCAAGAAGGTGGCGGCCATTTAGGGCGTGACGATATCGGTACGTTTGTCTTAGTCCCTCAAGTTGTTGACGCTGTTAAAATCCCTGTAATCGCTTCAGGTGGCATTGGGGACGGACGTGGATGGATGGCTGCTCATACCTTAGGCGCGGAAGGCATTGAGATGGGAACGCGTTTTATCGCGACAAAAGAATGTGTTCATGCCTCCTCTGCGTATAAAGATGCATTACTTCAAGCTGAGGAAACAGGTACAGTTGTCATTAAACGTACAATTGGCGCACCTGCACGCGCCCTCACTGGTACATGGACTGAAAAAATCTTACGTATGGAAGCCGACAATGCGGATTATGATAAGTTGAAGGATTATATTAGCGGAGAGGCAAATTGCCGATTTATCCATCATGGGGACGAGCAGCAAGGTTTCGGTTGGGCTGGACAAGTTGCTGGAATGATTGAGGATGTACCTTCAGTTGCTGAATTGATCGGACGAATGGTAGATCAAGCCGAAAAAATACGTGGAAAATGGGCTTGAAGAAAGGTGCGGAAGAATATTGGATTATAATTACCCACTGAGTCATCATTGGACGACTGAAGAAATAATTGATGTTGTAAATTTCTTTCAGGCTGTCGAAAAGGCTTATGAAAAAGAAATAAAGAGAGAGAATTTCATGAATGCTTATAGGGCTTTCAAAAAGGTCGTTCCTTCAATGGCAGAAGAAAAAACGATTTTCAAAGAATTTGAAGACGTCAGCGGGTTTAATAGCTATAAAATCGTGAAGTCCGCTAAAGAAGGCGATGACGGTGAATTAATCAAGGCATAACGGGCGGGTACGAAAAAAGTTTTTCTGAAAAAACGACTTATACAATTGAGAAAAGGGATGCATACTACATGCATCCCTTCCTTTTATCCGATGATGACATCATATAAAGGATAAAGATCATTGATTGTTTTTTCCACAAGTACCAAAAATTCTGTTTCAGAAAGGGTGGTTGCTACGTCTGTAGACAAATGCTTACCGATTACAAGCTCAGCTTTTTTTACGGTTTTTAACCTTTCCAATAAACTTTCGATCCCTTCAATCCCTATTTCATGTATGTATTCCGCCTCAGGTTTCATATGGTCACCCGATATAACGAAGTCTTCAGGTAAAGATAAAAGCACGTTACTGTTTTTACTAAGCCTTTCAGCAATTCCTTTTTTATCCGGATTTTCATAAATTACGGCCAAAATGATAAATAAATGGGTTCCCCATAATCCCACTTGAAAATGCGGTAAAGCTTTATATCCTCGTTTTGCAGGAGCGAACGCCACCCAGCTATCTTTCGGCGGATTAACCGTCCTTCTTGCGTGTTTTGCAATATGTGGATAAAATTCGCCTGTTCCATGAGAAGATAAAAAAGTTGCAATATGTTCACCAATTACTCCAAACTTCGGTTGAATTCTATTTTGAAGCGCACTCATTCTGTTATCTAATCCATCTATTGAAAATACATTAAAATCTTCTTTTGTCCAAAATCCTTGTGTCAATTTTAACTCCTCCATTTCATTCTCCACGTTTATCGTAACAGAAAACGGGGAACAATCTTATACAAGAAGGCTTATAACTAACAAAAGCAAAATGGCCAGCATAAGTTAGAAGTAAGTAAATGCATCGTAAGTAAATGATAAAAAAAGGGGTGTTACGAAATGAAACAAGTCGTCCATATTATCCGTAAAGCTGAAATTGAAAAGGAGTACGTGAAACTACTGCATCTTGAATTGGATTATGAATTAGCTACATTGTTCGATGCCATGCAAGAGAAGGATAGCAAACAGGCTGAGAAAAGCAAGGTAAGACTCACTGAAATCCATTGTGAGCTGGAGACTTTCAATGCTTTTGCGTAATAGAAATCCATCGAACCGAATTAGGCGCCTTCACTGAAAACCCTTTAGGGTACATAACAGTGTGGGGCGCCTTTTTGTCTGCGGATTATGTTATTATTGAATAATAAGACTGTAGATGGGGTGTATAGATGAACTGGGGAGCAATTGACCGGTATGCAAAATCCCTTATTAAAGAAGCGGGCCATAAAATAAGGGTGTCCTTTTACAAAACAATTGATGTTGAGTCTAAAGCTGAAGCGAATGATTTAGTCACGAATATTGACCGTGACATCGAACAATTTTTCATTCGCAAGATTAGAGAGAAATTTCCTGATCACCGTATTTTTGGGGAAGAGGGTTTTGGTGATGAGATCAAGTCACTTGAAGGTGTGATTTGGATGCTTGATCCGATAGATGGTACTATGAATTTCATCCACCAAAAAAGGAACTTCGCTATTTCACTTGGCATTTATCTTGAAGGCGTTGGAATACTTGGTTATATATATGATGTGATGAATGATGACTTTTACCATGCCGTAAAAGGCGAAGGGGCATATTTTAACGATGAACGTCTCCCTATGCTTGAAAATACGCCGATCGAAGAAGCGGTCATTGGTGTAAATGCCAGCTGGGTTGCACCTAATCGAAGAATTGAACATATGCCGATTGTTGAAATGGTACATAGATGCCGTGGAACCAGATCTTATGGGTCCGCAGCCATTGAACTTGCTTATGTGTCATCAGGGCGTATCGATGCCTATATGTCTCTGCGTTTATCGCCTTGGGATATTGCCGGAGGAATGGTCATCGCCCAGGAGGTTGGGGCGATAGCGACAAATATGAAAGGTGAAAACCCGCATTTATTAGGGCAGGATACTTTTATCGTTGCAAAATCCGGATTACATGAGGAGATTTTGAAAAACTATATAGTACTCAAATAAAAAAAGGACTGCTTAAAATAACCTGCAGTCCCTTTTCACGATTATAATAAACCTTGTTCCCGCATCTTCTTCTTCGTTTTGAAACCATTACCCATGACGAAAATAAGTGCGAGAATAGCAATTAGAGCAGCGGGGATACTACGCATGCCTACGGCTATACCAATACCACACATGGCAGCAATTGCAGCAAAAGAATAAATGACGAAAACCCATTTAATATTCTTCAAAATGATACATCTCCCGAAATAAAATGTTTTTTAATACCATCCCTATGTGCTATAATAACACAGTTATACATCTGATAAAAGATAACGGAGTGAAAACATGACAAAAAAACGTAATGATTTACGGAATATAGCAATTATCGCCCACGTTGACCACGGAAAAACGACACTCGTCGATTCGTTGTTAAAGCAATCCGGTATATTCCGGTCAAATGAACATGTAGAAGACCGTGCAATGGACTCAAATGATCTTGAACGTGAACGTGGAATTACAATTCTTGCTAAAAATACGGGAATTGAGTATAAAGACACGAAAATTAACATTCTTGATACACCAGGACATGCTGATTTTGGTGGGGAAGTGGAACGGATCTTGAAAATGGTAGACGGTGTCGTACTTGTTGTCGACTCCTTCGAAGGATGTATGCCGCAAACCCGTTTCGTGTTGAAAAAAGCATTGGAAACGAATTTAAAACCGATTGTTGTTGTAAACAAAATTGACAGAGATTTTGCGCGTCCTGAAGAAGTAGTCGACGAAGTACTCGAATTATTCATTGAGTTGGATGCGAATGATGAACAACTTGAGTTCCCTGTAGTCTATGCTTCCGGTTTTAATGGAACAGCAAGTCTGTCACCAAACCCAGCAGATCAGGAAGAAACGTTGGAAGTATTGTTCGATGCAATTGTTGAACATATTCCTGCTCCTGTCGATAATCGTGAAGAGCCGTTACAATTCCAAGTTTCATTACTTGATTACAATGACTATGTTGGTCGAATTGGAATTGGGCGTGTTTTCCGTGGAACTATGAAAGTGGGTCAACAAGTATCAGTTCTAAAACGTGATGGTTCAACCAAAAATTATCGCGTTACGAAAATGTATGGTTTCCTAGGGTTAAAGCGAATTGAGATTGAAGAGGCTTATGCGGGAGACTTGATCGCTGTATCAGGAATGGAAAATATAGACGTTGGTGAAACGGTTTGTCCTATCGATCACCAGGAAGCATTGCCTGAACTTCACATCGATGAACCAACGCTTCAAATGACTTTCCTTGTCAATAATAGTCCGTTTGCCGGGAAAGAAGGTAAATGGGTAACAGCAAGGAAAATCGAGGAAAGATTAGAACAGCAATTACAAACGGATGTCTCTCTGCGTGTAGATCCTACAGATTCACCGGATGCTTGGGTTGTTTCGGGACGTGGGGAACTTCATCTTTCTATTCTGATTGAAAATATGCGTCGAGAAGGGTTCGAACTTCAAGTATCGAAGCCTGAAGTTATCATTCGTACAATTGATGGAGTGCGTTCTGAACCTGTTGAACGTGTACAAATTGACATCCCTGAAGAATATACCGGCGCTATTATCGAATCCATCGGAGAGCGCAAAGGTGAAATGCTGGATATGATTAACAACGGTAATGGACAGGTTCGCCTAATTTTCCTAGTTCCAGCTAGGGGATTGATTGGGTATTCTACTGACTTCCTTACACTAACAAGAGGGTACGGAATTATTAATCATACATTCGATTCTTATAAGCCGGTTGCGCACGGTCGTGTTGGTGGCCGTCGCCATGGTGTGCTTGTATCTATGGAGACAGGAACTGTCACAGGATATGGTATAATGCAATTGGAAGATCGTGGAGTCATGTTTGTAGATGCGGGTACTGAAATTTACGCCGGGATGGTTGTCGGTGAAAATAGCCGTGACAATGACTTGACGATTAATCTAACAAAGATCAAGCATGCTACAAACGTGCGATCTGCTACAAAAGATCAAACTGTTACAACTAAGAAACCACGGATTATGTCACTTGAGGAAGCGTTACAATATGTTGGAGATGATGAGTATTGTGAAGTTACACCTCAATCAATCCGCTTACGTAAAAAGATCCTTGATAAAAACGAACGTGAACGTGTGCAAAAGAAGAAAAAACTCGGTGAGTAAGGCTATATCGAGTTGATGGAAAGGGATGTGTTGAATGAAGTTGGAGGATTCGGACGTAATCGAAAGTATGTCGGGGATATCACGTTTTATATATGAAATGATGCCTTCGTTCACTTCGGCAGGGTATGTGTTATTAGCCCTCGTGTTCCTCTTATCGGCACTTGTTTATAAGCTTGGTTTTGCCAGGAAAATCAAGCCATGGCAAAATCTCGTTATATATGCATTCTTGTTTTTGGGATGTCTTATCTTGACGTTCCTTGCCTTCTTCCTTCCAATTGCGGAGGGACTGATTGTTGCAGCGCTCATATTAATCATTTACAGAATTCGTAGGATGAACGAGCATAAAGAAAACTCCACCGTTTAAACGGTGGAGTTTTCTTATGGACTAAAATTTTATCGGCTAAAATTTATCTTCAGCAGAGTGGGAACTGCGGTGGAAGATAAACTTGCCCGTGCTGACTCGTAAGTTAGTATAATTCGTAATCCGTTCATTGCATTGATCGCACATATAGGTATTGATCGGATGATTCCTAAGTTTTTTAGCAAGTGGAGTATCATCTTGTAGCTGCCCGATTTCGTCGCAAAGAACACATTTTACTCGCAAATGATCAACTCCTTTTTCGTGAAAAACCAAACAAGACAATTATCACTTAATGACTATGCCGCTGATTGCTTTTAAAGGGTTTTCGATATTCGACCCATCATTAAATAATAGATGTACAGGTCCGTCTTCCAGTAATGGCTTGCCGTCCTGACTGAACTTAAAGATAAAATCTTCAGCTTCAGAAAGCGAAAATGTTTCTTCGTGATTGGTAGATGTAACGAAAGTGATCGTCTCCGCATTTTCCCCCGGGACGGCGTTTTTCAGGAAAGGTTTCAATAAAATCCCGAAAGTACCTGTAACCATTTTTTTACGGTCAAACTTTTTTTCTGTTTTTAATGTAGGAGGGAAAGTAGCACCCTCCATAATCTCCCTGGACCAATGTTTGCCCATGCTATTTAAATATTTCTCGTCTTCATCTATTTCAATTCGATCTTCGTTAAAATACGTATTTAAATCAATTCTACGGTCGTCGAAGATCCAGACAGTTGGATCGAGGGTGATGTTATGTTTTACATTGCCTTGTACAGTTATGATTGTTTCCAATGTGAATAGCCTCCTACAACTTATAGCTGTTTAGTATATAGTATACTCCTTCCAATTGATTGTGGAAAGACATTGATATTATACTACCTGTGAAAAGGGAAACACTTGCAATTTACCTTCTCAAAAGATACAATTTAATTCATAATCACCGTAGTAGAAATAAAAGGTGAATGGGGGCGTCCTCGTGGATATTGAATTGCAGGAAACCTATCAGGAAAAAGCAATGAAACAATTGCAAGCTGATGCAGATAAAATCGCACAACTCATAAAGGTACAGATGGATCATTTGACTATGCCCCAATGCCCTCTTTACGAGGAAGTGTTGGATACCCAAATGTACGGCTTATCCAGGGAAATTGATTTTGCTGTCAAGCTTGGATTGATTGAGCGTGAAAGAGGAAAGGAAATCCTTTCGTTGTTAGAAAAAGAGATGAACATTCTGCATGAGCTATATACAAAAAAATAAACAAAAGACTCAAACTCATTAATTGGTTTGAGTTTTTTATTTAATAAAGGTGGGAAGTCCGATGGGGAAATATATTAAGAGAATGATTTCAAACTTCGATTATCCGTTATTCATAGTATACATAGTGCTTTGCCTCTTCGGATTAGTGATGATCTATAGTTCAAGTATGGTAGTGGCGGTTAATCGATATGGTTTTTCACCTGACCATTTTTATGTAAGACAATTGAAGAATCTGGCAGTGTCAATTCCTGTTTTCCTATTAGCGTCATTCTTCCCGTATCAGAATTACAAGAGAAAAAAGTTCATGATGTTTTCGATTGCAGTAATGTTCATGCTGCTCATACTTGTCCATTTCATTGGATATGCTGCAGGTGGTTCCCAAAGTTGGATCCGAGTCCCGGGATTCGGAAACATCCAACCTTCGGAAGTTGCGAAGCTTGTAATCATCATCTATTTTGCAAGTGTTTTTGCTAAAAAATATGAAGCAGGAACAATCGATTCTATTAATAAATCGATTGGACCTCCTGTCGGCATCCTTGTCTTTGCTATTGGATTGATTATGTTTGAGACAGATATCGGCACATCATTCATCATTATCATGGGTGCCTTTTCAGTAATTGCTGCAAGCGGTCTACGATTAAAGACGTTTGGTAAATTAGGCGGAATAATTATGGTAGGGATGATAATAGGTTCAGCTAGTCTTTATTTTATTTGGGATACAGTCATGAATGACAGTCGGAAAGGCCGTATTTTATCTTTCATGAACCCTTTCGATTATGTACAAGGCTCCGGATACCAAATCGCAAACGGTTATATTGCAATTGGAACTGGGGGAGTAAAAGGATTGGGTTTAGGAAATTCCATTCAGAAGATGGGCTATTTACCAGAGCCGCATACGGATGTAATCATGGCTGTAATTTCTGAAGAGATTGGTATACTTGGGACAATCATTGTTATAGGAGGTCTTGGGTTCATCGTATTACGTGCATTGTATATTGCGATGACCACTACAGACCCACAAGCCCGAATGCTTGCAGCTGGTATTGGAAGTGTCATTGGGATCCAGACATTTGTGAATCTTGGTGGGTTAACCGGTTTAATTCCGCTTACAGGTGTACCCCTTCCTCTTATAAGTTATGGCGGAACTTCTATGATTCTGTTATCTTTATCTTTAGGAATATTGATGAATGTGTCAATGTTCTCAAAATACCAAAAGAATAAATAGAAAAGGAAGTGCATTTACGGTGGAATTAGGACGTATAAAGAAAATCCTCGTAGCAAACCGCGGTGAAATTGCAATCCGCATATTTCGTGCATGTACTGAATTAAGAATCCCAACTGTCGGTATTTATTCTGCAGAAGACAGGGGTTCATTCCACCGTTACAAAGCTGATGAATCATACCTTATCGGTGAAGGGAAAAAACCGATTGATGCATACTTGGATATTGAAGGGATCATTGCGTTAGCGAAGTCATGCGGGGCAAATGCAGTCCATCCTGGATATGGTTTTCTTGCAGAAAACGAGGAGTTTGCCCGAAGACTTGAAGAGGAAGGGATCATATTCATAGGGCCTTCATCCAAACATTTAGATATGTTTGGGGATAAGGTAAAAGCAAGAGAACAGGCGATTAAAGCTAAAATTCCAGTAATTCCAGGTACGGATGGTCCTGTTTCCTCCATTTCGGAAGTAAACGCTTTCGCGGATATTCATGGTTATCCACTCATTATCAAAGCTTCACTTGGTGGTGGGGGGAGAGGGATGCGAATTGTCCATTCCGAGGATGAAGTCCCTGATGCTTATGAACGTGCGAAGTCAGAAGCAAAATCGGCATTCGGTTCTGATGAAGTGTATGTTGAAAAATATATTAACAAGCCAAAACATATAGAAGTTCAAATCTTAGGAGATGCGTATGGCAATGTTGTTCATTTATATGAACGAGATTGTTCCATTCAACGTCGCCACCAGAAGGTAGTTGAGATAGCACCATCAATATCATTGGATGATACGCTACGCCAAGATATTTGCGATGCAGCTGTGAAATTGGCGAGAAATGTTTCCTACGTCAATGCTGGAACAGTTGAATTCCTCGTTTCGGATGGTGATTTTTATTTCATCGAGGTTAATCCTCGTATTCAAGTCGAGCACACTATTACGGAGATGGTGACAGGTATTGATATCGTACATGCTCAAATCCATATTGCAAATGGAGGAAATCTCCATGAAGGTGAATCCGCAATTCCGGAACAGAGTAAAATACCACTATTCGGTTATGCGATTCAATCCAGGGTGACAACGGAAGACCCGTTAAATGATTTCATGCCTGATACTGGCAAGCTGATGGTCTATCGATCGGGTGGAGGCTTTGGCGTCCGACTTGACGCAGGTAACGGCTTCCAAGGGGCAGTCATTACCCCATATTACGATTCCCTTTTAGTCAAGGTGTCGACTTGGGGAACCTCATTCAAAGACGCAGCAGCGAAGATGGACCGCAATTTACAAGAATTTAGAATTAGGGGAATTAAAACAAACATACCATTCTTAGAGAATGTTGTCCGTCATGAGAACTTTCTAACAGGAAGTTATGACACTAGTTTCATAGACTCTACACCAGAGTTATTCGAATTCCCAGTAAGGAAAGACAGAGGAACCAAAATTCTTAATTACTTGGGAAATGTGACAGTCAACGGGTTTCCGGGCATAGGTAAACAGGCCAAACCTATTTTCCATCCAGTAAGAAAACCCGCAATAGATCTATCCGTTCCGCCGACTTACGGTACAAAGCAACTATTGGATGAAAAAGGACCCGAAGCATTGGTTCAATGGATAAAGGATCAAAAAGATGTTCTTCTCACGGATACTACATTTCGGGATGCACACCAATCATTACTTGCGACACGTGTTCGTACTTCGGATATTGTAAATATTGCTTCTGAGTCAGCAAGACTTATGCCCGATCTGTTTTCGTTTGAAATGTGGGGAGGTGCAACATTTGACGTTGCATACCGGTTCTTAAAAGAGGATCCATGGGAAAGGCTAACGAAACTTCGCAACCAAATTCCAAATGTACTTTTTCAGATGCTTTTCCGAGGGGCTAATGCGGTTGGATATTCAAATTATCCCGATAATGTCATCCGTGAATTCATCAAAACTTCGGCGGAATCTGGGATAGATGTGTTTCGTATTTTCGATAGCCTGAACTGGATAAAAGGAATGGAGATTGCTATTGATGCAACTCGTCAAGCGGGTAAGGTCGCAGAAGCCGCACTTTGTTATACAGGGGACATCCTTGATGATTCCCGAGCAAAATATACGGTGGATTATTATAAGAAGATGGCGAAGGAGCTTGAAGCAACTGGTGCTCATATTCTTGCCATAAAAGATATGGCTGGTCTGTTGAAACCAGAGGCAGCTTACAGACTAATTTCAGAACTAAAGGCGACAGTTGACATACCGATTCATCTTCACTCACATGACACGAGTGGGAATGGGATCTATATGTATGCAAAAGCTGTAGAAGCTGGAGTCGATATCGTTGATACTGCTCTTGGTTCTATGTCGGGTCTCACTTCTCAGCCATCTGTAAGTTCTCTTTATTATGCTTTGCAGCATGGTAAACGGCAAGTACGTGCTGACGTTAAAGCACTTGAATCCTTATCTTATTACTGGGAGGATGTACGGAAATATTATCAAAACTTTGAAAGCGGCATGGTGAGCCCTCACTCTGAAGTTTACGTGCATGAAATGCCCGGTGGTCAATATTCCAATCTTCAACAACAAGCAAAGGCTGTAGGACTCGGGGAAAGATGGGAAGAAGTGAAAGAAATGTATTCCCGTGTCAACTTGCTCTTCGGAGATGTTGTGAAAGTAACACCATCTTCGAAAGTAATCGGAGATATGGCATTGTTCATGGTGCAAAATAATCTGAATGAGATTTCGGTTATAGATCGAGGGAAGACAATTGATTTTCCTGAATCTGTCATCGAGTTTTTTGAAGGGTATATAGGCCAACCGTATGGCGGATTCCCGGAAGAATTGCAACAGGTCATTCTAAAGGGAAGAAAGCCGATTACTGTACGTCCCGGTGAACTATTAGAGGATGTGGACTTTGAAATCCTTCTTAATAAGACGGAGGAATTATTAGGTCATCCTTCAACGATGAAAGATGCATTGGCATACACGCTTTATCCAAAAGTGTTCGAGGAGTATGCAACGACGAAGAAGCAGTTCGGAAACATATCTGTCGTTAATACATCAGAATTCCTTTTCGGAATGCGATTGGGGCAAGAAATTGAAGTGGAGATTGAAAGAGGGAAAACACTAATCATTAAATTGGTATCCATTGGGGAACCGCAATCGGATGGGAATAGGATAATTTACTTCGAATTAAACGGCCAACCACGGGAAATTGTCATACAGGACATGAACATCGAATCCGATGTTATTCATAAACAAAAAGCGGATCTATCAAATGATTCGCATATAGCGGCAACAATGCCTGGAACTGTATTGAAAATTGCTGTCTCAAAAGGAACAAAAGTCAGAAGGGGAGAGCATCTACTAATCACAGAGGCAATGAAGATGGAAACGACGATCCAAGCACCATTCGATGGGATAGTAAAAGAAATCTACGTAAACGCAGGGGAATCCATTTCGACAGGGGATTTACTAATAGAGCTTGATCATTAAAACAACGCTCGTGAGCATTGACTCACGAGCGTTGTTTTTTTTATTAATTTTGTCTACTTCTTGATACGAGTAGGACCATATACGTTAGTAATCCAAACAATAGGATTACAAATAGTGAGTGGGCTAAAGCAACGTATAGATTCAAACGAGTAATAATGACGATAGCGCCAGCTAAAACTTGTAATGTCACTAATGAGAAGGCGATGATCCATCCCCAATAGATAACTCTTTGGTTTTTATAATGCCTAATTGCGTGGATTGCAATAATCAAGAGCCATATAAAAATTAATGCGGCTGCTGTCCGATGACCCATTTGAACCCATTCCCAGAAGTTTTGCGGAAGGGAAAAGTCTCCGTTTTTGCACATCGGCCAATCTGTACAGCTAAGTTCAGACTCTGTATGGCGAACAAGCGCTCCAGTATAAACAACAATATAAGAGTAAATTGTTACTCCAATCGTATGTGTTTTGAGTGTTTTACCAATTTTCAGCGTGTCTGCGTCAAATTTCTTATCAACCTCAAATATTAACAAGGTAAGAAGTAGGACAGAAGCGAATGAAATAAGCGATATTCCAAAGTGAAGTGCAAGTATGAAATCACCTTGTCCCCATAGAACCTGTGCAGCTCCTATTAACGCTTGTAAGATCAAGAAGAATAGAGCTAAAAAAGAAAGGAGTTTCGTTTCTCTAATATGGCCAATCGCTTTCCACGACCAAACAGACAAGACGACAATCAAGATTCCAACAGCACCAGTCACAAGCCGATGAGAGAATTCGATTAACACTTCCGCAGTTATTTCATCAGGAATCAATTGACCATTACAACCTGGCCAATGCCTTCCGCAACCCATACCGCTATCGGTCTTTGTAACAAGTGCACCGCCCAAAAGAATTAGTAGCATACCAATTGTAGAAGCTACAGCAAACCATTTTAAAAATTTATTATATCTCAAAAAAACACCTACTTTAACTAATGATTGCTATATGAATAAAAGACTCCGCTTGTAGATGATATCGAAAAATAGTAGAAAAAACAACGTATATTGGCCAATTCAGGGTTTACCCTAAGCTATTTCACAAATTGTTCATAAAAAAGACCCTTTAACTTCACAAAAGGCATAGGGAAATGATTTACTATAGATAGGCGAAGTGAATTTACAAGTGGTACAACTTTGCGGATTTATTGAAATTCGGTTTATGTATAGAAATTAGTCCCGAATTTCGATATAGTAAAGTATAGCGGTCCTTGCCGACATCCTTGAAAGGAGGGTACATATGTCAAATGGTCGGGCGATTACGTCATCCGTTGAACCGGATATCAGATCGACTTCCATCGTGAAAGATTTCCTTGCACTTATTAAAATAGGCATAGTCAATTCTAATCTGATTACAACATTTACCGGACTTTTCTTAGCCTTTCAATTCTCAAGCAAGAGCTTTATCCACAATTTGGACTTAATGTTGTATGCACTTCTTGGTTCAGGGCTCATTATTGCCGGGTCGGCAGCTTTGAATAATCTTATCGATCGGGATATCGATCCCGTTATGACAAGAACCAAGACGCGCCCAACAGTCACAGGTAGATTTAAAGCACCTTACGTATTAACTCTCGCTCTCGCTTTCATAGTGATAGGAGAAGTGATGTTGTTTGCAGCATCACCAGCGGCTGGATTATGGGGGCTTGCGGGTGTATTCAGCTATGTTGTACTCTATTCAATGTGGTCTAAAAGAAAATATGTCAGCAATACTATCGTAGGTAGTATATCCGGAGCAATACCTCCTTTAATCGGTTGGGCCGCGGTTGAACCCACACTTGGTATGGGTGCCTGGGCGTTATTCCTTATTATGTTCGTGTGGCAGCCCCCACATTTTTATGCTCTGGCAATGCGCAGGACTGAAGAGTACCGTGCTGCAGGAATACCGATGCTACCAGTTGTAAAGGGTTTCAAGAGGACAAAAGTTTCAATACTTGCATGGGTGCTTCTATTATTCCCGTTGCCATTCCTACTTGCTGATCTTGGTGTCGGATTCATTGTGTTGGGAACTGTATTGAATATCGGTTGGTTATACTTGGCGGTAAAAGGATTTAAGGCAAAGGAAGATTTGAAATGGGCAACATCCATGTTCATCTATTCACTGAATTACATGACAATCCTTTTTGTTGCTATGATCATTTTTTCGATATTCATCTAAATGATGGAATTCTTTCTTTTGACAGGAATTCATGATAGAGAGGTCAACAGTCCTCATTTGAACAAAACATTTTTTTAGAAAGAGAGGTATTAGTTAGCGATGATGAAAGGACTTAAAAATTGGCGTCTCTTTTCTCTATTGGCTGTACTAACAGTGTTCCTTGCGGGATGTGGTCAAGAAGAACTATCAACGCTTCTGCCTGCAGGACAAGTCGGAAGAGATCAGTTCAACTTACTACTACTGTCTTCAGCGATCATGTTACTCGTTATTCTCGTAGTTGTAGCAATTTATTTAGTAGCGTTAGTACGTTTCAGACGCTCCAAATTAGGTGAAGATCATATTCCAGAACAAGTTGAAGGCAGTCATAAGCTTGAGCTTGTATGGACGATCATTCCGATTCTATTAATTTTACTACTCGCTGTTCCTACTGTTTATTACACTTATAAACTTGGAGATGTGGCAGCAATGGGTGCTGTAGATGAAGATGGGAATGCTGAAAATCTTGTAGTAGATGTTACTGCGAAACTATATTGGTGGGAGTTTGAATACCCAGATTTAGGTATCGTAACTGCACAAGAATTGGTCGTGCCGATGGATGAAAAGGTTTACTTCAATCTAATTGCTGCAGACGTTAAACACTCATTCTGGATACCAGCCGTAGGTGGTAAGCTTGATACGAACGTTGAAAACGTCAATAAGTTCTATCTAACATTTGAAAAGAATTCAAAAGATCTTAAAGACGCAGGCGGAGTCTTCTATGGTAAGTGTGCGGAGCTTTGTGGACCATCTCACGCATTGATGGACTTCAAAGTAAAAACGATGCCACGTGCTGAATTTGACCGTTGGGTTACTGCAATGCAGGCAACAGCTGATAATCAAGTTGTAGCAAATCCAGATGGTCAAGCTCTATTCCAACAAAGCTGTATCGGGTGTCACGCAGTTTCAGGTGTAGGTGAGACTGGAGCACAAGGCCCGAACCTTGCTACTTTCGGAGACCGTAACCGTGTTGCTGGATTTATGGATCACACGAAAGAAGATTTGATTGAATGGATCAAACATCCACAACAATACAAACCAGGTAATAAGATGCCTGATTTCGATGGTCAGTTTTCTGATTCGGAATTGGATGCCATTGCTGAATACCTAATGGGTCTATCTATTGAATAATAATTTTCACTCGATTTTGATGAGGAGGTAAACAAAGTGAGTTCAGTTGCTCAAAAAAAGGGTTTTGGCGCAACGCTGTGGGACTGGTTAACTACAGTCGACCATAAGAAAATCGGAATCCTTTACTTCCTTGGGGGCGGATTCTTCTTCGTTGTAGGCGGAATTGAAGCTATGCTGATTCGTTGGCAGCTTCATATTCCAAACAATGATTTCGTTAGTGCAGGTCTATTCAATGATTTGATCACAATGCACGGAACGACGATGATTTTCTTAGCAGCCATGCCTATATTATTTGGATTTATGAACGCGATAATGCCGTTACAAATCGGTGCGCGTGACGTTGCGTTCCCATTCCTTAACTCATTGGGTTTTTGGATGTTCTTCTTCGGAGGATTATTCCTCAACATTTCTTGGTTATATGGTGAGGTTCCTGATGCTGGATGGACATCTTACGCATCACTTTCACTTGCATCCCAAGGACATGGTGTTGATTTCTATGCGATAGGGCTTCAAATTGCCGGGGGCGGTACATTGATAGCGGGGATCAACTTCCTCGTCACAATCATCAACATGCGCGCGCCAGGTATGACGTACATGCGGATGCCATTGTTCACATGGACAACGTTTGTTGCATCTGCAATGATCTTGTTCGCATTCCCTCCATTGACAATAGGTCTATTCTTCTTGACGTTTGACCGTATGTTCGGAGGAAACTTCTTCAATCATGAAATGGGTGGTAATACAATTATCTGGGAGCATATTTTCTGGATTTTCGGTCACCCTGAAGTTTATATTCTTATTTTGCCTGCTTTCGGTATTTTCTCTGAGATTTTCTCGGTATTCTCCCGTAAGCGTTTGTTCGGATATCCATCCATGGTCTTCGCGACTGTGTTGATCGGTTTCCTAGGATTTATGGTGTGGGCTCACCATATGTTCACTGTTGGTTTAGGGCCGACTGCGAACGCAATTTTCGCTGTTGCAACAATGGCGATTGCCGTGCCTACAGGGGTTAAAATCTTTAACTGGCTATTGACAATGTGGGGCGGAAGCATCAAGGTTACAACTCCAATGCTTTATGCACTTGGTTTCATACCATCATTTACAATGGGTGGGGTTACGGGTGTTATGCAAGGGGCTGCACCACTTGACTACCAATTGCACGATTCTTATTTCATCGTAGCTCACTTCCACTACGTAATCGTTGGTGGTGTTGTTCTTGCGATTTTGGCAGCTACACATTACTGGTGGCCAAAAATGTTTGGTACGATGTTGAATGAAACGCTTGGTAAAGTAACATTCTGGTTCTTCTTTATCGGATTCCATATGACATTCCTTATCCAACACTGGTTAGGATTCTGGGGTATGCCGCGTCGAGTTTGGACGTATATGGACGGTCAAGGTTGGAACCTTGCAAACCTTATCAGTACAGTTGGTGCGTTCTTTATGGCAGTAGGGGTTATTGTACTTGTTATCAATGCAATCATCACATCAGTTAAAAATGTAAAAGTTTCAAACGATCCATGGGGAGATGGACGTACACTGGAGTGGGCAATTGAATCACCACCTGTGTATTACAACTTCGCTGCAACTCCACTTGTTCGTGGACTTGATACTGTTTGGATTGAGAAGAAGGAAGGCAACGAGTCAGGATTAACACCTTCAGAACCAGTCAAAGACATTCATATGCCAAACGGTTCTATCATTCCTTTGCTTATGGCTTTCGGTTTATTCATTGCAGGATTTGGCGCGATGTTCCGTACTGAAGAGTCATGGGGATTACCATTACTTATCTTCGGTCTACTATGGACTTTCGTTTCAATGGCAGCACGTTCTTTGCAAGATGACACTGGATACTATGTTAAAAAAGAAGAGATTCTCCGTGATTTGAAACGTAAAGGGGGTCAAAACTAATGGATTTGAATAAAAAATTCACCCCTGAGACGTGGCCTGACCATCCGGAAAGAGCAACGCTTGAAGCGAAAAACAAATTTGTAGGTTTCTGGCTCTTCCTTGGTGGAGAGACAATCTTGTTCGCGACATTATTTGCAACATACGTTGCATTGAAAAACTCTGGACCGAGCGGCTTTGGCTTCTCGACTCAAGGGCTTTATGAATTACCATTAGTATTCGTCATGACGATGTTGCTTCTAACATCTTCATTGACAAGTGTGTTTGCGATGTACCATTTGCGTAACTACAACTTCAAGAAAATGCAACTTTGGCTTGCAATTACTGCATTTTTAGGACTTGGCTTCCTAATGCTTGAAGTTTATGAGTTCTCGCATTATGTCAGCTTAGGGTTCACTTACGGTAACAGTGCTTTCAGTTCGGCGTTCTATACGCTTGTTGGAACTCACGGGTTCCACGTAGCTGTTGGTCTTGTTTGGATCACGTTGTTGATTTTCCGTAATGCGAAACGCGGTTTAAACCTTTATAACGCTACGAAGTACTATACATTTTCATTGTACTGGCACTTTATCGACGTTGTTTGGGTATTCATCTTCACTGTAGTCTACTTGATGGGAGTGGTAGGTTAAGATGGCAGACATCCAAGTTTACAAACGTACACCGGCTGAACAACAGCTTGCACAAAGACGTGCAAAGCAATCTATGCGCAGTCAGGTTATGATGTTTTCTCTTATGATCTTCCTGACAATTGTTTCATTCTCTATGGTTGTTGCATATGAAGCTGAAGTTGCAGGGTTTTCCAAATTCTTTATTATCCCGATGATCATGCTTTTTGCAGCTGTTCAAGTTGGGTTGCAACTGTATTACTTCATGCATATGAGTGAAAAAGGGCATGGCATTCCTCAAATGTTCATGTACACAGGAGCCCTTTTAGGTTTCTTGATCCCTTTAACATTCGTTACAATCGTTTGGTGGTAATTAGTAAGAAAAAACCTGTGGATCCATTCCACAGGCTTTTTCTGTTTTACGGTGTATTTCAGATCAATTCGTCACATTCTAGTCAAAAATGAGGCAATGTTAAAGTTCGTTCATTGTGTTAAATGTCTCGTTCGTTTTATAATAGAATAAGACACCTTAAAGGAGCGATGGCAATGATGCCTTTTAGCATATTCGGATTTCAGGCACTTTGGAGTCCCTATTTTTTCTTAACAATTGTACTGCTTGTCGTACTATACTTCCTATTGACGAAGAAATGGCGACATTGGTTTGAGGGAACCGAACCTGTATCGGGTCGACAAATCAAGTATTTTATTGCTTCAATGATTCTTTTGTATATTGTAAAAGGATCGCCGCTTGATTTGATTGGGCATATTTTGTTTTCAGTTCATATGACGCAGATGGCTCTTCTATTATTGGGAGTCGCCCCATTAATGATTATCGGAATACCAAACTTTATTTGGAAAAAAGTTTTCAGTGTGAAAATCATTGATAAGGTTTTTAGATTGTTTACCAAGCCAATTATTAGCTTACTTATTTTTACGCTTGCATTTTCTATGTACCACTATCCGATGATTTTAGATTACATTAAATTAAGTGCGGTATTGCATGCAATATTTACAATTACAGTATTTTTAGCGGCTGTGGTTTTATGGTGGCCGGTTGTAAATACAATGGAAGATCATCCTACACTGCATGGATTGAAGAAAATTGGCTATGTCATATTGAGTGCCCTTTTAGTGACGCCTGCATGTGCGTTAATCATTTTTGTAGATGTACCTGTATATGAAACGTACAGCAGCGGAGAAGCGTGGTTGAAGGCAATGGCACTGTGTGTACCTGCTGGGACGCTATCTGGCATATCTGGTCTAGGCATTTCAGGACCGGAGTTATTTACAAACATGCCTACAGTATATGATCAGCAACTGGGCGGAATTATTATGAAAATTATTCAAGAATTAATCTATGTAGTTGTCATCGGTAAAATCTTCATTAAATGGTATCGTGATGAGCAATTGAATGCTGATGAGATTACTCAAAGAGATTTATTGGAAAGACAAAAATTTGAAATGAATAGATAATCTATTTCACTTTGAAGGAGTATTATGTATGGATGTTCCTTTTTTACCGACAGTGAGCACTTTTTTCATAGTGTTATCAGCAATCTTTGTAGTAATTGGTTGGAAACTGATACGTGATAGAAAAATTGAAGCTCATAAAAAAATGATGATTGCTGCAGCAGTCTCAGCTGTAATTTTCTTTATCATATACGCAACACGCACTATTCTAATTGGAAATACAGCTTTCGGTGGGCCAGATAATTTGAAGGTCTACTATACAATTTTCCTTGTTTTTCACATTGTCCTTGCGACTACGGGAGCAATCTTCGGGGCGATTACTATCAATTGGGGATTAAAAAACAAATTGGACAAACACCGTAAGATTGGTCCGGTTACAAGCATTATTTGGCTATTCACCGCACTCACTGGCGTTGCCGTTTATTTATTGCTTTATGTAATATATGAAGGCGGAGAAACAACGTCAATGATCAAAGCCATATTAGGAATATAAGAAAAACACGCTTCTGAGGGAGCGTGTTTTTTATAATTTAAAATTCAACTTGATGATGCCTGCTTCTCGCGCGGTATTAAATATTATTACTATCATTGGTCCAATGAACAATCCAAATACACCAAACAATTTTAAACCGATGAACATTCCTATCAACGTTGGAAGAGGGGAAAGGCCAATCTGATTGCCCATCACTTTCGGTTCGACAGTTCTTCGAACGACTAATAGAACAGCAGCGAGGATAGCAAGCTTTGTACCGAGTCCAATATCTCCACTGACGTATTGATATAATGACCAAGGTGCAAGTATGATGATAGCCCCTAAAATCGGGATAATATCGATTATCCAAATAACGAGGGACATGACCAAAGCATATTTTGGTGCTATGAACAGTAAACCTACGAAACTAACAGCAAGGATGACGAAACTTACAAGCAATTGCGCTTTTAAAAATCCGAAAATGACTGAGTTTAATTTCACTATCATATAGCGTACTTTCTTAGAAGTTTCTTCTGACAAGTATCTGAAAATCATTTTCTTTAACTCCGGTATTTCTAACATGAAGAGGAATAGCGCAATCATATAAAATATAAAGCTGACTAAGTAGCTTGGAATTTCAGACGCTAAGGATAGTATCTTTTCGGAATTAAAAAAAGCTAAAAATGAATCCTTAAAGGATATCAAAATATCATTAAAACCATTTTGCATTGACCTCACTACATCATCTGGCAAATCGGAGGTGTATAAAAAGATCTTACTTTGGAAGTCTATCCATACATTTGAAAGTTTGTTCAAGTACTCCGGTGCGTCTTTTGTGAATTGAATGAGTCTACCTATCAATGAAGTGACTGTATAATAGATGATAACAGCTAAAAGTGCAATTATGAAAATATAAACAGACATAACGGACACATTTCGTTTCCATTTAAATTTTGATTCGGCTAATTTCACGAGTGGTTCGAAAAGAAGTGCGGTTAAAAAGGCCAAAATAATTGGTATTGAGACAGGGAGTATAAAAATTGATAGTAAAATGACGATGATGAGCAGGGAAAAGAGCGTAATATTCCTCTTTGTAAGCCAACGAGCCAATGGTCATACCTCCATAATGTTCATTGTTAGCATTATACCCAAAATTAGGCAAAGTTAAATAGAAAAAAAGTCGAAGAACCAAAAGTTCTTCGACTTTTACTAAAAATATTAATTTTTTTGTAGGTATGGTTTAAGATCTTCCATAACTGCCTTCAATGTTGTTTGGCAGTCTTTCACAAGGCCCGCTGGGAAGTTCTCATCTTCTCCATATTCAACGCCGTGTGGATAGTAGTGTTTCCCAAGTGCTGGTTTCTTTAAGTGTATGGTGGCATCGCGTGTATCGACATCTCCATCAGGTGTGAAACCGAATACACGAAGGTAATATGTACCCTCTTTAATTACATATTTTTTATCATAGGTTACTCGCTCGTAGTCCCATTGTCCAGCACGAACAAGATCATGATTCAACATGATTTCATCAAGTAATGATAAGTCGGCAACAACTTCTTCAATGCCTGTATTTTCAATATACATCGTCTAAAGTCCTCCTTCGTGATCATCCAGTCAATTGCTTATACTTATTCATAATAGAACAATTTCGAGTGAGTTGCAATGACAACATTGTGTCATGATTGAAGTGAGGACGTCTAAATTGGATAGTCATGATAAAATGAGGCGGTTTTTTAAGTCGTTACAATTAACATAGCCCCTATAGTCATGAATGTATTATAATAGGATTAAATTCACGTAAACTATAGGTTGAAGTAATCAGAAAGGGGCGAGAAGACTTGAGAGTTTTTTGGAAGATAGCTTTATTACTGTTTATACTTCTCGCAGTTTTCTATTTCTTGGACAGTCGGGTCAAAGAAAATGAACCACTTGAATCACCAGTAAAACACGGAACGGCAATTCCCGTACCCGATAAGGAATTTGATGAACAACAGATTTCTGGTCCTGAAAGACCCAAATCAGGACTTTCGACATTTGTCGGGAAGAATACTATTGACTTGATTGAAGCATTTGGAGAACCAGACAGGATTGAACCTTCCTCCTATGGTTACGAATGGTGGATATACACGGATGGATACTCTTTCATGGCAGGTGTGAACGACGATGAAAAAGTGAACCAAATATTCAGTGCAGATCAATCAGTGGAATTGAAACCATTTTTTGTCGGGCAAGATATAAATGAAATTTATAGATTTTCAATTATAGAAACCGAAGTGAATGTTGTGTTAGGAGAAAATGTATATACATTTACATTAAACAGTCAAGATTTAAAAGATAAAATCCTATTGAAGTTTGAAGGTCTTTTTGCACAAATTTATGTAGATGGAGAAGAAGAAATAATTGAAGGTGTACGATTTATCGACCCTAAGACATTAGTCGTCCACCAACCGTATGATATGGAATATATGGGTGAGTTGATGGTGGCTCGGCATCCATCTTCGAGAGCCCAGATGGAAGTGGATCGTTCCATGGAGCGACAAATTTTTGAATTGACGAATTTTTATCGTGAACACCACGGACTTGAGCCTTTGGAAAATAATTATTGGTTAACAACTCTTGCCCAAAATCATAGCAAAGACATGGCTATCGGAAATTACTTTTCACATGAGTCTCCTTCAGGTGGAAACCTATCAGAACGGTTGAAAAACTCCGGTATTGAACATAAAAAGGCGGGGGAGAATATTGCCTCCAATTACGTAGACGCTATAGAAGCGGTACATGGTTGGCTGAATTCCCCCGCACATCGCAGTGTCTTATTGGATCCCGATGCAACGGATATCGGTACTGGTGCATATGGAAAATTTTATACACAAGTATTAATTAAATCCGATCCAAAGAAAAAAACTGATTCAGGATTAATGCAAAGATGAATTATGGATTGACCCAAGTACCATTCTCTTTAGAAGTGATACCTCTTACATACAGGGGTATCGCTTTTTTCATTGCATAAATTGCAGCTCGTTTTTGAATAACGGGGCGGTCTGTTTCAAGTAGAGGTAGCAGTTGAAGGATGTTAAGATTATCTAACTTCCTGGAATCATTGTGATCTTTGGGGTCGCTGGACATGATGCCTGGAACGTCTTTGAAAAACTCAACATGTGAGACTCTTAGAGCAGCACCAACAGCGATGGCAGTCAAATCACTTCCACCTCTTCCAATGGTCATTACCTGACCGAATTCGTTTATCCCTTGAAAACCGGGAATAATGACGCAACCAGTTTCTGTTAATGCATCTTTTATCATTGTTGGATCAACATCACTTATTGTTCCATCCCCGAAATCTCCAGATGTCCAAATACCCGCTTGTATGCCATGTAAAATCCTATTCGGGGTACCTGCCTGTTGTAGTTCCGCAGATAGGATGGCCGCAGCGATAAGCTCCCCACATGAAGCGGCTAAATCACTTGCAGCTTTCGCAGAGCTAAAAGCATCGGTTAGATGTAATAGACTATCTGTGGAATATGGATCAATCCCTCTTCCGATGGCCGAAACGACCACTACAACATTTTGATATCTCTCCAGAGCGGCTTGGATGTGTTCGATGCATAATTTTCTTGTTTGTTGGTCTTTCATAGCCACTCCGCCAAATTTTTGAACTATCATTCAAGCTCCCAACTTTCTTCGTGTCGTTCGTTTCATTTTCTTCATACGATAAAGTATGGTTCGCTCTCAATATATTCGGTATTCGTGAAAATTGTTCGGGAAGGGGAGAGGGCTTTTGTTACTGTCGGAGATCTTGAAAGATTGGCCCTGCACGGTTTCTGGAAGTATCGGTATGTCAGTACGTGGCATAACCGAGCGCTCGGGGAATGTGAGAGAGGGTTATATTTTTGTTGCAAGGAAAGGTGCCAAGGATGATGGGTTATGTCATCTACAGGAAGCAATAGAAAGTGGTGCGATTGCAATTGTTGTTGATCGCAATACAACTATAAATATAAAAATACCTGATAATATTACAATTATTGCCGTACCGGATGGAAGAAAGTTCATCTCATATGTAAGCTCAAAACTTGCAGGTGATCCATCAGAATCACTGACAATCATTGCTGTAACTGGCACGAATGGCAAGACAACTGTTACGCATTTTATCGGTCAATTATTAAATATGTGTGGGAAACAAGCTGCAGTTATCGGTACGACAGGCATCTTTTCGAATGGAAGAAAAATTAGTATGGAAGTTCCTGAGATGACAACATTACCAGCTGAATTCCTCCATCCCTTATTAAAAGGATGCCTTCATGCGGGAATGGAATATGTAGTCATGGAAGCCTCTTCTTTGGGACTTTCCACATCAAGACTCGATCATTGCATAATCGACATTGGTGTATTTTTAAACATCGGTGTTGACCATTACGAGGAACATGGCAGTAAGCAGTCCTATCTTAGTGCAAAAAAGAAGTTGGCTTCAATAGCGAAAGAATTGGTTGTGAATGCAGATGACGAACAATGCATGGCCCTTGTTCATAATTCCAAGCGACCAACAATCTATTTTAGTGAAACGATGATCACTGATGTAAAGGCTACGGATGGACTCTACTTCACTGCTATACCTGGTAGACATAATAGGATGAACGCACTTGCCGCCGTTACAACTTTAAGTTCTCTTGGTTTTGATAGGATGGAATTATTATCACTTTGCCAACAGCTTCAATTGCCGGAGGGGCGTTTGCAAAGAATTGAAGAATCAGGTGTAACGGTTTATATTGACTATGCCCATACACCTGATGCACTCCATAATGTACTATCCTCTTTGAGGAAAGAATGCACTGGCGGACTAATCACTGTATTTGGTTGCGGGGGTGACAGGGATCATGGGAAGCGTCCGATGATGGGAGAAGTAGCGGCGGCCTTCTCGACACAAGTAATTATTACTTCCGATAATCCAAGAAATGAAGATCCACTTAGAATAATTTATGAGATATTAATGGGGATAGATGACATGTCGCCTAATATAATTGTTGAACCTGATCGGAAAACCGCCATTGAGAGAGCAGTATTTGAAGCAAAAGATGGAGATGTTGTATTGATAGCTGGTAAGGGGCATGAAAAAACGCAGCAGGTCGGTCAAATGTTTTTCCCGTTCTCTGATTCTCGGATTGCAAAAGAAGCATTGCAGAATAAAAAATTCGAGATTAATTGAACAGAAAACATGCAAAAACAGTATCATATTTGTTATGATTAGTTGGAATGGAGGGGAATGCCCGATGATGATGACAGATGAATGGATGTCAATCATTGAGAAAGCGGAGACGCTCTCCGACATGATACTCTCTTCTGAAATTATTAATGAGTATAGAAGAGCGAATCATGCCGTATATTCCGACAAGTTGTTGGCAAAAGCGATTTACGATTTTACCAACATGAAAGAGCGTTACGAAGAAGTGCAACGTTTTGGTAGATACCATCCTGATTATAAGACAGTGATGAAAGATATACGTATCCAAAAAAGAAACTTGGATATGAATGAGCAGATAGCTGCTCTTAGAATTGCTGAGAACGATGTTCAGAACTTATTGAACGAGGTTAGTGCAATCATTGCAAAATCGGTGTCCGATTCGGTTAAGGCCCCTGCTGGTGACGGATTCTTTACGGATTCATCATGCGGTGGAGGGTGTGGCTCCGGCGGCAGTTGTTCCTGTTCGGCTTAAACGCTTTTAAAATAGTGACAAGTGAATCGTGGTGCCTTAATTTCTGCAAAAGGCGCAGAAATACGGCAAATCGAACCCTTCGCTGTTCGATTGGATGCGGTACCGGAGGAAGTTGTTCATGTTCGGCGTAAAAATATATGTATAAACAAAAGAAACGGTTGCCATTCTTATAATGGCAACCGTTTCTATTAGTCTGAATGGTGTTGAATGATTTCCGTCACCAATTCCGGGACATCAGTTACAAAACCAGCCGCCCCTATGCTAAGTAATCTTTCAATTGTTTCTTTATCTTTAACATCATTATAGTAAACAGCAACGTTAAGACTAGAAAGGAAGTTGATAAAGCTTTCAGTATTCATCGGGAAAACCCCCAACTTTTCCGGGATGCAAAATAAATCTGCACGTGGATTGTATAAATGACCAAATTTACTTGAATACGCTGCATAGGCCTTTCTCACTTCATCATTTCCGGCTCCGGTTGCAACTTTGTTTTGAGCATACAAATTGAAGCGATCCGTTTGCTCGTCAAAAGAACTTATGACAATGACACGATCCTCAGCACCTGTCTCTTCAAGGAGACGCCAAAGTTTGGATGGCATTAAACTGCCTTCATACGTGTCAGGTGAGTCTTTAAGATTAATGGCAATAAGCATTTGCGGGTATGCATGCAATAGTTCACGCAAGGTAATAATTTTCTCACCTTTATCGCGGTATGGATAATTGCCTTCATCATCTACAAACATATATCCAGCATCTGCATTTTTTAACTCATCTAATGTATATTCGGATATTTTACCAGAAAAGTCAGTTGTTCGATCTGCTGTTTCATCGTGGAAAACGATGATCTCTTCGTCTTTAGTTAATCGGATATCAATAGCAAAACCATTAACACCAAGTTCTGCCGATTTTGAAAACGCTGCCAATGTGTGTTCTGGTGCGTTTATCATTCCACCACGATTTGATAGGACGACTGGATTTTTGAATTCAAGTGATTGCTTGGGAGAGCGGGGTTTCGGCTTGGCAACTACTTTGGAGGCTGCCCAAGCTGTTAGACCGGCTGCTCCAACGGTAATGGCCACTTTCGTTTTTCTTCCCATTTCGTATCCTCCTCTATTATCGTAAACATGTCCTACACACATTATAAGGGAAAAAACGAAGGCTGTCAGCAATGTTCGGTTGCAGGCTATTTCTCACCTATGGTATTGTATGGGATAGGAAAAGAGGGGGGAAATCATGATTGATCGACAAGGGATAATAGTCTATCTGCATCATTTGAAACAAGCCAAGTCATTAAGGAAGTATGGTCATGTCCATTATATATCGAGAAAACTGAAATATGTTGTCCTGTATTGTGATCAAGTGGATGTTGAAGAGAACATCCGTAAAATTGAACGTCTTCCATCTGTTAAAAAAGTACTGCCATCATATCGACCTTTTGTAAAAACCGAATACGAGAATGTAAAACCCGATAAGGCGAAAGAATACGACTACAAAATCGGTCTTTGAAACTGTTTCGTTATTGCAGAGGCGGAACTAAATGATTCAAACGTAGGATTCCTGTTATATACTGATAAAAAAGACGATGATCAGCGAACTCAGAAGAATGCTTTAATTCTATAAAAATGGGTTCCTGACCAACTTCTTCAGCCGCCTTTTCAAAAAGTACTCTTCTTTTTGATTTTTTATCATCTATTTGTTTAATTCCTTCCCGGCATATGTATATTGGCATGAATTTACTATCTTGTGCAGGATGGAATACGGCTGCAAGGGAGATTGCTTGTCCTCCGTTCGTATTGGAAGAAAATATGAAGGTTCTATGTAAGCGCTTTTGATTTGTTTTCATAAGTTCGACTAACTCAAAAATGTCACCGTAGCCTTCGCCTAATTCAATAAAGTACTGTTGTAACATAATTTTTTAACCACCTTTCTTTGAAACAGAATACATCATATCATAGCATTGAATTTTTTAAAGTGCATTTATCATCCCTTGCAATGAGGTGCAACAAATGAAGATCGTCATTAGAACAGTCATTCTGTTATTAATAATGAACTTCTCATTATTATATATGCATTACAGCCAAATGGCGGATGCAAACGGTACTATGGAACAAGTAATGACATACTCAGAAGAAATTGAAGTAATAAATAGAACCGATGCGCTTTTTGTCAGGCACCATTTTCGAAATTTGAACTCAAACAGATATGAAATTATATGGCCAGAGGGCAGCGAGGACATTAGCTGCTACAGTGAGGTCGACTCATCTTGTGAAAGAATCAATGAAAATGTTTCGGCGATTTTGGAAGGTGAGATTAACCATCAATCCATTTCTTACAACATTCCAAAATCCGAAACTATGGCTGTGAGGAAGTTATGGAGAAGCCCTTTCGCTACATTGAAAGGTGCAACACCTGATACAACTATGTTGCATATCACAGACGAAACAGGTATTAACGGCATATGGATCAGTGGATTAAAATTGGTAGGAACTAAAAAAACGGAGATGATTGACTACTCATTGTATAAAGGCAATGGCCAAGTAACCGACCTTTATTGGCAACAGAAAGCCCTGCCCCTAGCATACAAGGGAAGCAACCTTTCAATATTAGGTCAATCCGTTAATGAAGAGTTAGCAACCCAATTAAATGATCAGTTAGGGAAAATGAATGCTACTCACCTTGTATTAGCAGTGGATCCCGAAGGGGAGTCGCTTCATTCAGACCGGTTCGTCATTGCCCATCTTGGCTTTCCTGAAAGTACGGATGCGGTCTTGGATAGAGGTGTACATTCCCAGTACTTTTTCCCCGAGGGGGAGCAGCTAACAGCCGATTTAATAGTGTCCATACTCATTGATAAGCCTATTGGGAACCAAAGGTCGACGGAGGCTTTTGAGATGTTGAAAAAGTCTTTGAGAACAAGTCAGTTGGAAGAGTTGAAAACCCATTTGGCCGACCTACGGGGGACAAGTGTCGATGCAGCCGCGTTGGATAGACTAATCGGTGAAGTAAATGGACTAAGGACCACTTTTGTACAAAAGAACAGAGAAGGTAATTATCCTCTTCTTTTTGAAGAGACTAAAACCATCCATTTAAACGGCAAGGCGCAAGAGGATCTGCGGGCGGTAGTAGTGAATAACAGGACTCTCTATCCAGCGATGGAGATTTTGACACAGAGTGGTTATACACTATTAATTACCGATCAATCTATATACATTGAAAATGATGCAGAGAAGATTAGGTTTTCATTACTGGATCCTTTTTATGTATTGAACGAAAGAAGATATACGTTTAGGGATTCACCTTTCGAATTAATTGACAATGAATATTATTTCGAGGAAGACACATTAAGACGTCTATTTCACTTATCGATACAAAAAAATCAAGAGGCCATATTTATCACTACATTAACGGGAGGTGGAATTGAATGAGAGTCGTTTCAGGGTCAAGGAAAGGAACTCCATTAAAATCACTAACGGGCAACTTGACAAGACCAACCTCTGATAAAGTGAAAGAATCAATTTTTAATATGATTGGCCCTTATTTTGATGGTGGGATAGTTGTTGAATTATTCGGAGGCAGTGGCTCATTGTCCATCGAATCGCTGTCAAGAGGGGTGGATGAAGCGTATATATTCGAAAAAAACCCGAAGGCTTGCACAATCATACGGGAAAATGTAGAGAAATGCCGATTTACAGATGAAGTGCATATCATACGGAATGATGCGAGGAATGCGGTAAAGTCATTGCAATCATCTAACGTTCTTGTAGATTTATTATTTATCGACCCTCCATATGCTGAGGATAAGTATTATGACTTGGCTTTGGAATTTGTGCAAGCGGGCTTATTATCCGATAATGCGATTGTTATTTGTGAACATGAAAAGCAGTTGACATTACCAGAGTCATTTGGAGAATACATAAAGACGAAAAACCCAATTTACGGCAACAGTGCGATATCCATTTATATGAAATGAGTGAACATCTATGTCGAAAATAGCAGTAGTACCTGGAAGTTTTGATCCGATTACAAATGGTCATCTTGATATTATCGAAAGAGCATCAAAAGTTTTTCCAGAAGTTCGAGTAGCAGTTATGAATAATTCTTCGAAACGTTCCCTATTCACCGTAGAGGAACGGAAGGAATTAATCCGTGCCGTTACTTCGAAGTTTCCAAATGTTATTGTAGAATCTTCAAGTGGTTTGTTAATGGATTATGCTCGAAATGCTGGGGCCTCAGTAATTGTACGTGGTCTGCGTGCGATTTCGGATTTTGAATATGAAATGCAGATTACTTCGATGAATCGGATGTTAGATGAAAGTATTGAAACATTTTTTGTTATGACGAAAAATCAGTACTCCTTCCTCAGTTCTTCCATTGTGAAGGAAGTTGCGCAGTACGGTGGGGATATATCAGCACTTGTTCCTCATGAGGTTGAAGTTGCACTAAATAAGAAGTTTGAAAAGTAATTATGTAGGGGGCAGGGGGAAAACCCCAGCCCCCTACATTTATATTTATAAAAGAAAATATAAAATTACTGGTACTGTAATGATGCTCCAAAGTCTGCTAAAGAAGTAGGGGAGAAGTGGTGTATTGACTGTTTTTGCGATGACGAACACTTGCATATGGATACTTAGGCCGTTCATAGAAATAATTGCAGCTATTATGAATGGAAATAGTTTTGATGTGTAAAAATGATCTGTAGCGGACTGGACACCTGATGTCATTTCAAATATAGCTAAAAGAATTGTTTTAGTAATTCCAAGATCAACAGTAAAAGTAGATAAAATCGTTGAGGTTAAGACATTTCCAAGAGAAGAGAAGAATATGACAGTAGTTGCAACCAATACAATAACGTTTGTGCTGTCCTTTAGTGCATCCAAAAGGGGGGAATTAGAAACTTTTATCTTGCTCACTTGTTGAGGGATCTCCATTTTTGGTTGAGTTTTCTTTAATAATAGTAAAGTGAATATGAAAAATATGATATTAGCAATATGGATGGAAGCAAGAAGTTTCCAGCCAGCTATTGAACTGCCGAATAATTCTGTACCGACAAAACCTATAATGAACATCGGGCCAGGTGCATGACATGCCGCAAGCAGGTAGCCACTTTCCCGTCGCGTCAATTCTCCGTTTTTCACCATTTCCGTTACGGTTACTGCTCCAACAGGAAACCCACCGAAAGAACCTAAAACATATGCCTTAAAATAACGCTTCCAGTTTCTTTTTGAATTGGACTTCATTGGCGTTTTTAAAAGCCATTGCGTTAGAATAATATAGGGTAATAAGTAAGGGAGCAGCGCATTTACAAATAATGCAGCGCCGGCCTCTGCACCGTCATGGGCAATGCCTGGCTGTAAGATGAATAAGACGATCAGACCCCATATAATAATAAGATTGATCATATTATCGATTGTGGCATGTTATGTAAGTGTTTTTTCAAGTATGCTCTTCCTTTCAGGCTCAGAATTGGATTCGTTTTTATTAATACTTTATTGTGAATATTTTTGATGGTACACTAGTTAACAATATTGTTGTCCAGCTCCGGCGGCCAGGTGCTCGGGTCATAAGCCAGCCCTACTGCACGGCAAAAAGCGCCGTTTCGTAGGTCAGTCTTATGCCTGTCGCACCTAAGCGGCCGCCTCCGCTTTTCTTTGTCTAACTCCGGGTGGCAGCTGCTCGGGTCACTTCGGTTTTGAAATAAAGGCAAAAAGCGCCTTTGTTTTCAAATCCTTTAGTGCCTGTCGCAGCTAAACGCCACCCTCTGTTTTTCTTTTGTCCAGCTTCGGCGGCCAGGTGCTCGGGTCATAAGTCAGCCCTACTGCACGGCAAAGGGCGCCGTTTAGTAGGTCTGACTTATGCCTGTCGCACCTAAGCAGGCCGCCTACGCTTTTCTTTGTCCAGCTCCGGCGGCCAGGTGCTCGGGTCATAAGCCAGCCCTACTGCACGGCAAAAAGCGCCGTTTCGTAGGTCAGTCTTATGCCTGTCGCACCTAAGCAGGCCGCCTACGCTTTTCTTTTGTTATTTATATGCGTTATCTGTACAGGCTATTAATGGAGGTGTGTGTGTATGAAAGCTAAAAGGATTGGATTGTATGCGGTTGTTGTGCTTTTATTGTTGTTTTTATTTATTTTCCCTTTGGATGCTTACGTATCTAAACCTGGTGGTGCCTATGATTTAGCGCCAATTGTAGAGGTTGAAGGGGGCGATGTGAATGATGTCGGAACATTTAATTTGATGACGATTTCAATCGGAAAAGCCACTCCCTTTTCTTATGTAGCCTCCAAGTTTTCAGATCGGATGAAAATCTTAGAGGTAAATAAAGTGAGGCGGGATGGGGAAAATGATAAAGAATATAATATTCGCCAAAAGAAGCTTATGTCGGATTCACAATTTAATGCGATTACAGTCGCATTCGAGAGGGTAGGAATCCCGGTCGATATTACATACGATGGCGTCTTCGTCGTAAGTGTATTGACTGGGGGGGCTGCAGACGGAAAGCTTGAAGTCGGTGATAAGATTCGTAAAATTGACGGGGAGCAATTGCAAGAGTCCGGACAATTCGCCTCTAAAATTTCCGGAAAAGGTAAGGGAGATAAAGTAACTCTAACCGTTGACAGGGACTCGGAACAAAAGGATGTAGATTTAGTATTAAGTGAAATTCCTAACCAAGAAGGACGGGTAGGCTTAGGGGTTCAATTCCAAGAAGATCGTGAGCTATCTACGAATCCAAAAGTGGATATCCATACAGCTGAAATAGGCGGACCTTCTGCCGGTCTAATGTTTACACTTCAAATCATGAATCAGTTGATGGATGAGGACTTAACAAAAGGGTACAACATTGCAGGGACCGGTGAAATGCTTGCTGACGGTACAGTTGGACGAATTGGTGGAGCCGATTTTAAGGTGATTGCTGCTGATCGAGAAGGCATTGAAATATTCTTTGCTCCTGATGATTATTTATCTGATCAAGTGATCAATGCTAACCCCGGTATAAAGACGAACTATCAGGAAGCCGTAAAAATGGCCGAAAAAATAGGCACGAAGATGAAAATCGTGCCCGTCCGAACAATTGACGATGCCCTAGCTTATTTAAGGGGACTGCCTGAAAAGTAATTGTTCATAATTGGAGATATTGTATAATCCAGCCCTATTTTAGAAGCGATAGATCCTTTTCCAATCGCCAATGCATAAATATCGGATGCTTGGATATCCATATCAAGTGATGGATTTGAAAAGGCTGCCACTTTGCTGATGAGGGGAAGTGGCAAGTCCTTTTTCCTACCGCTAAGATAGGACCGTCCCTTATCTGTCATTCCTAACAATCTCAAATAAGCGGGAACATCTATTTCAGAACGCATTTCTTTTGTAAAACCGGTTAATATATGTGTTAGCATTCGTTGAATCCTTGTCCATGTATAGCGCTTAGACTTTATGTCATTCATAAATGTTTGAAATGTATCGTTTTTTTTGGCGGCGCGGTAAATCAGGTTCTCGATACCTTCTGAAAGGTCGGCAATGGTAGAAAGGTGCGCTGGGCCATCCCGTAAAATACTAAATCGTAAAAATGGATAAAAACTCTCCCAGTTACCAAAATTCATTCGTTCAGTTTGCCATTCGATCAGAATGTTTTTTGTTGATTCGGGAATGAAATTGAGTACTTCATCCAATTTTTCTGTCGAAAAAAAAGATTTGCGGATTCCCGTAGCGCTCGCCACTTTATTAACTTCCAATGTATCGTCGTGATACTCTGCACCAAGCCTTTTAATAGTTGTTGGCATCATTGATGAGTTTAGTGTACGGGCTGCTTGCATGTAATGGAACCCTAAAATATTGTTTGGTTTGGAGAGGTCAACAAGCCTTCCACCCTTTTCTGTGTTAGGTTGAACTGCATCATATGCCTTGTTTAGTGCCATTGGATAGCTTAACCCTTCTTGCATGGCGTTTTTTATTGCCTGGTTGTATTCTTCCGAATTATTGTCAAGAAGGTCCAAGGTGTTGTGGAAGGGCTCAATATCACCATCTTCACTACCGAAACAAAATGCCGTGCAACCCGCAGCGTCAAGTAAGCTTATTGCCCCGTGAGCAAATACTGTGGCATGTCCGGTTGCGAAGCGATAAGGCAGCTCGAAAACAATATCTACACCGGACGCCAAGGCCATCTTTGTCCGCGCCCATTTATCGATAAATGCGGGTTCTCCTCTTTGCAGGAAATTGCCACTCATGACAGCAATGATTAAATCAGCATTTGTCGCCGCTTTAGCTTGCTGTGCATGGTATACATGCCCGTTATGCAAAGGGTTATATTCAACGACAACCCCTGTTGCTTTCATTTTGTCCACCCCTTTGATATTATCTATTTAAATTATACGATGCTGCGATTTAGGTGACAAGAAAATATCTTGACATCCCATTTTATCCATTATATAATCAACAGTGTTGTCTTGAGGTGATATAGACGTGAAATGGTCCATTCATCAATTACAGAAATACCGACAAGGGGCTATGCCGCTTGACGAAGCGGTCAACCTTGAAACCGTTAAAAAGCGGAATCCGGAAATCCGGGATATTAAGCCTGTCCACGTAACGGGCAGCTGTGTAATTGGTTCGAAAAAACTGAGTTGTCGTTTTCACCTTGAAGGTGTTATGACATTACCTTGTTCTCGTACATGGGTAGATGTTGAATTTCCTTTTTCAATAGAAACGAACGAACAGTTTAGTTGGGATGAAGCCACCCTTGCTTCGGACGATTCAATTCACCCCGTAGAAGGTGAAGTTGTCGATCCGACTCTACTTTTTGAAGAATTAATTCTTCTTGAAGTGCCTTTACAAGTTTTTAGCGAAGAAGCTGAAAAGATGAAAAGGGCAGAGGGGAAAGGTTGGTCATATACAACAGAAGATGAATACGATGCGCAGTTGAACGAAGAAAAGGAAAATAAAGTTGATCCACGATTAGCTGGATTGGCTGAATTTTTTAATTCGGACAAGGAATAGGCGATCGATTATAAGGAGGTGCCTCAAATGGCAGTACCAAAAAGAAGAACTTCAAAAACATCTAAAAGACTTCGTCGTACACATTTCAAACTACAAGTTCCAGGCATGACAACTTGTGACAATTGTGGCGAAGTGAAGTTGGCACACCGCGTTTGCAAATCTTGCGGTCATTACAAAGGAAAAGAAGTAGTAGGCGAATAATCAAAAACCTACTTAAAAGATCACCGAGAGGCCATGGCTCCGGTGATCTTTTTTATATTTAAAAAGCGGAGGCGGCCGTTTAGATGCGACAGGCATAAGGCGGACACGCGCAACGGTGCTTTTTGCCGTGTAGCGTATCTGACTTATGACCCGAGCGTCTGGCCGCCGGAGTTGGATTGAAAAAAAGCGGAGGCGGCCGTTAAGATGCGACAGGCATAAGGCGGCCACGAGAAACGGCGCTTTTTGCCGTGCAGCATGTCTGACTTATGACCCGAGCGTCTGGCCGCTGTAGCTGGATTGAAAAAAGCGGAAAGCGCGCTATGTAGATGTGACTAAAGACCCGAAATGACCATATATCTCGGGAAATGATCAATATAAGTCGGGAAATAACCGATATATCCTTTGAATTGATCGATATATCGTGGGAAATGATTGATATCCATTGGGAAATGATCGATATATTTCTTCAACTACCTAAAAGGGAGGGATAATGTTGGCGTATAAAATTAAAATCAATGATGGTGTTGCTACGTTTACGATTAACCGGCCTGAAATGAGGAACGCCATTAATTTTGAGGTCATGGATGGCTTGGAAAAGTTTTTAGGGATTGTGGAGAATGATGAAAAAATCGCCTTCGCAGTTATAACTGGATCTGGTGACCGCGCATTTTGTTCAGGTGGAGATTTATCGGAATTTCATGGCTTTCGCACAGCAATCGAAGCCTATCCGATGTTGAGTAGAATGGCGAGCTTATTATTCAGATTGTCTACCTTACCTATGCCAGTCATTGCACTCGTCAACGGAGCAGCAGTCGGAGGTGGTTGTGAAATCGCATCAGCTTGTGATTATAGGGTTGTATCCTCAAAAGCGAGGGCAGGATTCATCCAAGGTACACTCGCGATTACAAGTGGTTGGGGTGGGGCTACACAACTATTTACGAAAATGAAAAATCATGATGCCGTTTTGAAATTCCTAACTGAAGCAAAAATCCATAATGCGGAAGAGTTGAAATCGATAGGTTGGGCTACCTCTATTTATGATGACACTGCTGAAATAGGTTTACATGAATTCATCTCCACGATGAAAGATATCCATCCAGATGTACATAGGGCTTATAAAAAGATTTCCATTCAAAATTGGAAAAACACCGAAATAGAAAATCGGATGCTTGAAGAGGCCGAACAATGCGCCAAACTATGGGAAAGCGAAGCGCATCATAAGGCTGTGGAAAGTTTCTTAAGAAAAAAATAAGTACTGATAAAACTTAGATTATCAAACTTATTCAGACTAATAGTTGAAAACGGTTTCATTCTTCGTATAAACTATAGATGGGGAGAAATTCTAATTTAAGCAACTTGGGGGTTTCAAAATGAATAAAATTCTTATAGCGAATCGCGGAGAAATTGCCCTTAGAATCATCAAAACATGCAAGCGACTCGGAATTAGCACAGTAGCTGTATATTCTGCAGCTGACGAGCACATGCCTTTCGTGAAAGCCGCGGATGAAGCCTATTTAATCGGACCGGGACCTGTTCAGCAGTCATATCTGAAGGCTGATGATATTATTGGAATCGCACTACAGACCGGTGCGGAAGCGATTCATCCGGGGTATGGTCTGTTATCAGAAAACGCGGTATTTGCTCGGAAAATTAAAGACGCGGGCTTGAAATTTATCGGTCCCGATGCGCAAACAATTGAATTAATGGGGGACAAAATTGCATCAAGGGTGAAGATGAAGGATGCAGGGGTTCCGGTCGTTCCTGGTACGGATGAGGGCGTTTCTACAATTGAAGAAGCTATCGTTGCAGCTGAACAGATTGGTTATCCAATAATGCTAAAGGCAAGTGCTGGCGGCGGAGGAATTGGTATGGTGCGATGTGAAAGTGAGCAAGCGCTCAGTCAGCACTTCCAATCCATCAAAAGCCGTGCAAAGGCCTATTTCGGTGATGATGTGGTTTTCCTTGAAAAGTTTGTTGAAAATGCACGTCATATTGAAGTGCAGGTTTTCGGAGATTCAAAGGGAAATATAGTCCATCTATTCGAACGGAATTGTTCCGTTCAAAGAAGAAATCAAAAAGTGATTGAGGAATCTCCATCACCGGGTTTAAGTGAAGAGGTAAGAGTTCGATTGCATGAAGCCGCGGTGAATGCTGCTAAGGCTGTAGCATATGAAAATGCTGGAACGGTGGAATTCATTTTAGCGGATAATGATGAATTTTATTTCCTTGAGATGAATACACGTTTACAAGTAGAACACCCAGTAACCGAAGAAGTGACTGGATATGATTTGGTAGAGTGGCAAATTGAAGTTGCCCGTGGAAATGAATTGCCGATAAAGGAACAAAAGTTGATTTCCTCTTCGGGCCACGCCGTTGAATACAGGATTTATGCGGAACACCCAACAACATTCATGCCATCTCCAGGTAAAATTGCCAAGATGGAGTCGCTTCATTTGGAAGGCGTACGTATTGACGCTGGTTATGAAGAAAGTGGTGCAATCACGCCTTTTTATGACCCGATGATTGCAAAAGTTATTGTTTATGGAGAGACGCGTCAAGAAGTGATTGAAAAATCAAAGACATTTTTCAATTCGTATACAATTGAAGGTATTAAAACAAATATACCGCTGTTCCAAAAATTCATCGACTCCAAAGAATTCTTGGACGGCAATTACAATACAAATGTGTTAATGGAATGGTTATTAACTAATAAGGAGGAAGTAAATATATGACACAATTAAAAGCGGCTATGGCTGGTACGGTATTCACTGTAAATGTGGCGGAAGGTGAACAAGTAGAGGCCGGTCAAGTGATTATTGTATTGGAATCCATGAAAATGGAAATTCCTGTTGAAGCAGAAATTACCGGTAAAGTATCTTCTATTAATGTTCAAGTTGGGGATTTTGTAAATGAAGAGGATGTATTGGCTGTAATTGAGGCATAAAAGAATGGGATTTGCCGAACTATCTAACAAAGGCAACTGTGATCGGAAGGGGTAGAACACGATGACAAAACAAGCAGAACAGACAGTTTACAATGAACAATTAAAAAAGAAGATCGAAGAAATTGTAGCGGGTGGACATCCGAAATATCATGAGAGATTGAAAGAACAGAATAAGTTATTCGTTCGTGATCGTTTGAGACTTTTATTCGATGACGGAAAATACATGGAAGACGGCCGTTTTGCGAATTGTGAAGCTGACGATTTACCCGCAGATGGTGTAGTGACTGCAATGGGGAAGGTAAATGGGCAAACAGTTTGTGTAATGGCGAATGATTCTACAGTGAAAGCTGGATCTTGGGGATCCCGAACAGTAGAAAAAATTATTCGTATCCAAGAAGTTGCAGAGAAAAATCGGGTTCCTATCCTATACCTTGTCGATTCGGCTGGAGCAAGGATTACAGATCAGCTTGATATGTTCCCGAACCGCCGTGGTGCGGGAAGGATTTTTCATAACCAAGTGAGGTTATCCGGCTTCATCCCTCAAATCTGTCTTTTGTTTGGACCATCCGCTGCGGGAGGTGCATACATCCCGGCATTTTGTGACATCGTCATTATGGTGGAAGGAAATGCATCAATGTATTTAGGATCCCCTCGAATGGCGGAAAAAGTGATTGGGGAAAAGGTTTCATTGGAAGAAATGGGTGGGGCAAGAATGCATTGTACAGTTAGTGGCTGCGGTGACGTCCTTGTTGAAAGTGAAGAAAAGGCAATAAGTGAAGCCCGCCGTTATCTGGAATTCTTTCCGGCAAACTTTACTGAAAAGCCTTCACTAAAAGACCCTGTAGCGAGAAAAGCAGGACGCTCGCTTGAGGAAATCATCCCTCTAAACCAGAATGCACCGTTCGATATGTATGAAGCGATTGATGCTTTAATCGATGAAGGAAGCTTCTTTGATATTAAAAAACTATTTGCTTCAGAAATGATTACGGGACTCGCGAGGATTGAAGGGCAACCTGTTGGGATTATTGCAAACCAGCCGAAAATTAAGGGTGGTGTCCTATTCGTAGATTCTGCGGATAAGGCAGCGAAATTCATTAACTTATGTGACGCCTTTTCGATACCGTTATTATTCCTGGCTGATGTTCCAGGTTTCATGATAGGGACGAAAGTTGAACGTGATGGAATTATCCGCCATGGAGCTAAATTAATCATGGCGATGAGTTCAGCAACTGTGCCAAAGATTTCGGTTGTTGTTAGAAAAGCTTATGGTGCTGGATTATATGCAATGGCGGGTCCGGCTTTTGAACCGGATGTATGTATAGCTTTACCAACTGCACAAATTGCTGTCATGGGACCAGAAGCGGCTGTCAACGCTGTTTATTCGAATAAGATTGAAGCAATTGAAGATCCGAAAGAGAGAATTGCATTTGTGCAGGCGAAGCAGAAGGAATATAAAGAAGAAATTGATATTTACAAAATGGCTTCCGAGATGATCGTGGATGAAATTATTTCACCTTCAGATTTACGCGAAGTACTTGCGGAGAGATTCAATTTCTATTCGACAAAAGATCTTCCATTACCACCTAAAAAACATCCAGTATATCCTGTATAATTGAATAATAGGAAAAATAGAGGGCGCCTTTTTCTGAAGGTGCCCTTTTCTACAAGGAGGGTATCGGGGTGGAAGTTGTTATTGCGGGGGCTGGTTCGATCGGTTTGCTCATGGGATCCTATTTTGCGGAAGCTGGATGGAAGGTTTCTTTCTATACAAGAAGGGAAGAACAAGCTTCAATTATTCGTAAAGAAGGGATTAAGCGGATTGATGCAGAAGGAACTGAATGCATATTTCAAGTTAATGCTGAAACGGAGATTGAGAAATTACCTAAGTCAGCGCCTTGGATAGTCGCTGTAAAATATAGTGGAGTTGCTTCAATTATCTCAATTCTTGAAGAAAGAAAAATGGACAATGCGGTGATGTTTATTCAAAATGGTTTAGGACATTTCAATCTTGTTGAAGAATCAGAATTACCGACTGTTTTCTTTGCGACTGTTGAACACGGAGCTGGTCGTCTAAATGACCGCACTGTTTCGCACAATGGTATTGGTTTTATAAGGATTGCCCCTTTCCGTGGGGATGAAAATGTTTTTGATCCGCTGCGGTTTGTCAATACATCGGCGTTTCCTATCGAATTCGTAGAGGATGCTCGGGGAATCGTGTTACGAAAAGTGCTGATCAACTGCATGATTAATCCATTGACTGCGATTCTTCAATTAAGAAATGGTGAATTATTGGAGCGTAAGCATGCGAAGATCTTGTTTGATGAATTATTTTTGGAAATCAGTAATGCCTTTCCGGAAATGCAAGAAAGTTTACCAAAGGATGCTATTGAAGAAGTATGCCGGAAAACCGCGTTAAATCAGTCTTCTATGTTAAAAGATAGGTTGAATGGGAATTCGATGGAAATAGAAACAATTGTGACAGCGGTTATTAAGATGGCGGAAAAAAAGGGAACGCCTCTACCGATATTGAAAACCCTTGAGAAAATTTTGTTTGTCTTGGATGGGAGATGATTGTTCGTGATTCATGGAATCATTTCGGTGCTCATTGGAATAGTTATTGTATGTCCTTTTCTTGTAACTATCGTTTTTCTTGTGACGATGAGAAAAATGGGGAAGGCTCCAGCACGTGTTTTAGGACAGGCGGCGGACTGGACAACCCCCTTTCTTTTTTTAGCTGTATATATCAGCGCTTCAGCAATATTCGGTGATGGAGTAGGGTACTATATTGTGGGTATCGCCATATTCATCGCCATACTTCAAGCGGTGATCGAAAGAATGAAAGTGAAAGAATTTATAATCTCTCGCTTTTTACAAAAAACATGGAGATTATATTTTCTTGTATTAGGACTATCCTACCTAGTTCTAATTGTGACAGGTATCATTTTCAAAGTTTCGGAATATGTCAAATGAGATCGAAATAGTAGGGGATAAGCGTAATTTTTTCAATCTGATGAAATTCAATGTATACTTTGTTCAAACTAGTAAAAAGGGGCATGAAGGATGGAACTTGAGTCATTGGAATTACAAAATGGAAATAAGGTAATGCAAGCATATAATCATGATGAAAAATTCATACATACTTTTTTTGACTATAAAAATGAAAGCAACTCCTATCCGAAGAGGTTGAAAGAGTTGTCGGATCGTTCATTTCAGAGGAAGGAATTGGCGAATGTAATTACTTCCTTTATGGAACCGTTTGGCATCTCTGAAAAAGCTGCAAAATATATCGATGAGTTAGCTAATGATGGTGTTGTTGTCATCGGTGGCCAACAAGCTGGAATAATGACAGGGCCACTTTATTCAGTCCATAAAGCAATAACTGTCATCTTGCTTGCTGAAAAGAAGAGGGAAGAACTTGGTGTTCCAGTTATTCCTGTTTTCTGGATTGCCGGAGAAGATCATGATCTGAATGAAATTAATCATGTCTATACAGAGGTTTCCGGAAAGGTGACAAAGAATAAATACCGTGAAAAATATATTTTAAAATTAATGGCATCAGAAGCCGAGTATTCACATGAGATGATGACCACCTTCGTTAAAGATACTTTCCGTCAATTCGGAGAAACCGAGCATACGAAATCCTTATTGGACGAAGTCCTTGAAGCAGTTAGTTTAGAAAAGACTTTCACTGGCTTTTTTGTCAGATTGATGAATGGCCTATTCAGTGAGCATGGTCTCCTCCTTATTGATTCGGCATATAAACCGTTAAGAGAGATAGAAAAAGGACCATTCACTGGTTTCATCGAAGCGGCTGAAAAAATCGCGAAAATGATTGCAAGTACAGAAGAAGAATTTGATGCGATTGGTTTCGGTAGGCCAATCCAAGCGGAATACGATGCAGCGAATCTTTTTTATATGCATGAAACGGGAAGGGTCTTATTGACAAGGGATAATGAAGACTTCGTGAATAGTAGTGCAGGTATCCGTTTCACGCCCGATGAATTGATGAAAGTGGCGAATGAGGAACCTTGGCTCCTAAGCAATAATGTTGCAACACGTCCGATAATGCAAGATATGGTATTTCCAGTCCTATCTTTTGTCGGGGGGCCTGGCGAAATTGCCTATTGGGCATTATTGAAAGATGCCTTCCACCATTTTGGCATCAAAATGCCGATTCTTGTTCCACGGATTTCAATTACATTAGTCACTCCACAGGCGAAACAGGCTATGGACGATGTTGCATTGACGGTCTCAGATGTATTGTCCGGAAAAGTACTAGACGAACGTGAAAAATTCATTGAAACATTGCATGATGAGCAATTTGATGAACTACTTAGGGAAACAGAAACGTTTTTAACAAGTAAATACGTAGAATTAGAGTCCGTGGTAGATCTTTCAATGACGCAATTGCTTCATAAAAACCTCGAATTTCATAAGAAACAACTAAATTACTTAAGAGGGAAAGCTGAAGAAAGCCTTTTACTTAAACATGAGGTTGCCTTACGTAAATATCGAATCCTTGAAAATGAACTACTTCCAGAAGGGTCATTGCAAGAACGGCTTTTCACTCCCTATACTTTTATGAATCAATATGGTCCTGAATTGGTCCGAAATTTGCTTTGCCAGCCATTGAAAATGGACGGCACCCATCAAATCGTTTATCTTTGATAATTATTAGCTTTTCCAGTCAATTTTCGACTGGAAAAGCTTTTTTATTTAGACCTACGTGATTGGTGAAAATCAAGCCCCATCTCAATAAAACAAGTACTATCGGCACATTTTTAATGGAAAATAGATTATGGGTGGAGGAATGTGGGGGGATGTGGTACATTAAAATCACATAGTGGGGTGAAGAGTATGTTCATGGGCGAATATCAGCATACTGTGGATGCAAAAGGCCGCTTAATAGTCCCTTCTAAATTCAGGGAATATTTGGCGGATGGCTTTGTGTTGACTCGTGGATTGGATAATTGCCTCTTCGGTTACCCTATGGAGGAATGGAAGCGATTAGAGGAAAAATTGAAAGCACTGCCCGTAACGAAAAAAGATGCTCGGGCATTTGCAAGGTTTTTCTTTTCAGGTGCTACAGAAGTGGAAATCGACAAGCAAGGTCGCGTAAATATACCAACCTCCCTACTGGATTATGCAAAAGTGGAAAAAGATTGCGTAGTCATCGGAGTTTCCAGCCGTATCGAAATTTGGTCCAAATCATCTTGGGACTCCTATTATGATGAGTCGGAGCAATCATTCAACGAAATCGCTGAAAACATCATCGACTTTGATTTTTAATATTAGAAAAAGAAAGGATGGCGGTTTCAATGTTCGATCATATAACCGTATTACTCCACGAAGCCGTCGAAGGGCTTAATATTAAGCCCGATGGTGTCTACGTAGACTGCACACTTGGAGGTGCAGGACACAGCCTTGAAATTGTTAAAAAGCTCTCACCTGAAGGTCGACTGATTTGTTTCGATCAGGATACAACAGCAATTGAAGCAGCAAAAGTAAAACTAAAAGATTATTTATCCCAAATTACTTTCATTCATTCGAACTTTAGAAACTTGAAAAACGAACTCAAAAACATCGGAATTCACTCTGTGGATGGGGTTCTCTATGACCTTGGTGTATCATCACCACAGCTCGACACTCCAGAACGCGGTTTCAGCTACAATCATGATGCAAAACTGGACATGCGTATGGATACAGATGCACCTTTAACAGCCTTTGACGTTGTGAACGAGTGGGCTTACGAAGATTTAGTCCGTATCTTTTTCAGATATGGGGAAGAAAAGTTTTCAAAAGGAATCGCCCGTAAAATAGAAGAAGCACGTAAACAAGCACCCATTCAAAGTACGGGAGAATTAGTTGAACTGATAAAGAACGGCATCCCTGCAGCAGCACGCAGGACGGGTGGACATCCGGCCAAAAGAGTATTCCAGGCAATAAGAATTGCTGTAAATGATGAACTTGGGGCAGCTGAAGACTCATTAACTGACGCATTAACGGTCATGAATCCAGGTGGACGTATTTCTGTCATCACCTTCCACTCATTGGAGGACCGTTTGTGCAAAACGATTTTTAAAGAGGTGACCTCTTTACCGGAACTTCCACCAAATTTACCAGTTATTCCTGATCATATGGAACCTGAATTCAAGTCAGTTACAAGAAAACCGATTGTGCCAAGTGAAGAGGAAATTTCAGTGAACAAAAGATCAAGATCAGCAAAATTACGGATTATTGAGAAAAAATAGAAGGGGGAATTGTTAGATGGCATTGGAACAAAGGACATTCCAGATGAATACAGTACATGAAATTGAAGCACCACAATCACCGAAGAAACAAGAGTTGCAGCCGAATAGGCGTTCTAAAAGACTTATTTCCAAAGGCGAAAAGTTTTTGTTCGTGCTGTTTTCAGCAATTCTCGTTATTTTTTCTACGATGATTTTGCATACACAGGCGCAAATTAATGATACCAATAAGGAAGTGCAACTTTTAAATAGTGAAGTTGTAGAAACTCAAAAACAGAATACTGAATTGTCCAATCTCGTGAGCGAGAAATCTACATATGAAGTGATTTGGAATAAAGCGAAGGAGCTCGGCTTGAATCTAAACGAGAAAAACGTAAAGGTCGTGCCTGGACGATGAAAAAGAAGAAGTTTCGATTTCAATGGGGAGCCTTTCTGATGTTCGTTTTTTTCGGAGGGCTCTTTTTCCTATTGTTTGGACGTTTATTAAGTATCCAAATTACCGGACAAGCTGAAGGTAGACCAATGGCTGTCATGGCTGAGGCGAAATATGCAAGGGAAGCAATCCTTCAGGCTGAAAGAGGAAAAATTATTGACCGTAACGGTGAATTAATCGCTTCCGATACATTAAGTTACCGGCTTATTGCGGTATTGAATGAAAAAGCGACTGAAAAAGGTGCTCAGGAGCCAAGACATGTCGTGGATTTTGAAAAAGCGGCAGACCTGTTAAGTAGATTTATCCCAATGGAGAAATCCAAGATGATTGAGATTAGGGATAAGGCTGTTGCGAATAACTCGAATGTTTATCAAATCGAGTTCGGTAAGGCAGGAAGGGATATTAGTCATGAAACGATGTTAGCCATTAAAGAGGCGGCGGATAAGGAAGGCGTAACAGGTCTGCAGTTCATCGAAGATAAAAAAAGATTTTATCCGAATGGCAATTTTGCATCCTATTTGATCGGTTTTGCGATGAGGGAAGAGGATGAAAATAAAAAAGTATCCACAGTCGGTAAAATGGGCCTTGAGCAGACATACAACGAGGCATTGACAGGTGTGAACGGTAAGGTGGATTTTAAGACTGATAGATGGGGCTTTATATTACCGAAGTCAGAAAAACAAATTGTTGCTGCACAAGACGGCATGACGATTCAGTTAACGATTGATAAGACGATTCAAAACTTTGTTGAGGATGCTATGAATCAGGTTGACGAAGAATACTCGCCCGAAAAAATGCTTGTCATCATAACTAACCCTAATACCGGTGAAATTTATGCGATGAGCCAGCGACCTTCATTTCACCCTTCAACACGCGTCGGTCTGACCGAAAACTGGTTGAACGATGCTGTGCAAAATACGATTGAACCGGGTTCAACAATGAAAATATTCACATTAGCCGCAGCAATCGAGGAAAGAAAATGGGATCCATTTGCGGAATTCCAATCCGGACAATATACGATCTATGATAAGACAATTCGAGATGTTAATAGAACCGGTTGGGGAAGGATTTCCTTTCTCGAAGGTTTTCAGAGATCATCCAACGTTTCGATGGCTTACCTATTGGAAAGAATGGGAGATCGCACATTCATCGAGTACTTAAAGGATTTTGGCTTTGGCGAAAAGGTTGGAATTGACTTGCCGAATGAAGCATCTGGCATCATTTTGGATATAAATCCGAGTGAGAGATTAACAACTTCATATGGACAAGGTTCGACTGTAACTCCAATTCAAATGATTCAAGCGGCTACTGCGGTTGCAAACGATGGCAAGATGATGAAACCGTACGTCATTGATAAGATTATTAACCCAAATACTGAAGAAACTGTAGAAGACCATAAACCAGAAGAAAAGGAATCACCTATTTCGGCTGAAACTGCAAAGCAAGTTCGTGAAATCTTAGCCACAACCGTAACTTCTGCGCCTGGGACAGCTAAAAAATTTGCCCTCTCGGGTTATTCGGTCGGCGGAAAAACAGGAACTGCAGAAATACCCAAAAAGGATGGACCGGGATATCTCTCAGGAGATGGGAATTATCTTTATTCGTTCCTTGGGATGGCGCCAATCGAAGATCCCCAATTATTGGCTTACGTTATTGTTCAGCAACCGAAGCTTGAGATAGGACAATATGGTTCTGATCCTGTGGCAAAACTGTTTACGTCAATTATGGAAAGCAGTTTGAAATATATGAATATCGTACCAGAAAATAATGAAAGTTCTTCAACTGTCCCTATATCGGAATTTATCGGCAGTGATTCATCTTCTGCAATCGAAGAACTCCGTGAACAAGGTTTTTCTCCGGTGTTAATAGGAGAGGGTGGCAATGTTATTAGTCAATACCCTCAAAAAGGCACGAAGATGAATAAAGGATCTATTGTTCTCCTGGAAACTAATGGGGATACTACTTTGCCAAATTTTTACGGGTGGTCGAAAAAAATGGCATTATCATTTAAAATGTTATCAGGGCTTGATATTCGTTTGAATGGTGATGGATATGTAACCGAACAAAGCTTATCCGAAGGAGCCGTTATTAGTAAGGACGATCCCGTTGTCCTTCAACTGTTGACGCCGGCCGATCTTCATACTCCTGCCCCGCAGGATGAGGAAAAAGAAGAGGAGATAATTGGAGGATGATGTATAGCAGTCCACATCTATTCATAGGTTAGTAGAAAAACGAAAGGTGTGGGGCGCTGCGTAAAAAATATGCTGATCTGCAATCCAAGAAAAGATTGCGGGCTGTCTATATTATTTTCGTTATTGCAATCTTCATGGTCGTAGGAAAGCTCTTCCACGTTCAAATCATTAAACATGAATGGTTAAAGGCGCGTGCGGAAGAGAACTGGGATAGGGAAATCCCTTTTGGAGCATTAAGGGGAGAAATCAATGATCGTAATGGTCAATTGATAGTTGGTAACCGACTTGCTCCAACGCTTTATTACATGCCATCCCAGAACAAAGAACCTGAAAAGGCTGCAGCAGCAATAGCAAGCGTCATCGGTATGGATAAAGATAAACTGCTTGAGAAGATGACAAAAAAAGCGTATATGGTCAAATTGGCTCCTGAGGGTAAGAACATAACCCAAGATCAAGCTGATGAAATTGCGAAGTTGCAAATTGATGGTTTGTATACTGGGGTAGATTTTGTTAGGAATTACCCAAATGGAGAATTATTATCAAGGCTCATTGGATTCACTGGTTATGATGGAGATGGCCTTGCTGGAATTGAATATGCATATGATGAAATCTTAAAAGGTACAGGCGATAAAATACGTCTATATACGGATGCAAGGACAATCCCATTGCCTCATGTAGATGACAGTTTCGAAACTGGCAAAAATGGGGCGAGTGTTGAATTGACAATCGACCTTGAAATGCAAAAAGCAGTTGAGCGGGAGTTGCAACAGGCTTTGGAAAAATTTGATGCTGCATCGGCGTTAGCGATTGTCATGAATCCAAAGACGGGAGAAATTCTTGTCCTTGCCTCCGTGCCTTCATTTGACCCGGCCAATTATCAAAATGCTGACCCTTCGATTTACAATCGCAACTTGCCGGTTTGGATGACATTCGAGCCGGGATCAACATTCAAGATCGTGACACTTGCTGCAGGACTCGAGGAAGGTGTCATCGATTTGCATAATCAACACTTTAATGACCCGGGATATACAATGGTCGCGAACGCAAGGTTAAGATGTTGGAAAAGGGAAGGCCATGGTCATCAAACCTTCCTCGAAGTTGTAGAAAATTCCTGTAACCCAGGATTCATCGAAATTGGCAGGCGCTTAGGCGGCGAAAAGTTAGATAAATACATTAGGGATTTCGGTTTTGGTGAATCGACTGGCTCCGGCATTGCGGGAGAGGCAAAGGGAATATTATTCTCGCAAAAGGCATTCGGTCCAGTTGAACAGGCTACGACCGCGTTCGGTCAAGGTATATCTGTCACGCCAATTCAACAAGTTCAGGCGGTAGCAGCAGCTATTAACGGAGGCTATTTGTATAAGCCGTATATTATTAAGGAAATTAAGAATGATAAGGGTGAGACAATACAGTCTTTTGAACCAGAGATGAAACGCCGTGTCATTAGCGAAGAAACATCAGCTAAAGTTCGAGAAGCTCTTGAATCGGTTGTCGCAAATGGTTCAGGTCGGAATGCATTCAATGATGGTCTACGAGTAGGCGGAAAAACGGGTACGGCACAAAAGGTCGTGAATGGTACGTATAGCGATGGGGACTATATTGTATCTTTCATTGGATTTACACCGGCTGACGACCCTGAACTACTTGTCTATATCGCTGTTGATAGTCCTAAAAACTCAATCCAGTTCGGTGGTGTCATTGCTGCACCAATCGTAGGACGGATCATTGAGGAAATTGCACCTCTTGCAGGGATTGAAAAAAGGGAAGGGCAGATTGAAAAGGAATATCGCTGGGGTGATCCTTTAACACATCGTGCACCTGATTTGACAGGGATGACAAAAGGAATGGTTGGGCGCCAACTTCACACATATCGTATACAATGGCATGGTGATGGAGAAGTGATAAAATATCAAATGCCGGCACCTGATTCCTTAATAATGGTGGACGATATCATCCACGTATATACTGAGGAAGAATAGAAAAGCGGAAGGCGCCCGCTTAGGTGCGACAGGCATAAGGCGAAGATGCGTCGTGGCGTTCTTTGCCACAAAGCAGCTTTGACTTATGACCCGAGCACCTGGCGCCTGTAGCTAGACAACACTAATACAGTTTCATAACAGTTAAGGAGAAATATTATGACACTTGTCACTACAATTACGGTAATCACCGTTTCATTTATACTAACAGCACTTATCGGGACCGCCATCATACCGTTGCTTAGAAGATTAAAGTTTGGGCAGAGCATCAGGGAAGAAGGTCCAGCAGCCCATAAGAAAAAAGCAGGCACGCCCACTATGGGCGGCCTTATTTTCCTGAGTTCTATCATCATTACGATGCTCGTCCTTTCATACATATATGAAGAAGTACTAACAACACAGACAATTGTACTGATGATTGTGCTTGCTGGATTCGGTGTTATCGGATTCCTAGACGATTTTATCATTGTCGTCATGAAACGGAACTTGGGCTTAACATCCATACAAAAGTTAATCGGACAGATTGTAATTGCTGTTCTTGCCTACTTCCTATTAAGAATGGGACCTTTTGAAACAACAGTACTCATTCCATTTACGAATATCACCATAGACTTAGGTATAATCTACGTGGCTTTCCTAATATTTTGGCTTGTAGGGTTTTCAAACGCAGTCAATTTATCGGATGGACTTGATGGACTTGTTGCAGGTACATCAACTGTGGCATTTGCTGCATTTGGTGTGTATGGCCTCATCTATGAGCAGCATGACATCGCGATGTTCGCATTCGTTGTTGCTGGTGCAATGTTAGGGTTTTTATTGTTCAATATGAAGCCAGCGAAAGTGTTTATGGGCGATACTGGTTCCTTGGCATTGGGCGGAGTTCTTGCAATGCTTTCAATTCTTGTAAAGCAGGAGCTTCTGTTACTTGTTATTGGAATCGTATATGTGATTGAAACATTATCAGTAATGATTCAAGTAACAAGCTTTAAGCTGACGGGAAAACGGGTATTTAAAATGAGTCCGATCCACCATCACTTCGAGCTTTCGGGTTGGTCTGAGTGGAAGATTGTAATTGTGTTTTGGGGAATTGCCTTCTTGGCTTCAATACTGCCCATATTGTGGGAGGTGATGTAAGTGGAAAATCGAATTCAGTTTAAAGGAAAGAAAGTACTGGTGCTTGGTCTTGCTAAAAGTGGTTATGCTGCGGCTGATTTGCTGCATTCCCTTGGAGCAGAAGTACTTGTCAATGATTCTTCACCTGAGGAAGGAAATAATGAAGCCCTTGCTCTACAGTCAAAAGGTATTAATGTAATTTGCGGTGGCCATCCCAAGGGAATCTTGGATGGAGGCTTTGACTTCATAGTGAAAAACCCAGGGATTCCTTATAAGAACCAAGTTCTTCAGCAAGCCCTAAAAAAAGAGATTCCGATTTGGACTGAGATTGAGTTAGCGTACCTAATAAGTAAGGCTCCTATCATAGCAATTACAGGTTCCAATGGTAAGACTACAACTACAACCCTTCTCTATCATATTTTGAATATTGGTGGTAAAAAACCACTTATTGCGGGAAATATCGGGACTGTTGCATGTACAGTAGCGGAAGAGGCAACTGAAGAAGAAGTTATCGCCATGGAAGTTTCTTCGTTCCAATTGGCGGGTACGGAGAAGTTTCGTCCGAGAATATCCGTTTGGACAAATTTATACGAAGCCCATATCGATTATCATGGAACTACCGAAGAATACGCTATGGCAAAAGCGAAAGTTACAAGAAACCAGACAAAAGATGATTTCTTCATATACAATGCTGACCAACCGGAATTACTCCCGTATGTAGAGAGATCTGCAGCAACAAAGATTCCTTTTACTTTGAAAGGAAGGGCGGTCGAAGGTATTTCTGCCGATGAAGAGATGATTTATTGGCTAGGAGAACCTTTTTTAGAGCGTTCAATCATAAAGCTTTTAGGTCAGCATAATTTGGAAAACATTTTAGCTGCAACGGCTTCTGCAATCTTAATGGATTGTGATAAAGAAACGATCGAGAATGTTTTAAGTTCATTCACAGGTGTACGGCATCGTATGCAATTTGTGAAAGAACTGAAGGGGCGAGCATTTTATAATGACTCAAAAGCCACTAATACATTGGCGACGAAAAGTGCCCTATCATCTTTCCAAGCTCCTGTAATCCTGTTAGCGGGTGGATTGGACAGAGGACATTCTTTCGAAGAGCTTCGACCTTATATGGGAAGGGTAAAGGCACTTTTTGCATTGGGTGAAACCGGCGATCGATTAATCGAATTCGCAAAATCATGTGGTGTTCCTTACGCTGAAAAAGTGGAAACGATGGATGATGCAGTCAATGGAGCTTTTCAAATTTCCTTGGAAGGCGATCAAATAGTACTTTCGCCAGCCTGTGCAAGCTGGGACCAGTATCCAAACTTCGAAAAACGCGGCGATGCCTTTATCGACGCTATCGATAAGCTGTAAAATAGCTTCTTAACCGATTTAACACTAACACGGAAGGATGCGTTCACTGGATCAGAAATTGAAAGCTGCCTTCATCATTTCGGCAGTATCACTATCACTAATTGGCTTGATTTTTGTCCATTCTGCTGGTTCATATTGGGGACAAATCCACTACGCGGATTCATCCCCATTCATAGTAAAACAGGGTATATACATGGTAATATCAATCTTTGTCGCACTAATGTTGATGAAAGGGAAATGGACATCCAATGAATCATTTTGGACTGCCTTTTATTACATAACAATTATCTTATTAGTCGCTGTCATGATTCCTGGAATTGGAGCGGTGAGGAACGGCTCTCAAAGTTGGATAGCCCTCGGCCCATTCAGCATCCAACCCGCAGAGTTTGTCAAAGTTGCCCTTATCGGAAAACTTGCTTCCAGTGTTAAAAACTCTTCTGGGAAAAGTCCATTTAGGTTGAGTCATTTTGTATTAATTTTACTTCCAGCAGGTTTAATCATGTTGCAACCGGATCTTGGATCAACTGTGATAATGATTGTTGCAGCGTTCGTAATTCTATTCCTTGCAGGCTATCCATTATCCTTTTTCGCAATTCTTGGTATGACTGGAATCGGTGCCTTTGTGGTATTGATAATTTCGGCCCCATACAGGATTGACCGTATTAAATCATATATAGACCCATGGAATGACCCCCTTGGAAAAGGGTTTCAAGGAATCCAGTCACTGTTTGCAATTGCCCCAGGTGGATTATTTGGTCATGGATATGGCAATAGTCGGCAAAAATACCTTTACCTGCCGGAACCGCAAAATGATTTCATCTTTTCAATAATTGCTGAGGAGACCGGTTTTATAGGAGCTACATTCATATTGTTATTATTTGCAGTACTGCTTTTATCAGCCTTTGGTATCGCAATCCGAACGCATGATTACAAAGCGTTTTTAATAACAGCGGGAATGGCTTCCATGATCATTTTTCAAACATTCCTTAACGTTGGTGTCGTTTCTGGATTACTACCTGTAACCGGGGTAACTTTACCGTTCATTAGTTATGGTGGCTCTTCCTTGCTAACGACATGGATGGCCGTAGGAACTATTTTACACTTTGCCTTTTATAAAAAAACCTAAAAAGGGGGGGGCTAACACATGGATAAAGTGATTGACATCGAAGAAAGAATACCGTCCATGCGGGAAAAACGGCGAAGGAAAACGAATAAAAAATTCATTTTCATCATTGCCGTATTCTGCATAGCCCTCCTTGTGCTACTATATTTCCAATCACCGCTTAGTAAAGTGGGGGCGATTGAAATCCATGGCGCGGAACTGTATGATGATCAGTTTTACTTCGAAAAGAGTGGTGTCCCTTTAGGTAGTCCATATTGGGGGTTCGACACAAAAGAAATTGAGAAAGAACTTTTGAAAATCGAAGGCGTCAGTAAAGTATCCGTATCAAGAAAACTTTTTAGGGATATTGAAATTTCCATAACTGAGTGGAAAATGGTTGCCTATATGGAGAACAGCGGAAAATTTGATTTATTGTTGGAGAATGGTGAACTTATTTCAAGTGACAACAATTATCCAAATGTCCCGATATTGAATCATTTGGACAAGCCCGACATAAGGAAAAAGCTGACTCATCAACTTATGAAGATGGACAAGGATGTCCTGCACTTAATTTCTGAAATTATATATACAGGAACTGAGGAATATCCCGATACAATAACGGCCTATATGGATGATGGATATGAAGTCCATGCTATTATTCCGACTTTCGCGGAGAAAATGGATTACTATCCAGAAATTACATCTCAATTAGAGGGCATGGAAAAAGGTATAATCGATATGGAAGTCGGTACATATTTTTCCCCATTTAACAAAGTTTACGGAATTGAGAAGGAACTAGAAATGGAGGGGAATGGAGAAGGAGAAGGTGATGTAGATGGCGAAGAAAATGAGTGAGGAAAATAAAAAGAAAGGCAGATATATTTTGTACTCCCTTGTCTTTTTGGTCCTTGGATTTATCTTCGCATTTTCTTATCGTACTTTAGGTAAGGACAGTGGAGAAACTTCCCCATCACCCACTTTTCAAGAGGAAGAGCAATATCGTGCGGATTTAATTGTTCAAAAGGAAAGAAATAAGGAACTAACAGACGAGATGCGGTCAAAACAAGCAGCAATCCGTGAATTTGAACAATCTTTCTCTGAAAACGAAGAGAATCATGCAGTACTTGTTGAAGAAGCTAAAGATCTACGTTTACTTTTAGGGGTTATTCCGGCAGTTGGACCCGGAGTCCGCGTTACATTGAAAGATGGGGATTATGATCCAATCGAACAAAATCCGAACGACTATATTGTGCATGAAAGTCATGTGCTACGAGTTGTAAACGAATTGAAAATATCCGGTGCACAAGGTATCGCCATCAATGGCCAAAGGATATCTTCAAATTCATATATAAAATGCACAGGACCCGTTATTCAGATTGACGGCCGCACTTTACCTGCACCTTTCGTAGTTGAAGCAATTGGAGACGCGAATATATTATCTTCATCACTAAGTCTTGGCGGAGGGGTTATTGATGGCCTTGTCCACGACAATATTGAGGTAACCCTTGAACAATTGAAAGTGCTGAAATTACCTGCATTGAGGGATGAATCGTAAACTGCTGTAGTAAAGGGAGGGGGATCCATGAATAAGGCAATCAATTGGAAATTCACTATGGTCCTTCTGTTAATCGGCTTCATGATTGCCATTCAGTATAATTCAGTGAAAAATCCTAAGATACGTGATACGAGGGATATATGGGCAATTCGACAAGAGTTGGCAGAGGAAAAGAAACTTCATTCGGAGCTACTATCAGAAATCAGGGATTTGGACAAAACAATATCGACTTATAAGTCGCTGAGCGAGTCCAGTGCTGGACAAGCCTTGAATGATACGGTGGATAAACTAAACCGCAAAGCGGGGACAACGGATATAACCGGACCCGGTATTACTATTGAAATCAATCCATCACCTGAAAGTGTAGCGTATGGAATACCAATCACGAGTATTTCATCAGATTTATTGACACGTTTTGTCAACGAGGTGAATCGGTTTAAAGGGATCACCATGGAGATTGACGGTAAGCGGTATACAGTGATGAGCTCGATAAGGGTCATAAATGGTTATACATCAGTAAACGGACTCAATGTTTCGACACCACCTTTTAAGATTAAGATTATTTCACCTACAATGTCCGACAGTGAAAAGCTTTATAATTATTTATTGGCCTCATCCATTCATGATGATTTTTATCTTGATAATTTAGTGTTAGATATTAATCAGCCAGTGAATGATGTAAGCATTCGTGGATGGCCTGAGAAATTTGAAAATCTGTATTTGCAGGAGCTGCCGAAAGGGGAATGACAATGTGGTTGCCGTTGCTTGGCTTAATACTTGGAGTTTCGCTTGGTCTGTTATCAGATATTCAAATTCCACAACTTTATAGCAACTATTTATCAATCGCCGTATTAGCTGCACTGGATACATTATTCGGTGGGATACGGGCGCACCTTCAACAAATTTATGATGATAAGGTTTTTATTTCGGGCTTCTTCTTTAATATCGCCCTTGCTGCCGGTTTGGCATTCCTCGGTGTACATCTGGGAGTAGATCTATATTTGGCAGCGGTATTCGCATTTGGGGTAAGACTTTTCCAAAATATCGCAGTTATAAGAAGGATTTTGCTAACGAAATGGTCGGAACGAGGAAAGGTTTCTGAAAAGAAATTTCAGGAATGAAAGGATTTGAGGGAAAGATGGCGAAAATATTTAGACAATATGACTCTAATACAATAGAATGTAAGGTAAGGACAGCAATAGGAGGTGCCGGGAATTGAATCAATCTACAACATATGTATCACTTGATATAGGATCTTCGTCAGTCAAAGTGCTGATTGGCGAAGTGGATAGCGGCTCCCTCCATGTGATTGGAGTTGGCAACGTCCAATCGGCCGGAATTCGAAAAGGGACGATAATCGACATAGATGCGACCGTCCAGTCAATCCGAAAAGCGGTGGAACAGGCGGAGCGGATGACGGGCATGCAAATTCGGGAAGTTATATTGGGTGTCCCCGCTAATGGCGTTCATTTACAGGACGTTAAAGGTGTTGTCGCTGTTAATTCGGAGAATAGGGAGATAACGGATGATGATTTGAGTCGTGTTATGAAATCTGCTCAGGTCATGTCGGTTCCTCCTGATCGGGAAATAGTTAATATCATCCCAAAACAATTTATTGTCGACGATTATGATGAAATTAAAGACCCACGCGGGATGATAGGCGTTCGTCTCGAGCTGGACGGTACACTTATCACTACTTCCAAAACATTGGTGCATAATATTTTACGATGCGTTGAAAGGGCTGGGCTGGTAATACGTGAAATCTATCTTCAACCTTTGGCAGCAGGTACATTTGCTTTAACGGAAGATGAGATGAATCACGGCACGGCTTTCATCGACATTGGTGGAGGTTCGACAACTATCACCGTTTTCGAGGATAACCGTTTCATGTCTACCACAGTCATTCCAGTCGGAGGAGACCATATAACAAAGGACTTGTCCATTATTTTAAAAACTCCTACTGAACAAGCCAGGAAGATCAAACATCAATTTGGACATGCCTTTTATGATGATGCATCTGATGATGAGCTTTTTGAAGTTCCTGTCATTGGTGCCGATTCAAAAGATCAATATAGTCAACGATACATATCGGAAATCATTGGTGTCCGATTGGAAGAATTATTCGACTTGGTGCTAGAAGAATTTTACCGAATGGGGATTCGAGATTTGCCTGGCGGAGTCGTATTGACTGGTGGGACTACCAAGTTAGAGGGCATCCTGCAGCTTGCAAGACATGTCTTGAAGACAAGGGTTCGTATCCATACACCTGAGTATATCGGTGTTCGCGAACCAATGTATTCGACGGCTGTGGGTCTTATCCGTTATGCTAATATGGAAGATTCCTATTTTGGTATTTCAGCAGAATCTCAATCTGCAGCAGCTCATAGTGATATGGATTACCCTTCAACACCGAAAAAGAAGGCTACGGTACAGAATAAAGAGAAAAAATCAAGCTTCATGAGCAAGACTAAGAAATTTTTCGATGGATTTTTTGAATGACCAAAAAAAACGGTCTGATTGGGATTAGGAGGAGAGACAATGCTGGATTTTGATACAAATATCGATGCACTCGCAGTCATAAAGGTGATTGGAGTCGGTGGTGGAGGAAACAATGCGGTTAATCGCATGATCGAACATGGAGTACAAGGCGTAGAATTCATCGCGGTGAATACGGATGCACAAGCACTTAACCTATCTGCAGCTGAAGTGAAATTGCAAATCGGTGGAAAACTGACACGCGGACTTGGTGCCGGGGCAAATCCTGAAGTAGGTAAGAAGGCAGCAGAAGAAAGCCGTGAACAGATTGAAGAAGCACTTCGTGGTGCAGATATGGTCTTTGTAACAGCCGGAATGGGAGGCGGAACTGGAACTGGTGCAGCTCCTGTTATCGCCCAAGTGGCTAAGGATCTTGGCGCATTAACAGTTGGTGTTGTTACGCGTCCATTCACGTTTGAAGGTCGAAAACGCCAAACACAAGCAATCGGTGGAATTACTGCAATGAAAGAATCGGTCGATACGCTAATTGTCATTCCAAATGATAAGTTATTGGAAATTGTCGATAAGAATACACCAATGTTGGAAGCTTTCCGTGAAGCTGACAATGTCCTTCGACAAGGTGTACAAGGTATTTCAGATCTAATTGCAGTGCCAGGGCTTATTAACTTGGATTTCGCCGATGTGAAAACAATCATGTCAAATAAAGGTTCTGCACTTATGGGTATCGGTATGTCCACTGGTGAAAACCGTGCTGCAGAAGCTGCGAAAAAAGCGATTTCAAGTCCACTTTTAGAAACTTCTATTGATGGCGCTAAAGGTGTCTTGATGAATATTACAGGCGGTTCCAATTTAAGCTTGTTTGAGGTTCAAGAGGCTGCTGATATAGTGGCATCTGCTTCAGACGAAGATGTAAATATGATTTTCGGTTCCGTCATCAATGATAATTTGAAAGATGAAATTGTTGTTACCGTTATTGCTACAGGTTTCAATGAAGAACAGTTAAGCCCTTCGAAGGCTACAAGAAACCCAGGCTTCGGCGCAACTCGTCAACGTGAACAGCAACCAGTAACAACAATGCATACACGTAGGGAAGAGCCACAACAACAATACCATCAACCTGAGATGGGAAGACAACAGCAAAGCAATCAGCAGGATGATGCATTGGATATTCCAACTTTCCTGCGTAATCGTCAAAGAAGATAATCTTTTGAATAGAAAATCCCCGGAGTCCAAATGGACAAGCCGGGGATTTTTTTGATGTTCATTTAAGGGATTTGTATCACAATGGAACTTGGTCGTATCACAATGTAAAAGCTTCGTATCACAACGTAACTCGTTCGTATCACAATGTAACCACCGTATCACAACTTAAAAGTAACTCCCTTGTATCACAACATAAACTCTTCGTAACACAACATACTTCATTTGGACTTCAGATTTTGTCGTATTTTTACTCAAAATTCATCCTCATTCCGACAAACATTGCAGAATTTGAGTGTTATCCTTACTTTCAAGGAGGGTGGGCTGATGTATGGGGAAATCATTATTGGTATTAACATGGTATTCAACTATGCAATTCTTTCATTCGCCAGCCGAATGGCCAAGTCACAGACAACCTGGAAACGCCTCCTACTTGCATCATTCATTGGCGCCTTTCCAGTCACACTCTTCCCTAACTCTGCTTTCGCAATTGTAATCGCTTTTTTAGGAATGGTTGTTTGTGCCTTTGGGGTATCTTTCACTGCTTGGAAAGGTCCCTCACTCATTGTACTTATAGGCGCACTTTTCGCCGGAGGAGTACTAACCGTATTCACTGACAGATTCATGTTTTCTGATGCCAGAGTGACCGTCTTTGTTTGTGCACTTTTAGCTTATATTTCATTGTACTTATTAAAAACAAAATGGTTGGATGTAAGAATGGCCCGTCAGATGTCAACTTTTTCATACACTTCGGTGCTATCAATTTGGGAAGGAACAACTACGATTCAAGTGTTCATCGATACCGGAAATCGGTGTATTGAACCTCTTACAGGCGAAGCGGTTCACTTCGTATCTTTCAAAGCTGTTGAGTCCATTATACCCAAGGAGCTTGTAAAGCCTTTGCATACATGGAATACCAAAGACATGCATCAACTTTCGAAGATTCCCAAACAGTATCAAAAAAATGCACGTCTTATCCGCCTTCAAACAGTGCAGGGTGCCTCTTGGGCAGTTGGTTTTAAATTCGACCATTGGGTCATCGGGGAAGGAAGTGAGTTGCCAACAGGCTATATTGTCCTTACAAAGGAAGATAATCGTTATCCCGAAGGCGCAGCCGCCATTCTGCATGCCTCTGCATTGGAATCAATAACGGAAGAAAGGGGAACAGAACATGTGGCATAAAATGAAAAATTGGTTATCAATTATTAAAAGTTTCTTTTCAAAAAGAAAAAGTGGCACATATTACATTGGGGGCCACGAATCACTACCAAAACCGTTAACAAGAGAAGAAGAGGCTCAAACAATTCGAGCATTTATGGAAGGTGACATGGATGCAAGAGACACTCTTATCGAAAAGAATTTAAGACTTGTCGTTTATATTGCAAGAAGATTTGATAATACGAATACACATATTGAAGATTTAATAAGTATAGGCACTATTGGACTTATAAAAGCGATCGAAACATTTAAAAGCGATCGCAATATTAAATTAGCGACATACGCTTCACGTTGTATTGAGAATGAAATTTTGATGCACTTACGTAAAACAAACCGGACAAGATCGGAAATTTCATTTGATGAACCTTTGAACTCGGACGCGGATGGCAATGAATTATTGCTTTCGGATATATTGGGCACAGACGAGCATATTATTATTGATGATGTTGAAAAAAAATTAGAGAGACAACATATGATTGAGGCAATTAGTACGTTGGATGAAAGAGAACGATATATTATGGAATGTAGATTTGGCTTAACCGGACATTTGGAAATGACACAGAAGGAAGTAGCTGAATTACTCGGTATTTCGCAATCTTATATATCACGTCTTGAAAAGAAAATCATCTCTGAATTAAGGGATAGATTGAACCATCCGATTGCCTAATGGTTGAAATTGGAGAATCGAATTTCGCATATTCTGCAAGACTGAGGACAAACTATTTCGTACAGTCATCTACAGAATGCGGAGGAAAAGCGAATGATGCGTACAAGAGTGGAAATATGCGGAATCGATACGTCCAATTTGCCATTACTGACGAATGAAGTGATGAAAGAAACGTTTATCCGGCTTCAAAATGGTGACGAATCTGCAAGGGAAGAACTTGTAGTTGGGAACTTGCGATTGGTGCTAAGCCTTGTCCAAAGATTTGCATATAGGGGTGAACAAGCAGACGATCTTTTTCAGGTAGGTTGTATCGGTTTATTGAAGTCAATTGACAATTTCGATTTGAAACATAATGTCCGATTTTCAACGTATGCCGTACCAATGATTATTGGTGAAATTAAAAGGCATTTAAGGGATCACCATGCTATTAGGGTATCCAGATCTCTCAGAGATATTGCTTATAAAGCAATTCGGGCGAAGGAACAATTTGTCAATGATCATCAAAAAGAACCAAGAATCTCCGATTTGGCCGAAATTACAGGTATTCCTGAAGATGATATATTGTTTGCTTTGGATGCAATCCAAGATCCAATGTCCCTACATGAACCAATGAATGGGGATGGTGGAGATCCAGTCTATATTATGGACCAGTTACAAGATAAAAAAGTATCAGAAGAGCGTTGGCTCACTTATGTATCAGTAAAGGAAACTGTTTCAGGAATGACGGAAAGACAGCAATTGATCCTTTCTAAACGATTTTATTTAGGGCAGACTCAGACCGAAATAGCTAAAGAATTAGGTATCTCCCAAGCACAGATTTCAAGGTTAGAGAAAAACGCCATTCAAATTATTCGTGAAGGTATGGAAAATAAATGATGACGGTAACGCAATGCAAATGCATTGCGTTTTTTTCTTGCCGCATTACGCATATCCTGTAAAAAGGAGGAATGTAGATGAGATTTTCCGATTTGCAAAAAAAAGAAGTAATTGAAGTGAAAAAAGGATCGTTCTTGGGATTTGTTCAAGATGCAACAATTGATATGAAAAACGGGAAGATTGCAGTTTTACAAGTTGGAGGGGCAGAAAGGTCGCTTTTTTTAGATTCAAAAATTAAAGATTTGAAGCAAGTTAAATATGACGATGTGTTAACAATAGGAAAAGATATTGTGTTAGTCGGTAAAAAGACCGATACATGATGACTTATCATTGATATGTGAGCATTCACTTGATACAATAAAGCAAAGTAACCCGAAAAGTAGTGATTGCATTGGAAACACTTCAACAACGAATGAAAGTTATAGAAGAAGAGATTCAAGCTGCCTGCACACGTTCAGGACGTAAAAGAAACGATATAACTGTTATTGCCGTAACAAAGCAAGTTTCAGTCGAAAGAACGCAGGAAGTTATTAAAGCCGGTATAGACAACCTTGGAGAAAATCGGCCTGAGGGACTTTTAGGAAAACAGGAAGAGATTACCTTGGATACTATCAACTGGCATTTCATCGGGAACGTCCAAAGTAGGAAAGTTAAGGACATCATTGATAAAGTAGATTTTCTTCATTCCCTTGATCGGATAACTATTGCAAAAGAGATTCAAAAAAGGGCAGCATCTACTATTGATTGCTTTTTACAAGTGAATGTTTCAGGAGAAGAATCCAAATCAGGAATTCAACCGGAAGAACTAAAAGGGTTTCTTCGTGAATTATCGGAATTTGATAAAATACGTGTCATCGGATTAATGACAATGGCACCATTTACAGAGGATGAGGATTTAATCCGTTCGGTATTCCGGTCGTTACGTGTCCTTCGTGACCAGATAGCTGCTCTTAACTTAATAAATGCACCTTGCACAGAATTATCTATGGGAATGTCAAATGATTACACAATAGCAATAGAAGAAGGTGCAACCCATATTAGAATCGGTACCGCTTTAGTCGGATTGGAAAGCGAGGGAGACGGATGAGTATAAAAAGAAAGTTTGAAAAATGGTTTTATCTTGAAGATGAAGAGGAAATCCAACAAGAGCAGCCTGTTCGACAACAGCCGCCTACTCAGGAACAACAGCCAAGGAAAGTGGCATCACGAAAACAGCAAGTGGCGGAAACACAGCAACCAGGCACGGTCGTAAGCTTGCAAAGCCTTCAGAAGTCTTCAAAAGTTGTCCTGTTTGAACCAAGGGTTTATGCAGAAGCACAGGATATTTCCGAACACTTGAAGAATAAAAGGGCAGTAGTTGTAAATTTACAAAGAATTGAAAGAGATCAAGGTATCCGTATTGTAGATTTCCTAAGTGGGACAGTTTATGCGCTTGGGGGAGATATTCAACGTATCGGAACTGATATTTTTTTATGCGTGCCTGAGAACGTCGAAGTGGCAGGTTCCATTTCGGATTTTTTTGAAAGATAGAACTGGATGAGGTGTAGAAACTGATATGATACAAGCTGTTGATTTGATATTTGGTCTAATATTTAAGGGAATACAACTTTACATGATACTCCTCATTATATATATTTTAATGTCGTGGGTACCAGCATCGAGGGAAACTAAATTTGGTATACTCTTAAGCCGGATAACTGAGCCTTATTTGGCCTTTTTCCGCAGATTCATTCCACCACTTGGAATGATTGATATTTCGCCGATCGTTGCTATTTTTGTCTTGAATTATTTAATTACAAGAGGCGTATTTGAAGTATATAGGTTAATCAGAGCCTCACTCATGTGAGGTTTTTTCTATAAAGGGCATTCTCTCAATCATCGTAAGGAGTCGTAAACAATGGAATCCATCTTACAACATTTTAGAAAAGACGAGCAGCCATTCATAGAAACTGTAGTCGGGTGGACGCGGGAAGTTGAGGATACGTATTCTCCGAAGTTAACTGGTTTTCTTGATCCGAGACAGATTTTCATTTTAAGTTCCATCGTAGGAGGCTCTGGTTTGCAATTTGCGGTAAACGGTGCCTTCCTTGAACCGGAACGTCAACGCGCTTTAATCTATCCGGATTATTACGAACCCGAAGATGAAGATTTTCAAGTAATTGTTTTTTCAGTTAGGTATCCTGCAAAATTCATGTCGGTTGAACATCGTGACATTTTAGGATCACTTATGGCACTCGGTATCGACCGTTCGAAATTTGGAGATATACGCCTTAAGGAAGGTGTCGCTCAATTCACCGCAGCAGAAGAGATGAAAGATTATCTTATCGCTAACTTAACTTCAATCGGTAAATCCAAAGTACGTGTTGAAGAAGTCACTTCCGCGGACGACCTAATCGTGATGGCAGAATCATGGAAAGAGGAGCTTCATACAATCAGCTCTTTACGTCTCGACTCAATTGTCGCTTCGTTAGTGAATTATCCGCGTCAAAAAGCGGTCGCACTTGTTCAGAATGATAAAGTGAAAGTGAATCACGTTATTCGTAATCAGCAAGCGTTTGAAGTGAATGAATCAGATATCCTTTCGATTAGAGGTTTTGGGCGTTTTAAAATTATGTCGATTGAAGGCAGAACACGAAAAGATAAAATTAGATTGTTGATAGGGAAGTTAGAATGATTTTTCAGACATCTGTATAAAAACTGCTGTTTTATCTTTTGTGTACATGTATAATAAGAATAAGAAGATTTGAAGAGGAGGAAACAGCAGATGGCATTATCACCGCTTGATATACATAATAAGGAATTCAGCCGTGGCTTCCGCGGGTATGATGAAGATGAGGTCAATGAATTCCTTGAACAAATCATGAAGGACTACGAAAATGTTCTTGAGGAGAACAAGACATTAAAAAATAGTCTTAAGGAAACGAAGGAAAAGATTTCCCACTTTAATTCCATAGAAGAGACATTGCAAAAATCCATTTTAATTGCCCAAGAAGCGGCAGAGGATGTGCGAAGGAATTCACTTCAAGAATCCAAGCTTATCGTTAAAGAAGCGGAAAAGAATGCAGACCGTATTGTTAACGAAGCACTATCCCGTGCTAGGAAGATTGCTATGGAAATTGAAGATTTGAAAAAACAGTCAAAAGTATTCCGAAATCGATTCCGTATGTTAATCGAGGCTCAACTCGACATGATTAAAACGGATGATTGGGAAAGACTTATGGAATATCGACCAGATGCAGAAGAACTTGAAGCTGCCTCTGATGTTGAATAACAAGGATGCTTGACAAACTATTTCCAACACGCATATAATAATTACCATATAAGCAGGAATAGGCGTTGACAGAGAGAGTACTTTCCGTATACACGTATAGCGAGCCGGGGATGGTGGAAGCCTGGTCGATGAACGGAAACGAAAATCACTTTAGAGCCGGATTGACCAAAACCAATCCCGGATGCACCCCGTTATGGTGTTCTGAGCGGCAATATGAGTTCATATTGCAACTAGGGTGGTAACGCGAGAACAAAACCTCGTCCCTTTTTTAGGGGCGGGGTTTTTTATATTCTTCACCACTTAAGAACATTTATTGTTATTTTAGATTTTCCGTTGATTGGAGCGGAAGGCGGCGACTCCAGCGAACACCGTCACGAAGAACGGTGTTTGTGAGCAAAAGCGGAGCGTTGCGAACAGGATGAAGTTAGCCGCTGCCTTAATTTCTGCAAAAACCGCAGAAATACGGCAAATCGAACTCTGCGTGGTTCGATCGGCTGAAGCCGTGCCCGCGGAAAGCGTCCGCCTATAGCTGAAATCAACATTTCAAGGTTATATCTTTTAAAGGAGGAAGTTAAATGGATTACAAAGACACATTGCTAATGCCGAAAACGGAATTTCCAATGCGCGGCAACTTGCCAAATAAAGAACCGCAAATGCAGGAAAAGTGGGAAGAAATGGACATCTATCAAAAAGTCCAAGAACGGACTAAAGACCGTCCCTTCTTCGTACTTCACGACGGGCCACCATACGCAAACGGTGACCTTCATATGGGTCACGCCCTAAACAAAGTACTAAAAGACATGATTGTTCGCCATAAATCAATGACAGGCTTCCATGCTCCATACGTACCAGGCTGGGACACTCACGGTCTTCCAATTGAGCAAGCACTTGTGAACAAAGGTGTAAACCGTAAAGAGCACTCTGTTGCAGAATTCCGCAGAATGTGTGAAGAATATGCCTATAGTCAAATTGACAACCAACGTTCACAATTCAAACGGATCGGTGTGCGTGGTAACTGGGATAACCCATATATCACATTGAAACCAGAATTTGAATCTCGACAAATTGAAGTTTTCGGCGAAATGGCGAAAAAAGGCTATATCTACAAAGGCCTGAAGCCAGTTTACTGGTCCCCTTCAAGTGAATCAGCACTTGCTGAAGCGGAAATTGAATATCAAGATAAAAAATCACCTTCCATTTATGTCGCTTTCCCGATCAAAGACGGATTAGGTGTAGTGGAAGAAGACGTCCGTATTGTTATCTGGACGACAACTCCTTGGACGATTCCTGCAAACCTTGGAATTTCAGTCCATCCGGAATTCAATTACGCAATTGTAGAAGTGGATGGAAATAAATATCTATTGGCAAAAGATCTTGTCGAATTAGTTGCCAAAGAAATTGGCTGGGAATCATACGAAGTTGTACGCGAATTAAAAGGGGCCGACTTAGACCGGGTAATTGCTAAACATCCGTTCTACGATCGTGACTCCCTTGTAATGCTTGGTGAGCATGTAACAGCTGAGGCAGGAACAGGCTGTGTCCATACTGCACCTGGTCACGGTGAGGATGACTTCTATGTTTCGAAACAATATGGAATTGATGCATTATCCCCTGTCAATGACCGGGGTGTCATGACTGAAGAGGCACCTGGATTTGAAGGATTGTTTTATGAAGATGCAAATAAAGAGGTAACGAAGAAGTTGGATGAAGTAGGGGCACTTTTGAAACTTTCATTCATCACGCACTCCTACCCACATGATTGGCGTTCTAAGAAACCAGTCATTTACCGTGCAACGGCGCAATGGTTTGCATCTATCAATTCTTTCCGTAACGAATTGCTTGACGCAATCCGTAATACAAAATTCACTCCAACTTGGGGTGAAACACGTCTTTACAACATGGTACGTGACCGTGGAGATTGGTGTATTTCCCGTCAACGTGTATGGGGTGTTCCAATTCCGGTATTTTACGCGGAAAACGGAGAAGCCATCATTACAGATGAAACTATTTCCAATGTATCTCGCCTATTCCGTGAACATGGTTCAAACATTTGGTTTGAACGTGATGCAAAAGATCTTCTTCCTGAAGGTTTTGAACACGCAGGCAGCCCGAACGGCATCTTCACGAAAGAGACGGACATCATGGATGTTTGGTTCGATTCAGGCTCAACGCATCAAGGTGTGCTTGTAGAGAGAGACGATCTTGTCTATCCTGCAGACCTATATCTTGAAGGAAGCGACCAATACCGTGGTTGGTTCAACTCATCATTGACAACAAGTGTTGCGATCAATGGAATCTCTCCATATAAAGGCTTATTAAGCCATGGCTTCACTTTGGATGGAGAAGGGCGCAAGATGAGTAAATCACTTGGAAACGTAATCGTACCAGCAAAAGTGATGAATCAATTAGGTGCTGATATTCTTCGTCTATGGGTATCGTCTGTAGATTATACGGCAGATGTCCGTGTTTCCGATTCGAACTTTAAGCAAGTATCAGAGGTATACCGTAAAATCCGGAATACCCTCCGTTTCCTACACGGAAATGTATCCGACTTTAATCCGTCAACTGATCGTGTAGCATTTGAAGATATGCGTCCGATTGACCAATACGTCAATGTGAAGCTTCAAGATTTAATTAAGGAAGTATTGAAGTCATATGAAAACTATGAGTTTGCAGGCGTTTATCATGCTGTAAATAATTTCTGTACAGGCGACTTAAGCTCATTCTATTTGGATATCGCTAAAGATGTTGTCTATATCGAAGGTGCGGATCATCCACATCGTCGTGCGATGCAAACGGTTATGTATGATTCCCTGCTTGCACTATTGAAGCTTTTGACTCCAATCATCCCTCATACTACGGATGAAATGTGGGCATTCCTTGAGCATGTTGAAGAGGAAAGCGTCCAATTGACAGACATGCCACAAGCTGAAGAACTTGGTGAATTGGCTACTACGTTACGCGAGCGATTTGCTAAATTGATGCTTGTGCGTGATGATGTATTGAAAGCACTTGAAGAAGCTCGAAATGCTAAAGTAATTGGTAAATCCCTTGAGGCAAAAGTGACTGTCGCATTGCCGGAAAAAATGACTGGAGTATTTGCGGCGGAGGATATCGATTTCGCACAATTCTTTATCGTTTCTAACTTTGTCGAAGGCAAAGATGGGGAAATGTCTACTGATGCACTTAAGCTTGATGCTGCAACAGTTCTTGTTGAAAAAGCGGACGGTGAAAAATGTGATCGCTGCTGGACGATTTCAGAAACTGTCGGCAACGATACGGAACATCCAGAACTATGTTCCCGTTGTGCAGATGTTGTAAAGAAATACTATTCATAAGCAATTTGGTTAAGGCTGTTTGTAACAGTGGCTGAATGCCGTTGTTATAATCAGCCTTTTCTTTGTTTGTATGATATAAGTGTTTTTATGGTAAAATGAAACGGAAACTGTCGGACGGGGGTTTTGGGTATGTTCATTTATTACGGGATAGCAATTATTTTAATACTGTTAGATCAGCTGACAAAATGGCTTGTTGTACAAAATATGAATTTAGGTGAAAGAATTCCAATTATGGACCCTTACCTTGCACTCCTCTCGCACCGTAACAAAGGAGCGGCATGGGGAATGCTTGAAGGGCAAATGTGGCTATTTTACGTTGTCACAGTAATTGTTGTGGGAGGTATAATCTATTTCTTCCACAAGGAAAGCAAAGGCCAACCTTTACTTAGTACAAGCTTGATGTTTTTATTAGGAGGGGCGCTTGGTAACTTCATTGATCGATTATGGCGTAAAGAAGTTGTCGATTTCGTCGACGTAATCATCCCAATCGTCAATTATGATTTCCCGATTTTTAATGTTGCAGACGCAGCATTGACAATAGGGGTAGTACTAATGATCATTCACGTAATATTAGATGAAAAAAAGAACAAGAAAAAGGTGTCATAATGGAACCGATTGAAATTGTAGTATCAGAAGATATGGAAAAAGGACGAATCGATAAAGCATTATCGACGTACAATCCTGAATGGTCACGGACACAGATTCAGCAATGGGTTAAAGATGGTGCGATTTTAGTGAATGAAGAACAAGTGAAAGCCAATTATAAGGTGAAAACAGGAGATATTATCGTAGTTGTCGAGCCTGAGTTGGAAGAACTTGATATTGTTGCTGAGGATCTTGACTTGGAAATTGTTTATGAAGACAGCGATGTCCTTGTTGTCAATAAACCCCGTGGAATGGTCGTTCATCCAGCGCCGGGTCATAGTCGCGGAACACTTGTTAACGGGTTGATGCACCAAGTGAACGATCTATCGGGTATTAACGGTGTTATGCGTCCCGGTATCGTCCATCGAATCGATAAGGATACCTCGGGTTTGCTAATGGTCGCGAAAAATGACCAGGCACATGTATCTCTTGTAAACCAACTTGTCGATAAATCCGTTACACGTGTATATACAGCACTTGTGCATGGTCATATCCCGCATGACCAGGGAACGATTGATGCACCTATCGGAAGAGATCCGAGGGACCGTCAAAGCATGACGATTATAGATAAAGGAAAGCATGCCGTTACGCACTTCAATGTTTTAGAACGTTTCGGGGACTTCACATTAGTCGAATGTAGGTTGGAAACAGGAAGAACCCATCAGATTCGTGTGCATATGAAGTATATTGGACATCCACTTGCAGGGGATCCTAAATATGGCCCGAAGAAAACAATCGACTTCAATGGACAGGTTTTGCATGCTGGGACAATCGGCTTCAAACATCCGAAGACAGGCGAATATCTGGAGTTTACACAACCTTTGCCGGAGGACTTCAAAAACCTGATTGAAAAAATGCAAAACGAAAAACGTTGACATTGTAAATATATAAGTCTATACTAAAACTGAAATTGAATAGCGATACCTTTAAAGACAGTCCAGAGAGGCTGGGAAGGTTGCACGGAAAGTATTTATGAACAGCTGCACGCTGTTCTTGAATACGCTTATTTCTGCACGTATACCTCCTGCCATCTTGGTAGGAGTATTTTTTTACGTAAAAATAGAAAGTGCACCTCGAGTAGAAGATTAAATTATAGGAGGAATTTTCATGACGGAAAAAGCAATCATTCTTGACGAACAGGCAATATCACGAGCGGTAACAAGAATCGCCTACGAGATCATTGAAAAGAATAAAGGAATCGATGAATGTATTCTTGTCGGCATCAAAACAAGAGGTGCAGTCCTTGCAAAACGTCTTGCAGAAAGGATCAAGCAAATTGAAGGAAGACCGATTTTGACTGGTGAGTTGGATATTACGCTGTATAGGGATGATCTTCAACATAAACATGGAAACCATGAACCACTTGTCCACCAAGTCGACATTGAACACGATGTAACGGAAAAGAAAGTGATTCTTGTTGACGATGTGCTTTACACAGGAAGAACGGTGAGAGCGGCGATGGATGCTGTTATCGATTTAGGTAGACCAGCGGCAATTCAGCTTGCAGTCCTTGTTGACAGGGGACACCGCGAATTACCAATTCGACCTGATTTTGTCGGTAAAAACATTCCGACATCAAGTGAAGAACGGGTAGTCGTCAATGTCGTTGAAGAAGATGGCTCGGACGGCGTAACGATTCACGCAAAATAAAGAAAAATCCGAATAGGGACAGGTGAGAAATGATGAGTGACAACAAAGTGTTAGATGTACATGATAAACCAGATGCTGGTAAATGGCTCGCCCTTAGTTTGCAGCATATGTTTGCAATGTTTGGAGCAACAATCCTTGTTCCGCAATTAGTCGGCTTAAGCCCAGCAATTGCCTTACTCACAAGCGGACTTGCGACAATCGTCTTCGTCCTTGTCACACGGTTCAAAGTTCCGGCTTACCTGGGTTCATCTTTCGCATTCATTGCGCCGATAATAGTGGCTACAGAAAATGGTGGAATTGGAAGCGCGATGATCGGAAGCATGTTTGTCGCCCTCGTGTATGCACTCGTATCGTTATTGATCTGGACGACGGGATCTGGGTGGATCATGGAATTCCTACCACCAGTCGTAGTCGGACCGGTGATCATGGTAATCGGATTAGCTTTGGCACCGACGGCAGTCAGCATGGCAAGTACAATCCAAGTGGATGGCGAAGCGCAATACAATCTTCTGCATTTCTCGGCAGCGATTGTCACATTGGCAGCAGCGATCATCTGCCTCATGTTCTTTAGAGGAGTGGTCAGCCTCATGCCTGTCCTGATCGGAATAGTCGTCGGTTACATATACTCTGCGGCAATCGGAATATTGGACTTCACAAAAGTGCATGAAGCCGATTGGATTGCAATGCCGGAATTCCTAATTCCTGGAATAGACTATGACTTTGTTGTTACTCCAACATTGCTTGCAATCATGGTTCCAATATCAATCGTTACAATTTCGGAGCATATCGGTCACCAGCTTGTATTAGGTCGTGTTGTCAATAAAGACTTTATCAGAGACCCTGGTTTGAACAGGTCCTTACTTGGAGACGGGTTAGGAACTCTCCTAAGTGGATTCCTTGGAGGTCCACCGAAAACAACTTACGGTGAAAACATCGGAGTAATGGCAATCACTCGCGTGTATAGCATCTACGTCATTATTGGCGCGGCAGTATTCGCGATATTGTTCTCTTTCATCGGCAAGCTGATGGCAGTTATCGCAACGATTCCGACAGCAGTGCTCGGTGGGATATCGATTCTACTGTTTGGGATCATCGCTTCATCAGGATTGAGGATGCTCGTCGATCACAAAGTGGATTTTGGACAGCAACGGAATCTCGTTATCGCCTCGGTCATACTTGTCATCGGAATCGGCGGCGCGTCAATCCATTTCAGCGAAACATTCCAAGTCGGGGGAATGGCGCTTGCTGCTATCGTCGGTGTGCTACTTAACATGATATTGCCAGGCAGATCAAATGATAGTTTAGCTGATAGTCAAACAGAATAGAAAGACCTTTTAAAATTGTACTGAGAGACAAGGAAAGGTTCAGTAGACTGATAGTCATTTAATCTAAATGACGGTTGTTCAGTCATGCCCACTGGCCTTTCCATTTAACGGAAAGGCCATTTTTTTATCCAAAACGGAAGGGGATTTTCAAAATGAAAAACCTATTATCAATGAAAGATTTAACAATCGACGAAATTTCAGCTATTTTGGATCGTGCCGCAATGTTAAAAAGATATGGAATCCGCGCTTTACCTCAAAAATATATGGTTAGCAATCTATTCTTTGAACCAAGTACACGGACAAAAATGAGTTTTGAGGTGGCGGAACGGAAATTGGGTCTTGAAACGATCCCCTTTGAAGCTAATTCTTCAAGTGCAGTAAAGGGAGAAACGTTGTACGACACACTTCGCACCCTTGAAGAAATCGGATTGGATGCAGTCGTCATTAGACATCCCGAAGAAGGCTATTATGAGGATCTCGTCGGAAAAATGAATATGGCAATTATCAACGGTGGTGATGGATCAGGACAACATCCAACACAATCATTGCTTGACTTGTTCACGATAAAAGAAACGCTCGGCGGCTTTAAAGGGTTAAATGTGCTCATCGCCGGTGACATTTCCCATAGTAGAGTTGCAAAGTCGAATGCAGATGCTCTTGTAAAGCTTGGTGCAAATGTGAAATTCCTATGCCCCCCGGAGTGGGCAGGTGATTTCCCATCAGTGAGTGACTGGGATGAAGTGATCTACACAAGCGATGTTGTCATGCTTCTGAGAGTTCAGCACGAAAGACATGATGGCAAAATGAGGTTTACGAAGGAAGAATACCATGAGAAGTATGGTTTGACAGTTGAACGGGAAAGGGAAATGAAGCCCGGATCGATCATCATGCATCCTGCACCGGTTAACCGGGACGTTGAAATAGCGGGAAGTCTTGTCGAATGCAGCCGATCAATGATTTATAAGCAAGTTGAAAATGGTGTCTATATACGTGCGGCTATCTTAGAAACGATTTTACAAAAGGAGGAATTGGCATGGGAAAGATCATCAAGAGTGCATATGTTTTGAATAATGAAGGTGAAAAGGTTTTAGTTGATGTCCGAATTGAGGGGGACCGAATATCCGAAATTAGCGCCGATTTGAATGTAGGGAATTCCGAAGTGATTGAAGGCAATGGTCTGCTGCTTGCACCGGGATTCATCGACGTCCATGTCCATTTGCGCGAACCTGGCGGGGAACATAAAGAAACAATTGAAACAGGTACACTTGCGGCTGCTAAAGGCGGGTATACAACAATTTGCGCAATGCCGAATACGAGACCGGTTCCCGATACAAAAGAAAACTTATCCTTAGTCAATAAATTGATCGCAGATAAAGCACATATTCGAGTGCTGCCATACGCTTCTATAACAATTAGGGAAGCTGGAAAAGAGCGGACGAACTTGAAAGAATTGAAGGAGAACGGTGCATTCGCATTCACAGATGACGGCGTCGGCATCCAGCAAGCGGGAATGATGTTCGAAGCGATGCAAGACGCTGCGGAAATCGGTATGCCAATTGTCGCGCATTGTGAAGACAATACATTAATATACGGCGGAGCAATGCATGAAGGGAAACGGAATAAAGAGCTTGGACTTCCGGGAATCCCTTCAGTGGCAGAATCGGTTCATATCGTCCGCGATATTCTTCTTGCGGAAGCAGCTAACGCCCATTACCACGTGTGCCACGTGAGTACGAAAGAATCTGTAAGGGTCATCCGCGATGCGAAGAAAGCCGGAGTTCATGTAACGGCTGAAGTAAGTCCTCATCATCTGATTTTATCTGAAGAGGATATCCCAGGTGATGATGCTGATTGGAAGATGAACCCACCACTTCGCGGAGTAGAGGATTTGCTTGCGTTGCAAGAAGGGCTAATGGATGGAACACTTGACTTCATCGCAACAGATCATGCACCGCATACAGCGGAAGAGAAAAATGCCGGTTTTGCCAACGCGCCTTTTGGGATTACAGGATTCGAAACAGCATTCCCTCTTCTTTACACGCATTTTGTAAAAGAAGGTAAATGGACATTGAAGCAATTGATCGACTGGATGACTATCAAGCCTGCCGCTGTATTTGATCTTCCTTACGGGAAAATTGAAGTCGGTGCTCAAGCTGATCTCGTTCTCCTTGATTTGAATAAAGAACAAGTAATCGACCGGGAGACGTTTTTGTCCAAAGGGAAAAATACACCTTTTGACGGCTGGAATTGTGCTGGATGGCCTGTAACAACAATTTTCGGAGGACAAATCGTTTGGCAGGATAGTGAAGGAAGCACAGCTGATCAAACGGAAAATATATCAAAACAGCAGGTGAGAGTATGATCATCCAGGACCGAATGAAAGTGTCGGGACAACGGGAAATTGCAAAGAATATATTTGAAATGAAATTAACTGGCAAGTTGGTGGGGGAAATTAGTTCCCCCGGCCAGTTTGTCCATATACGAGTATCGGACTCATTCGAACCTCTGTTGAGAAGACCGATTTCGATCGCATCTATTGATAATGAAAGAAATGAAATGACAATCATTTATCGTGCAGAGGGTAGGGGCACGACATTGCTTTCCCTGAAAAGGGAAGGTGAGGTAGTGGATGTTCTTGGTCCATTGGGGAATGGGTTTCCAGTAGATGAAACATCCGCAGGCGAAACTGCTATTCTTGTCGGGGGGGGAATTGGTGTACCTCCTTTGTATGAGCTATCAAAACAACTAACTGCTAAAGGTGTTAAGTGCATTCATATATTAGGATTTCAAACTGAGTCTCTCTCTTTTTACGAGGAAGAATTCAGCGTTTTGGGAGATACATATATAGCTACAGTAGATGGCACGAAAGGAACTGCGGGCTTTGTCACAGATGTGATGGCGGAAATTGGCGATGGATTTGCGACTTACTATAGTTGTGGTCCGATCCCGATGCTCAACGCCGTGCAAACAGCATACGCCGAAAAGAAGGGTTTCCTTTCATTCGAACAACGGATGGGTTGCGGCATTGGGGCTTGCTTCGCATGTGTTTGTAAGACGACTGAGAAAAACGAAAAACCATACGTTAAAGTATGTTCGGATGGACCAGTATTTCCAGCAGGGGTGGTGTCGATATGAACAGATTATCAATGGAATTGCCAGGATTACAATTGAAAAATCCAATTATGCCGGCATCGGGCTGTTTCGGATTTGGTAAAGAATACGGGGCACTTTATGATTTATCAAAATTAGGTGCGATTATGATCAAGGCAACGACTCTTGAAACGCGTTTCGGCAACCCGACTCCGCGTGTTGCAGAAACGGCTTCCGGAATGCTGAATGCAATCGGTCTACAAAATCCTGGTTTGCAAAGTGTTATGGAAAATGAATTGCCTTGGCTTGAGCAATTTGATGTTCCGATCATTGCAAACGTTGCTGGGACGGAAACAGCTGATTATGTAGAAGTGGCGAAAACAATCTCAACGGCTCCTAATGTAAAAGCACTTGAGTTGAACATATCTTGTCCGAATGTGAAATGCGGAGGGATCACTTTTGGTACAGACCCACAGCAAGCGCATGATTTGACAGCCGCTGTAAAAGAAGTGTCTGAAGTTCCTGTGTATGTAAAGCTTTCACCGAATGTGACTGATATTAAAGAAATCGCGAAAGCAGTCGAAGCGGCTGGAGCAGATGGTATTACGATGATTAACACACTTGTCGGCATGAGGCTCGACCAAAAGACAGGACGTCCGATCATCGCGAATATTACAGGCGGTTTATCGGGACCTGCTGTTAAACCGGTCGCAATTAAAATGGTATACGAAGTGAGTCAAGTCGTTACGATTCCGATCATCGGAATGGGCGGAGTGTCTGAAACAGCAGATGTCATCGACTTCCTATCCGCAGGTGCAAGTGCTGTTGCTGTAGGTACGGCAAATTTCGTCGATCCTTTCATATGCCCGAAAATCATTGAAGAACTTCCAGTGAAATTGGATGAATTAGGCGTTGATCATATTTCAGAGCTTGTAGGAAGGAGCCATCGATTATGAAAACCTCACCAATTATTGCGTTAGATTTTGAATCTGCACAAACTACGTTTGAATTTCTTAGCGCTTTCAATGGAGACGTCAATGTCAAAGTGGGCATGCAACTTTATTATAAAGAAGGCCCTGCAATTATTGAGAAACTAAAAGAACGTGGGTTTGATATCTTCTTAGACTTGAAACTTCATGACATTCCGAACACAGTGAAGTCTGCGATGGAAGTGTTGGCAGGCTTAGGAGTCGGCTTAGTCAATGTCCATGCTGCGGGCGGGAGGACAATGATGGAAGCAGCACTTGAAGGACTTGATAAAGGGACGCCGTCAGGTATGAAACGACCTTCCATCATTGGTGTGACTCAACTCACTTCGACAGATGAACGCCAGGTGCAAGAGGAACAACTTATCCATGCATCCCTTGATGAATCTGTCCTTCATTATGCAAAGCTTGCGAGTGTTGCTGGACTCGATGGCGTCGTATGTTCAGTTCATGAAGCCTCGATCATTTCGGAAGTCTGCGGACCAGAATTCCTAAAGGTCACTCCTGGAATCCGTTTACCCGGGGGCGGGGTGCATGATCAGAAAAGGGTTGCTACACCAGTAGAAGCGAAAAAACAAGGATCGACACATATCGTAGTCGGAAGAGCGATTACTGGCGCATCAGATCCTTTGGCTGCCTACGAGGAAATTAGTACATTATGGAAAGGGATGGAGTCAATTGGGTAAAAAAGAAATCGCAGAAATCTTATTGAATGTCGGAGCTGTGGAATTGAGTCCGGAAGACCCGTTCACATGGGCATCAGGTATACAGTCCCCGATTTATTGTGATAACCGTTTGACAATGTCAGATCCAGTAGGCCGCAAGCAAATCGCTGAAGGGCTTGCTGGGTTAATCAAAGAACATTATCCAGAGACTACACTTATCGCTGGAACGGCAACAGCGGGAATTCCGCACGCTGCTTGGGTGGCGGACATTTTAGACTTGCCAATGGTGTATATCCGTTCTAAGGCAAAAGGCCATGGACGTAGCCGTCAAATTGAAGGTAAAGTGAAGCCGGAAGATAAAGCAATCATCATCGAAGACTTAATTTCAACAGGCGGAAGCAGTTTGAATGCAGTAGAAGCTCTTCGCTCAGAGGATGTTGAGGTTACGGGCGTTGTCTCAATCTTTACATACGAACTCGAAAGTGCAGATCAGGCATTTGAAGAGGCGGGGCTATCTTACCAAAGTCTAACGAATTTCGGTGCTTTAACAGAAGCCGCGAAAGATGCTGGATCGATTAATGAAGCATCCATTAGCGATTTGCTCGAATGGCATGGAAAATTAAAAACCGGATCACTGTAATAAAAAGGATTGCCGTCATATACAATACGGCAGTCCTTTATTTCATTTCTTCAATTTCCTTACAACATCCTCATCTGGAGTAACATACAAAGTCTTCTGCTCAAAATATATAACAAATCCAGGTTTTGCGCCATTCGGCTTTTTCACGTGCTTGATTTCAGTGAAATCAACCGGAACGGAAGATGAGCCTCTTGCTTTACTAAAGTAAGCTGAAAGAGTCGCTGCTTCTTGAATCGTTTCCTCATCAGGATTGGCCGCATGTATTACGACATGTGATCCAGGAATATCTTTCGTATGTAGCCATACATGGTCCCTCGCTGCAATCTTGAACGTCAAATAATCATTTTGCTTATTGTTTTTACCAACAGAAATCGGAATGCCTGACGAAGAGACATAGGCTTCAGGAGAAGGTTTTTTCGGCTTTTGCTTCTTCTTGCTTTTCCTTGCCCTCATTAAACCCGCTTCCGCCAACTCCTCCCGAATTTCATCGATATCTTCCGGAGAGGCTTGCATGACTTGCTGCTTAATCATTTCAAAATACTCGATGTCTTCCCGTGCTTTCGCCAATTGGTCAGCAATCATGATCAAAGCATTTTTTGCTTTCGTATAACGGGAATAAAAGCGCTGTGCATTCTCGATAGGGGTCTTTCTGGCGTCAAGGGGAATGGTAACAGTTGTTCCTTCCTCGTAATAATTGTCGACAGTAGCCTCAGTATCTCCTTTTTGAATGGCATAGCTATTCGCGGTCAGTAATTCACCATACAATTGGAATGTATCCAGTTTCTCTGCCGCCTTCTGTTCCTTACCCAATTTTTCTTTCTTTAATTTCAACTTAGCGGTTTCATTATCAAGCCAACGTTCCAAATCAGCAGCTTGTGATTTCACACGTTCCCGTTCAGCTCTTGCAAAATAAACCTTATCAAGCAATTCACCAAGAGTCTCAAACGTTGCAACGATTTTGTCGGCATACGTCAATGTTGTCGCGGAAAAAATAGATTTCGTACCAACCTCTGCAATCGTTGGCAATTGGCCAACACCTTTGAACGAAGAAAGGAAAGTCTTATAGATAGGATAGGCTTCTTCCTCCCGTATCCCTTTCAAACGGTGCAAAAGCTCCTCACCATGGATAGGGGAGAAACCCGAAAGTTTCCCAACAATCTGTTTGGCATTCTCCCATTCTGGTAATAATGAAAGAAACTCCTTCTCGTCCAACTCAAATGGATCCAATTTCTCTTGTGGCGGTGCTGGTACATAAGGCTGTCCAGGCAAAACCGTTCTGTAACTGTTTACGGAAGGCGGAAGATGTTTCATACTATCAATGATCATATTTCGTTCCGGGTCGATCAATAATAAATTACTATGCCTTCCCATAACTTCGACAATCAATTCACGGTGGATCTCATCCCCGATTTCATTTTTTGCTCTTATATCAAAAGATATGATACGATCATTGCCTGACTGCCTGATCGATTGAATCATACCGCCTTCAAGATGCTTCCTCAACACCATGCAAAACATAGGAGGTTCCGCGGGATTTGCAATCGTTTCATCAGTCAACTGAACCCGAGAGTACGATGGATGGGCAGAAATGAGAAGTTTGTAATTGCTTCTTCCAGCCCGCACCATCAAAACAACTTCCTGCGCATTTGGCTGATGTATTTTCGATATACGGCCATCTTTAATTTGTTGCAGCTCCTTAACAATCGCTGCAGTGAATAATCCATCAAATGCCATGATAATTCCTCTTTCAAACGTTTTGTTCCATTTTAGCACTCTACGGTCAACTTATGTTATAATATGATGAGATTCTTTTACCGTTTAACCAAAATTTCTATATAGTAAGTACTAAGGATTAATACGCTCTATATTGAGAAGTATTAGTTGCTTGGAGCAGAGGGCGGCGACTCCTGGGGGAAGCCCTGCCTTAATTTCTGCAAAAGGCGCAGAAATACGGCAAATCGAACTCTTCGTAGTTCGATTGGAAACCGTCCTCCTGGAACGCAAAGCAACGGTCCATGTATAGATTTGATTCTTTTATCGCTACTATATAATACATAAGAAGAGGGATGGCATGTACAAAAAACGTGGCTTATTAATCGTCCTGTCCGGTCCATCCGGTGTAGGAAAAGGAACCGTCAGAAAAGAACTATTTCAACAACCTGACACAAACTACGAATACTCAATATCAATGACAACAAGAAGCCCGCGGGAAGGCGAACAAGACGGCGTCGATTACTTCTTCAAATCCCGCAGCGAATTCGAAACACTTATTAACGAAGGCAAACTTCTCGAGTATGCCGAATACGTAGGCAACTACTATGGCACACCGCTCGACTACGTCAACGAAACTCTCGACGCAGGAAGAGATGTATTTCTTGAAATAGAAGTTGTCGGTGCCGCACAAGTCAGGGAAAAGGTTCCCGATGGACTCTTCATCTTCCTTGCCCCGCCAAGCCTCTCCGAATTAGAGGATCGATTGGTAGGAAGAGGCACAGAAGAAGCCGATGTTATCGCGAGTCGAGTGTTAAAAGCACGCGATGAGTTAGAAATGATGAATTTATACGATTATGTTGTTGAAAATGACGAAGTATCGAAAGCTTGTGATCGCATCAATTCAATCGTTACAGCTGAACATTGTCGTCGTGAGCGCGTCGAAAAACGTTATTTACTTATGTTGGAAGGGGAATAATACATGTTATATCCATCAGTCGATTCATTAAAAGGCAAAATTGATTCGAAATACACGTTAGTTACACTTGCTGCAAAAAGAGCTCGTGAAATGCAGGAAAGTAAAAATGAACTGCTTCGCACCTATACCTCTCATAAGAATGTAGGGAAAGCCTTGGAAGAAGTGGCAGCTGGTGCACTATCAAAACAAGTGCAAGACGCTTCCATTGTCTATGAAGACGAAATCTGATTGTCTTTGCTTCCGTGAAGAATTTAATAAGCTCTTATAACTCCCTTGGAAACAAACTTTCTTAGGGAGTTTGTCATTTTAACTGAAAAAGGGTGAGACGTTTGTTGAATAAAAAAATTCTTGTATGTGTCACTGGTGGAATTGCTGTCTATAAGACAGTGGCGTTAGTAAGTAAACTATCCCAGGCAGGAGCGGAAATAAAAGTGATTATGACCGCTTCAGCTATGGAATTTGTACAACCGCTTACATTCCAAGTAATGTCGCGGAATGATGTCTATTACGATACGTTTGACGAAAAAGACTCCCGTGTCATCGCTCATATTGACCTTGCGGATTGGGCGGATCTAATTATAGTCGCGCCTGCCACTGCTAATACGATAGGAAAGATTGCTAACGGCATTGCGGATGATATGGTTACCTCAACATTACTTGCAACAACATCTGAAGTCTGGATCGCCCCGGCAATGAATGTACATATGTACGAAAATAAAGCGGTTATCCGCAACATTCAACAACTTCATGAGGATGGTTTCCGTTTCATTGAACCGTCAGTAGGTTTTCTTGCATGTGGCTATGTAGGGAAAGGTAGACTTGAAGAACCTGAAAAAATAGTTGAACTTGTGAAACAGAGATTTTTGAAATCGACTAAGGAATTGCCGCTGTTAGGCAAAAAAGTTGTCGTTACTGCGGGTCCTACAAGAGAGCGAATCGACCCAGTACGGTATATTTCCAATTTTTCGAGCGGGAAAATGGGGTATGCGATGGCTGAAGCAGCTGTATCGTTAGGTGCTGATACGGTCTTAATTTCAGGACCTGTTGATTTGCCGAAACCGGCGGGCGTCGAATTTATACAAGTCGAGAGCGCGGCCGAGATGCTTGAGGCAGTACTTGAGAATTTCGACAATGCATCGATGGTTATAAAATCAGCTGCTGTCGCGGATTATCGCCCGAAAGAACAACATACACAAAAGATGAAGAAAAAAGACGGAGATTCATCCATTGAACTGGAACGTACAACAGATATTCTTAGAACACTCGGTGAACAGAAGAAAGACCAAATCCTTGTCGGTTTTGCAGCAGAAACAAATGATGCGATTTCATACGGCATGTCTAAGCTGACGAATAAGAACTTGGATTACATCATTGTCAACGATGTAACGGATCCTAATGGTGGGTTCGGAAATGACACGAATGTCGTCACACTATTGACAGGTATGGGAAATCAATATCCATTCGAAGCTATGGAAAAGAAACAACTTGCAAAAGTGCTGCTTGAAACGATTGTGGCAGACGAAAGGCCGATTTCAGATGATCGTTGAAATCATTGTAGATGTTTCGGCCTATCCGATTGACCGGCCTTTCGATTACAGAGTCCCGAAACACCTTGAATCGGTTATGGAAATCGGATCACGTGTCAAAGTCCCATTTGGACCGAGGAAAGTGCTTGGGTACGTCACAGGATTGAAAGCGGAAAGTGAAGTTGATGAGGAAAAATTAAAGCCAATTGATGAATTAATTGATTTAGAGCCTATCTTGTCTACGGAACTTTTATCGCTTTCAAAAAAGATGGCAAGGGAAACACTTTCATATGAAATTGATGCGTTACAAGTCATGTTACCAGCTGCTATGCGTGCAAAGTATGAGAAGTTCATTAATATAGAGCGACCTGATGAGATTGAAGATCCAAGCCTATCCGATTTCTTGAAGGGGAGGACAAGGATTCCTTTAAAGCAACTTCATGATTCTCATTTGCTAAAAGTTGTTAAGGACTATTCAACAAAAGGCATAGTCTCTGTTGATACCGTAGTTAGCCAACAGACCAAAATGAAAAAGGTACGGACAATCCAAATTGCTGATTCTTTAACCTTAAGCGATTTATTGAAGTCAGTTCATCCTAATGCAAAGAAACAGACGGAATTGATCAGTTGGATGTTAGGCCACGCTGGGGAAACAATGGAAGTTTCTAAGCTTCTGAAGGAATCAGGTATTCAGAACTCCGTCTTGAAAGCGATCGTTGAAAAAGGTGGAGGAATTGAAGGGGTTGCGGAAGTTTATCGTGAACCTGAGGCTCCGAACTTAAAAGATACACCAATTCCAATTCGGCTTACAGATGAACAACAAGTGGCGTTACAAGCTGTTAATATAGCAACGGATCAGAAGAAAGCGGAAACTTTTCTTTTGCATGGGGTAACGGGTAGTGGGAAAACGGAAGTATACCTACAGGCTATCAAGCATGTATTAGAAAAAGGGAAGGAAGCAATTGTCCTCGTCCCTGAGATTTCTTTGACTCCGCAAATGACGGCCCGTTTCCAGGAAAGATTCGGTAGTCTTGTCGCTGTCATGCATAGCGGTTTATCAGCTGGTGAAAAATACGATGAATGGCGTAAAATACATCGGCGCGAAGTGAAGGTTGTCGTTGGTGCGCGGTCGGCCATCTTTGCTCCCTTTGAAAATATTGGGATTATTATTCTCGACGAAGAACATGAATCTACGTACAAACAGGAGGACAACCCCCGCTATCATGCGAGGGATGTTGCGATTTGGCGCTCAGAATTTTACAGATGCCCGGTTATCCTTGGAAGTGCAACCCCTTCGCTGGAATCTTTTGCGAGAGCGAAAAAAGGAGTCTATACACTACTTGAGTTATCGAAAAGAGCGAAGAACCAATCATTACCATCAGTAACGGTTGTCGATATGCGGGACGAATTGAAAGAAGGAAATCGTTCGATGTTTTCAGTGAGTCTTGCGGATGCTATTCATCAGCGGCTTGAAAGGAAGGAACAGATTGTCCTATTCCTCAATAAAAGGGGATTTTCTTCCTTTGTATTATGCAGAGATTGTGGCACAGTCGTCCAATGTCCGAATTGTGATATTTCATTAACGTATCATCGGGCAAATGAAAGATTGAAATGTCATTATTGTGGCCATGAGGAAGGTGTGCCACTCGTTTGTCCAGAATGCGAGAGTGAGCATATCCGGTTCTTCGGGACAGGTACACAGAAAGCCGAAGAAGAAATTTATAAGCTATTCCCTGAAGCGAGGGTGCTTCGGATGGATGTAGATACAACTCGACAGAAGGGCTCACATGAACGTCTTCTTCGCAAATTTAGCGAGGGGAAGGCCGATATACTGTTAGGAACCCAAATGATTGCAAAAGGACTGGATTTTCCTAATATTACATTGGTTGGTGTACTTGCTGCGGATACTACATTACATTTGGCCGACTTCCGGGCAGCAGAAAAAACATTTCAATTGATGACTCAAGTTAGTGGACGTGCGGGACGTCATGAGTTAGCTGGGGAAGTATTCATTCAGACGTATTCTCCAGAACATTACGCGATAGAGCTTGCAAAGACGCAACACTTCGAGACGTTTTACAATTTGGAAATGTCGGCGAGGAAACAATATGGGTATCCTCCTTTCTTTTATATAACACTTATCCAATTTTCCCATGAAGATTTATTGAAAGTGGCGGATTTTGCTGAAAAAGGTACAAGGTATATGAAAAATTCTCTCTCACCTGAAACGGTCATTATCGGTCCAGCCGCCGCTGCTATCAGTCGCGTGAACAATAGATATCGGTACCAATGTTTGATAAAATACAAAATAGAGCCAAAGCTGATTGAAACACTACAGCAATTGATAAAAATGTATCGGACAAACTGGATGAAGGAAGGGTTGCTCATGACAGTTGACATGGACCCGACCTCAATTAATTAACATAGCCCGATATATATCTACATCTAGAAAAGAGGAATAGACTTGGCGATACTTGAAATTGTGAAAAGTCCTTCACCGTTGCTTACACAACGCTGCAAGGAAGTGGACAAGTTTGATGAAAAGCTTGCAAAATTATTAGATGATATGTACGAAACGATGGTGGCTGCAGACGGAGTTGGAATTGCAGCTCCGCAAGTGGGTGAACTTGTCCGGGTTGCCATTGTCGATTTAGGTGAAGGGAACGAAGTCATTGAAATGATCAATCCCGTTGTCACCGCAATTGGTGGTTCCGAAGTGGATGTAGAAGGATGCCTAAGTTTTCCCGGCCTTTATGGAGAAGTCGAACGTCCTTTCTTCGTTCGAGTGGAAGCGCAGGAACGTGATGGTTCTTTGTATGAACTTGAGGCTGAAGATTATGAAGCAAGGGCGATTTTACATGAAATCGATCATCTGGACGGAATTCTTTTCGACTCGAAAATCAAACGAATTGTAGATCCGAGTGAATTTGAAGAGGTTGAAGGAGAGGAAGAAGAGGAATGACGAAAATCGTTTTCATGGGGACACCCGACTTTTCAGTACCTGTTTTAACGATGCTACATAACGAGGGATTCGAAATTGCGGCTGTTGTTACACAACCCGATCGGCCTGTCGGTAGAAAGCGGGTTCTTACACCACCTCCCGTTAAGGTGGAAGCGAACCGACTTGGTTTGACAGTTTTGCAGCCCGAAAAACTGAGAAATTCCGATGAATTAACGGAACTTAAAAATATGAATCCTGATTTAATCGTAACTGCAGCATATGGGCAAATCCTACCGAAGGATTTGCTTGATGTACCGAGGTTAGGCTGCATCAATGTCCATGCCTCGCTTTTACCGAAATATCGAGGAGGGGCACCAATCCACCAAGCTGTTATGGATGGCGAAGCGGAAACAGGTGTCACGATAATGTATATGGTTGAAAAATTGGATGCCGGGGATATTATTTCACAAGTACGCATTCCGATTTTAGAAGAAGATAATACAGGAATATTGTTTGAAAAGTTATCCACTGCTGGTACGCAATTATTAAAAGAAACATTGCCATCAATTGTGGCTGGGACGAATGATCGAATTCCCCAAGATGAAAAATACGTAACGTTTGCTGGAAACATTACTCGAGAACAGGAGCGTATTGATTGGTCACGTGGAGGCAATGAGATCTTCAATAAAGTGCGTGGGTTATATCCTTGGCCAGGAGCATATTCTGTTTTCCAAGATGGTAACGTAAAAGTATGGAAAGCGAAAAAAAGTGAAATCGACACGGATGCCTCACCGGGTACAATTATTAAACGATTAAAGGACAGTCTTGTTGTAAAAACAGGCGACGGTACTTCCATCGCAATAACAGAATTGCAACCGGCAGGAAAGAAACGAATGGCCGCTGAGGAGTTTATGAACGGGGCAGGAGCCAATTGGAATGAAGGAGATCATTTCGAATGATTAACAAAACCAAAAAGAAGATTTGGAACGGAAATGTTCGAGATGCAGCACTTTCGATATTAATGGAGATAAATGATAATCAGGCCTATAGCAACCTTCTTTTAAACAGAACAATTAAAAAATACGCCATCGATCCAAAAGACCGCGGCTTATTGACGGAGTTAACCTACGGAACTTTACAGCATCGAATGACTCTGGATTTTTATTTAGAGCCATTTGTAAAAGGGAAACTTGATGCATGGGTTAGGGAGTTATTACGATTATCGATTTACCAAATTGTCTACTTAACAAAAATCCCGCCACATGCAGTAGTCCATGAAGCTGTGGAAATCGCGAAAAGACGTGGTCATAAAGGCATATCGTCAACTGTGAATGGTATCTTGCGTTCCGTTTTACGAAAAGGTGTCCGTTCGATCGAAGACATCAAAGATGATATTGAACGAATTTCCATTGAAACGAGTCACCCTATATGGTTGATCAAACGTTGGGTTGAACAATTTGGCAAAGAAGAAGCATTGGCGATGGCCCATGAAAATAACCATCCTGCCCGTATGACAGCTCGTGTCAATTTATTGAAAACGACGGTTGACGATGTTGTAAAGGAATTGGCCAAAGAAGGCATTGATGCAACAAGGGGAGAAGTCGTGCCGGAAAGTATCCAAACGGCAAGCGGAAGTTTGGCGAATACAGCAGCTTTTGCGAACGGTCTACTAACAATCCAGGATGAGAGTTCCATGTTACCTGTTATTGCTCTTGATGTGAAACCGGATATGAAAGTATTGGACATGTGTGCCGCTCCAGGCGGAAAAACAACATTCATCGCGGAGAAAATGAATAACCAGGGAGAAGTTTATGCACATGACTTACATGAACATAAATTGAAATTGATCGAATCCAATGCCAATCGACTTGGAATCGAGTCGATCAGACTGAGCAGTGGAGATAGTCGACAATTAGGTACCATTTATGAACCTTCTTCTTTCGATAGAATTTTGGTCGATGCGCCATGTAGTGGTCTCGGGGTCATTCGCCGCAAGCCAGAGATAAAATATAATAAGACAGAGCAGGACTTGGAAAACCTAACAAAAATCCAGGAAGAATTACTGGATACAGCCTATGGTTTAGTAAAAGAAGATGGCATTATAGTCTATAGCACTTGTACAGTTGAATATAGTGAGAATGCCGGGGTAGTCCATAATTTCCTTGAAAAACATACAGATATGACAACTGTTCCGCTTGATTCGTTCGTAAATAATGAATCATTGGCAATTAAAGATAATATGTTGCAAGTATTACCTCAACATTTTGGAAGTGACGGTTTTTTTGTTACCGCATTTCGTAAGAAGTAATTGCTGCGCGTTTAAAGATTAAGGGGGGACAAGTGTTGCGATTTGAAGTGCTTTCGGATATTGGGAAGAAGCGTTCAGTGAACGAGGATAGTGCAGCTGTTTTTACAATTCAGAATGGCCCAACACTGGCTGTAATTGCAGACGGTATGGGAGGCCATCGGGGTGGAGACTTTGCAAGTGCAACAGCAGTTCAACTATTGGGGGAAAAGTTTCAAGGAGTATCCAATTCAGCTGAAATGGATGATGAAGACTGGAAAGAATGGCTTTTAGAGACGGTTTCATTCATCAACCAGACTATTTTCGAGGTTGCAGAGAGAGATGAGAACTTCAAGGGTATGGGGACAACTCTTGATGCTGTGCTTGTTAACGGAAATAAGGGATTAGTTACACATGTAGGTGATAGTCGTGTGTATATTATTAATGAAACAGAAATCATTCAAATTACGAAAGATCATTCCTACGTCAATATCTTGCTTGATTCTGGTGAAATAACAGAAGAAGAAGCTGCGACGCATCCTCAACGAAATTGGATCATGCGAGCGGTTGGATCAGAAAAATCCATAACACCTGATTTTTATCATATTCAGCTGAAAGAAAACGCTTATCTATTGATCTGTACAGATGGATTAAGCAATAAAGTCCATAGTGAAAAAATTCATAGTATCGTTACATTGGATGGGAATCTCCATTCCAAGGCAGTTGAATTAGTTAAATTAGCGAATGATATGGGTGGCGAAGATAATATTTCTGTTGTTTTAGGATACTCCGATTCGGAGGTGAGATCATCATGATCGGAAAACGAATTGGTGGACGTTACGAAGTCATTAAAGGCATCGGAGAAGGCGGTATGTCAAAAGTCTATTTGGCACATGACATTATTTTAGACCGCGATGTAGCGATTAAAGTGCTTAACTATGATTTCGCAAACGAGCAAGATATAAAGAAAAGATTTCAAAGGGAAGCATTGTCAGCAACAAGTTTGACGCATCCACATATTGTGAATATTTATGATGTAGATGAAGAAGGAGAACTTCATTATTTCGTAATGGAGTACATCGAAGGTCAAACATTGAAAAAATATATTCAGTCGAATGGTCCATTACCTGTTGCCCAAGCTGTCAATATTATGAAACAACTTGTTTCAGCGATTGCAAATGCGCATCATAATGGCATTATTCATCGGGATATCAAGCCGCAAAATATTTTAATGGACGCCGATGGTGATGTGAAGATAACTGATTTTGGAATTGCAATGGCCCTGCATGCGACCGCGCATACAAAAACAAATTCAGTTATTGGGACAGTCCATTATTTATCCCCCGAACAAGCAAGGGGTGGAATGGCGACTAAAAAATCGGATATTTACTCCTTAGGTATCGTCTTTTATGAATTATTGACTGGCGAATTACCGTTTTCGGCGGAAACAGCTGTCGCAATCGCTTTAAAACATTTGCAGGAGGAGACACCGTCTGTACGAAATACGTTTCCCGGTATACCTCAAAGCGTTGAAAATGTTATTTTAAAGGCAACAGCGAAAGATGCTACATACAGATATCGATCAGCGGATGAAATGTATGATGATTTACTAACAGTTCTTTCTCCTGAAAGACAGTATGAAAGTAAGTTTACATTACCGTTTGATGATGATAAAACTCGTATTATTCCCGTGATCACAGATCCATCAAAAGTGGATAATCACGACACGACTAAAATTATCGAACCAGTAACTCCTGAACCTCAACCGCCTGTGAAGAAGAAGAGGAAGAAATGGCCGATTGTTTTAGGTATTTCTATAGGTCTTATTGCAATCGCATTATTGGCTCTTTTCCTGCCTTCATTATTAGGTCCGAAAGACGCTCTTATCCCTGAAGTTGCGGGATTGGATGAAGCGGAAGCAAGGGACCTCATTAGTGAAACTGGGTTTGTGGTAGAAGGCATAATCGAGGACTTCTCCGATGAATACGAAGCCGGTAAGGTTTTCAAAACAATCCCGGAGGCTGGAAAAAACCGTGAGTTAGGCACCCCGGTCACACTTTACGTAAGTAAAGGCAAAGACACGATGGAAATGACTGATTATACGGGTAAGGATTATGATGAAATCTATAATTTCTTGCAAGGATTTAATTTTAGGTCAATTACGGCTGATCCGGTTTATTCTGACCAGCCAGAAGGTCAAATTCTTGAGCAAACCCCAGCTGAAGGCGAGCATGTCGTTCCAGGGGAGACGGATATCGTATTCAAAGTCAGTCAAGGAAAGAGAATGGTCAAGTTAGGCGATCTGACGAATTATGATAAGAAGCAGTTGGATGATTATGCGGAATCCTCGGGATTTGATATTCGTGTAGTAAAAGAGGAGTATCATGATACAATTCCGGAAGGTAATGTTATTTCGCAAGATCCTCCTGCGGGATCCGATTTGCAAGTCGGTGCAAAAGTTGGCGTTGTCCGTTCCAAAGGACAAGAGAAGAAACCAGTGAGAGTTTATGTAAGGCCTGTGGATATTCCGTATGAATCTACAACTGTAGATGATGAGGATGAATCATCCGAGCCCGAACCACAGACTGTTAAAATATACATCCAGGATAATAAGCATTCCATGACAGACCCGGTTGCAGAATTTAAAATTACTGAAGATACACGTAGAGAGATTACGATTGAACTTGAAGAGGGTCAACGTGGAAGATATATCATCTATAGAGGAGATACAGTCATAGAGGATATAACAGTTGATTACGATGATATCGAAGAATAAGAAAGAGGGATTGGATGCCGCAAGGACAAATCAGAAAAGCGATTAGTGGTTTTTATTATGTGCAAAGGGAAAACGGGAATCTGATCCAGTGCAAGGGGAGGGGAGTCTTTAGAAATAGAGGGATCTCCCCCCTTGTAGGTGACATTGTAACGATTGTCGAAGATGGCGATAATGATGCGACAATTACAGAAGTTCATGAGAGGAAAAATGAACTTGTACGGCCGCCGATTGCTAATATCGATCAGGCATTGCTTGTATTCTCTATTGTTGAACCTGATTTCAGCCTTCATTTATTGGATAGATTCCTGACTGTCATTGAATCTGTCGACATAAAACCTATCATCTGTCTAACCAAAAAGGATATTGCGAATGAAACTGACCTTCAACTCGCTAATGCTGCAATAGAATACTATGAAGGCATTGGGTATGACGTCATTCAGACATATATCGATGATCCTGATTTGCACGACCTACTTTATCCTTTTCTTAAAGGGAATACGACCGTCCTTGCGGGTCAATCAGGTGTAGGAAAGTCAACATTGTTAAATACGTTGATCCCTGGTTTGCTATTGAAAACTGGTGAAATTTCAGAGGCATTGGGCAGGGGAAAACACACAACTCGTCATGTCGAACTAATGGAAGTCGCAGGAGGACTTGTTGCAGACACTCCGGGTTTTAGCTCGCTTGACTTCGATCATATCGAAAAAGAAGAATTACGTAATTATTTCGTTGAAATGGAGCAAGCGGCGCCACTTTGTAAATTCAGAGGTTGTTTACATCTTAAAGAGCCTAAATGTGCAGTAAAAGCAAAGGTCGATACCGGCGAAATTTTAAACTCCAGATACGATAATTACGTACAGTTTTTACAAGAGATTACTGACCGAAAGCCGAGGTATCCGAAAAATGATTAAAATTGCACCATCAATATTGGCAGCGGACTTTTCGAAGTTAGCTGAAGAAGTTAAAGAAGTGGAAGCAGCAGGTGCGGAACTGATCCATATTGATGTAATGGATGGACATTTCGTTCCGAACATTACGATGGGCCCGATTGTTGTGGAGGCGTTGCGACCAGTAACCAACCTCCCTCTTGATGTTCACCTCATGATTGAGAATCCAGATGCATATATTGAACAGTTTGCAAAAGCAGGAGCAGATTATATAACTGTGCATGTAGAGGCATGTAGGCATTTGCACCGTACGATTCAACTAATTCGTTCATTTGGTGTAAAACCTGGTGTTGTGCTTAATCCACATACACCTATTGAGCATATTCTTCATATCTTGGAGGATGTGGACCTTGTCTTGTTCATGACTGTGAACCCGGGATTTGGCGGGCAGAAATTCATTCATTCAGTTGTTCCGAAAGTGAAGCAGCTTTCCGACGTCATTAAAGAAAAAGGACTCAACATTGAAATTGAAATCGACGGCGGCATTAATGAGGAAACAATCATTCCATGCGCTGAAGCGGGTGCTACTATTTTTGTAGCGGGATCTGCTATTTTTAATACGGAAAACCGTGAAGAGGCATTACAACGGATCAAAGCTGCAGGGGAAAGCGTGCTGAAATAATGAAAAGAGTTGTTATTTGCGCTGGTGGACCGGTTGAGGAATTACCGGATTTACTTGCCTTAAAGTCAGAAGGGACTATTTTTATTGGAGTGGATCGTGGCTCCCTTCATCTTTTGGAAAGAGGAATAGTTCCTTTGGAGGCAGTAGGTGATTTCGATTCGGTTACTAAAAGTGAATTTGAGATGATCCAATCGGCTGTGGACCGTGTTGATGCATTCAATGCCATGAAAGATGAAACAGATACTGAATTGGCGGTTACACGTGCTCTTACCCATGAACCCGATGAAATCATCCTCATAGGTGTGACGGGTGGAAGAATTGATCATTTCGAATCAGCGCTGCAGTTACTATACCGGCTTCAAATTGAATATGAAGATGTGTCATTCATCGTTAAGAATATAAGCAATGAATTATATATTTTAAAGTCGGGAACACATCTTGTGAATAAAAACGAAGGTCTGCCCTATGTATCCTTTTTTCCTTTTGGAAGTACCGTTGAGGGAATTACCTTGACTGGCTTTAAGTATGAGACTGTAAATGCTCGGATGGAAATGGGTATGACAAAGTTTACAAGCAATGAACCAATTGAAGAAGTTTGTACTATCTCATTCCGGAAAGGCATATGCTTAATGGTAAGGAGTTCAGATTCCTGAAAGGAGCCGGGGAATTGCGAGTCTATACATTTACGATGCCAAAGTTTCTCAGTAGTTTTGTCCGAAAATGCATGGTCGTCTTCCAAAAAGATGATAAGCAGAAGAGCCAGGCAGCTGCAAGTGCGAGTCAGCGCAATAGAAAAAGGAAAAAAGAAAAAACGTCAGGCTGAACTTATCGGCCTGGCGTTTTATTTCTTTTTTTCGTATTGTCGGAAAGCAAAAGAAGTAATTATTGTCTAGCTGCAACGACCAGTCTCTCGGGTCATAAGCCATATTAGCTCCACGGCAAAGTTCGCCGTTACGCTAATCTGTCTTATGCCTGTCGAGCCTAAACGGTCGTTTCCGCTTTTCGTTTAAACTCTTTCTACTTTACCTGATTTAAGTGCTCTTGCAGATACCCAAACACGTTTTGGTTTACCGTTAACAAGAATACGGACTTTTTGAAGGTTAGCTCCCCAAGTACGTCTGTTAGCGTTCATTGCGTGTGAACGAGCATTTCCAGTACGAGCTTTACGTCCAGTAATAACACATTCTTTAGCCATTTTTATGACCTCCTCGCTAATAATGATTAAGCGATTCACTATCTAATTCGCATACCATAATACTTTATCACAGGAAATAATGGCTTGCAACCTTTTTTAATGATGCTTTCAAGTGAAACTCCTTTACAGATTTAATGTTTGCGGTTACTTCTTCTTTAATAATGTTATGGTGTATAGTACAATAGGGGAAGCTATAAAGGATGCAGGAGGGGAAGCTATCATGTCAATTGAATTGAAAAACGATTACGGTAAAATAGATATTACGAATGACGTCATTGCCCAAGTGGTTGGAGAGGCGGCAATCGAATGCTACGGAATTGTCGGCATGGCTTCACGTCATCAGATCCGGGATGGGCTTACAGACATCCTTGGAAAAGAGAATTATGCAAGAGGAGTCATTGTGAGAACAATCGGGGATGAGACACATATCGATATGTATGTCATCGTTGGTTACGGCACTAAAATCTCCGAGGTTGCGTACCAAGTGCAATCCAAAGTTATGTATACACTAAAAAAGACATTATCGTTAACAGTGGATTCAGTGAATATATTTGTTCAAGGAGTTCGGGTGACGAGTTGATAGAAGGAGGAAAACTTTCAATGAAGTTTATTGATGGTGTTAAATTTGCGGACATGGTGAAGATAGGTGCTCATCACCTTCATCTTAATGCAGACTATGTCGATTCATTAAACGTGTTTCCAGTACCCGATGGTGATACAGGAACAAATATGAATTTATCGATTGCCTCAGGTGCAAAGGAAACAGCTGCACATGCATCTGTGCATTTAGGTAAAACAGCTCAAGCATTATCCAAAGGTCTTTTAATGGGTGCACGTGGGAACTCAGGCGTCATTCTATCTCAATTATTCCGCGGTTTCGGGAAAGCGGTTGAAGAGGAAGAGAAGCTTAATAGTGTCAAATTCGCAGGAGCACTGGACTATGGTGTTCAAACAGCCTATAAGGCAGTTATGAAGCCTGTCGAAGGGACTATCTTAACCGTTGCGAAAGATGCTGCGAAAAAAGGTGTCGAAGTGGCTAATACTACGGATGATATCATCAAGGTAATGGAAGCGATTGTCGAAGAATCAAAAGCATCATTAAAGAGAACTCCGGATCTTTTGCCAGTGTTGAAAGAAGTCGGTGTTGTAGATAGCGGTGGACAAGGCCTTGTCTATGTATATGAAGGCTTTTTGGCGTGTCTAAAAGGTGAGGCGCTACCTGAGCGTACAACAATTGGATCAATGGATGATCTTGTAAATGCCGAGCATCATCGCGGTGTTCAAGGTTTCATGAACACTGAAGATATTGAATTCGGTTATTGCACAGAATTCATGGTGAAATTTGAAGACGATAAAGTTAAGAAGAATCCTTTTGAAGAAGGTGACTTCAGACTGGATCTAAGTAAATTTGGAGATTCGTTACTTGTCATCTCCGATGATGAAATCGCGAAAGTACATATCCATACAGAGGAACCTGGAGATGCCCTGAATTACGCTCAACGATACGGTTCACTTATTAACATCAAGATTGAAAATATGCGACAACAGCATATCGACATCGTTGGTGAAGGCCATTCAACGAAGAAGGAAGAGAAGGCTGTTCATCCTTATGCAATCGTAACAGTCGCAATGGGATCCGGAGTTGCCGACCTGCTGAAAAGTATCGGTGCATCTGCGGTAATCGAAGGTGGTCAGACAATGAATCCTTCAACGGAAGATATTGTTAAAGCCATCAAAGATGTCGGAGCAGAACGTGTAATTATCCTGCCGAATAATAAAAATATCATCATGGCTGCAAAGCAGGCAGCTGAAGTGATCGGTATCGAAGCTGCTGTCGTAGAAACGAAATCAGTTCCTGAAGGTCTATCGGCAATTCTCGCATTCAATCCTGAAATCGGTGTAAGTGAAAATGAAAAAGTAATGTCCAAGGCTGCAGCTGCCGTCAAGACAGGACAAGTCACTTATTCAATCCGCGACACATCGATTGACGGTGTAGACATTAAGAAAGATGATTTCATGGGTCTTGCGGGTAGTAAAATTGTCATTTCTAAGCCTTCTTTGGATGATGTTATTAAAACATTATTGGCTTCTTTGATAGATGAAGACGATGAAATCGTTACAATTATCTATGGTGAAGATGTTACTGAAGAAGAGGCAAACGAAATTGCGAGCTATGTAGAAGAGAATTATGATCATACGGAAGTTGAACTCTATAATGGGAAACAGCCGTTGTATCCATATATCCTCTCTGTGGAGTAATAAAAGAAAATGACGGTATGCTCTTGACGAGCGTGCCGTCTTTTCTATTTTGTCTTTATCATGTAAAATGAATTCATGCTTGTCTTTTAATTAGGGGGTATTATGTATGAAATACAGATCCGTGTTTGAAATAATCGGTCCTGTGATGATAGGACCTTCATCTTCACATACTGCGGGCGCTGCGAGGATTGGCCGTGTAGCCCGAGATTTGTTTGGTAGACAACCGGAATGGGCGAAAATTCATTTATATGGTTCTTTCGCGGAAACATATAAAGGTCATGGAACCGATGTTGCAATCATCGGTGGATTATTAGATTATGATACCTTTGACGAACGGATCAAAACAGCATTTGAAGATGCTACAGCACTTGGAATGACATTTGAGTTCATACCAGAGGAAGAGGAAGCTGAGCATCCAAATACGGCGAAAATTAGAATTGGGGATAGCCAAGGTGAAATGGAGCTCGTAGGCATTTCAATCGGTGGGGGGACAATGGAAGTGACCGAGTTGAATGGTTTCCCACTCCGTCTTTCTGGCCATTTTCCAGCGCTTCTTGTTGTTCATCATGACCGTTCAGGTGTCATTGCAAACGTTTCCAATGCAATTGCTTCGCAAGGGATGAATATTGCTCATATGGAAGTCGGCAGGAAAGAAAAAGGGAAAATGGCACTTATGGTTATCGAAATAGATCAGATGTTTGATGAAACGTTAATAAATGAATTGAAATCCTTGCCGAATGTCACACAAGTGTCGACATTGGCAAATTAAGGGGGAATATAGATATGGAAGTACTATTCAGTTCGGTAAAGGAACTTGTAACACTTGCTGAGACACAAAACAAGCCAATTTCTGAAATCATGATTGAGCAGGAAATGCTTATTACAAAGCGTACGCGTGAAGAAATAATTGCGCAGATGGATAATAACCTTACTGTTATGGAAAGTGCCGTTGAGCAAGGACTTAAAGGTGTAAAATCTACCTCTGGTTTGACTGGTGGAGATGCAGTACTTCTTCAAAATTATATAAAGACCGGGAAATCCTTATCGGGTGACCTTATATTAGACGCCGTCAGCAAAGCAGTTGCAACGAATGAAGTGAATGCCGCAATGGGAATGATCTGTGCAACTCCGACAGCTGGGGCTGCAGGCATTGTGCCAGGAACGCTTTTTGCAGTGATAGACAAATTGAATCCGACAAGGGAGCAAATGGTGAACTACCTATTCACATCTGGAGCTTTCGGCTTTGTCGTTGCAAATAACGCATCCATCTCAGGTGCAGCAGGAGGGTGTCAGGCTGAAACTGGATCTGCGGCTTCCATGGCCGCAGCAGCAATCGTAGAAATGGCTGGCGGAACACCTCAACAAAGTGCAGAGGCTTTCTCCATTGTAATGAAAAATATGCTTGGACTTGTTTGTGATCCTGTAGCTGGTTTGGTTGAAGTACCATGTGTGAAACGGAACGCAATGGGTGCAGCGAAAGCTCTTGTAGGAGCAGACATGGCCCTTGCAGGAGTCGTCAGCAGAATCCCTACCGACGAAGTAATTGAAGCGATGCATAGGATCGGACAAACGATGCCGTCTGCTCTAAAAGAGACTGCGAGGGGCGGACTTGCTGCTACACCTACCGGCAAATGGCTTGAGGCTAAGATATTCGGGAAGGATAGAACGGTCAATGACCGCGTCAATTCGTGACGCGGTCACATCGCTGAAAGGTGTAGGGAAGGCATCTGCCGAACGGCTCCAAAAATTAGGGATTGAAACAATAGGGGATTTGATCAATACAATTCCTTATCGACATGAAGATTTTAGATTGAAAGATTTAGCGGATACACCGCATAATGAACGGGTTACGATTGAAGGAAGGGTCGAAAGCGAGCCTTCCGTTCTTTTTTTAGGGAGGAACCGTTCTCGACTACAAATCAGACTCCTCGCGGGTCCACATCTCGTCAAAGCGATCTTTTTCAATCAGCATTATTTAAAAGAACGTCTTTCAATAGGGATGGTTGTAACAGTGACAGGAAAATGGGATCGCGGACGGCAAGTGATCAATGTTAGCAATTTCAGCGAGGGACCCAAAACGGACCAAGCGGATTTTGAACCTGTTTATAGTTTGAAAAATGTAATGCATCAAAAGACATTCCGAAAATATATGAGAAATGCACTTGACTTGTGTGCTGGTGAAATAGAGGAAGTATTACCGGATTCCATAAGAGAGGCTTATATGCTGCCATCCGTTAGTGAGGCATTGGAGATGGTTCATTTTCCGAAGTCACCAACAGATGTAAAACAAGCAAGAAGAAGATTTGTCTATGAAGAATTGCTTAAATTCCAATTGAAGATGATTGGGATGAAGAAAATACGTAAGGATGCGGAAAAAGGAACAACTATCCAGTACGATTTGGAGCGGTTGAAAGCATTTATTTCTTCATTGCCGTTTGAGTTAACCGGTGCCCAAAAAAGAGTCGTCAACGAACTCTGTGCTGAATTGAAAAGTTCCGGGAGGATGAATCGCCTTCTGCAAGGGGATGTTGGTTCCGGAAAGACTGTCGTCGCAGCAATTGCACTATATGCCGCCATCACCGCAGGCTTCCAAGGAGCACTGATGGCTCCGACAGAAATCCTTGCTGAACAGCATGCCAATTCGCTTTCTTCCTGGTTAGAGCCGTTTGGAGTGAAGGTAGCATTTCTTTCGGGATCTACAAAGGTAAAGGCGAGAAGACATATCTTGGAGAATTTAGCGAACGGTGAAATCGATCTTTTGATTGGTACACATGCCCTTATTCAACCAGATGTCAGTTTCACCAAATTGGGCCTTGTCATAACAGATGAGCAACATCGATTCGGTGTTGAACAACGCCGTGTGCTTAGGGAAAAAGGATTGAATCCGGATGTGCTTTTCATGACAGCAACTCCAATCCCAAGAACTTTGGCGATCACGGCATTCGGTGAAATGGATGTTTCGGTTCTGGATGAAATGCCAGCAGGTCGTAAACAAATCGAAACGTATTGGTTGAAAGAAGAGTCATTACTACCCGTATTAAGAAAAATGGAGAGGGAATTGCATGCAGGTCGCCAAGCTTATGTTATTTGCCCTCTGATAGAGGAATCGGACAAGCTTGATGTACAAAATGCCGTCGATGTCCATGCACAGCTCACCCACCATTTTAAAGGCAGATATACAGTCGGACTGATGCATGGGCGTCTGCATCCGGATGAAAAGGACGAAATCATGCGTGATTTCAGCGATGGGAAAATCGACTGCCTCGTTTCAACAACAGTTGTTGAAGTTGGTGTAAACGTTCCAAATGCGACGTTTATGCTCATTTACGATGCAACCCGTTTCGGATTAGCACAACTCCACCAATTACGAGGAAGAGTAGGGCGGGGCGCTGATCAATCATACTGTGTCCTTCTTGCTGATCCGAAAAACGAAGAAGGAAAAGAACGGATGCAATCGATGACGGAGACAAATGACGGATTCCTCCTCGCGGAAAAAGACCTCGAGCTAAGAGGGGCAGGAGACTTTTTCGGCAAAAAGCAAAGTGGAATGCCTGAATTTAAAATGGCAGATCTCGTCCACGATTTCCGTGCATTGGAAACCGCTCGTCAAGATGCTGAGAAAATGCTATCATCCGACAGCTTCTGGAGCTCTCCGGAATATAATTTCTTAAGAGAAGACTTGGAACAATCCGGCGCGCTTTCTCAAGAGAGAATGGATTGAATGGATAGTTGTTGAGGTTAAAAAATAAAAAAGGCGAGCCTGTATTCAAGGAAGCTCGCCTTTTAATTTGGAATTATGCCTGTGTTACCTTTTCCGCCAAATTCTGTTCAATATACCCTACTTCCCCATCTCGCACATGGATGATGGAATCCGCTCTTGCTGCGAGATCCAAATCATGTGTCACTAATACGATAGTCATCTTTTGCTCCTCACGAAGACCTTCAATTAAATCGATGATTCGCTTTCCTGTTTCGGAGTCCAAATTTCCTGTCGGTTCGTCCGCCAATAATATCCTTGGTTTAATGACCATCGCGCGGGCGATTGCAACCCGCTGTTGTTCACCACCGGAAAGTTTGCTTGGCAGGTGATTCATTCGGTGTTCAAGACCGACGCGTTTGAGCGATTCTTTTGCAAGTTCCACAACCTCTTTGGATGAAGTTGTCGATAACAGCGGCATCATTACATTTTCTAATGCGGTAGCTGTCGGCAACAGGTGGAACTGTTGAAACACATAGCCGATGATACTCGCACGCATTTCCGCCATTTCATCGTCATTCATTCGATGGACTGGATCCCGGTTAATGTAGATTTCTCCGCCATCTATCGGTTCAAGGCCGCCTATAACATTGAGTAACGTAGATTTACCAGAACCCGATGGACCGGTGATCGCAACATATCTACCGCGTTCAATGGAAAAAGTAACATCATTTAAAATTATTGTCTTGCTATTTCCGGTAATAAAGCTTTTTTTGACATTCTTCACATCAATCATTTCTATCATCTCCTTACCGGCATTCAAGCTTCCTTAAGCATGGAAGTTCCTTTCCGGTTCATCATCGTGACAAGAAGCAACGTAAATATCAACTGCTGCAGAACGGGCATAGCTAAAACAAGGATGCCGATCCACCAAGTAATCTGGAAGGAAGGGACTTGCAACAAAAGGATGAGCGCTGCTGTACTCCCTACAATTGTTCCGATTGCTGAAATGCCAATCGCCTCGATGATCAAATAAATCCGCACGCGTTTGAACTTCCAACCGATTGCTTTTAAGACGTGAAATTCCTTTTGCCGTTCAGACAAGTTCAAGTAAATTAATAAAAGCATGACGGCAGTTGTGAGGATTATCCCCATTGCCACATACAGATTTTGAAGTCCGGAAAGTTGCACGTTTAACGTTTCCCCGACAAAACTTACATGCAATTCATTCTGCAGTGATTGTTGTGTCGATAGGATAATGAAAATCATGAACGATGTCATCGCAATTACAAGGGCAAGCAATAAAAAACGTGCCGGTCTACGGAACATTTGATTGTATGCAAATCCGGTAATGCTTCTAATATTCAAAAGTCGGAAAGCCCTGCTGTCCTTCACTTCACTGTTCAAAGCCTGCCGCGGTGTTTGTATAATGGAGTGGCGGCTGCCGGAATAGTAGCTGATTCCAGTGATCAAGAATAAAATCAGGAATAGGAAAATGCTTTGGTAGCCATCCCCGATTGCAAACGAACGATTCACAATTGAAAACGGAATGACGGGAAGTATCGAAATCAATAGAACTTCAACGATCAGAATACGAACAATCTTTTTCCGTTTCCATCCAACCGATCGAAGAATCGCAAAATCAGCTGACCGTTTCAACAGGCTATGGGTGAGAACTCCTTGCCTGAGAATGAGAAATATTCGGGGTTAAATGAGAACCTTTTGCCACCGAACGGGAACTGGTCTTGGTTATACGAGAACTTATTGCATTAGAATGAGAAATTATGGGGAGGAAACGAGAACTTCATCATAGAAAAAGAGAACTCTTCATCAATGTTTTGTAGAAATCAAAGATGAACTATGATAATATACTGGTATTAGTACCAAGTGCTAATCCGGAAGGGTGAAACGAGTGAGAATGCCAAAAAGGGAGAGGCAACGCCAGCTTGAAATGAGCCTCGAACAAAATCCTTTTCTGACAGACGAAGAATTGTCCAAGCAATTTAAAGTAAGCGTCCAGACGATTCGCTTAGATCGATTGGAATGTGGAATTCCGGAATTACGTGAACGATTGAAAACGGTAGCTGCACGAACAATCGATGCAGAGGTGAAATCCATTCAGTCTGATGAAGTCATCGGTGAAATCGTTGACATCGAGTTGGACAAGAGGGCGATTTCCATATTCGATGTTACTGATGATCATGTCTTCAGACGAAGCGGAATAGCCCGTGGCCATCATTTATTTGCGCAGGCGAACTCTTTGGCCGTAGCAGTATTAGATGATGATCTTGCCTTGACAGTCACATCGACACTCAATTTTTTGAAGCCAGTTAGATCGGGTGACCGTGTAATTTCACGCGCCACTGTGGATAAAGAGCGTTCAAATGAGAAAAGGACATTCGTCGATGTCGTTTCTACAGTTGAAAACGAAACGGTTTTCACAGGTGAATTCCAGATGTACCAGACTACGAACCACAGTAGGAGTGAAGTAAAATGATTATTGCATTAGACGGAATGGGCGGAGATAACGCACCGGGTGAAATCATCGCAGGCGCTCTCCAAAGTCTAAATGAATTTGAAGATATACATATACATATTTATGGAAATGAAGAAATGATGGCTCCGTATTTAAAAGAACATGATCGGTTAAAAGTGTTCCATTGTTCAGAGAAGATTGAACCAGATGATGAACCCGTTCGAGCTATCAGAAAGAAAAAAGATGCATCAATGGTGAGAATGGCACAAGCAGGAAAGGATGGAGAGGCAGATGCTTGTGTTTCGGCTGGAAACACCGGCGCACTTATGGCGGCAGGTCTATTCGTTGTAGGTCGTATAAAAGGTATTGACCGTCCTGCACTGTCACCGACACTACCAACTATAGAAGGTCAAGGTTTCGTCTTTTTGGATGTCGGAGCCAATGCCGATGCCAAACCGGTCCATTTACAGCAATACGCAATTATGGGAAGTATTTATGCCGAAAAAGTCCGTGGAATTCAAAGGCCACGTGTAGGACTATTGAATATTGGTACCGAAGAAGGCAAAGGAAATGAATTGACGAAAGCTGCATATGATCTTCTTTCCGAGGCGCCGATCAATTTTATCGGTAATGTGGAATCGAGGGATTTATTAAGTGGAGCGGCAGACGTCGTTGTTACCGACGGTTTTACAGGAAATATGGTGCTTAAAACGATTGAAGGTACAGCTCTTAGCTTCTTCACGATGTTGAAGGAAGTTTACGGCGCTTCATTAAAATCAAAACTGTCCGCTGCAATGGTCAAGGATGGCCTACGGGGATTAAAAAAGAAGATGGATTACACGGAATATGGGGGAGCTGGTCTCTTCGGCTTAAATTCTCCTGTCATTAAAGCGCATGGTTCGTCTAATGCCAATGCGATATTAAATGCAATTAGACAAGCTAGGACGATGGTTAAATACGATGTCTGTGGAACAATTGGAAGGACAGTTGGAAAGGTGGAGGCGGAGTGACGAAAATAGCGTTTATATTCCCGGGTCAAGGTTCACAATCCGTAGGAATGGGAGAAGAGCTTTTCAATAGCGGTGGAAATTTCCTCGAACGTGCTGATGAAGTTTTGCAGTTCGGTTTAAGCAAATTACTCAAAGAAGGACCTCAAGAGGAACTGACATTAACGTACAATGCGCAGCCTGCACTTTTGACAGTAGGAGCAATGATCGCTTCGAAGCTTGTTGAAGGCGGCATTACACCTGACTATACGGCAGGACACAGTCTTGGTGAGTATACAGCTCTTGTTGCATCGGGAGTTCTATCATTCGAAGATGGAGTTTCCGTTGTCCATCAACGCGGCTTATTCATGAATGATGCAGTACCTGCGGGTGAAGGCGCGATGGCAGCCATTCTTGGATTGGATAGCGAGAAGCTACAAGAAGTGACGGACGCCATAACGGTAGAAGGAGATTCCGTCCAACCGGCGAACTTGAATTGCCCAGGTCAAATCGTCATATCAGGCACAAAAGCAGGTGTCGAAAAAGCTTGTGTGGCACTTAAAGAGGCAGGTGCGAAAAGAGCGATTCCACTTGATGTGAGCGGACCATTCCATTCATCCCTCATGAAGCCAGCTGCGGAACGTCTGAAAAAAGCTTTGGAAGAAGTTGAAATGAAAGACGCTTCTATCCCAGTTGTAGCGAATGTGAATGCAGAAACTGTTTCCGACCGTGAAGTGATCAAGCAGTTGTTAGTTGAACAACTTTATTCTCCAGTTCGTTGGGAAGATTCGGTACGTGAACTGATCAACCTTGGAGTTACGCATTTCATCGAATGTGGTCCAGGAAAAGTGCTCAGTGGACTTGTAAAGAAAATCGATCGATCTGTTACAGTGCTCCCAGTCTATGACGAAGAGACATTACAAGCAGTCATTGATGCAGCGAAAGGGTGGGAATAAGATGGGAAGATTTGAAGGGAAAACGGCGATTGTCACGGGTGCTTCAAGAGGAATTGGACGTGAGATTGCTATATTATTAGGTCGTGAGGGTGTTCGAGTTGCCGTCAACTACGGCGGTAGCAGAGAGAAAGCTGAAGAAGTTGTCCAACTGATTAAGGATTCTGGTAGCGATGCATTTGCAATCCAAGCGAACGTTTCAGACGCCAATCAAGTGAAACAAATGATTGACGCAACGATGGAAAACTTCGGTTCAATCGACTTCCTCGTGAACAATGCCGGCATCACAAGAGACAATCTCTTAATGCGCATGAAAGAGGACGAATGGGACGATGTTATCGACATCAACCTAAAAGGCGTATTCCTCTGCACAAAAGCTGTCACTCGCCAAATGATGAAACAACGTGCAGGAAAAATCGTCAATCTCGCTTCAATCGTCGGCGTCATCGGCAACCCTGGACAAGCGAACTATGTCGCAGCAAAAGCAGGTGTCATTGGCTTAACAAAAACAACTGCGAGAGAGCTTTCTTCAAGAAACATTACTGTTAACGCAGTCGCTCCAGGTTTCATAACGACTGACATGACAGACGCTCTTCCTGAAGACGTGAAAGCGCAAATGTTGGGCTCCATTCCTTTAGGCAAATTAGGCTCAGCCGAAGACGTCGCAGGAACAGTTGCGTTCTTACTATCCAACGATGCAAATTATATAACAGGACAAACTATTCATGTCGACGGCGGTATGGTAATGTAATAACCTGTACAATATTATTGTCCAGCTTCAGCGGCCAGGTGCTCGGGTCATAAGCCAGCCCGGCAGTGCGGCAAAAAGCGCCGCTTCGTGCCCACAGGATGCGGGTATGCAGTCGTTGCCACAGGAAGTGGCGAAATTAGACTGCCTTCCTTGTGTCTTATGCCTGTAGCACCTAAGCAGGCCGCTTACGCTTTTCTTGAGAGGAGGTGACTATGTTGTCAGTACTTGAACGTGTAACGAAAGTGGTTGTCGACCGTCTTGGTGTCGATGAAAGCGAAGTAAAACCTGAAGCTTCTTTCAAAGATGATCTCGGCGCAGACTCTTTGGATGTCGTTGAGCTTGTTATGGAATTAGAAGATGAATTCGATATGGAAATTTCCGATGACGATGCTGAAAAGATCGGAACTGTCGGTGACGCTGTGAAATATATCGAAGAAAAAGTGAATTAATTTCATTTATTCGTAAAACCGAAAAAATGGGCTCATTAATACTTCAACTAATATGAATGAATTTCCAACGAGATGCTTTCTTCCTTTCTTAAACCAAGAAAAGGAATGAAAGTATCTCTTTTCGGTTTTGCATGTAAGGCACGAACCGTGTAAAATTAAGAGAACTATGAAGTGAAAGGCAGAATCGCGATGAATAATAAACAGAAATATAAATATGCCTCCTCGCTACTCCCAGTCGAAGTGAGAAGAAAATTTAAAGGACTCCAAGATCGACTTTCTATCCAATTTAAGGATGAATCGCTTCTTTACAATGCATTTACACATTCTTCCTATGTAAATGAACATCGTCGTAAAAATTTCTCGGACAACGAGAGACTTGAATTCTTAGGCGATGCTGTATTGGAACTTGGTGTTTCTCGTTTTCTATTTGCAACTGAACCGGATATGAGCGAAGGCGAGCTAACGAAACTTAGGGCGGCAATTGTCTGTGAGCCCTCATTAGTCAAATTCTCCAATGAACTCCATTTCGGAGACTTTATCTTACTTGGCAAAGGTGAAGAACAAACAGGGGGTCGAACGCGGCCAGCTCTGCTTGCTGATGTTTTTGAAGCATTTATCGGAGCATTGTTTTTGGATCAAGGAATGGAACCAGTGACTACTTTCCTTGAACAAGTAGTTTTTCCGAAAATTGGAGACGGTGCTTTTTCGCATGTGATGGATTATAAGAGTCGCCTACAGGAGATTGTTCAACAGACCAATCATGGCAACCTGAATTACGAGATTGTTGAAGAGAAAGGTCCTGCGCATGCGAAAAAGTTTGTCACCGTCGTTAGATTGGAAAATCGTGAATTAGGAACAGGTATTGGAAGGTCGAAAAAAGAAGCCGAGCAGGATGCGGCCCGTCAAGCCATTCATGTATTAAAAGGCATTGAGGCCGAAGGAGAGAACTGATTGTGTTTCTTAAAAGAGTAGAGATTATCGGATTTAAATCATTTGCCGAGCGGATTGGAATCGATTTTGTACCGGGCGTGACCGCAATTGTCGGACCGAATGGCAGTGGGAAAAGTAATATCACAGATGCAATCCGTTGGGTGCTTGGTGAACAATCAGCAAAATCCCTACGGGGTGCCAAAATGGAAGATGTCATTTTTGCGGGTAGTGATTCAAGGAAGCCGCTGAATTACGCGGAAGTTACGTTGATCCTTGATAACACAAACGGGCTTTTTCCGCTGGATTACACGGAAATTAGTGTAAGCCGACGCGTCTTCCGCTCGGGTGAAAGCAATTATTTATTGAACGGTCAGCAATGCCGACTGAAAGATATTAATGATGTCTTCATGGATTCAGGATTGGGAAAAGAAGCTTTTTCAATCATTTCTCAAGGCCGGGTTGATGAGATCTTAAATAGCCGTCCAGAAGATAGAAGGAGTATTTTTGACGAAGCAGCAGGGGTTTTAAAATATAAGACAAGAAAGAGAAAAGCTGAACATAAGCTTTTTGAAACCGAAGATAATTTAGATCGTGTCCTTGATATTTTAAAGGAATTGGATGATCGAATCGGGCCACTTGAAAAAAATGCGAAAGCAGCTGAGAAACACGGGATTTTGTCCTCGGAAATCAGGGAGGCTGATGTCCGTCTCCTGAATTTTGATGGTGCTAAATTACGCAATGAAATAGTTGCGAAGACCAAATTACTGGAAGAGAAACGAGTCCAACGCGAAGGTTTTGAAAAAGAAATCGCAAAAGCCGAGCAACAGTCGAATTTATTGAAATCCCAATTGGCGGAAGCGGATCGAAAAATTGAATTGCTCCAAAAACAATTGGTCGAAATAAGCGCCGAAACTGAGAGATGGGAAGGACGCCGACTCTTAACCCTCGAAAAACAAAGGAACACGAAAGAACATATCAACCGCATCAACAATGAATTAGGGATTGCTCAAAAGGATAAAGAGGATCTTGTCGTTAAAATAGCTGCGATGAAGGAGAAAATGGAAATTACTTCTTCGGATTTAAATAAGATACAAATTGAAATGAATGAGATTTCCCAAATTCTGAAACGATCCGTTAAAGAAACCGAAGAAGAAATCAATGAGCTGAAGTCGTCTTATATCGATCTTTTAAATGAAGAAGCGACAGTGAGAAACGATTTGAAACATATCGATGAACGTTTACAGGGGGAGAAGTCCTCAGCGAACAGAATTGTTGAACAAACAACAGTTTTAAAACGCAAACTTAATGAATTGACCGAAAAACGATCGGGCCTATTGACCATTAAGGCTTCAATGAATGAAAAAAGAGCTCAAGCTGAAGCTGCATACAACTATTCCAATGGACTTTTCCAGGAATCTGAAACGGACTTAAGAAACCAACAGCAATTCATGCAAACCGCAATGAACAAGCAATCTGAAATGCAAGGAAGATTGCGTGCTCTTAAAAGCTTGGAGGCTGACTTTTCAGGTTTTTATTCAGGCGTAAGGGCTGTGTTAGTCGCAAATAAAGAAGGTCAATTACGCGGAGTGGATGGGGCAGTCGCGGAACTTATTAGTGTAGAAGATATGTACATCAAAGCGGTTGAGACTGCTTTGGGTGGTGCCATGCAGCATATCGTTACGGCATCCGAAGTTGAAGCACGAAATGCTATTGGTTATTTGAAAAAGAAAAATGCGGGACGCGCAACATTCTTACCACGAGATGTTATAAGATCGAGAAAAATTTCACCTGCATCTATTCGTATTGTTGAGGGGCACCCGGAATTCATCGGAACAGCAGACCAACTCGTGAGAACAGAACCTGTATTTACAGCCATCATTGAAAACCTCCTTGGTATGACGTTAGTCGCAAAGACATTATCCGGGGCATCCGCCATTGCGAAAACATTGGGATACAAGTTTCGGATAGTTACCCTTGACGGGGATGTGGTTAACGCTGGTGGTTCTCTAACAGGTGGTGGTGCAAAAGGTCAGTCGACCGTGTTTTCACGGAAAGCTGAATTGGATGCCCTAAGTGCACAGCTTGAACGAATGGACGCTTCCATAAAAACTGCAACGAAAAAAATGGGCGACTCCAAAATGAATGTAGCGCAGCATATGCACGATGCCGAAAAATACCGCCAACAGTTGGAAGGCATCCGTGAGGAAATGTCTTCAATTGATTCTGGTATCCGAGAATTGGATGTTGAAGTCAGGGCAATCGAATCGGAAATTTTCATTGCTGAAAAAGGAAAAGCTGGTTCGGAAAATATTGGTTCCGAGTTAACAAAACGAAAATCGGAATTACTTGAACAGCATATTGCGATAAAATCTTCACTCGAGTCGATTCAAAAGGAAGTGGAGACATTAGAGCGGTTGGCTTCCGATAGACGGAACGAAGAAGCTGCTTTCATTGCAAGGAATGGAGAACTTCGGGAGAAGGCGGCAATCCTTAGGGAGCAAAAAGGACATCAGCAATCCTTGATGGAGGAAATGGACAGGACGTTTGCCCAATTGGAGCAAAGAATCTCTACCCTTGTTGCTGAACAACGTCTGTATTCTGAGGATGAAAATGGCATCGAACTGTCACCGGAAGAGATATCTTCACGTATAGAGAAATCTGCAATGGAAAAGACAAAGATTGAACAAACATTGTTGGATGAAAGGGCAACGAGGAATCGACTATCAGATGGCCTGGAGCAGCAAGAGCATTCATTGAAAAGTATGCGAATCGAGGAAAACAAAGCTGTCTCGGCATTTAATGAAATAAATGTGGCCGTTTCACGTCTTGAAGTAAAATATGAATCTATCACAAACCGTTTATTGGACGAGTATGGACTCTATCCTGATTTTGAAAATGATGATGATTTTGATGTGGACAGGACGAGAATCCGTGTCGAGCAACTGAAGGGTGAACTTGATTCGATAGGTTCAGTAAACCCTGGCGCTATTCAGGAGTTTCAAGAAGTGTCTGAACGTCATGCATTTTTGACAGAGCAAAGGAATGATCTTTTAGAGGCCAAAAACACGTTGAATGAAGCAATGTCAGAAATGGATCAGGAAATGGAAATGAGATTCGGTACGACATTTAATGCGGTGAGAAGTCGGTTCCATACTGTTTTCAAGGAGATGTTCGGTGGCGGGGATGCGGATTTGATCCTTACGCAGCCTGATAACTTGTTGGATACAGGAGTTGAAATTGTTGCAAGGCCACCAGGTAAGAAGCTCCAAAACCTAAGTCTATTATCAGGCGGGGAACGAGCGCTTACAGCGATTACTTTATTGTTTTCCATCATTGAAGTGCGGCCTGTTCCATTCTGTATTTTGGATGAGGTTGAGGCGGCACTCGACGAAGCAAATGTCATCCGTTACAGTAAGTACTTGAAGAAGTTCTCTAACAATACTCAATTCATCGTTATCACCCATCGAAAGGGTACGATGGAAGGTGCGGATGTCCTTTACGGTGTTACAATGCAGGAATCTGGCGTCTCGAAATTGATTTCAGTACAATTGTCTGAAGTGCCTGCAGAAATAGTAGGATAGATAACCAAATAGCATGGTGAAAAGGAGAGAGTGGATTGTCATTTTTCAAGAAACTTAAAGAGAAAATCACGGGAACAAACGAAGCTGTAACAGAAAAGTTCAAAGACGGGCTTACGAAGACACGCGATTCCTTCACTTCGAAAGTTAATGATCTCGTTGCACGCTTCCGTGAAGTGGATGAGGACTTTTTTGAAGAGTTAGAGGAGCTTCTATTACAAGCCGATGTCGGTGTTGAAACCGTGATGGAGCTTGTTGATCAGCTACGATGGGAAGTTAAGAGGAAAAATATAAAGAATACAGATGGTATTCAATCTGTCATTTCCGAAAAGTTGGTGGAAATATACAAAGCCGGTGAGGAACTTGATACGAATCTGAATATACAAGATGATTTGACAGTAATTCTAATGGTTGGAGTCAACGGTGTCGGGAAAACGACGACTATCGGCAAACTTGCAGCCCGTCTAAAAGACGAAGGAAAGACAGTCATGCTTGCGGCGGGGGATACATTCCGTGCAGGTGCAATCGATCAGCTTGTTGTTTGGGGTGAACGGGTCGGTGTAGAAGTGATCCGTCAATCGGAAGGATCTGATCCTGCAGCTGTCATGTACGACGCGATTCGTGCAGCAAAAAATCGAAAGGTGGATGTCCTGATCTGTGACACTGCTGGCCGATTGCAAAATAAAGTAAACTTGATGAATGAATTGGAAAAAGTTCACCGTGTGATTGGTAAAGAGGTTGAAGGAGCGCCTCATGAAGTCCTTCTTGCGTTAGACGCAACTACTGGGCAGAATGCATTAATTCAGGCGCAGACATTCAAAGAAGCAACTAATGTAACTGGAATTGTTTTAACGAAGCTTGACGGGACAGCCAAGGGCGGAATCGTTTTAGCTATCCGCAACAAGCTGAATATCCCTGTTAAATTCGTAGGACTGGGTGAAGGAATGGATGATCTGCAACCATTTGACCCGGAGAAATACGTTTACGGGCTCTTTGCGGAAGGCTTGGAAATGGAAGCGGAAGAGTAATCGTTCAATCCGGCTTCGGAAGGCAACTGCTACGGTCTCTTCGGTCTGGAGAATAATGACAAAAAGCGTCTTTATCTCCAGCCCTCCATCGCCCGTCGCAGTTAAACGCCTTCCTCGGCATTATTAGACAAGTAAATTCACTTGACAGTTCTTGCAGGGAATATTAAGATTGGCAGAGGGGGCGATGCGGGATGCTTGAAAAAACGACGCGCGTTAACTTCCTCTATGATTTCTATCAGACTTTGTTGACCGATAAGCAGCGCATTTATATGCAGCTTTATTATCTTGATGATCTTTCACTTGGTGAAATTGCCGAGGAATATGGGGTTTCAAGGCAAGCGGTTTACGACAATGTCCGAAGAACAGAAGCTATGTTGGAAGACTATGAGAATAAATTGAATCTTTTTTCGAAATTCCAAAAAAGGATGGAGCTTGTTGACGAGCTTGAACACCTTTTATCTGATGACAATGGCCCATCCGAAAAAGTAAGGGTCCTGTTGACTGCATTTAAAGAACATGAGTAGGGGGTCTATGCATGGCATTTGAAGGTTTGGCCCAGCGCCTGCAAGGGACGCTTCAGAAAATAAAGGGCAAAGGTAAAATCAGTGAGGCAGACGTCAAAGAAATGATGCGAGAAGTGCGATTCGCACTAATCGAGGCAGACGTTAACTTGAAAGTCGTTAAAGAGTTCGTCAAGACGGTAAGTGAACGGGCGGTTGGTCAAGATGTGATGAAGAGCTTGACACCAGGCCAGCAAGTCGTGAAAATCGTTAAAGATGAATTGACGAATTTGATGGGCGGAGAGCAGAACCCGATCCAATTCGCAAGGAAATCGCCCACTGTTATCATGATGGTCGGACTGCAAGGGGCAGGTAAAACGACGACTACCGGAAAACTTGCGACAGTTCTTCGCAAACGTCATAATAAAAAACCATTGTTAGTTGCCGCTGACGTTTACCGTCCAGCCGCAATCCAGCAACTGCAAACACTTGGCAAACAATTGACGCTTCCTGTCTTTTCTTTAGGAACTGACGTGTCACCGGTTGAAATCGCGCGTCAAGCACTTGAGGAAGCAGCAAGAGAACATCATGATGTTGTCATCATCGATACAGCTGGACGATTGCATGTCGATGAGAAACTGATGCAGGAGCTTAAGGATATACAGGCTTTAAGCAAACCTGACGAAGTGTTCCTGGTTGTAGATGCGATGACGGGGCAAGACGCGGTCAATGTCGCTAAATCTTTTGATGAAGCAATAGGAATTACTGGTGTAGTTTTAACAAAATTAGACGGCGACACCCGTGGTGGTGCAGCATTGTCTATTCGTTCCGTTACCCAAAAACCGATTAAATTCGTTGGTATGGGAGAAAAAATGGACGCACTTGAACCATTCCATCCCGAGCGTATGGCTTCCCGGATTTTAGGGATGGGCGACGTCATGTCACTTATTGAAAAGGCTCAAGAAAATGTCGATGAGGAGAAGGCGAAGGAACTTGAACAGAAGTTCCGTACGCAAACTTTCACGCTCGACGACTTTTTGGACCAACTTCAGCAAGTGAAGAAAATGGGACCTCTTGACGAGATTCTGAAAATGATGCCTGGTATGAATAAAATAAAAGGCCTTGAAAACGCCCAAGTGGACGAAAGTCAGATGGGTCGCGTGGAGGCAGTCATTCGATCTATGACAATGGTGGAGAGAACAACTCCGGAAATCATCAACGCAAACAGAAAGAAAAGAATTGCAAAAGGGTCTGGAACATCCATCCAGGAAGTGAATCGACTGTTGAAGCAATTTGAAGACATGAAAAAAATGGTCAAACAGATGACCAATATGCAACAAAAGGGTAAAAAGAAAATGAAAATGCCTGGATTCGACTCTTTTTTTAGGTGAAACTGTTGATTTCACGCATTAATTTAAGGTGTTAAGAAAAAACACTTTACAAACATGAAAAACCTTGATAATATACTATCTTGTGTGAAACTATTCGGAGGTGCAAGTAAAAATGTCAGTAAAAATTCGTCTAAAACGTATGGGAGCTAAGAAAACTCCTTTCTATCGTATTGTAGTAGCAGATTCACGTTCACCACGTGATGGTCGTCAAATCGAAACAGTTGGTACTTACAACCCGCTTACAAAACCTGCGGAAGTAAAAATCGACGAAGAATTGGCGCTTAAATGGCTTCAAAACGGTGCTAAGCCATCTGATACAGTTCGTAACCTGTTCTCAGAGCAAGGCATCATGGAGAAATTCCATAACGCTAAATACGGTAAATAATCAGGAGGGTGGACATGAAGCAGCTGATTGAAACGATTGTCAAACCTTTAGTCGATCATCCCGGAGATGTTCAGGTCGATAAAGATGAACAACATCATCGAGTCACTTACAAACTTTCCGTCAATCCCGAAGATATGGGGAAAGTGATCGGAAAGCAGGGACGTGTTGCGAAAGCGATACGTACTATTGTTTACTCAGCGGCAGGCAGTCACCACGGTAAGAAAGTTTACCTTGATATCATTGACTGATTGAAAGCGAAAGCAAAAGATCAGACTAAACAACAGGCTCACCGGAACTTTTCCGAAAACCTGTGAAAAAGGAGGGAGCTCATGTTCCCTCCTTTTTTGTCTATTTACGATTATGTTCTGAAAGAAAGGAAGGTGTATTACATGCAATGGTTCAATGTTGGAAAAATCGTCAACACACACGGAATACATGGTGAAGTCAGAGTCATTTCCCGTACCGATTTCCCTGAAGAAAGATACGCTATCGGGAATGAACTTTCTTTATTCATGTCAAATGAAAAAAAACCAATCAAGCTGATTGTTGCAAGTCATCGCCGCCATAAAAACTTTGACCTTCTGACATTTGAGGGTCATATCAATATTAGTGACGTAGAAAAATACAGAGATGGCATATTAAAAGTCTCTGAAAAGCAGCTTGGAGATCTTGAGGAAGGGGAATTCTACTACCACGAGATCGTCGGCTGCACAGTTTATACGGATAAAGGCGAAGAGCTTGGTGAAGTGACTGAAATCATCGAAACAGGTGCCAATGATGTATGGACAGTCACACCAAAAACAGGAAAGCCACATTACATCCCTTATATCGATGACGTGGTTTTAGAGGTAGATATCGAACAAAAACGAATCGTCATCGAACCAATGGAAGGTCTTCTTTCATGATGAAAATAGATGTTCTCTCCTTATTTCCAGAAATGTTCGAAGGGGTCCTGCATTCATCCATCATGAAAAAAGCGCAGGAGAACGAAGCGGTTTCTTTTAAAGTGACCGATTTCAGGGACTTCTCGGGCAACAAGCATCATAAAGTCGACGATTACCCATACGGCGGTGGAGCTGGAATGGTATTAAAGCCTGAACCTTTATTTGCCGCTGTCGAATCACTGGCACTTGATGCATCTAACAAGCCGCGTGTCATTCTGATGTGCCCTCAAGGTGCCACATTCAATCAACAGAAGGCTGAGGAACTTTCAAAGGAAGAACATCTCGTGTTCCTATGCGGGCATTACGAAGGCTACGACGAGCGCATACGCGAGCATCTTGTCACGGACGAGATTTCGCTCGGCGACTTCGTTCTGACTGGCGGAGAAATTGCCTCAATGGCAATCATCGACAGCGTCGTAAGACTCCTACCAAATGTGTTGGGCAATACGGATTCGCCTGTACATGATTCATTCTCGACTGGACTACTCGAACACCCGCAATACACAAGACCTGCCGATTTCAGAGGAATGAAAGTCCCAGATGTCCTTCTATCAGGAAATCACGCCGAAATCGAAAAATGGCGGCAAGAACAGTCATTGAAAAGGACGTTTGAACGAAGAAGAGACCTTTTGGCTAATGCACCATTGACGGAACATCAACAAAAGTACTTAAAACGTTTGTATGAGGAAGAAAATCAATAAAATAACGCATAATAGTGATCAAACACGCATAAAAGCCACGAGAAACGCAGAAATCTGTCGAAAAACGCATAAAGCAGAACTTATGCGTATCTGACGCGATTTATGCGCATCTCACTGACTTTATGCGTGATTGTGGTAGATAGAAAACTTTATTATGAAGTATTTCCGTTGATTGAAGCTAAAGGCGGCGAAGTGCAAAAATGTGCTCTCAACGCTTCGCTTTTGTTCGCAAAAGCCGTTCTTTGTTACGGCTTTTCCTGTGGGATTTAGCGCGAATGGTGAGACCCCGCAGGAGCGAAGCGACGAGGAGGCTCACCCGCGCCCCACGGAAAGCGTCCGCCTGTAGCGTAAATCAACTGTTAGCCTTACTAAATTTCACGCTTGCACAAGCCATTCTAATATGTTATCATCTACTATGTACTTCTATGGGGAGTACAAACTGACTGGTGTTCCGCTGCAAAGGCAAGAAGTGCAAGAGCATCTGTGAATAAGGAGAGAAAATCATGCAAAACATTATTGCAGAAGTAACAAAAGACCAACTTCGTACAGATCATCCTGATTTCCGTCCTGGGGACACTGTCCGCTTGCACGTGAAAATCGTTGAGGGCACGCGTGAGCGTATCCAGCTTTTCGAAGGTGTCGTTATCAAACGTCGTGGAGGCGGAATCAGTGAAACTTTCACAGTTCGTAAAATCTCCAACGGTGTTGGTGTTGAACGTACATTCCCTGTACACACACCAAAAATTGCTAAACTTGAAGTAACTCGTCGTGGTAAAGTACGCCGTGCGAAATTGTACTACCTTCGCAACCTACGCGGAAAAGCTGCACGTATCAAAGAAATCCGATAATATGCAAACGGCGGAGAGTATCTCTCCGCTGTTTCTTTTTGTAGCAAAAGGAGGCCAAAAGAAAATGGTCTCCTTTCTTTTTGTTGTTAACTCCAGGCGCCCCGTGCTTTTGTTTGCATCCAGCTCTGGGTGGCAGCCTGTCGGGTCATAAGTCAGCTCTGCTACACGGCAAAAAAGCGCCTGCATGGATGCAGGTGTGCAGTCGTCGCGACAGGACGTCGCGCACTTAGACTGCCTTCCGCAGCTTTATGCCTGTCGAGGCTAACCGCCACCCTCCGCTTTTGTTTTGCATCCAGCTCTGGGTGGCAGCCTCTCGGGTCATAAGTCAGCTCTGCTACACGGCAAAAAAGCGCCTGCATGGATGCAGGTGTGCAGACGTCGCGACAGGACGTCGCGCACTTAGACTGCCTTCCGCTGCCTTATGCCTGTCGAGGCTAACCGCCACCCTGTGCTTTTGTTTTTGCCTGAAATATGATAAAACGGTACAATAGCTATAGTAGTTCGGCGGGAGGCTTTGACGATGAATGAGGAAAAGAAGAAAAATGAAACATGGGAATGGATTAAAGCGCTATTAATCGCGTTCGGGTTGGCAGCAGTCATTCGAATATTTCTATTTACACCAATTGTAGTAGACGGTATTTCAATGATGCCGACACTTGAGCATGGAGATAAAATGATCGTAAACAAAATCGGTTACACACTTGGTAAACCCGATCGTTTCGATATTGTCGTCTTCCATGCCCCTGAAAAAAAGGATTATATTAAACGGGTCATCGGGCTTCCTGGAGACAAGGTTGAATACCGGGATGATATTTTATATATCAATGATGTACCACAGGAAGAACCTTATCTTGACCAATACAAAGCAGAGGTCACAGACGGCCCATTAACTGAAGATTTTACTCTTGAAGAGAAAATTGATAGGATGACCGTACCGGAAGGTCATGTTTTCGTTATGGGAGATAATCGCCGAAAAAGTAAGGATTCGAGACATATCGGAGCGGTTCCTATCGATGAAATCATAGGAAGTACAAAATTTGTTTTTTGGCCAATCGCAGATTTCGGATTGGTGGAGTAAAGAAAGGGGTTGAGTACATTGACGATTCAATGGTTTCCCGGCCATATGGCCAAAGCAAGACGGGAAGTTACGGAACAATTGAAACTTGTCGATATCGTATTTGAATTGATAGACGCCAGATTACCCCTTTCATCAAGGAATCCAATGATTGACGAGGTTATTCAACAAAAACCGAGATTATTGATATTAAATAAGATGGATCTTGCGGATGAAAAAGAGACAGACCGCTGGATTAAACACTTTGAAGCAGAAGGTATTCGGGCTGTCGCTATCAATTCATTTGAAGGAAAAGGCCTACAAACGGTGACGAAGGCGGCAAAGGAGATACTGGCACCGAAAATTGAGCGTATGAAAAAAAGAGGTATCCGACCTGGAGCCATCCGTGCAATGATTGTCGGAATTCCGAATGTCGGTAAATCAACATTAATAAATCGTTTGGCGAAGAAAAATATAGCTAAAACGGGAAATAAGCCAGGTGTAACAAAAGCACAGCAATGGATCAAGTTTGAAAAAGAACTTGAATTATTGGATACCCCAGGAATTCTATGGCCGAAATTCGAAGATCAAGCGGTCGGGTACAAACTTGCCTTAACAGGCGCGATTAAAGATACAGTTGTTAATATGGAAAACCTTGCTGTATACGGACTGCGTTTTTTAGAAACGCATTATCCCGATCGGCTCGAAAAACGATATGGCATAAAAACGGTTGGAGAAGATATCCAAGCGGTCTTCAATACGATAGGTGAGTCCCGCAAGGCGTATATTCAAGGCGGGGAAATTGATTATGACAAAGTAGCTGAATTGATTGTGTTGGACATACGCAGCGAACTGTTAGGCAAGTTAACATTCGATTTTACAGACGAGAACAAAGAGGAAATGGTCGATAACGTTACGGAATAATTCCGTGACAATCGGCCTTTTTCTATTAAGGGCAATAAACGTAGCGCTGCTTTTGCCGATAAAAAAGATAAGGCGATATACATATAAAAGGGGAAAAACATGAAAACGATAAAAGAAATCTCCGAGCGATTAAAATCAACAGAAATACCTCAACAATGGATGAAGGAACTTGAAACCGATCATCGTATCGGTGTGAAAACGGAGTTGGAACGCTGGTATCGAAAATTTGAGAAGAAACAGCAATTGAAAAAAATGCTACAAGAAAAAATCGACTTTGATGATAGCTATAAGGTAGCCGATACGGAATTGGTTGCGGGTGTAGATGAGGCGGGACGTGGGCCTTTAGCGGGTCCCGTTGTTTGCGCCGCTGTTATTTTGCCGGACGAAGTAGACTGTCTTTTAGGTCTTGATGATTCAAAAAAGACGCCAAAGCAGGAAAGGAATCGTCTAGCATCCTTGATAAAAGAAATTGCAGTTAGTTATTCAATACATATTCAATCAGCGGAACGGATAGATTCCGTGAATATTTATGCTGCGACGAGGGAATCGATGGAGACAGCTGTAAATAATTTATCTGTCTATCCATCGATTGTTTTGGCAGATGCAATGGCACTTAAAGTTAACTGCCGTTGTGAATCAATTATTAAAGGGGATGCACAAAGTCTTGCGATAGCAGCTGCCTCTATATTGGCAAAGACGACAAGGGATGATTTGATGGACGAGCTTGATACTTGTTACCCAATGTATCAATTCAAAAAGAATGCAGGGTACGGTACGCCAGAGCACGTTGAAGCTCTCCGTATCCATGGGCCGTGTGCACAGCATAGGAAAACTTTTGAGCCTGTAAAATCGATATTGGAAGGTGTGATGGAGAGGTGAGTCATCCATCGATTCAGAGATTGATGAATCAGACTGTTACCACAACCTCAAAAGCCCAGCCATTACGTGAAGGGCAAATGTTTCATGGGCAGATAAAACAACTTTACAAAGGGCAGATGGCTGAAGTGCAAATTGGTGATCAGAAATTGATGGCCCGACTGGAAGTACCGATGAAGGCGGGAGATGCATATTTCTTCCAGGTAAAATCTGTTGAACCGGAACTGCAATTAAAGGTTATTACAGGTCCTTTAAATGAAACGGATACAAGGGCAAAACAACTAATAAATTTGATGGAGTCAATGCAACTCCCAAAACAAGCGGAAATGCAAACTTTATTGAACCATTTTATGAATCGAAAATTACCTGTATCCCGTGAAAATCTCATAGGCGCGGCCCAACTCATGAAATCTGTACCTCCTACTATTCAGGGGGAAGCGTTGCACTCAATTCAGCGTCTGATTGAATTGAAATTGCCATTAAGTGATCTTAACTTTAAAACATTCGTTGGAATTGAAACCAAAGAAGGATTTCACGGTGTTTTAGACTTGCTTAAAACAGCGTTAATTGACGACTTGGGAGTTTCGCCACAACTAAAAGAGAGCATAATAGGAACTTCAGATACATTGGGAAGATTTACGCACTTGGCTTCGGAAAGAGTGTTAGTTAGTGAGGTATTGATAAAACTAATAGATGGAAAAGCTCCACTGGCGGAAAGATCTCAATTGTTGGGCATGATGAAGACATCCGGTGTTCTTCCTCCCGTAATAACACTTGCGAATCTACAAGAATTGGTTAATGAAGAATCTGGTTCAGAAAATTTGCGTGCAACTTTGGAACAAACCCGTTCTATGCCGTTTAGTACAGATGTGGCGTCAAAGTTAGGTGAGTTCTTACAGCACGTGGCTAAGAGTAATGGCATTCGTGATTTGTATCTCATGATGGAGCAATCACCCCTTCCTGTTGCAAAAGAATTAATCAGAATTTCAAATTCAGTGGTTGAACAATCCATAGACGGAAATGTAATGAAGGAAGCAATGCAAAAACTATTCAATTCTTTAGGATTTAATTACGAAGCGGAATTATTACGGCAGGAGCCGGATTTCAAAAAGATAGCAGACATGTTAAAGCCGCAATTGATTTCCTTGTTGAATGACACTGAAATTTCTCCTGCTCTAAAGGGAGTCGCAGAATTTGCATTGGCTCGCATGAATGGTTCACTTTTGCATACTGGTGAAGCAGGTGTGAACCAACAGATTATTATGCAATTCCCGCTTGAGTTTTTAGGAAAACGTATAGATGCAACATTGCAATGGAATGGAAGAATGAAGGATGACGGAAAAATCGATCCAGAATATGCAAGGATTATGTTTTACCTTGACTTGGATTCGATTAAGGAAACAGTTATTGATATGCAGGTACAAAATAGAATTGTGGCTGTCACAGTTTTCAATGATGATGAAAGGTTAAAGGCTATCGGAAGCGTTTTTCAGGACAAATTGAAGAGTGGACTTGAATCGGCAGACTATAAATTATCTGGCGTCTCTTTTAAAAAACTTGCAAAAGAAGAAGGCTTAAAAAAGATTCAGTCGAAGATAGATTTTCAAGGAGTTGACCTTCGGATATGATGGAAAATAAGAATATGAGAAAAGGTGCAATTGCACTTTCATATGATCCCAATGTCGAGGAGGCACCAAAAATAATTGCTAAGGGCAAAGGTATGATAGCCCAAAATATTATTGAAAAAGCAAAGGAGCACGACATACCGATACAAGAAGACGCAACTTTGGTGGCGTTATTGGGTCAACTTGACGTGAACGAAACGATTCCAGAACAGCTATATCAAGCCGTAGCAGAGGTGTTTGCCTACATTTACCATATTGATAGAAACCATGGTGTATCAAAGAAAAATATCGTAAAATGATGAACTCTGTCAAAAAATACACAAAAAGCGCATACAATTGTGGACATTAATTTACATCTTTACTACAATGGATACGGCAGTAAATTATGAGCTACAAGTTCGAATGGAGGATGTAAGATGAATATCCATGAATATCAAGGTAAGCAGCTGCTTAGAGATTATGGCGTTGCTGTTTCAAACGGTCGGGTAGCATTCTCACCCGATGAAGCTGTAAAAGCGGCGAAAGAGCTCGGAACTGACGTCATCGTCGTCAAAGCACAAATCCATGCTGGCGGGCGTGGTAAAGCGGGCGGCGTTAAAATCGCTAAAAATCTTGACGAAGTGCGTGAATACGCAAAAGAGCTTCTTGGTAAAACTCTTGTAACCCATCAAACAGGTCCAGAAGGTAAAGAAATTAAAAGACTTCTTATCGAAGAAGGATCCGATATTAAAAAAGAATACTATATTGGCCTTGTAGTTGACCGCGCTACTGATCGTGTTACGTTAATGGGATCTGAAGAAGGCGGAATGGACATCGAGGAAGTTGCTGAAAAAACACCTGAAAAAATCTTTAAAGAAGTTATCGATCCTATCGTCGGCTTGACAGGTTTCCAAGCTAGACGTATGGCATTCAACATGAACATCCCAACACATCTTGTAAACAAGGCAGCGAAATTCATGCTTGGCCTTTATCAAGTGTTTGTTGAAAAAGATGCTTCCATCGTAGAAATCAATCCACTTGTCGTTACAAGTAATGATGATGTATTGGCGTTGGATGCAAAATTCAACTTTGACGCAAACGCGTTATATCGTCATAAAGACATTGTCGAATTACGCGATTTCGATGAAGAAGACGCAAAAGAAATCGAAGCATCGAAATACGACCTTAGCTATATTTCTTTAGATGGCAATATCGGCTGCATGGTTAACGGTGCCGGCCTTGCTATGGCTACGATGGATACAATCAATTACTACGGCGGAGCACCCGCAAACTTCCTTGACGTTGGGGGCGGTGCGACTGCTGAGAAAGTTACTGAAGCATTCAAAATCATCCTGTCCGACGAAGCTGTTAAAGGAATTTTCGTTAACATTTTCGGTGGTATCATGAAATGTGACGTTATCGCAGAAGGTGTTATTGCAGCTGCGAAAGAAGTCGGACTTCAAGTACCATTAGTCGTACGTTTGGAAGGTACAAATGTGGACAAAGGTAAAGCTTTATTGAACGAATCTGGTTTGAATATCATCGCTGCTGACACAATGGCAGACGGTGCACAAAAGATTGTTGAACTCGTAGGCTAAGAAAGGCAGGGACAAACGATGGCTATTTATATTAATAAAGATACAAAAGTGATTGTACAAGGTATCACAGGTTCTACAGCTCTTTTCCATACAAAGCAAATGCTTGAGTATGGCACGAAAATTGTTGGTGGAGTTACTCCAGGAAAAGGCGGAACAGAAGTTGAAGGTGTTCCTGTTTTCAACACTGTTGAAGAAGCGGTTAAAGCAACAGGCGCAAACGTATCCGTCATCTATGTTCCAGCTCCTTTTGCAGCGGATGCGATTCTTGAAGCAGTCGATGCAGAATTGGATATGGCAATCTGTATTACTGAACACATTCCAGTTATTGATATGATTAAAGTTAAACGCTATATGGAAGGTAAGAAAACCCGTCTTGTTGGGCCGAACTGCCCTGGTGTCATCACTGCTGATGAATGCAAGATTGGTATTATGCCTGGCTACATCCATACAAAAGGCCATGTCGGTGTCGTTTCCCGTTCTGGGACATTGACTTATGAAGCAACTCACCAATTAAGCCAAGCTGGTATCGGTCAAACAACTGCAGTCGGAATCGGTGGAGACCCTGTAAACGGTACGAATTTCATCGATGTTCTTAAGGCGTTCAATGAAGACCCTGAAACATATGCGGTTGTCATGATCGGTGAAATCGGTGGTACTGCTGAGGAAGAGGCTGCTGAGTGGGTTAAGGCTAACATGACTAAACCTGTTGTTGGCTTCATCGGTGGTCAAACTGCACCTCCAGGAAAACGTATGGGCCACGCTGGCGCAATCATTTCCGGTGGTAAAGGTACTGCAGCTGAAAAGATCAAAGCAATGAACGCAGCAGGTATCGAAGTTGCAGACACACCATCCGTAATCGGCGAAACATTGATTAAAGTTTTGAAAGAAAAAGGGCTTTACGAACAATGTAAAACTCATTAATTCATAGTACGGCATGCAGGTAAAACTGCATGCTGTTCTTTTGCATTTACGCATCTAAAGGAGGAACCAAATGGAAATTACTGAAGTTGACAAAAGACTACTTGCTTTACATTATGTATATCCTGTGCCTTTCAATAAATTAAGTGAAATAATGAGGAATGATCCGGATCTCGAACTTCTTTTTAACTATTATGCAAGTGACCTAGCGAGGCTGCTGCAAATCCCCGAAATTAAAGCAGTCCGTCTGAAAGAACAGCTTGTACTTCATGAAAAAACCCCCTTTCATCTACTTTATCATCAAGAAAACATCATACCCATACCAATAACGAATAAGAACTATCCGCAGTCATTAAAATTGTTAGTTGATCCTCCAACTGTTCTATATTTAAGAGGAATGACAAGCGTTTTGAAGGCGTCGTTAAAAGTCGCCATAATTGGCTCGAGAAAAGCAACAGATTACTCTAAAAAAGCACTTTCTTTCATTGTACCTCCACTTGTCGATAAGGGGGCAGTCATTGTTTCCGGGCTTGCGAAAGGTGCCGATACAATGGCACATGAATCGGCAATTCAATATGGCGGTAAAACAATTGCGGTTTTAGGTCATGGATTGTTTCATTTGTATCCTTATGCCAATAGACATCTCGCTCAAGAAATAGCAAAAAAACATTTATTATTAACTGAATACCCACCCTATATGAAACCGGCGAAATGGACATTTCCGATGCGCAATCGAATTATAAGTGGACTATCAGAATCTGTGATTATAACTGAATCAAATGAGAAAAGCGGAACGATGAGCACAGTAGACCACGCTCTTGAACACGGGAAGGCCATTTACGCCGTTCCGGGGCCAATTACATCGTCTTTATCGCTTGGGCCGAATAAATTGATTGTACAGGGCGCTAAACCCATCTGGAACGGCTTTCAAGTGTTCGAAATGAGCTAGCTGAAAACATGTAAATTCCAATCATTGTACTGAAAAGGTTGATTTTATCTCAAATCTGTTATACATTTTGCATCAGATATTCTTTTGAGTCTGTATTCACCAGTAGTGAGAATGGGCAAGGATAAACAACAACCAATTTTGGTGAATAAATAGGATACCTCTATGAGGAGGAACATAGCAAATGGCAGATTATTTAGTAATTGTCGAATCTCCAGCAAAGGCGAAGACAATTGAGCGTTATTTAGGAAAAAAGTATAAAGTACGTGCATCTATCGGTCATTTAAGGGATTTGCCACGCAGCCAAATGGGCGTGGACACCGAAAATAATTATGAACCGAAATATATTACAATACGCGGAAAAGGTCCGATTCTCCAAGAATTGAAAAAAGATGCGAAAAAAGCGAAGAAAATATTCCTCGCAGCTGACCCCGACAGAGAAGGGGAGGCAATTGCTTGGCATCTGGCCCATCAATTGGGAGTTGATATCGATTCGGACTGTCGTGTAGTATTTAATGAAATTACGAAGGATGCTATTAAAGAATCTTTTAAAAGCCCAAGACCGATAGATATGAATCGTGTAGATGCTCAACAGGCAAGAAGGATTTTAGACAGACTTGTAGGCTATAATATTAGCCCAATCCTTTGGAAGAAAGTTAAAAAAGGATTATCGGCCGGTAGAGTACAATCTGTTGCATTACGATTAATAATTGATCGTGAGAATGAGATAAAGGCTTTTGTGCCAGAGGAATACTGGAGCATAGTTGGAGAGTTTACTAAAAACGGGAAAAAATTTGAGGCTTCTTTTTATGGCGATGCTAAGAAAAAATTGAAGCTCGAAAATAAGGAACAGGTCGATGAGATCCTATCAAAAATGTCTGGCGAAGAATTCGAAGTCGTAAACCTTGTTAAAAAGGAAAGAAAAAGGAATGCTGCACCACCTTTCACTACTTCTTCTCTCCAGCAGGAAGCGGCACGCAAGTTGAATTTCAGAGCACGTAAGACTATGATGCTTGCACAACAGTTGTATGAAGGTATCAATACAGGAAAAGAAGGAATTGTTGGACTCATCACATATATGAGAACGGATTCTACCCGTATTTCCGAAGGGGCCAAAGCAGAGGCTGCCTCTTTTATCGAAACAATGTACGGGAAAGAATACATTTCAACTACAAAGACGAAGGCCAAGGAATCGGCCAATTCCCAAGATGCGCATGAAGCAGTGAGACCAACATCAGTTATGAGACCACCTGAGGCGATGAAAGCGTTTTTATCCCGTGACCAGCTTAGATTATATAAATTGATTTGGGAGCGCTTTGTGGCGAGTCAGATGGCCCAAGCTGTTCTTGATACTGTTACAGCTGATCTGATGAACGGAGAAGTTAAGTTCAGAGCGACGGGATCAGAAGTTAAATTCCCTGGATTTATGAAAGTCTATATTGAGGGGGACGACGATCAGCAAGAGGAAAAGGATCGGATATTACCCCCGCTTGAAATAGGCGAGCTTATTAAAGGTGAAGATATTGATCCGAAGCAGCATTTCACGCAGCCACCTCCGCGGTATTCTGAAGCGAGGCTTGTTAAGACCCTTGAGGAGCTTGGAATTGGGAGACCATCGACATATGCGCCGACACTTGATACGATTCAAAAACGTGGTTATGTCACATTGGACGCCAAACGTTTTGTGCCGACCGAGCTTGGTGAAATTGTCCATCAAGCTATGAATCAATACTTCCCGGACATCATAAACGTTGAATTTACTGCGGAGATGGAAAAAAGTCTGGATGATGTTGAAGAAGGCGAAGTTCAGTGGAAGCAGGTCATAGATGAATTTTATAAGGAATTTGAAAAGCATCTAAAAGTAGCTGAAGAGGAAATGGAGAAAATTGAAATCAAAGATGAGCCAGCAGGAGAAGACTGTGAAAAATGCGGTTCACCAATGGTATTCAAAATGGGACGCTACGGTAAATTTATGGCATGCTCAAACTTTCCGGATTGTAGAAATACTAAAGCGATCATTAAGCCAATCGGAGTCACTTGTCCATCTTGTAAAGAGGGGCAAGTTGTCGAAAGAAAGAGTAAAACGAAGAGGATATTCTTTGGATGTGACCGCTATCCAGAATGTGAATATGTTTCTTGGGATAAACCGATATCGAGGCCGTGTCCTAAGTGTCAAAGTACCTTAGTCGAAAAACGACTTAAAAAAGGTGTTCAAATTCAATGTACGGAATGTGATTACAAAGAGGATGCACAAGAGTAATCAATGGGCACTGATTTTAAATTGTTGTTAAGAGGCTGCGCAATGTGGAAATAATTCACATTGTGCAGTTTTTCATGTTACAACTACGATAATTTGAACAAATTGTGTCAAAATAAAGATGAGTTCACGAGATGTCAGACTTCCTAAGACGATTCTGTTGCCGAAGTGGCGAAAGGGTTGTATAGTGAATCGTGGACGACTTTCGAATTACACGATTAGTCCTCCAATTCGATTAATTAGATCGAGAATGTAATCTATTTTTAAAAAACAAAGAAGAACCACTATTCAAACATGTTCTAATTTTGTTATAATTAACAAGGTGATTCATTATGGGGGTGAACCACTTAATGCAGCAAAATGAGATGTCTATTATTCTTGACGAGTATATATCCTATATTCGACTGGAAAAGAACTATTCGTCGTTAACTGTTTCGGAATACAGCAATGATATCCGGGAGTTTTTTTCTTTTTTAGGTCAAGAAGGAATTGTAGACTTAGACAAAGTCGAGTACCCAGAGGCAAGATTATATGTAACAAGACTGTACGATCGCGGTTTATCAAGAATGACAATTTCCCGAAAAATTTCGTCGATACGTTCGTTATATAAATTTGGAAATGCTCGATTCGGGATAAATGATAGTGCATTCCGTTTGTTAAACCACCCAAAGAAGGAACAGCGGCTTCCGGCTTTTTTTTATGAAGAAGAACTGGAAATGCTGTTCACATCTTGCAATGGTGAAGATCCAAAATCACTTCGCAATCTTGCCCTCCTTGAATTGCTTTATGCAACTGGCATACGGGTAAGTGAATTGACATTCATCAGACTTGCAGATATCGATAATTCACTTGGGATTATCAAGGTGATGGGTAAAGGTAGGAAGGAACGTTATGTACCTTATGGAAGTTTTGCCCAGACAGCTTTGGAATCCTATTTGGAGAAAAGTCGTCCTATATTGATGAAGAAGCAAAACCATCAATCCTTGTTTGTTAATTTACGTGGTGAACCGATTACTGATAGTGGTGTTCGTCATGTCTTAAACAAAATGATGGAGGTAGCTGCAATTCATGGTAAGATTCATCCGCATATGATCCGCCATTCGTTTGCGACACATTTGCTCTCAAATGGGGCGGATATACGGACAGTTCAGGAACTTCTTGGCCATAGTCATTTATCTTCGACACAAGTGTATACGCATATTACAAAAGAACACTTGCGGAAAGTATATATGAAGACACATCCGCGAGCGTAGGAGGATGAGCTGATGGAATTTCATGCCACCACGATATTTGCTGTAAGGCATAATGGTGTTTGTGCAATGTCAGGTGATGGGCAAGTGACGATGGGGGAATCCGTTGTCATGAAGAATACTGCGAAAAAGGTAAGAAGACTCTTTGGAGACAAAATCCTCGCAGGCTTTGCAGGTTCGGTTGCCGATGCCTTTACCCTTTTTGAACTTTTCGAAGGTAAATTGGGTGAATTTAATGGAAACCTTGAGCGTGCGGCAGTTGAAGTTGCAAAAGAATGGCGAGGAGACCGTATCCTAAGAAAATTGGAGGCACTACTTTTAGTTGCCGATAAGGACAGGATTTTACTTGTTTCGGGTACGGGCGAAGTTATTGAGCCTGATGACGGTATCCTTGCTATTGGGTCCGGTGGAAACTATGCGTTGGCTGCAGGACGTGCGTTGAAAAAGTATAGTGGCGATTCACTTACCGCTGAAGAGATTGCAAGGGCGGCACTTGAAACTGCCGCAGAAATATGTGTCTACACAAATGATCGAATTATTGTGGAGGTACTAAAATGAACAAAAAAAAGGAAATGACACCACGCGAGCTTACTGCATTCCTTGATCGCTATATTGTTGGCCAAGACGCAGCTAAAAAGGCTGTTGCGGTTGCAATGCGGAATAGATATCGAAGAAGTCTTTTGACGGATGAAGAGAAAAGTGAAATCATACCGAAAAATATTTTGATGATTGGACCTACTGGAGTGGGGAAGACTGAAATAGCAAGAAGAATTGCGAAATTAGTGAACGCTCCATTCGTCAAGGTAGAGGCGACCAAGTTTACAGAAGTCGGATATGTTGGCAGAGATGTCGAGTCGATGGTTAGAGATTTGACTGAAGTCGGTGTCAGAATCGTCCGTGAAGAAATGCGAGAATCTGTGAGGGGTCAGGCTGAAAAGCTTGCAGAAGAGCGGCTTGTCGAGTTGTTAGTCCCGGAACGGAAACGAAAAGGGAATATGCAAAACCCTTTTGAAATGCTTTTCGGACAAAAGGCTGATGAAGAGGAAAAGGATTCAGTGGAGCAAGTTGAAATTGGCCGAAAACGCTCGGAAATTTCAAGTAGGCTTGCTGCAGGGGAGTTAGAAGAGGAAATGATTACGGTCGAAGTCTCTTCCCAACAACCTTCGATGTTTGACGCGCTCCAAGGTTCGGGAATGGAACAAATGGGGGCGAGTATGCAAGATGCATTCTCTTCTCTAATGCCGAAAAAAACGATGAAACGAAAAATGAAGGTGAGGGATGCAAGGAAAATCCTTCAAGCAGAAGAAGCGGATAAACTAATTGATACTGATGAAATAGCAAGAAAAGCAGTTGAAGCAGTTGAACAACAAGGTATTATCTTCATCGATGAAATGGATAAAATCGCTAGTCGTGGCAATAGTGGCGGTTCTTCTGCAGATGTTTCAAGAGAAGGTGTACAAAGAGACATTCTTCCAATTGTGGAGGGCTCAACCGTTACTACGAAATACGGCCCTGTTAAAACGGATTTTATCCTGTTTATCGCGGCAGGCGCTTTTCATATGTCTAAACCATCGGATATCATTCCAGAGCTTCAGGGGCGTTTCCCGATTCGAGTAGAGCTTGATAAACTGACAAAAGATGACTTTTTCAGGATATTGAAAGAACCAGATTTTTCGTTGATCACTCAATATCAAAGATTATTGGCGACAGAAAACGTCAATATTGAATTTACAGAGGATGCGATTGAGCGTATCGCTGAAATTGCATATGATGTGAATGACAATACGGAAAATATCGGTGCTCGTCGATTGCATACCATTTTGGAAAAATTACTTGAGGAACTATCCTATGAAGCAGCTGAAATTGGACCGACCACAATTAAAATTACGTTGGCATATGTCGATGAAAAGATGAAAAACATCATAAAAAACAAAGATTTGTCACATTTTATCCTTTAATTGAGTCGTTTTACTTTATTTAACGATTAAAAAGCTTTAGAATATTCATAAATGCACGGAAACCTAAGGAGGAAATAGTAATGGCTTTACTAACTAAAACAAGAAAAATCAACGCAATGTTACAAGAATCAGCAGGGAAATCTGTTAACTTTAAGGAAATGGCGGAAAAGTTAAGTTCAGTTATTGAATGTAATGCTTTCATCGTCAGCCGTAAAGGTAAACTACTTGGACTAGAAATTCATCAACAAATCGAAAATGAGCGTTTGAAACAAATGTTTGAAGATCGTAAATTCCCTGAGGAATATACAAAAAAACTTTTCGAAGTGAACGAAACATCTTCCAATATTGACGTTTACAGTGATTACACAGTATTTCCTGAAGAAGAACGTGAACTCTTTAAGGAAGGCCTAACTACTGTTGTTCCAATTATTGGTGGTGGAGAACGCCTTGGTACACTAATTCTTGCTCGATTACAACAAGAGTTCACTGAAGATGATCTTATCCTTGCTGAATACGGCGCTACAGTTGTTGGTATGGAAATTCTTCGTGAAAGAGCAGAAGAAATTGAAATCGAAGCACGTAGTAAGGCTGTCGTTCAAATGGCGATCAACTCGCTTTCTTATAGCGAACACGAAGCAATTGAACATATTTTCAATGAGCTTAATGGTAACGAGGGACTACTTGTTGCTTCAAAAATTGCAGACAGAGTTGGAATAACACGTTCAGTTATCGTAAATGCTTTACGTAAACTTGAAAGTGCTGGTGTAATTGAATCACGTTCCCTTGGTATGAAAGGAACGTATATCAAAGTCCTTAACAGTAAATTCCTTGAAGAACTTGAAAACCAAAAGAATTAATTAAATCCTGATAACACTTTCGCATTATTTTGCGGAAGTGTTATTTTTATGAAAAGAAATATGGGAAAAAATATTAAATGATAGGTTCATATTTGAAGGAGCCGAAGTAATAGTCCTATAAGTTAGTTTTTACCTATGTCTAATGTATTTAAAAGGGTTGTTTTGTACTATGCTATTTACATTAATATGATAGACAAAGTTCTTCAAAATCCGATACAATAAGACATATATATATATAATTTTATATTTGATAGAAATTAAAACTTGTAATACATAGAGTTAAAAAGATATGAGGTGATTTATAGATATGAATATTTACGGATCCACTATCTCACTCTTGGAACGTGGACTGAATTTTTCATCTGCTAAAGGTAAAGCAATTTCGCAAAATATAGCAAATGTCGACACGCCGAACTATAAAGCGAAGAGTGTTAGTTTTAAAGAACTACTTCACGAATCCAGTACAAGCCCTATAAAAGCATATCGGACGAATGACTTGCACATTGACTTCAATTCGAACGTATCACAAAAAAGTGGGTTCAACAGTTCGGATTTCCGCTATAGGCATAATGGTAATGGAGTAGATATGGAAAAGGAACAAGCGGATCTTGCAGCAAACCAGATTTATTATAATGCGCTTGTCGATCGTTTAAATGGGAAGTTTAATACACTTCAAAACGTTATCAAGGGAGGCCGTTAAGGATGTCAATATTTCAAAGTTTGAACACTTCCGCTTCAGCCTTAACCGCTCAACGTTTAAGGATGGATGTTATTTCCTCGAATATGGCTAATGTTGAAACGACAAGAGGTAAAATGGTAAATGGCGAATGGCAGCCATACCGAAGAAAAACAGTAAGCTTCAAACCTATTGAAGGGCAATTTTCAACAATGTTAAATGCAGCAATAGGAAATAATAAGGGTACTGCGGGTTACGGAGTAACGGTCTCAGCAATTAATGAAGATCTGGAGACTCCGTTTAAACTTGTATTTGATCCAACACACCCCGATGCGAATGAAGATGGCTACGTTCAAATGCCGAACGTAGATCCGTTAAGGGAAATGATTGATCTTATGTCAGCAACAAGATCTTATGAGGCAAATATAACTGTATTAAATGCCAATAAATCTATGCTAATGAAAGCCCTTGAGATAGGTAAATGATAAGGGGAGGGACAACTAATGCCGATACAATCATTAACTGGAATTAACAACACAGCAGGAATGATAAAGGTGAATCAAAGCCTAAAGCCAACACCTTTCGAGGCGCAACAAAGCTTTGGTGCATACTTAAAAGACGCTATCCAGGATGTGAATAGCAAACAAGTTAAATCTGATGAACTAACCCAGAAGCTTATAATGGGTGAAAATGTTGATCTACATAACGTAATGATTACCGCACAAAAAGCTTCAATAGCATTGAACGCTACAATGGAAGTGCGAAACAAAGTAGTGGAAGCCTATCAGGAAATTATTCGGATGCCTGTATAATCCGTCTAATATATGTTTCTTGAACCACGTAAGTAGACCGGGGGATTAGAATGAAAGAAAGATTGACTAAAATTGGAGCTGATTTAAAACGGTTCTGGTCAAGTCGCACCAAACAACAAAAAACTTCATATATCGGGTTTGCGGTGGTGATTGTTGCAATGGCCGCAGTCTTGACATTTTTCTTGTCGAAGACTGACTTTGTTCCGCTTTATAAAGATGTATCGCGTGCTGAAATTGGACGCATTAAGGAAGAGTTGGATGTCCAGGGTATTCCGAACCAAATCGCCCCTGGAGGAACTTCTATCCTTGTGCCAAAAAACCGTGTTGATGAATTACTTGTGACATTGGCAGCGGAAGGGTATCCGAATTCAGGAACAATCGATTATTCATTTTTCTCCCAAAATGCAGGTTTTGGAACGACTGATAATGAATTCAATATGATTAAACTTGCAACGATGCAAACAGAATTGGCTAATTTGATAAAAGGAATTCGTGGTGTTAAGGACGCGCAGGTGATGATCACTTTGCCGACACCAAGTGTTTTTATGAACGAATCTGTTCAAAATGCCACTGCGGCGATTAGGCTGGATACTGAACCTGGTCATCAATTTACAGAACCACAAATAAATGCACTTTATAATCTGGTATCGAAAAGCTTACCGAATTTATCTACAGATGACATCGTAATTATGAACCAGTATTCCGAATACTTTGATCTGAATTCTACTCAATCTTCAGGCACATCTATCGTTAATCAAATGGAATTGAAGAAAGATATAGAAAGAGATTTACAACGGAAAGTGCAAATGATGCTTGGTACTTTAGTTGGTCAAGATAAGGTTATCGTTTCAGTTACAACTGACATTGACTTTAAACAGGAAAATAGACAGGAAAACCTTGTGGACCGTATCGATGAGGATCTTGATAGTCTATCAATCAGTGTACAAAGAATAACAGAGACCTTCTCTGGAAATGGCGCAAATGCGGGAGGCCCTTTGGAGGGAGAAGACCCTACAGATAACCGAACAACCACTGGTGAAGCAGGCACATCAAACGGTGATTATGACCGTTTGGAAGAAACGATCAATAACGAAGTAAATAGAATTCGAAGAGATATTGTTGAAAGTCCTTATAAAATTCGAGACATAGGTATACAGGTAATGGTAGAGCCTCCTGATGTTAACGATGTAGAATCGTTATCAGCTGATGTGCAAACAGATATTAGGTCGATTTTAGAGACAATTATTAGTACTTCAATTGACAAAAGCTACTTACCTTCAGAAATACCTGATAGTTTCTGGGAAAATAAAATCGCTATATCTACACAGATTTTCAACGGTAAAGCAGGCTCTGCAACTCCAATTGAACAGACTACCATCCCATGGTGGGTTTATGGCATCGGTGCCTTTTTACTTATAGTAATTGTCATTCTTGTCTTTGTTTACTTCCGCAAACGCGGACGTTCAACTGAGAATGAAGAAGCAATTATCCAAGAAATGGGAACAGCGACTGACAACAGAACTGCACCTGAAACAGAAGCTTCATTACGAAAAAAATCTCTTGAAAAAATGGCGAAAGATAAGCCAGAAGAGTTTGCAAAGTTATTAAGGTCATGGCTTACTGATGATTGATGGAGAGATGAAAATGGTTAGGAAAGATAAAGAAATGACCGGTAAACAAAAAGCGGCACTTCTTCTCATTTCGCTTGGACCCGAAGTCTCAGCGTCCGTCTATAAGCATTTGACAGAAGAAGAGATTGAAATGTTGACCCTTGAAATCTCCGGTGTAAAAAAAGTAGATTCGACCGTTAAGGAAGAAATCATTGAAGAATTCAATAATATTGCACTTGCTCAAGACTATATTTCGCAAGGTGGAATTGGTTACGCAAAGACGGTGTTGGAAAAGGCATTAGGAAAAGAGCATGCCCTATCCATCATCAATCGTCTAACGACGTCCTTGCAAGTTAGACCGTTTGATTTTGCCCGAAAAGCTGATCCATCACAGGTGCTGAATTTCATTCAAAATGAACATCCGCAGACAATAGCATTAATACTTTCCTACTTGGAAGCTGAGCAGGCTGGAATAATATTGTCATCACTGCCACAGGAAATGCAGGCGGATATCGCTAAAAGAATAGCGACTATGGATTCAACTTCCCCAGAAGTAATCAGTGAGATTGAGTCTGTACTTGAAAGGAAACTTTCTTCTACAGTAACTCAAGATTTCACTGAGACTGGTGGAATAGATGCAGTTGTACAAGTATTGAATGGCGTTGACAGGGCGACAGAAAAAACAATAATGGATGCACTTGAAATCCAGGACCCAGAACTTGCTGAGGAAATACGTAAGAGAATGTTCGTCTTTGAAGATATCGTCACATTGGATAATCGTTCAATTCAACGTATTGTCCGTGAATGCGAAAACGCCGACCTTGTTTTATCACTAAGAGTTTCAAGCGAAGAGGTTAGAGAGGTTCTATTTAAGAATATGTCTCAGCGGATGGCTGAATCTTTCAAAGATGAAATGGAAGTAATGGGACCTGTCCGTCTACGGGATGTAGAGGAAGCACAAGCGAGGATTGTTTCTATTATCCGTAGACTAGAGGAATCCGGTGAAATCATAATTGCACGCGGTGGAGGAGATGACATCATTGTCTAATGTTTATCGTGCTGCAAATACGTTTTCCAAAGAAGGAAATGTAAAAGAAATCACAATAAAGACATTGAATAGATCATCGTTTGATGAAGAACAAGTACTTACACAAGAATCACTTATGATTGAGAGAAATCGACTGTTACAGGATGCCCAAATGAGAATTGAAACCGAAAAGTCTGACTTGGCTCAAATAAGACAAACCGCACTTGAGGATATAGCTGCTATGCAATCTGCGTGGGAACAGGAGAAGACTAACTTACAACAACAAGCTTATGAAGAAGGTTTTCAGCAAGGTTACGAAGAGGGAAGAAATAAATCATTGTCCGATATGAATGAATCCGTGAAAATTGCGAATGAAATTACTGCTAAATCGCATGAAAATGCATTGAAGTATATTGAAGAACAGGAAAAAGTAATCCTTGAAATTGCAATGAAAACGGCCGAGCGGATTTTAGGAACACTGCTTGAAAATGATGAAGAGAAGTTTTTATCAATTGTAAAAAAAGGCTTAAAAGAAGTTAGGGAAATGAAAGAGGTTAAATTGTATGTTTCAATTGCCCACTTTGACTTTATCTCCTCGAACCGTGACGAGTTGATGTCGATATTCCCTCCTGAAGTCCCATTCCTCATATTTGTTAATGACGATTTTGATGTGAACGACTGCATCATTGAAACGAATCAGGGACGGATTGTAGTAAGTGTGGATGAGCAGTTGAACATGCTGAAAGAACAACTATTTGACTTAATGGAAAGTGGTGACTGACATTGAAGAAGGCCAATGAGCTGCTTAATGTCATACCAAAATTAAATTCCCATAGAAAATTTGGGCGAGTCGTCCAGGTAATTGGTTTAATGATAGAATCTCAAGGACCTGAAAGTTCCATCGGTGATGTTTGCCGCATTCATTTGAAAAATGGAAGAAAAGAAAGTTCCGTTGTTTTTGCTGAAGTCGTCGGCTTTCGTGAAGAGATTGTCATTCTTATGCCGTATACCAATATTATGGATATTTCAAGCGGCTGTTTAGTGGAAAGTACCGGAAAACCCCTTGAGGTAAAGGTAGGTATGAACCTAATTGGAAAAGTGCTTGATGCGATGGGGAATCCGATTGATAATAGCGCATTACCAAAAGGACTGTCGACAATCAGGACGGAGCAGGAACCTCCTAACGTCATGACCAGAAAACCAATTAGTGAAAAGTTAGCTGTTGGTGTCAAAGCGATAGACGGCATGCTTGCTGTCGGGAATGGCCAAAGGGTAGGGATCTTTGCAGGTTCGGGAGTGGGTAAGAGTACTTTATTAGGTATGATTGCAAGGAATACGACTGCAGATTTAAACGTTATCGCACTTATTGGAGAAAGGGGACGGGAAGTCCTCGAATTCATTGAGCGGGATCTTGGACCTGAAGGATTAAGTCGAACAATTGTAGTTGCAGCCACTTCCGATCAACCTGCACTTATGCGTATTAAAGGTGCTTTTACAGCTACAGCTATAGCGGAATACTTTCGTAATAAAGGGATGAACGTCATGCTAATGATGGATTCCGTGACACGTGTTGCAATGGCTCAGCGTGAAATTGGGCTTGCAGTTGGAGAACCACCTGCAACTCGAGGCTATACGCCGTCTGTCTTTTCTATTCTTCCAAAATTGCTTGAACGAACAGGAACAAATGAAGTTGGAGCAATTACAGCCTTCTACACGGTTCTCGTAGATGGTGACGATATGAACGAGCCGATTGCGGATGCAGTCAGGGGTATACTGGATGGCCACATTGTATTGGATAGAACACTCGCCAACAAAGGCCAATATCCAGCTATCAATGTATTGAAAAGTGTCAGCCGTCTTATGAATCATATTGCAAGTCAGGAACATATAAAAGCCGCAGAAAAACTCCGCGAACTGTATTACACCTATAACAAATCTGAAGATCTGATTAATATCGGAGCCTATAAACGTGGGACATCAAAAGAAATCGATGAAGCAATTGAATTCGAGCCCCATATAACAAAGTTTTTGAAGCAAAGTTATAACGATAATGTGAGAATGGAAGATAGTATTGAAGAATTGATTTCCCTTGCTTCTGGAGGCGGAGTTTGATGAAACCCTATTTATACAGATTTGAAAAAGTGTTAACGTTTCGGGAGCAGGAAAAAGAAGAAACAGAAGTTGAATATAAAAAATCTGTACATTCTTTCGAAAAGGTTGCAACGGAATTATACGAGTTATTGAAAAAGAAAGAAGACCTTGAATACGATCATCAAAATAAAATGAAACAAGGATTCAACATCAACGATATCCACCTATACACACGTTACTTGGAAAGTATAGAGAAACGGATTTCAATTCTGCAACAATCCGTTATTAAGGCGCGGACAAAAATGAATTGGTTCGAGGAAAAGTTACTTGAAAAGACGATTGAGGTAAAAAAGTTTGAAAAGATGAAGGAAAAGGATCAAGAACATTATCGAGATGAAATGGAACTGCAAGAAGGTCGATTCTTGGATGAGTTGACAACGGCTAAGTTCCATCGAAGAAAAACAGGGTGGTAATGTGGTAAAAAAATCAAAACAGCAAATGTTGAATTCAAATGTGAATAAAAAGAAAGGTGGCCTTTTACAAGGAGTTTTGCTGTGGACTCTTGTCCCATTGCTTTCCACTACAATGGTGCTCTTAATCATAGCATACGTCGCAGATATAAATATATTTGATGTAAATGAATGGAACCCATCACTTCCTTTTGTTAGTAAATTAGTTGACGAAGAGGAAAAGTTAGATGCTTTTCTATTTGAGGAACGCGTTGTCTCCTTACAAGCTGAAATCCAGGAAAAAGAAGCGCAATTAGTCAAACTTGAAAAGGCATTGTCAAAAGCTGATGAGGAAAAGAAAGTATTGTTAGTTGACCAGAAAGCATTATTGGCTGAAATCGATGAATTGAAAATGGCAAAAGAAGATCAAAAACGTGATTTGAGTGAGATTATTTCTACTTTTGAGAAGATGTCAGCTAAATCCGTAGCGCCAATTATTTCAAAGATGAATGATGAAGAGGCGATTGAAATACTTTCAAGCCTTAAGCCGGATGTGTTGGCTCCGATTTTGGAAAAACTCTCAGCTGAGGATGCCGCAAGATATACAAGCCTTTTGACAAAATAAGAGTTTCCTTTGAAGGGGGGTGAAAAAATAGTGAACGTTGGAGCGTTGCAATCGAGTTTTACAATCGGCAAAAAGCTTCCCGAAAGTGCGGATTTAGGTGGGGAGTACAAGCAGTCGTTCGGTGACGTATTCAATAAGGTAACTTCAGCTGTCTCGGCGAGGGAAAATCAACAAACTAAAACGTCTACAGAAATTCCTACCGAATTGGTTTCAGACATTTTTGCTGCGGATTCAGTCGAAGATCTTCAAGAAGTATTGGAATCCCTTCAAGGTATTGAATCAATAGAGCTATCGGATCTTTTAGGTGAAAGAAATACTTTAACTTTAGAAGAACTGTCCATGGCAATGTCAATGGACCCGGAAAAAACTTTAGAATTGTTAAAGGACCTGTTGCTTAAGGCGGGTAAATCCCTTGAGGAACTAAAAGAACTGACGGTATCGGCAGATATATGGACAATGCTATCTACCTTTGATGGTCTGGGAAATAACGCTTTGGAGATCTTGAATAATTCTATTACAAGCAATGTACAAAACAAGGAAGCTATCCAGCTGCTTGCCTTTTTAAAAACAGTGGAAATTTCGGCAAAGCAAAGTGATATGGTAATTTCAATGGAGCAGAAGTTACATGTTTTTCAAAGTATGATTACGGAAGCCGCTATACAATTCGACCAAGAGGTGCTTACTTCGGGGAAACAAAAGTTATTGGATATCCCAATTCAGAAATTCAACTTTAGAATTATTTCTGAACTTAATTCTTCCCAGGCCTCTTCTGAAGAAAAAGAAGGCCCTAAACAAGTGAGTGAATTACAAGCAACTACACCTAACTTACCATCGACTTTGAAAGGTGATCTTGTACCAAACAAAACGAATTTGAATCAAAGCGAATCCTTAGTGCGAGAGTTACAGGTTTTATTCAAAAGATCCAATTTCGGTCAAGTTAATGGTACAAATCGGATGTTAATTAAATTGTATCCTGAGCATTTGGGGCAAATTCGGATTGAATTGGTGGAAACAAACGGTGTAATTTCTGCGAGGATTTTAGCATCAACAGCCCTCGCGAAAGGAATGTTGGATAGCCAGTTGCATCAATTAAAACACGCCTTTACCCAACAGAATATCCAAGTCGATCGTATTGATATTGCCCAATCAATCCAAGAGTCATCGAGGAATGAAAGGGAACAATCCTTTAATGAGCATTTTGAACGCGAGCAGCATGCGGAAAAGGAGAAAACCGATAATCATTCCGAAGAAAACCAATCCTTTGAAGAGTATTTACTTGAATTGGAGGTGTAATAAATGATTGATGGACAAAAACCCATTACTGAATCGATGTTCCTTATCAATAAACAACGAGATCAGCGCAAGACAGGTCCGGATACAATGGGAAAAGACGCCTTCATGAAGATTCTTATTGCACAGTTGCAAAACCAGGATCCAACAAATCCGATGAAGGATAATGAGTTCATAGCGCAAATGGCACAGTTTTCATCGTTGGAACAAACAATGAACTTGGCAAGTGCATTTGAAAAGTTTGCAGAATCACAAAATCAGACCCAATTAATCCAATACAATCAATTCGTCGGTAAGAGTGTCCGATGGCATGAAATTACGGATAAGAAAGACGAAGAAGGAAAAATGGTTGTAAATGAAGGAACAGGCATTATCCAATCTGCTAAATTTGTGAATGGATCCGTAGTGTTTACGATGGAAGATGGGAAAGAGCTTTCACCAGGCAATATTTCAGAGGTGCTCTCGGCATCGAACTCAATAGATTTAGTAGAGGCAAGTCGCATGATAGGTAAAACGGTCGGCTATATGGACGGAGAAGTTGAAAAGTCAGGTACTGTCGTATCCGTTTCCAATAAAAATGGAAAACTGCAATATATATTAAGTGACGGAAGCCGAATTGATGGGGATTCATTTACATCAATAAGTCAATAGAATAGGAGCCATTGTAATGGAGAGGTTGAATTTTCATAGGGTTCCATCGCAGCCGCTTATTCACCAAAGACAACTATCAAAATCGACTAATGCGCCTAAACAATCTTTCCTCGAGCAGCTGAATAAAGCAATCGAACCGCATGAGCTGAAAATAAGCAAACATGCAAATGAAAGATTGAAAGAAAGACATATTCATATTTCAGACAGTGAATGGGCACATATTGGCGAAAAGGTGAACGAGGCAAAGAGGAAGGGAATTAAAGAATCGCTTGTTCTAATGGATCAGGCAGCATTAATCATTAGCGCAAAAAATTCCACAGTAATTACGGCGATGGATCGTAAAGAAGCAAAGGATCAATTATTCACTAATATCGATGGAACGATTGTACTTAGTTAACTATTAATGGCAGGACCTATAAGGATGCCATCGTACTGCCGAATGATAGAGGCAGTTACACATATAATCCGGGAGGGAAAAGCATGTTAAGATCAATGTATTCAGGAATCTCTGGCCTACGAAATTTCCAAACAAAGTTGGACGTAATCGGAAATAACATCGCGAACGTCAATACGTATGGCTTTAAAAAAGGACGAGTTATTTTTAAAGATTTGATTTCGCAGACAGTAGCGGGTGCTGCTGCTGGAAATGAAAATCGTGGAGGTGTCAACCCTAAACAAGTTGGTTTAGGTTCGCAAATTGCTGCCATTGACACAATGCACACAAATGGTTCGACCCAGTTTACGGGTAACACATTAGACTTAGCGATTGCTGGTGATGGTTTCTTTATTGTAGGTAACTCAGAGGGTGAAGATTTACTTTATACAAGGGCAGGTAATTTTTATATGGATCAGGATGGCTACATTGTAGATGGAGAAGGAAGGTTTTTACAAGGAGCTGACGGGCCGATTCAAGTAGATTTGGAAGCTTCATCAATGTCAATCTCTGAAGATGGTACAGTAACGGCCGTCATAAATAATGTGCCTGAAGACGTAGGAATTATTCAAATGGCTAAATTCCCAAATCCAGGTGGACTTGAGAAAGTAGGTTCTAACCTTTATCAAAGAACTGCAAACTCCGGTGAACCAAGTGAAGGTGAGCCGCAATTAGAAGGCCGCGGTAAAATCGCATCAGGCTTCCTTGAAATGTCCAACGTCGACCTTTCAGAGGAATTCACCGAGATGATCGTTGCACAACGTGGTTTCCAAGCAAATACACGTATCATCACAACATCCGACGAAATCCTTCAAGAACTCGTAAACTTGAAACGATAATTAGATTTTCATAATTGGTTACAGAAAAGGAGGGACGGGCCGGCCCAGCGCCCGGCCCCTTTATCATGATAAAAGTCACACGTCTTAATGGAAAAGTCTTTACATTGAATGCATTATACATAGAAAAAATCGAGTCATTTCCCGATACGACAATTACCTTAACAACTGGATCGAAATACGTTGTCCTCGATCCGATTGAAGTTGTTAACCAACGAATTATCGATTTCTATCAAGCAGTTCAAATATTATCAAATCCGCATATCCGGGGTGACGAACATGAAGAATAAAGTTTTGACATTGGTCCTTATCATTTTAATATGTATTTCACTTGTCGGCATTATCGGGATTGCTCTTAAGATGCAATTGGACAAAAGTGACAAAACAAATATAAAGGAAGCTTCAATTGATGAAATTCTTAAGTCATCGGTTGATATACCTGAAATAATGACAAATTTATCGGGAAAGCAGTTTATTAGAATTACATTAAAGATCCAAACAACAGATAAGAAGGCTGCTGAAGAATTGAAAAAACGGGAATTTCAAGTCCAGAACATGGTAATCCAAGAGCTTTCTGAAATGACCTCCAAAGAACTTGAAGGAAAAGCAGGAAAACAGGCATTTGAAGATACCATAAAAGCTCAATTGAATCCTCTAATGCAAAAGGGTGAAATTGAAAAGGTTTATATTGTTAGTTATATCATTCAGTGAACTTAAACATATACAGTACCGGGAGGTGGCCTAATGCCGGAAGATATCTTATCCCAAAATGAAATAGATGCTTTATTATCCGCATTGTCAACAGGAGAAATGTCCGCAGAAAACATGAAAAAAGAGGATGGAACCCGGAAGGTCAAAGTATATGATTTCAAACGGGCGCTTCGTTTTTCAAAAGATCAAATTCGTAGTTTAACAAGAATCCATGAGAACTTTGCGAGATTGTTAACTACTTATTTTTCTGCACAATTACGAACTTATATTCAAATACATGTCGCTACAGTCGATCAAATTCCGTTTGAAGAATTTATCCGGTCAATGCCAAATATGACATTGCTTAACATATTCGATGTTCCACCTTTGGAAGGGAATATCATAATGGAAGTCAACCCGAATATTGCCTATTCCATGCTTGACCGTTTGATGGGCGGTGCAGGAAAAGGTACTGGACTAATAAATAATATGACGGAAATTGAAACGAAGATTTTAACGAATCTATTTGAACGTTCATTTGACAATTTTAGAGAGGCGTGGACTGGAATCATTGAAATTGACCCATACCTGTCAGAAATTGAAGTGAATCCTCAATTCTTACAAACAATTTCACCGAATGAAACAGTCGTCGTCATTGGTTTTAATATTGTTATTGGAGAGTCAAGTGGCATGATAAATATTTGTATTCCGCACGTCGTTCTTGAGCCAATTGTTCCTAATCTTTCAGTCAGGTATTGGATGCAGTCCAATCAGAAAGAATCGACTCCTGAACAGAACACGGAATTGGAAAAACGTTTAAAGCAAACCACTTTACCGATTAGCGTTGAGTTAGGTCAAGGTACAATGTCAATTGATGAATTCTTATCCCTTCAAGTAGACGATGTTATCCCCCTTGGAAAAAGGATTGAAGATCCTTTACAAGTAAGGGTTGGCGGAATACCTAAATTTACCGCACAACCCGGCCAAGTGCGAAATAGAATGGCAGTACAAATTATTGGTAGTTTGAATGAAGGGGATGAAGATGATGAGTGATAATATACTCTCTCAAGAGGAAATTGAAGCGTTATTACGCGGCGAAGAAATTCATTCGACAAAAACTGATACATCGTCCCAAACGAATCAGAATCCTAATAATGAATTAAGTGAAATGGAAAAAGATGCTTTAGGTGAAGTAGGGAATATTTCCTTCGGCAGTTCTGCAACAGCACTTTCCTCATTGCTTGGTCATAAAGTCGAAATCACAACACCTTCAATTACAGTTGTTGATCGTAATATGCTGATGGCTGAATTCATTCATCCATATATCGTAGTTCAAGTTGAGTATACAGAAGGTTTGAATGGCATGAATCTCCTTATCATTAAACAAAGGGATGCAGCCATTATCGCGGACTTGATGCTTGGAGAAGATGGTCTACAACCTCCTGAAGAATTAAATGAAATTCGATTTAGTGCAGTGCAAGAAGCGATGAATCAAATGATGGGGTCTGCAGCAACATCAATGTCGACAGTCTTTAATAAGAGAGTCGATATTTCTCCCCCGTCTATCGATTTAATCGATATGCCAAGCGAGAACGAAATTTCATATATTCCAGAAAATGAGCCAATGATTAAAGTTTCATTTAAATTAAAAGTAGGGAATTTGATAGACTCCCATATTATGCAGCTTTTCCCTTTACAATTCGGTAAAAATCTTGTTACTACGTTAATGGGAATGGACGTTGCGAATGAGGCAGCAATAACAATGGAAACTCCAATACTGCCTCCTACCCGAAACCAGCAGCAACAGTCTGAAAATAGCGGGCAGGAATCTCAAAGTTTCGAGAAAAGTCAAAGCGATTCGCAAACGACCAAACAATCATTTGATGCAGCACAACAGATTGAGCAAACAAAAGAACCTCAACCAACTGTACATGTACAACAAGCTCAATTTGCAAGTTTTGATACTCCATCTTTTGATAAGACAAAATCGAACAACTTAAATATGTTATTGGATATCCCATTACAAGTGACAGTAGAATTGGGACGGACGAAACGCTCTGTTAAAGAAATCCTTGAAATGTCAAGTGGCTATATTATCGAATTAGATAAGTTAGCTGGTGAACCAGTTGATATTTTGGTGAATAACCGGCATATTGCACGTGGGGAAGTCGTTGTAATCGATGAGAATTTTGGAGTTAGGATTACAGATGTTTTGAGCCAAAAAGAAAGACTAAACAATTTAAGATAGAATCCGGAGGCTAACAAAATGGGTAAACGTATATTGATAGTCGATGATGCGGCATTTATGCGTATGATGATAAAAGATATTTTAATAAAAAACAATTTTGAAGTTGTTGGTGAGGCTGCGGATGGTGTGCAGGCCGTGGAAAAGTATATGGAATTACTGCCGGACCTCGTAACGATGGATATTACAATGCCCGAAATGGATGGGATTACAGCTTTAAAACAAATTAAAGAAAATGATCCTTCGGCAAAAGTCATCATGTGCTCTGCAATGGGTCAACAGGCCATGGTTATCGATGCTATTCAGGCAGGAGCGAAAGATTTCATAGTGAAACCATTTCAATCTGATCGCGTTGTTGAAGCAATCCAAAAAGCATTGGGTTAACTCATGAACTTTACAAATGGTTTTAAATTAGTCTTAACTTGCCTGCTTACTTTTTTTGTTTTAAACGTTAGTCTATTTGAAGTGGTCCATGCGGAAACCGACTCGAATAAATCCATATTCGATTGCCTTGGAAAAAACGAGGACTGTGATCAAGAACCTCAAAGTGAATTTGATAAAAGTGAACCTGTTAATAGCAGTACTGCTGACGAAGAAACTTTCGGATTGTCCTTTTGGGATTATGTAAGGACAGTTTTCGCATTATTGTTTGTCATAGTTCTTCTTTTCGCTTTATTAAAGTTCATAAACCGTAAAAATAGGATGTTCAATCAGCACCAGTTGATGAAGAACATTGGCGGTCTTTCACTTGGACAAAATAAGTCAATCCAATTAGTTGTTATCGGAGAAACTTATTTCATCGTAGGTGTTGGTGATGAAGTTCGTTTGCTGAAGGAAATTACAGATGCCGAAGAAATTAATGTACTTGAAAATTATTTTGAAAATAACGATGAACAAAGCCCGTCAAACATCGTTGATAAAATAATGACAATGCTTAAAAGTAAAAGAGAATCAACAGATGAAGAACCAGTTGATTTTGGAAAGTTATTCACGTCCAGACTTGATGAATTAAGGGAGGAACGGAAAAAACATTTGAACCGCCTAAAGGAAAAGGAGAAGAGAAAAGATGAATGATTTTATGCAGTTTTTCTCTGATAGTGACCCGTCCAATGTGTCGACATCTATCAAAATGCTCCTTCTTCTAACGGTGTTGTCACTTGCGCCCGCAATTCTTATTCTAATGACATCCTTTGCAAGGATTGTGATTGTACTTTCATTTGTCAGAACAGCACTGGCTACACAACAAATGCCGCCCAATCAAGTTATTGTCGGCTTAGCACTATTTCTCACTTTTTTCATAATGGCTCCGACATTTCAACAAGTGAACGAGACGGCATTAACGCCATTATTCGCTGAAGAAATAACACTTGAAGAGGCGTATGATCGTGCAAGCATACCGTTTAAGGAATTTATGAGTAAACATACACGACAAAAGGATTTGGAGTTATTCCTACGTTACAATCAGGCAGAACGTCCAGAAACGTTGAATGATATTCCGTTAACTATGATGGTTCCGGCATTTGCGTTAAGTGAATTAAAGACTGCCTTTCAAATGGGTTTTATGATATTCATTCCTTTCCTTGTTATTGATATGATCGTTGCAAGTGTTCTGATGTCAATGGGGATGATGATGTTACCCCCAGTTATGATCTCATTACCTTTCAAAATTTTACTGTTCGTCCTTGTTGATGGCTGGTATCTTATTGTCAAATCATTGTTGCAAAGTTTTTAGCGGGTATCAATTGTCGCTTTCGGCCAATAGATATTTTTTAAGTATAGGAGTGGTTTGAATGTCAGGCGAATTGGTCATTGCGATCGCTGAACGTGCAATATGGGTCATATTATTAGCTTCTGGCCCACTTTTGATTGTGGCATTGGTCACTGGATTAATTGTTAGTATTTTTCAGGCTACAACTCAAATACAGGAACAGACCCTTGCATTTGTACCTAAGATCATAGCAGTTCTTGTAGGAATAATCTTTTTCGGGCCATGGATGTTGTCCAGGGTGACCGCTTTTGCATCGGACATTTTCGAAAATCTTGTTCGATACATAGGGTGATAGAATGGAAGCATTAATCCCTTCTTTAGCTGTATATTTGTTAGTTTTAACAAGGGTAACAGCCTTTATCATTACTGTACCGTTATTTTCATACCGTGCGATTCCTACAACGCATAGAATTATTTTCGCTGCCCTATTATCCTGGATGATGGTTTATACCATTGATGCCCCTGAACTCCAGATTGATGGATTGTATATTTTACTTGTTATCAAGGAGGCTACGACCGGACTTTTTATCGGTATCATTGCCTATATTGTCATCTCAGCTATTCAAGTTGCTGGTGGGTTTATCGATTTTCAAATGGGTTTTGCGATAGCAAACGTAATCGATCCGCAAACAGGCGCGCAATCTCCCTTATTGGGACAGTTTTTCAATGTTCTCGCCATGTTGCTCTTATTGACAGTAAATGGTCACCATATGTTATTAGATGGAATTTTTTACAGCTATCGTTTTATCCCCATCGAACTGCTTTGGCCATCTTTCGGAAGTGAACGTCTCGTCGAATTCGTCATTAAAACGTTTGCTACATCATTTGCAATCGCATTTCAAATGTCTGTTCCAATCGTCGCAACCCTATTTTTAGTCGACCTTGCTCTTGGTATTACAGCAAGGACAGTACCACAATTAAATATCTTTGTTGTCGGTTTTCCAATTAAAATCGGGGTTAGTTTTCTTGTACTTGCATCGATGTTTACGGTAATGATTTCGATGATGCGTAAATTGTTTGAGGTGATGATTACCGCAATGAGGGATCTAATGCTTCTCTTAGGGGGTGGCTAATAAATGATTAGACTTGATCTACAGTTCTTTGCTGGTGAAAAAACTGAAAAAGCCACTCCGAAGAAACGGCAGGATTCACGAAAGAAAGGACAGGTATTGAAAAGTCAGGATGTGACGAGTGCAATTGTCCTTCTCTGCATTTTTCTATTTCTTTTTTTTACAGCAGGTTTTATGAGAGATCGTTTTTTTATGTTCTTCAATCATTCCTTTAATGAGCTTTTATCTATTAAATCATTATCGATTGATAGTTCTATGATTATCTATAAGGACATGGTTATCCAAATGGCATATATTTTATTGCCGATTATGGCGGTTGCTGTAATTGCAAGCATAGCCGGCAATATGTTTCAATTCGGGCTGTTATTCACTACTGAACCATTGAAATTCGATTTAAAAAAGATTGATCCGATAAAAGGTTTAAAGCGTATTTTCTCAATCCGTGCTCTTGTGGAGCTTATGAAATCATTATTGAAAATCTCATTTATAGGTTTTACAACAACACTATTGTTAGTCATGAATTTAGATAAAGTTTTGGGACTCGCTTTTAAAACTCCCGAAATTACATTGCTTACTGTCGGCCAATTGGTTGGCCTAATGGGGATTGTAGCCTCCTTTGTTCTTTTATTTATCGCTATATTAGATTTCTTTTATCAGAAATTTGACTATGAAAAAAACCTCCGAATGTCCAAGCAGGATATTAAGGATGAATATAAAAATACTGAAGGGGACCCAATCATCAAATCTCGAATAAAGCAACGACAAAGAGAAATGGCGATGAGAAGGATGATGCAGGAAGTCCCGCAGGCGGATGTAGTCATTACGAACCCTACACACTATGCGATTTGCTTGAAATACGACGATGAAAAGATGGATGCTCCAATTGTAATTGCGAAAGGAGCCGATTTTATCGCTCAAAAGATAAAACTAATAGCTAAAGAGAATAATATTACTATGGTGGAAAATCGACCTTTGGCGAGAGCCCTCTACGATGATGTAGAGATTGGTGGCCGGATACCGGATCAATTTTTCAAAACCGTAGCTGAAATCTTGGCGTATGTGTACAGAATACAACGAAAAATTTAGGACTTCTTGAGAAAGCGGTGTTGACATGCAAATTAAGGATATTGGTGTATTGGCGGCAGTCATAATGATTGTCGCAATGCTTGTCATCCCATTACCCCCTTGGATTATTAGCTTTTTAATAATTATAAATATTACACTGGCTCTATTGGTCTTATTAACATCGATGAATATGCAAGAAGCATTGCAGTTTTCAATTTTTCCTTCTTTAGTTTTATTGCTAACACTTTTTCGTCTTGGATTAAATGTTTCAACGACACGGGCAATTCTTTCGAAAGGGGATGCTGGTGGCGTTGTTGATACATTTGGAACATTTGTTACAGGTGGGAATATCGTTGTCGGCCTTGTTGTCTTTGCCATTTTAGTCATTATTCAATTCATCGTAATTACAAAAGGTGCGGAACGCGTTTCTGAAGTCGCGGCACGTTTCACGTTAGATGCGATGCCTGGTAAACAGATGAGTATTGATGCGGATTTGAATGCAGGAATGATTTCTGAGGTAGAAGCGAGAATGCGTCGTGAAAAAGTAAGTAATGAAGCGGATTTTTATGGAGCGATGGATGGAGCGACAAAATTTGTTAAGGGAGATGCCATCGCTGGGATTATCATTGTAATTATTAACCTCCTTGTTGGGATGATCATCGGGGTTATTCAAATGGGCTTACCATTTGCAGAAGCCGCCATGAAATTTTCCCAGCTAACAGTAGGTGATGGGATCGTATCACAAATACCAGCATTGCTCACTTCGACAGCAACTGGTATCGTCGTAACACGAGCGGCATCTGAGGGGAATCTTGGCTCTGATATTACGAAACAATTATTGGGACAACCAAAACTCCTTTATGTTGCTGCAACAACCATTTTTCTTTTAGGCTTCTTTACGCCAATTCAAGATATCGTCACGATTCCAATTGCTGCGGCATTGGCAATTGGCGCCTACAGAATGTCTCAAAAGCCGGACGAGGATCCGGAGGAAATGTTAGAAATGGCGGAGGAAGTTGAAACTGAAGGTATGAAAAGTCCGGAAAACGTTGTCAATTTATTGAACGTTGACCCAATCGAATTCGAATTCGGATATGGACTTATTCCATTAGTTGATGCCCAGCAAGGCGGTGATCTGCTTGATCGAGTTGTCATGATTCGAAGACAACTTGCTCTTGAATTAGGATTGGTCATTCCAGTCGTACGGATCAGGGATAACATTCAACTTCAGCCGAATGAGTATAGAATTAAGATCAAAGGAAATGAGCTTGCAAAGGGAGAACTTCTCCTGGACCATTATCTCGCAATGAGTCCCGGTGGTGATGATTCTATCAGTGGAATTGACACGATTGAGCCTTCATTCGGCCTACCTGCGAAATGGATAACCGAGGATGTTAAAGAGGATGCTGAGATTTTGGGCTATACTGTCGTAGATCCGCCAAGTGTCGTTTCAACTCATCTAACAGAAGTGATTCGAGCTAATGCAGCTGATCTAATTGGCCGTCAAGAAACAAAACAACTTGTAGATCATATTCGGGAAACCTATCCGATTTTGGTGGAGGAACTTACACCTACGCCACTTTCAATTGGTGAAATCCAGAAAGTATTGGCCAAGTTATTAAGAGAAAATGTGTCAATCCGCAATCTTCCTATCATATTTGAAACCCTTGCGGATTACTCGAAATATACATCTGATATCGATTTGTTAACAGAATATGTCCGCCAATCCCTTGCACGACAAATTACTACCCAATATTCAGCAGGGGTGGACACATTAAAAGTGCTGACAGTGTCAGGGAAAATCGAGAAGTTAATTGCTGATAATATCCAGCAAACTGAGCAAGGAAATTATCTATCCATCAACCCTTCACATTCACAAGAGATTTTGGAATCGATAGCAAAAGAGATTGAAAGGGTGGCATTGATGGATCAATCACCGGTAATTCTTTGTTCACCGGCTATACGAATGTACTTAAGGCAAATAACAGAAAGATACTTCCCGCAAATACCAGTTTTATCATACAATGAACTTGAGGCATCAATTGAAATCCAAAGCGTAGGGGTGGTGGAAATTTGATGAAGATGAAAAAATATACAGCGGACACAATGGTTGAGGCGATGAAACAAGTACGAATGGACCTTGGGGACGAAGCCGTCATACTTAGTTCATCAGTAGTAAAATCGAAAGGTTTTATGGGATTATTCCGTAAAAAGTCCGTGGAAGTTGTTGCGGGGTTGGACAGGACTGTATCGAAACCTGTCGAAACGACCTTTCATCCACAGTATTCGTCTGTTGAGAAAAAGACGGATTCTGGAATTCAAAAAGAAATGAATGAGATGAAGAAACTTTTACAGGAAATGAAACAAGTGGCATCTTTCGGGAGCCTTCCTGATGAACTACAACCATTGCTTGCTTCGTTGGAGCAACAAGATTTGTCTAAAGAGTTGGTTTTACAAATTGGCAATGAAATCTTTTCTTTGATGAAGTCGGAAAAGAAGGACTTTACAAAGGCGGAACAACTGCAAATTGTAAAGGATTTCATGATGAAAGAGTATTCTGATTTGCCGTTTGGCGGCATTTCATTCAATAAAAAATATGTAAATTTACTCGGTCCGACCGGGGTGGGGAAAACAACGACAATTGCTAAGATTGCCGCGAGAGCAGTCCTGGAAAATAGGAAAAAGATTGGTTTTATAACGACTGATACATATCGAATTGCAGCAATAGAGCAACTTAGGACATATGCAAATTTACTACAGGCACCTGTTGAAGTAGTTTATAACAGCAATGATTTTAAAGCGGCAATTGATAAAATGAAAGATCTTGATTTGATATTTATCGATACTGCCGGACGTAATTATATGGAAAAGAAATTTTTAGATGATTTGAACCGTATTATCGATTTTTCGATTAATATGGAATCTTTCCTTGTCTTATCTGTTACATCTAAAGAAGCAGACATGAAGAAGATTATCGAAATGTTCTCCTCATTCCCGATTGAAAAATTCATCTTCACAAAAGTGGATGAAACCGGCTCAATCGGTCAAATGTTCAATTTGATGAAACAATACAAAATAGGGACGGCATATTTTACAGACGGTCAGGAAGTACCTGAGGATATAATGGAGGCTAATCTTGAAGCAATGCTCAATCTGCTATTGGTAGGTGTTAAACATGCGTGACCAAGCCGAAGCGCTTAGATTGAAAATGTTGAAAGCCAAAGGTGAATTAGCGAGGTCAATTGCAATTGTTAGTGGAAAAGGAGGAGTGGGAAAGTCTAACTTTTCCGTTAACTTTGCTCACTCTCTAATAAAAAAAGGGAAGAAAGTCATTGTTATTGATATGGATATAGGTATGGGCAACATTTCAATCCTTATTGGGGAAGCACCCAATAATAGTTTGAAAGATTATTTAATTGGTGAAGCGGAATTGGAAGATGTTATTAATGTTGAAAAAGAGGGGTTAGTGTATATATCAGGTGGATCGGGGTTAGATAGCATATTGGAATGGTCGCAGGATATGTTAAGTCGGTTATTTACAGCTTTCGAACAATTACAGCAAGAATACGATTTTATCCTTTTTGATATGGCGGCAGGTGCTACCCAACAGTCTATTGATCTAATTTTATCCGTTGATGAAGTGATTGTTATTTCTACAACGGAACCTACGTCCATAACGGATGCTTATTCTATGATGAAATTCATCTACCTTAAAGATCAAGAAAAAGAGTTCCACATTGTCAGCAATCGACTGACCAAACGAGATGGTGGAAATGATGCAGTAAAGAGGTTGCAGTTTGCGATGCGAAAGTTTTTAGATAAAGAAACTGCAATATTAGGGTTCCTACCTGAAGATCCATCTGTTCAGAAGGCGGTATTAGCCCAAAAACCTTTTTTACTTCTTTATCCAAACGCCCCAATTTCAAAATGTATGTTAGCAATTGCGGAAAAATTTGTACAAATGAATCAACCAGAGTCGAAAAAAGAGACTGGATTCCTTGGCAAATTGAAGGGAATCTTTATGAAAGGGCGTCAATAAAACGCCTCTGCACGATTTTTATGCTAAACCCGGAATCTATTATATCCGAATTTTCATAGTTAGAGCAATAGGTTTTAAGTAGCGAAAGAACTTCATGGATTGGGACAAAAGTGGCTTGGCTTATACAAGAGATTGCAATAGCAATAATTATATGGGTCAAATATCGTGAAGGGGGGGACATTAAGAATGGAAATAGCGCAATACTTGGATATGTTCTTGGATGAAAGTAAAGAACATTTACAGGCATGTAATGAACTCTTACTTGCACTTGAAAAAAATCCGGAAGACTTAGCCATTGTTAATGAAATCTTTCGCTCTGCGCATACATTAAAAGGAATGTCAGCAACAATGGGCTATGGAAATATTGTCGAAGTGACACATAAAATGGAGAATATTCTTGATGCTATACGTAATTCCAAAATCAATGTAACGACGGAAATTCTTGATATAGTCTTCAAAGCTGTCGATTTGTTGGAAGAAATGGTGTTGGAGATAGAAGCAGGAGGAACTGGAGAAAAAGATGTAAGTGAAATCGTTCACGTTTTAAACAGGATTGAATCCGAACATTCAATCCTATCATCATCTTCAAGAAAAGAGACTCCGACACAGGCAATCATATATGATGAATTTGAGATGGCTGTTATTAGTCAATCACAGGAAGAGGGTTTCAATGCCTTCGAGGTACGCGTGCTCTTAGGTGAAGATTGCATACTAAAAGCTGCCCGTGTATTCATGGTGTTTGAGTTAGTCGAGAAGTTTGGGGAAATCATTAAATCGACTCCATCTATTGAACAATTGGAAAATGAAGACTTCGATTTACTGTTCACTGTCGTTCTATTAACTAAAATAGACGCCAATACACTAAAAAATCAGGTAATGAATATATCGGAAGTGGAGAATGTTCTCGTACATCCGGTAACAGTAGGTTCAGTTCTAATATCCGAGAATGAAGAAATAATCGAATATGCAAAGTCTGAGTTAAACCCCAAAATAGAAAGTAGAGCAGTAACTGTTCAAAATACAAGTAAGACAATTCGCGTCAATACAGACAGGCTCGATACTCTTATGAATCTTTTTGAGGAACTAATAATTGATCGGGGGCGCCTACAATCTATTGCCGATGAATTACATAATGAGGATTTGGATGAAACTGTGGAACGTATGACACGGATTACAGGCGACCTTCAAAGTATCATTCTTAAAATGAGAATGGTTCCAGTGGAAACAGTATTTAACCGCTTTCCAAAAATGGTACGTCAATTGGCACGTGATTTAGAGAAGACTATTAATCTCAAAATTACAGGTGCTAAAACCGAATTAGATCGCACAGTTATGGATAAAATTGGAGACCCGCTTGTTCATTTACTCCGTAATGCAATTGACCACGGAATAGAAAGTCCTGCAGTACGACTTGAAAAAGGAAAACCTGCGGAGGGGTCTATCTCGCTTAGGGCATATCACTCGGGGAACCATGTCTTTATCGAAATGGAAGATGACGGGGCAGGTATAAACAAGGAACTTGTTATGAAGAAAGCCATTAAAAGCGGAATTGTCACTGCAGAGTTTGCTTCGTCATTGACGGACGAGCAAATTTTAGAATTGATCATGTCGCCGGGATTTTCAACAGCTGAAAAAGTTACCGATTTGTCTGGACGGGGAGTCGGTATGGATGTTGTGAAAAGTAAAATAGAATCACTTGGTGGCTATATCGCAATTCAATCTGAAAAGGATCGAGGGACCCTATTTCGGATACAATTGCCACTCACGCTGTCAATCATATCTGTAATGCTTGTGAATTTAGATGAAGATGTATATGCCATCCCGCTTTCATCGATTCACGAAGTAGCAATTATACGAACTTCGGACATTATGAGTGGCCATAACCAAAAGTTAATTGACGTACGGGGAAGCATTGTCCCTCTTGTGAATTTAAAAGAAATCTTTGAAATGGATAACGGAGTCGAAACCAAAGAATTCCAATCAATCGTTATTGTCCAAAAGGGCGAAAAGATGGCTGGTCTAATCGTGGATTCATTCATTGGACAACAAGAAATTGTACTGAAATCACTTGGGAATTACTTGCAAAGCGTTTTTGCGATTTCAGGCGCTACAATTCTTGGTACTGGCAGAGTCGCATTAATCGTTGATTGCAATGCATTAATCAAATAGATGGGAGGGAGATTGTATGGCTGCAACGGACAATTGGGACCAAAATAAAGAAGTTATAAAAGTGGTTGTTTTCCAGTTGGCAGAGAAAGAGTATATGCTAAAAGTGGATGTAGTTGAATCGATTGAAAGGACTCTTTCAATCACGAATGTCCCACTAACACCCTCCTATGTAAAAGGTGTCGTTAATCTAAGGGGAGTAATTACACCGATTATTGATTTGCGAGCACGGTTTGAACTTGAAATGAAACCTATTGATGAAGACACTCGGAACATAATCGTTTCATGTGACGAGTTTAAGGTTGGATTGATCGTCGATGCGGCGACTGATGTTATTGATATTCCGAAGGATTCAATAGAGCCGCAACCGAAAGTAGTTGGTTCGGTTGAATCTGAATTCATTTATGGAGTAGCAAGGATCGATAAACGGATTTTGGTTATGTTAAATCTTAATAAAGTACTGATCCCTGTGAAACGAGTGACAACCGATGAATATTGACTATAAAATTACAGATATGCATCTCGATGTCTTAAAGGAAATTGGAAGTATCGGTGCTGCACATGCAGCCACTTCATTATCACAGTTATTAGATAAGAAAATTGAAATGCTTGTACCAAACGTAAGTTTTGTATCATTTGATGAAATGTTCGATTTAGCAGGAGGGTCTGAAAGAATAGTCGTCGGAATACTACAAAAGATCGAAGGTGATCTTTCTGGCAATATGTTCTACTTGTTGCCGTTAGATTCTGCAAATCAACTGACTAAAAGATTAGTCGGTGAAACCTCAATCGATTTCCATAATTCAACAATATCGGAATTGGCGATATCAGCAATGCAGGAGGTTGGAAATATCTTAGCTGGGTCGTATCTTTCTGCTTTATCGGATTTCACACAGTTGAAGATACAACCGACTGTTCCATCGCTTAGTGTAGATATGGTGGGCGCTATAATTAGTTTCGGACTTATAGAACTATCACATTATTACGACGAGGCTATCGTCATAGACACTCAAATTATTGTTGAGGGAAGTTCCAGTGTGGATGGACATTTTTTTCTACTTCCAAACCCAGAGGCCTATATTTCCTTATTTCGATCGTTAGGTGTTCTATAAATGGATACAGTTAAAAATGTTGTTAGAGTTGGTATCGCGGATATGAAGATTGTTAAAGCGCCCCAAAAAATTCGGACATCAAGTTTAGGTTCTTGTGTCGGTGTCGTCCTATACGATGAAACAACTAAGATTGCGGGATTAGTCCACGTTATGTTGCCTGATTCAAGTCTTGGAAGATTAGAAAGTTTTAATAGGGCTAAATTTGCAGACACAGGTATCTATTCATTGGTGGAACTATTAAAGAAGGAAGGAGTAAATCCTAATTCTTTAAAGGCTAAAATTGCTGGTGGAGCTCAAATGTTCCAGTTCGGATCAAAAGATACAATCCGCATCGGCCCCCGAAATATTGAAGCGGTCAAGCTGGTCCTTGGCAGACTATCAATCCCTATCATTGCAGAAGATACAGGTGGATCAAGAGGGCGTACAATTGAGTTTGACCCGATATCGATTAAATTAAGCATTCGAACGGTTAATGAAGGAACGAATGAAATTTGATGGCGTTCTAGTGGATTGGCGAAAGTTATATGGATAGGTATCAAGGGGGCTGAACGATTCAGTCGCTTTTTTTTAGCTGCGTTTGCTATAATTGTAGTCAAACTATTGCTGAAGAATGTCGTAACATGGAAAGTGGGTGGAGTTCATGTCCAAACAGAATTTGACGGATGAAGATATAATTTGGATACAATGGTTGAAAAAAAGGGATTCAGATGCGGGTGATGTCCTTGTCCGAAAATATACTCCTCTAGTCAATTATCATGTGCAACGAATCAGCTCAGGCCTGCCCCGAAATGTATCAAGGGACGATATTGTAAGTCTTGGTCTCCAGGGACTATTCGATGCTTTGACAAAATTCGACCCGAATCGAGATTTAAAATTTGATACATACGCCTCATTCAGGATACGCGGATCGATAATAGACGGACTTCGTAAAGAGGATTGGATGCCAAGGTTAGCCCGTGAAAAGTCAAAAAAACTGGAGAATGAGATTAGTAAGTTGGAACAAAAATTATTGCGACATGCCACTCCTGAAGAAATTGCCGATCATCTTGGTATTGAAGTGGACGATGTCTATCAGACATTGCACGAACATTACTTTTCAAACGTACTTTCCATGGAGGAACGTGTGGGTTCTGATGACGAGGAAGGCAATTCGTATACTTTACAAGATCATCATGAACCAACACCGGAGCATCATGTCATGATGGGCGAACTTGTTCAGGATTTAACAATGAAAATCAAAGAATTAAATGCGAATGAGCAAATGGTGTTAGATCTATTTTATACGAATGAAATGACCTTGACTGAAATTGGTGAAATCTTAGGTTTATCAACTTCCCGAATTTCTCAAATTCATTCAAAAGCGCTCTTCAAATTAAGAAAGTCACTATTACCGGAAATAGTTGATGGAGGGATTTTATGAGCTTAAAAGGAATCGAACTCCAAATTGCAATTCCCAGAACTTTCGATGCTGGTAAACTAACAGAGCAAAAGCAACAACAACCCCAAATTGACCAGGGACATGCCCAATCGTTAAATGAAAAAGAAGTTTTGAAAAACCGTGAGACTGTCTTGCATACTGACAAATATGCGAAAACAAATTCCGACGCAAATAGTAGTCAGCAGGAAAGGGAAAGGGAACCTTCAGCAAGAAATCGTCAACAAAGAGAAGAGGAAAAGAAAGCGATGCATCCGTATAAAGGGTCATTCGTAGACTTTACAGGTTAAGCAAATGAGTTCATTATTTTTATTATTGTTATTCGTTTTACAAATGGTTAGTTTTTATGTCATTGCACTTCTGTATATGAAGATATCCAAATTCAACAACCTTGAAAAAAAGCAAGAGCGGCTTATGGCTGAAATGGATGATGCCATCGCCGCTTATCTTTCCGAATTGAAAGAAGAAAATGAACGACTAATTAATATCATTGAAAATCGTGAAGAAAAAGTCCTTATAAAAGTACAAGAAGAAGTAAAACCTACCCGTAAGACTAAGATTGTGGAAAATGAAAATGAATTTACGATCGTTCAACCAAATATTCCTGTAAATGTTGCATTGAAGTCATATCAGAATGCACCTACAACCCCAAAAACGTTAAATTTAACTCCCGAAAAGAACGACCACCATCGTGCTTTATCAATGTTTGATGAAGGCAAAACAGTAGAAGAAATCGCCAAAACCCTCGGCAAAGGGACAACCGAAGTAGAATTACTACTCAAATTCCGATGAACAGAGTTGCAAAATTAAAATCACTATGGTATATTATCAAATGGTGTTACTACACACGTACGTGGACGATGGAAACGGTGCCGAAAGGTCGCTTCATCGGATGAAACATACGGAGGAAACAAACCAAATAGGAGGAATATCAAATGTCAGTAATCTCAATGAAACAACTGCTTGAAGCAGGTGTACACTTCGGACACCAAACTCGTCGTTGGAACCCGAAAATGAAGAAATTTATCTTCCAAGAACGTAACGGAATCTACATCATCGATCTTCAAAAGACGGTGAAAAAACTTGAAGAAGCATATGACTTCATGCGTCAAGTTGGTGCAGATGGCGGAAAAGTACTTTTCGTCGGCACGAAAAAACAAGCACAAGATGCTATTAAAGAAGAAGCAGAACGTGCTGGTATGTACTACATCAACCAACGTTGGCTTGGTGGTACACTTACAAACTTCGGAACGATCCAAAAACGTGTTGCACGTATGAAAAAGATCGAAACGATGGAAGAGGACGGTACATTTGCTGTACTTCCTAAGAAAGAAGTTTCTGAACTAAGAAAAGAACACGAACGTCTTGTGAAATTCCTTGGCGGTATCCGTGATATGAAATCATTGCCGGATGTTATCTTTGTTGTTGACCCACGCAAAGAGCGCATCGCTGTAGCTGAAGCTATCAAATTGAACATTCCACTCGTCGGTATTGTTGATACGAACTGTGATCCGGACGAAATCGACTACGTCATTCCTGCGAATGATGACGCAATCCGTGCCGTTCGTTTACTTACAAGCAAAATGGCAGATGCGTTGATCGAATCAAGACAAGGCGCAGATGAAGAAGTATCTGAAGAAGCGTCTGAAACGGTAGCTGCAGAGTAAAATTAGGAAATGAACAGACGATAAGCGGCCAACCCCCTTATCGTCTTTTTTAAAGATTAGGCTTGTTCAACTCACTTGTTGATGTTCAAGTTTTGGTGTGAAACGCGTCAAATGGTCAACAATATTTTTGAACAAGACAAAGTATTGTCGTCACAAATCACTCATACAGGAGGAAATTATAATGGCAATTACAGCACAAATGGTAAAAGAACTTCGTGAAAAAACTGGCGCAGGCATGATGGACTGCAAAAAAGCACTTACAGAAGTAAACGGTGATATGGAAGCAGCAGTTGACTTCCTCCGTGAAAAAGGATTATCTAGTGCAGCTAAAAAAGCTGACCGCATCGCAGCTGAAGGTACAACTGAAATCGTCGTTAACGGTAACGAAGCAGTTATCTTCGAAGTAAACGCTGAAACAGACTTTGTTGCGAAAAACGAAGGATTCCAAACACTTGTAAAAGAACTTGGAGAACATCTTCTTGCAGCTAAACCAGCTACAATCGAGGAAGCTAACGAATCTAAATTGGAAAACGGCCTTACAGTCGCTGAACATATTTCTAACGCTGTTTCAAAAATCGGAGAGAAAATCACTCTTCGCCGCTTTGAAGTGAAAACAAAAACAGATAACGATGCATTCGGTCCATATCTTCATATGGGCGGTCGTATTGCTGTGTTGACAATCCTTGAAGGCACAACAGACGCTGATGCTGCAAAAGACGTTGCAATGCATATTGCTGCATTGAACCCTAAATACATTTCACGTGACGAAGTGTCCGCAGAAGAAGTGGAGCGCGAGCGTAAAGTTCTTACAGAACAAGCGTTGAACGAAGGCAAGCCTGAAAATATTGTTGCGAAAATGGTTGAAGGCCGTCTTGGTAAATACTTCGAAGAAATCTGTGTTCTTGACCAAGCATTCGTTAAAAATTCTGATCAAAAAGTTCGTGACTTTGTTAAGTCCACTGGCGGCTCTTTGAAAGAATTCGTTCGCTATGCTGTAGGTGAAGGCATTGAAAAACGTGAAGATAACTTTGCTGAAGAAGTTATGAGCCAAGTTAAAGGTAACTAATTCACATTTAATGAATACAAAATAATTTAGGGGACACAACTTTGTGTTCCCTATTTTTCAAGAAAATTAAAGACGGAGGGTACATATGAGCGTCCCAAAATACAAAAGAATTGTCTTAAAGCTTAGCGGTGAAGCACTCGCAGGTGAAAAGGGATTCGGATTATCTCCTGAAATCATTAAAACAGTTGCGGCACAGGTGAAAGATGTAACGGAACTTGGTGTGGAAGTTGCAGTGGTAGTTGGTGGAGGAAATATTTGGCGTGGAAAGATCGGCAGTGAGATGGGAATGGACCGCACGACTGCTGATTATATGGGTATGCTTGCCACGGTCATGAATTCATTAGCACTACAAGATGCACTTGAAAAATTAGGAGTTGAAACACGAGTATCATCTTCTATCGAAATGCGTCAAGTGGCTGAACCGTACATTCGGAGAAAAGCGATTAGACATCTTGAAAAGAAACGTGTCGTCATCTTTGCTGCTGGAACAGGGAACCCTTACTTCTCAACCGATACGACTGCGGCTCTAAGAGCGGCTGAAATCGAAGCTGATGTCATTCTGATGGCGAAAAACAATGTTGATGGTGTCTATTCTGCCGATCCACTGAAAGATAAGGACGCAGTGAAATACACCGATTTGACGTATTTGGAAGTAATTAGCCAAGGTCTTGCGGTTATGGATTCAACAGCTTCAACCCTATGTATGGACAATGATATCCCTCTCGTAGTATTCTCAATAATGGATAATGGAAATATTAAAAAGGCCGTATTAGGGGAACCGATTGGTACGGTTGTGAGGAGGAATGGGTAAATGCCAAAAGAATTAATGGACCAAACGATTGAAAGAATGGAGAAAGCAATTGGAGCATTTTCACGACAATTAGCTTCAATCCGTGCGGGACGTGCAAGTGCATCATTGCTTGATCGAATCAATGTTCTTTACTACGGAGCACCAACGCCGTTAAACCAAATGGCTGGTATTTCCGTGCCTGAGGCAAGACTAATGGTAATACAACCTTATGACAAAACGACAATTGGGGATATTGAAAAGGCGATATTGAAATCTGATATCGGGATCACTCCTTCCAATGATGGTTCTGTAATCCGTTTGGCTGTACCTGCCTTAACGGAAGAGCGTCGTAAGGAACTTGTGAAAGAAGTTAAAAAGGAATCAGAGGATTCCAAAATTGCAATTCGAAATGTTCGAAGAGATGCGAATGACGAGTTGAAGAAGTTGGAAAAAAGTGGCGAAATCACTGAGGATGAATTACGTCGTGAGGGCGATGAGATTCAAAAACTAACTGATTCGTACATTGAAAAGATTGACGGGATCTCCAAAGCGAAAGAAAACGAAATTATGGAAATCTGATCGAAGAACTTTCTATATCTCCGGACGTCCTATCTTCAGGACGTCTTTTTTTTGCCAAATTGTTTAAACCAATGACATACATATGTAAATGGTGATTTCCGTTCCTTAAAGTGGAAAACGTCCGCCGGGAACGGAAGGCAACTATTATATTATTGATTATTATTAGTAGGCACGCATAGTCTTATACAAGGGATCCTTTAAATTTCATCGAAACGTTTGCTTGTTTTAATGAAATTTGCTGGCCGATTTGATACGATAGACTAGGTACTTGCTCAAATAGCAGGCGAGTGGAGGAAACGGAATGTTAGAAAAACTGTTGCGAAAAAAAACTAAAGGGTCCGATTTGTCAATTTCCGACAGGATTAAGAATGTGAAAAGTAGGACAATACCTTCACACGTCGCCATCATTATGGATGGGAACGGCAGATGGGCTAAACAACGCAGCTTGCCAAGAATTGCTGGTCACCATGAGGGAATGAAAACAGTCCGTAAAATTACCCGTATTGCGAATGATATCGGCATTAAAGTCTTAACGCTATACGCTTTTTCAACCGAAAACTGGAAACGTCCGAAAATGGAAATCGATTTTCTTATGAAGCTTCCTGGAGAGTTTTTATCTACATATTTACCGGAATTGATTGAACAGAATGTTAAAGTAGAAACAATCGGTAACTTCGATGCTTTGCCACCCCATACGAAAGAAGCTATTTTGAAGGCGGTAGAAGCTACCTCGATGAATACCGGTCTTGTACTGAACTTCGCAATGAATTACGGAAGCCGTCTCGAAATTGTTGAGACAGTAAAAGAAATTGTCCAATTGACAGCAAACAATCAATTATCGATAGATGATATTAATGAATCTTTGATTGATGCGCATTTAATGACTTCACATTTGCCTGAACCGGATTTACTAATTCGAACAAGTGGGGAAGTAAGATTGTCGAATTTCATGCTGTGGCAACTTGCCTATTCAGAATTCTCATTCACAGATGTTCTTTGGCCTGATTTCGACGAATCATGTATGCTTAATGCTATAGAAGAATTCCAAAAGCGCAACAGGCGTTTTGGGAGTGTGGAAGGAGATAACGAACTTTGAAACAGAGAATCATTACAGCAATTGTAGCATTAGCAGTTTTTTTCCCACTCGTCATCATAGGTGGTTTTCCGTTTACACTAGCGATTTATGCCATCGCTTCAATAGGCTTATTCGAATTGCTACGCATGAAAAACATTCGCATATTCTCAGTGGAGGGAATCCTTACATGGTTTATGCTTGCTATCCTTTTAATGCCTTCGACATGGACGAATGAAGTGCTGCAATTTACCGGTTACACAAAAACAGAATTGATATTCGCATTCATACTTATCTTACTTATTTTCACAGTAATCTCAAAAAATCGTTTTACATTCGATCATGCGGCATTTACTGCGTTTAGCGCATTATACCTTGGCATAGGTTTTTATTTCTTGATTGAAACACGATTTTACGGATTTGAATATGTTTTCTATGCCTTATTGGTTATTTGGACGACTGATTCCGGAGCTTATTTTACAGGAAGAAGAATAGGGAAACGTAAACTTTGGCCGGAAATTTCCCCTAATAAGACGGTAGAAGGGTTTCTTGGTGGAATTCTTTTTGCTGTTCTATTCGCGTTAGTTTTCCAACTATTTTATCCAATAGCATCTTCTTATTTCGTGTTGGCTATTATTACGATAATTGCCTCCATCGTTGGTCAGTTGGGGGATTTGGTTGAATCTGCATTGAAGCGGCATTTTAAAGTGAAGGATTCAGGAAATCTTTTACCGGGACATGGTGGAATTCTTGATAGATTTGATAGTCTCCTTTTCGTATTGCCACTTATTCATTTTCTTCATCTTGTTGGTTAAAGGAAAGGATGTAGTTCAGTATGGTGAAAAAAATTAGTCTGCTTGGAGCTACAGGGTCAATCGGTACACAGACCCTGGATATTATTCAATCAAACCGTGAAAAATTTAAGCTCGTATCTTTTTCGGCTGGGATGAATATTACTAAAGTAAGAGAAATCACAACGGAGTTTCAGCCCGAAATCGTATCTGTCATAAACTCGACTGACGCGAGTGTCTTACAAGCTGAATTCCCTAAGACGAAATTCGTTTATGGAAAAGAAGGCCTAATTATTGTTGCTGCTCATTCCAACGCGGACATGCTTGTCAATGCGGTGATTGGCAGTATCGGTTTGGAGCCGACTATAGAAGCCATCAAAGAAGGCATAACGATAGCTATTGCAAATAAAGAAACATTAGTAGCTGCAGGAGATATCGTTATGGCGGAAGCAAAAAAGAATAATGTTGCACTGTTGCCGGTAGATAGTGAGCATTCTGCATTGTTTCAATCCATGAATGGTGAAAATCCCAAACGAGTGTCCCGTTTAATCCTTACCGCTTCTGGAGGGAGTTTCAGGCATTTGTCGAGAAGCGGATTAAAGGACGTTACTGTTCAACAAGCGTTGGCGCATCCCAATTGGTCAATGGGCAATAAATTGACAATTGACTCTGCGACGATGATGAACAAAGGACTTGAGGTGATAGAGGCCCATCATTTATTTAATATGCCTTATGAAAAAATTGATTGTCTTCTTCATAAAGAAAGTATTATCCATTCAATTGTTGAATTTGAAGATACGAGTATGATTGCTCAGTTGGGGTCTCCTGATATGCGTGTTCCGATCCAATACGCAATGACCTATCCTGATCGGATTCAGATGCAAAATGCAAAACCACTCAAACTCGAGGAAATTGGAACTTTGCATTTTGAGAAAATGGATATGGAAAGATATAAAGCACTTGCACTTGCATACGCTGCAGGTAGGGAAGGCGGTACAATGCCAACAGTGATGAATGCAGCAAATGAGGTTGCTGTTGAACTGTTTATGAAAGGTGAAATTCCTTTTTTACAAATCGAGGAAATTGTTGAAAGGATGATGAATCAGCACGAAAAAATTTCATCACCTGACTTGGAAACGATCCTTGAAATTGATTCCCTGACCCGTAAGATGGTGTATGATAAGGTAAAATGATTCATAAATCGGCTAAAGTGGCCAGTTAAGGTGGTTTTTTATGGAAACCGTAATTGCGTTTATAATCATATTTGGTTCTCTCGTCTTTTTTCATGAATTAGGTCATTTCCTGTTTGCGAAAAAGGCTGGAATCATGGTCCGTGAATTTGCAATTGGATTTGGACCAAAAATATTAGCATTGCGAAAGAACGAGACGCTCTACACAATCCGCCTTCTTCCCTTGGGGGGATACGTCAGGATGGCAGGTGATGATTTTGACACTGTAGAATTACAACCCGGTTATCGTGTTGGCGTTATTTTAAATAATGAAGATGTGGTGGAAAAGATTTACTTGAATCGGGAAGTTTCAAATCCGAATGTCCTATTCATAGAAACGGAAAAGGCCGATTTGAGTAAAGCGCTCTTCATCGAGGGATATGATGAAGACGGAAATCTTGTTAAATACAACGTTTCAAGAAATGCTATTGTTTATGAAAAAGGTCAGGAGACAATAATAGCTCCTTATGATCGTCAATTTGATTCAAAGCCTTTAGGCAGTAGGGCAATGGCTATCTTTGCTGGTCCTCTTTTCAACTTCATCCTTGCATTCTTCATCTTCTTGGCAATTGGTCTTCTGCATGGAATCCCTACTAATGAACCAATCATTAGCGAAGTTATCAGCGACAGTCCTGCATATTCTGCGGGAATGGAACCAGGAGATTTCATTAAGGAAGTGGATGGAGTACCTGTTAAGACGTGGACCGAATTTACTGATATAGTGAAAAGCAGTGGCAGCGAAAAAATTCAATTGAAGGTAGAGCGTGGCGGTGATCTCGTTACGTTTGCAGTAACTCCGAATACAGTGGTGAATGAGGCTGGTGAGAAAGTAGGCCAGATCGGAGTTATGTACGATCCGCCTTTAGAAAAGAACCCGATGAAGGCGTTCGCTTTTGGAGCAGAACAAACATATACCTGGACTAAACGAATCTTCGAGCTTTTAGGTATGCTCGTAACAGGTAAATTTACAATTGAAGCATTAAGTGGCCCAGTGGGAATTTATAAGGCAACTGAGGAAGTTGCACAATTTGGCGTTTTCTCCCTTATGAATTGGGCGGCTGTATTAAGCATTAACTTAGGCATCATGAACCTATTACCACTTCCGGCACTTGATGGTGGTAGATTATTGTTCTTCTTATTTGAAGGCTTACGGGGCAAACCTGTCGATAAGCAAAAAGAAGGAATGGTCCATTTTGTAGGGATTATGTTATTAATGGTGCTTATGTTAGTCGTTACATGGAACGATATACAAAGGTTTTTCTTTTAATAGAATTGGACTAATTTATTGTCCAGCTCGAGGCGTTAGATACTCGGGACATAAGTCAAATATGCCGCGTGTCAAAGGACGCCACTACGCATATTTGCCTTATGCCTGTCACATCTGAGCAAGCGCCTTCCGCTTTTCTTTAGAATCCGAGGTGAACTCTTTTATGAAACAATCACGGACATTCATCCCAACTTTACGTGAAATACCAAGCGATGCTGAAATCGTCTCCCATCAATTGTTATTAAGGGCCGGTTTTATTCGTCAACATATGAGCGGGGTCTATTCATATTTGCCATTAGCAAAAAAAGTGTTAAGGAAAATTGAAAACATTATCCGTGAAGAAATGGATGCAATTGAGGCGGTAGAGGTTTTATTGCCTACATTGCAACAAACTGACCTTTGGGAAGAAACGGGAAGATGGCAAACGTATGGTCAAGAATTATTCCGCTTAACTGATAGACATGACAGGGAAATGGCATTAGGACCAACTCACGAAGAAGTGATCACATCACTTGTTCGTGATGATGTGCAATCCTATAAAAAGCTTCCACTAACCATGTATCAAATTCAAACAAAGTTCAGGGATGAGAAAAGGCCAAGATTCGGATTACTGCGTGGCAGGGAATTCATCATGAAGGATGCATATTCCTTTCATTCCACAGAGGAAAGTCTTGATGTGAAGTATAATGAAATGCTTGAAGCTTACTCGAGGATTTTTACAAGGCTTGGTTTGGAATTTCGAACGGTTCTGGCAGATGGCGGATCGATAGGTGGTAAGAGCACACATGAGTTCATGGCCCTATCAGAAACAGGGGAAGATACAATTGCGTTCAGTGAAACTTCACCTTATGCTGCTAATATTGAAATTGCAGAAGTGAACATCGACTATGCCAAATCAAGTGAACCAATGAGGGAATTGGAAAAAGTTGAAACACCTAAAAAAAAGACTATAGTGGATGTTGCAACATTTTTAAATGTTGATCCTTCAAAAATTATCAAAACGATTATCTTCCGTGCTGATGATGAATTGTGCGCAGTTATAGTTCGTGGTGATCATGATATTAATGAGATAAAACTTAGAAAAGCACTTTCTGTTAGTGAGTTAAATCTTGCTTCAGAAAGTGAAATTGAAAAAACTCTTTCCTGCAAAGTTGGTACTATTGGGCCTGTTAAATTACCTCTTGAAATTAAGGTGTATGCCGATAATGCTGTAAAAGAAATCGTTAACGGAATTTGCGGTGCGAATGAGGATGACTTCCATCTGAAAAATGTCAATCCTGAACGCGACTTCGCTGTTGATAAGTATTTAGATTTAAGATTCATAAAGGAGGGGGACCTTTCGCCGGACGGAAACGGAACAATTCGTTTTGCGAAAGGGATTGAACTCGGCCATACATTTAAATTAGGTGTCTCCTATAGTGAAGCGATGAAAGCGACGTATCTTGATGAAAATGGAAATTCCCAGCATTTTGTAATGGGATGTTATGGGATAGGCGTTTCTCGAATTTTAGCGGCAATCGCTGAACAATACAATGATGCAAACGGGTTGAAATGGCCGAAAAAATTGGCACCCTATGACATTCATCTAATAACAATCAATATGAACGATGAAATTCAAACAAAATTATCAAACGAACTTTATCACCTCCTGAAAACGTACCGGTACGATATCCTTCATGATGATCGGGATGAAAGAGCAGGAGTGAAATTCACGGATGCCGATCTTATTGGATTACCAGTCCGTATCACCATCGGTAAAATGGCACAGGACGGAATGGTAGAAGTCAAATTCCGCGAGACAGGTGAAACAGTCGTTTGGCAAAAAGAAGAAATTACAGAAAAACTACAATCGTTTTTTAATTAATAGTATGATGAAAGGGGAGGTCGGGTGTTCCGACGCTTCCCTTTTCACTGTAAAACAGGGGGGTTACATATGGATGCTAAAGTGAAAATGCTAACTCTATTGCAACAAATCGGAATGTCTGATGACCAAACCATCATCCACTTCCAACATGCCACACTTGAACGAGTGGACATCCATCGAAAATCAAGGATCTGGCAATTCAATATTCAACTTGAAAAAACATTGCCTTTGCAAGTTTTTCAGCTATTCCAACATAAATTAAAAGAAGCCTTTAAATCCATTGCCACAATTCGCCTTAAAATAAGTACAAGCTCTCCAGAGTGGAATCCCGATAATGTAGTCGGATACTGGCCGTACGTCATCGAAGAGATGAGAGATATGTCTCCACCAATCCGTGAACGTCTCATTGGACAGCAACCAGTTATGATTGGTGAAAAGATGAGATTGGAGTGCACAAACGACTTCGAACAACAAACGTTGAAAAGTAAATACGGGCCTCTTATCTCGGAAGTTTATGGGTCTTTCGGTTTCCCGACAATGGCTATTGAATTTACGATATCTGAAGGGGCTGAAAATAACGAAGCGGAGCGTTTAGCCTTTATTGCACAGAAGGAAGCGGAGGAAGAAGCATTTGCAAGAAATGCATTAGCAAACCTTCAAAAATTAGAAGCAAGCAAAAAAGAAAATGGCGATGCCGGAAACAGGCCATTCGTGTTAGGTGTGCCTATTAAACCAGATGAGCCTATTATTGGCATCCAGACAATTCAAGATGAAGAAAGACGTGTCACAATCGAAGGATATGTCTTCGATACAGAAGTCAGGGAACTAAGAAGTGGACGCTCATTGATCACCATCAAAGTGACCGATTATACCGACTCAATATTAGTTAAAATGTTTTCGAGAGATAATGAAGATGCGGAGCTTATGAAAACATTGAAAAAGGGTTCTTGGGTTCGTGCTCGAGGAAGCATTCAGAATGATACCTTTGTCAGGGATCTTATTATGATGGCTCAAGACATCATGGAAGTCACTCCAGTTATCCGCAAGGACAATGCACCTGAGAATCGAAAGCGTATTGAATTACACGCCCATACGAATATGAGTCAGATGGATGCCGTAACATCTGCATCGAATTTAGTCGCTCAAGCAGCTAAATGGGGTCATCCTGCAATTGCCATCACGGATCATGCAAATGTCCAATCATTTCCTGAAGCGTATTCCGCGGGTAAGAAACATGGCATAAAAGTACTGTTCGGTTTAGAAGCAAACCTTGTAGATGATGGCGTTCCAATTGTTTACGATGAACAGCATCGTTTACTTGAAGATGATACGTACGTTGTGTTTGACGTAGAGACAACAGGCTTATCTGCTGTGTATGACACAATTATCGAACTTGCAGCAGTGAAAGTAGTAAATGGCGAAATAAAAGATAGATTTGAACGTTTTGCCAATCCGCATCATCCACTATCTTCTACAACCACAGAACTAACTGGCATTACGGATGATATGGTGAAAGATGCACCAGAAGTATCAGAAGTCATCAGGGATTTCAAGGAATTTATCGGTGATTCAATCTTAGTCGCTCATAATGCCTCTTTTGATATGGGCTTCTTTTATGAGGCTAGTAAAAAAGCTGATTTGCATGATAAGAACTATCCAACAATCGATACACTTGAACTATCCCGATTTTTATTTCCTGAATTACGAAATCACAGATTGAATACATTGGCGAAGAAATTCGATATCGAACTGACTCAGCATCACCGTGCGATCTACGATACGGAAGCGACAGCTTATCTATTCATTCGTCTAATGAAAGATGCTTCGGAGAAAGGTATCGTCTACTTAGATGATTTCAATAAGAATATCGGGGAAGGGGATGCGTATAAAAGGTCGAGGCCTTCACATTGTACTTTACTTGCAACCGATGACGAAGGATTGAAGAATTTATTCAAACTTGTCTCGATTTCCCATATGGACTACTTTTATCGGGTGCCAAGGATTCCACGGTCGTTATTAATAAAACACCGACAGGGTTTATTAGTTGGATCAGGATGTGATAAAGGAGAAGTCTTCGAAGGCTTAATGCAAAAATCGATGGAGGAAGTAGAGGAAATTGCTCGTTTTTATGATTACCTTGAATTGCATCCAAAACCGGTTTACTCGCATCTAATTGAGTTAGAACTTATACGAGATGAATGGAATCTCGAAGATATAATGCGTAAAATGATCAAACTTGGAAAAAAGCTCAGTCTCCCGGTTTGTGCTACAGGGAACGTTCACTATATAGATGAAACGGATGCAACGTATCGTCAAGTACTTGTTCGATCACAAGGTGGCGCGAATCCGATGAATCGACATTCATTACCTGAAGTGCATTTTAGGACAACCGATGAAATGCTCGAGCATTTTTCGTTTTTAGGAAATGAAACTGCTGAACAAATTGTCATTGATAACCCGCAATCTATTGCCGACCGAATCGGAGATGTGAAAGTTATCAAAGATGACCTTTATACCCCAGAGATTGAGGGGGCGGATGAAGAGGTACGGGAGCTTACCTATTCGATGGCCCGTCATATTTATGGTGAACAATTACCCGAAATTATTGAAGCGCGTATCGAAAAAGAATTGAAATCGATTATCGATAACGGCTTCGCTGTTATTTATCTGATTTCACATAAGCTGGTCAAAAGATCATTGGACGACGGGTATCTAGTTGGTTCACGTGGGTCAGTAGGTTCTTCACTCGTTGCAACGATGATGGAAATTACCGAAGTGAACCCGATGCCGCCACATTACGTTTGTCCATCATGTAAAGTATCCGAATTCTTTTCCGATGGTTCTGTCGGTTCTGGTTTTGACTTGCCGGACAAAGCGTGTCCATCCTGCGGAACAATGTTTAAAAAAGATGGACAAGATATCCCGTTTGAAACGTTTCTTGGGTTTAACGGAGATAAAGTCCCTGATATCGATTTGAACTTTAGTGGAGAGTACCAGGCGCATGCGCATAACTATACGAAGGAGCTCTTTGGAGAGGATTATGTCTATCGTGCCGGAACAATCGGTACAGTTGCTGAAAAAACAGCATATGGGTATGTCCGGGGATATATGAATGATAATAATCTCCATTTAAGAGGGGCGGAAATTGACAGGTTGGTTCAAGGATGTACTGGCGTTAAACGAAATACAGGGCAACATCCAGGTGGAATCATCGTTGTACCTGATAATATGGAGATTTTCGACTTTTCACCAATTCAATTCCCGGCTGACGATACTTCATCAAGCTGGCGAACAACACATTTTGACTTCCATTCAATCGATAATAACTTATTGAAACTTGATATACTTGGGCATGATGATCCAACGATGATCAAAATGCTGGAAGACCTTTCCGGTATCGACCCGAAAACGATTCCACCAGATGACGAAGGGGTAATGGCACTCTTCAGCGGAACCTCATCTTTAGGCGTTACTGAAGAACAGATTGACTGTAAGACGGGTACATTAGGTGTTCCTGAGTTCGGTACACGATTTGTTAGGCAGATGTTAGAGGAGACAAAACCTTCCACATTTTCGGAACTTATCCAGATTTCGGGACTATCGCATGGAACGGATGTCTGGCTTGGAAATGCACAGGAATTGATCCAAAATAATATTTGTCAATTGTCGGATGTTATCGGATGCCGTGACGATATAATGGTTTACCTTATTTATCAAGGATTGGAACCGTCAATTGCCTTTAAAATTATGGAATCTGTTCGTAAAGGAAAAGGATTGACTCCGGAATTTGAAGCAGAGATGAAGGCGAATAACGTTCCCGGCTGGTATATTGATTCTTGTAAGAAAATAAAATATATGTTTCCTAAGGCCCATGCGGCAGCCTATGTTCTCATGGCGTTAAGGATTGCATATTTTAAAGTGCACCATCCAATTATGTATTACGCAGCCTATTTCACTGTGCGTGCAACAGACTATGATCTTTTAGTAATGACGAAAGGCACAGCTTCAATGCGTGCAAAAATTAAGGAAATCAATGACAAAGGGTTAGAGGCAAGCCCGAAAGAGAAGAACTTATTGACAGTACTTGAAATAGCATTGGAAATGGGAGAACGCGGATTTTCTTTCGCGAAGCCTGATTTATATAAATCTGATGCTTCCGTATTCATTATTGAGGACAATAAACTAATTCCTCCTTTTGACTCCATTCCTTCACTTGGTACAAACGTAGCGAGAACAATTGTTGAGGCACGTAAGGATGGAATCTTCTTGTCGAAAGAAGACCTGCAGCAGCGAGGCAGGGTATCTAAAACCGTCATTGAATATATGGACTCATTAGGTTGCTTGGAAGGCATGCCGGATTCGAATCAATTATCATTATTTTGACCTTAGGCCACGCCGAAATTGGTTAGCACGGCACATTATTTGCAATGATGCCCTATAAATGCTACAATTGTAGCAACTTTTGCTATAAGTCTTGCGCGAAAAAGAGTGGGGTTTCCCGCTCTTTTCTGTTGTTCTGTATGTATTAAACTATTTTAATCAAATTTCGGGAGGGTTTTGATGAGTAAAATTACAGAGGAAGTCCAAAAACTCGTCAGTCCGATTGTGAACGACCTCGAGTTGGAATTGGTAGATATTGAATTTGTAAAAGAAGGTAGAGACTGGTTTTTACGGGTTTATGTTGATACACCTGAAGGGAATATCGATATTGAACAATGTGCACAAGTTAGCGAAAGGCTTAGTGAAGAACTGGACCGTACCGATCCAATCACCCAAAACTATTTCCTCGAAGTATCTTCACCGGGTGCTGAACGACCTTTGAAAAAAGAAGAGGACTTTCATAAGGCGGTCGGTCAGTATGTATTTATAAAGACATATGAACCGATCAATGGCATGAAGGAATTTGAAGGGTACTTGCTTTCCTATGGTTCTGAATTCGCAGAAGTGGAAATTCGGATTAAGACCAGAAAATTGCAAGTGAAGATTGAAAACGAAAAAATTGCCTTCGCAAGATTGGCGATTGACTTTTCCGCATAATTGAATATAGGAGTGATTAACTATGAGTAGTGATCTACTCGATGCATTAACAGCTCTTGAAAAACAGAAAGGTATCTCAAGAGATGTAATTGTTGAAGCAATTGAAGCCGCCCTTGTAACGGCTTATAAACGGAATTTCAACCAAGCTCAAAATGTGCGGGTCGATTTGAACTTAGATAAAGGGACTATGAAAGTTTACTCACGCAAAGATGTAGTTGAAGAAGTGGATGATGAAAGACTTCAAATGGCTTTGGAGGATGCCTTGGCCATTAATCCCGCGTATGAATTAGGAGATATCGTTGAAGAAGAAGTGACTCCACGTGACTTTGGTCGAATCGCTGCACAAACGGCTAAACAAGTTGTTACCCAGCGTGTACGTGAAGCTGAACGTGGTCTGATTTATGATGAGTACGTAGACCGCGAAGATGACATTGTCAATGGTATCGTTGAACGCTTAGATGCAAGAAACCTGTATGTCGGGTTAGGTAAAGTGGAAGCGGTCTTACCAGCAACGGAACAGATCACTACGGAATCCTATCAACCACATGATCGTATTAAAGTGTATATTACAAAGGTTGAGCGTACATCCCGTGGGCCTCAAGTATTTGTTTCCCGTACACATCCTGGCCTATTGCGTAGGCTGTTTGAAATGGAAGTTCCGGAAATTTATGACGGAACAGTTGAAATCAAATCGATTGCAAGGGAAGCGGGGGACCGTTCCAAAATTTCAGTTCATACGACAAATGACGAAGTAGATCCGGTTGGTTCATGTGTAGGTTCACGCGGTGCAAGGGTCCAATCCATTTCGAATGAACTCAACGGTGAGAAGATTGATATCGTGGAATGGTCTGAAGATCCGGTCTTGTTTGTTGCGAATGCGTTAAGCCCATCAAAAGTATTAGATGTGCAAGTGAACGAAGAAGATAGATCGACAAGGGTTGTAGTTCCGGACTATCAGCTATCTTTGGCAATTGGTAAACGTGGTCAAAACGCCAGACTCGCTGCCAAATTGACTGGGTGGAAAATTGATATTAAAAGCGAGACAGACGCAAGAGAGTTGGGCATTTATCCTCCTGCAGCGTCAAATGAAGGTCCTTTCGCAGAAGATGTATATGACGTAACCGAAAATGGAAAAGATGAATATATGGAAGATCCGTATTTCGACAATGACTCCGAAAAGGAATCTGAATACGAAAAGATCGATTTATATTCAGAAACTGACGAAAACAATTGAGTTGAAAGGATGATTGCCCATGACAAGCAAGAAGAAACTCCCTTTGCGTAAATGTGCTGCGACAGGCGAGATGTTACCTAAGAAAGAAATGATCCGCATTGTCCGCACGAAAGAAGGGGATGTTTCAGTCGATCTGACAGGCAAAAAATCGGGACGTGGTACATACGTATCGAAAACTGAAGCAGCTGTCGAAACAGCCAAGCGCAACAGGTCGATTGAAAACCAGCTTGGAGCATCAGTGCCGGAGGAAGTATACGAAGATCTTCTTCATGCAATCCGTCGTGAGGCTTTGAAATGAATCATCCTAAAGAAATATTCCAATTGTTAGGGATGGCAGCAAGGGCCAGGAAACTGATTACAGGCGAAGAACTCGTCATAAAAGAAGTACGATCAGGGAACGCACGCATCGTGATTGTTTCTGAAGATGCTTCAAAGAATACATTGAAGAAAATAAATGATAAATGTGATTTTTATAACGTTGAGAAGCATGTGTTCGGGAGTAGAGAAGCACTCGGCCATGCAATCGGAAAAGAGTCGCGGGTCGTACTCGCGTTAACGGATACCGGTTTTGCCGGAAAATTGTCCGGGCTCCTCAACGAATATAACCGGGGGTGGGCTAATGACGAAGATACGTGTACACGAATACGCGAAAAAAGTGAATCGGACGAGTAAGGAAGTCATCGAGGAGCTTGGAAAATTAAATGTGAATGTAACTAACCACATGTCTATGTTGGATAGAGATGCTACATCTAAATTGGACCAACGATTTGGTAAGGGTGGATCAACACCGTCAGATAAGTCGGCTGGACAGGATCATAAGCAATCTTCACGTCCTGCAAGTAATGCGCAAGATAAGCAAAGAAGAGGCGACAGTCCTGCGGCACAAGGTCAACAGCGACCAAGTCAAAGTTCACAAGGCGGCAATCGTCCAGCACAAGGTCAACAGCGACCAAGTCAAAGTTCACAAGGCGGCAACCGTCCAGTACAAGGGCAACAACGCCAAGGTCAAGGATCACAAGGTGGCAACCGTCCTACAGGTCAACAAGGTCAAGGATCACAAGGCGGTAACCGTCCTACAGGTCAACAAGGTCAAGGATCACAAGGTGGCAACCGTCCAGCACAAGGACAACAACGCCAAGGTCAGGGGTCGCAAGGCGGCAACCGTCCTACAGGTCAACAACGCCAAGGACAAGGGACACAAAGCGGTAACCGTAATGCAACAGGTCAACAGCGTCCAAGTACAGGGGCACAAGGTGGCAACCGTCCCGCTACAGGTCAACAACGTCAAGGCCAAGGAACGCAAGGTGGCAACCGCCCTGCACAAGGCCAACAAGGCCAACAAGGTCAACAAGGTCAACAACGCCAAGGCCAAGGAGGCGGCGGACGTCCAGCTGGACGTGGTGGAAGACCACCAGCTCGTGGCATAAACCAAGGTCGCAGAAGACATCGTCCAGCCCCAATGCCTAAAGTGGAAAAACCACTACCAGAAAAGATTACTTTCTATGAATCCCTTTCTGTTGGTGAACTTGCTAACAAGCTAGGCCGGGAGCCTTCTGAAATCATCAAAAAACTATTCATGCTTGGTGTTATGGCAACCATTAACCAAGAATTGGATAAGGATGCAATCGAGCTGATCTGTGCTGATTACGGCGTTGAAGTAGAAGAAGAAATTCGAATTGATGTAACGGATCTCGAGATTTACTTCGAGGAAGATGAAGTCGTTGAGGAAACTCAAACTGAACGACCACCAGTCGTAACGATAATGGGTCACGTCGACCACGGTAAAACAACCCTACTGGATTCAATCAGAGATACAAAAGTAACTCAAGGTGAAGCAGGCGGTATCACCCAACATATCGGAGCTTACCAGGTTGAAGTTGAAGGAAAGAAAATTACCTTCCTTGATACACCAGGGCATGCTGCATTTACAACAATGCGTGCACGTGGGGCAAAAGTTACCGATATTACGATACTTGTCGTAGCAGCTGATGACGGTGTAATGCCGCAGACAATAGAAGCGATAAACCATGCGAAAGCTGCTGAAGTACCAATCATTGTAGCTGTCAACAAGATGGATAAACCATCTGCAAATCCTGATCGTGTGATGCAAGAGTTGACGGAACATGGTCTTTTAGCCGAAGCATGGGGCGGAGACACAATCTTTGTACCGATTTCCGCATTGAAAGGTGAAGGAATCAATCAATTGCTCGAAATGGTTTTATTAGTCGCTGAAGTAGGAGAATTGAAAGCGAGCAAAAACATTCGTGCTCGGGGTACTGTCATTGAGGCACAGCTTGACCGTGGTCGAGGATCCGTAGCAACATTGTTAGTTCAAGACGGGACACTTCGTATTGGAGATCCTATTGTTGTCGGGAACACATTCGGTAAAGTACGTGCAATGATCAATGATTTAGGACGTCGTGTAAAGGAAGCTGGTCCATCAACTCCTGTTGAAATAACAGGTTTGAGTGATGTTCCGCAAGCAGGTGACCGCTTTGTTGTCTTCGAGGATGAGAAGACTGCACGTCAAATTGGTGAATCCCGAGCAGGGGAAGCCTTACAAGAACAACGTGTTGAAAAAACACGTGTTACTCTTGATAATTTATTCGAACAAATGAAGCAAGGCGAAATGAAAGAATTGAATCTTATCGTAAAAGCCGATGTTCAAGGTACAGTTGAAGCAATGGCTGCTTCCCTGATGAAAATTGAAGTTGAGGGCGTAAACGTTAAGATCATCCATACTGGTGCGGGTGCGATTAATGAATCGGATATTTCTCTTGCGGCAGCATCAAACGCGATTGTCATTGGATTTAATGTGCGTCCGGATGTCAATGCTAAGCGTGCAGCTGAAGAAGAGGGCGTCGATATTCGTTTACACCGTGTTATCTATAAAGTAATTGAGGAAATTGAATTTGCGATGAAGGGATTATTGGATCCTGAATATCAGGAAAAAGTAATCGGTCAGGCCGAAGTTCGTGAAACATTCAAAGTCACGAAAATCGGAACAATCGCAGGTAGTTATGTTACAGAAGGGAAAATTACACGTGATGCCGGTGTCCGCGTACTACGTGATAATATCGTCATCTTTGAAGGTGAGTTAGATACTTTGAAACGTTTCAAAGACGATGTTAAAGAAGTAGCAAAAGGCTATGAATGCGGAATTACCGTTAAGAACTTCAATGATATTAAAGAAGGCGACATTTTCGAAGCCTTTGTAATGGAGGAAATTAAACGGGCATGATTGTCTATGCTGAGTGTACATTCTTTATTCCCGATGTCCATTCGTTGAAAGAAAAAAGATCCGTATTAAAAAGAATGACGGATCGAGTTAAAAATGAATTTAATGTTTCCGTTGCGGAAATCGATCACCAAGATCTTTGGCAAAGAACAACGATTGCTCTCGTTTCAGTCGCTTCTTCAAAAGAGGCGGCTGAGGGAGAGACAAGAAGAGCCATTCGTTTTTTAGAATCGAATCCAGAATGGGAAATGACAGAACAACTATTTGACTATTATTGATGCGGAATCGGGGTGACCATCCATGTCTATGCGTGCGAATCGTGTCGCTGAACAGATGAAAAAGGAATTAGGCGGAATTATTGGCCAAAAATTGAAAGATCCTCGCATTGGCTTTGTCACGGTAACGGACGTCGAAGTGACGGGCGATCTTCAGCAAGCTACGATCTTCATTTCAGTATTGGGAAATGATTCGGAAAAAGAAGCAACCCTTGCAGGTCTGACAAAAGCAAAAGGATTTATCCGTACCGAAATTGGCCAACGGATTAGACTCCGAAAAACACCGGAGATAGATTTTGCATTTGATGATTCTGTTGAATACGGAAATCGTATTGAATCATTGTTACGCCAGGTTAATAAAGGCGAAGAATAACAAAACGGAGGAAGTCGGTGTCCAAAAGGACTTTCCGGCTTCTTTCTTTTTTAGGAGGATATAAATGGATGGGATTCTTCCTTTATGGAAAGAAAAAGGGATGACCTCGCATGATTGCGTGTTTAAGCTTAGAAAAATTTTAGGCATGAAAAGAGTTGGACATACGGGAACATTAGATCCAAATGTGGAAGGTGTATTGCCGATTTGCCTTGGTCAAGCGACGAAGGTGGCCGAATATGTAACTGACTCCGGGAAAGAGTATGTTGCTACGGTTTCAATAGGGAGTGCTACTGAAACGGAAGATTCAGATGGGGAAGTCATAAAGCTCGATGATTCACCCAAAAAGATTAAAAGAGAAGAAATTCTTCAAGCTCTTTCAAAGTTGACCGGAGAAATTATACAGATACCACCCATGTATTCAGCTGTAAAGGTAAATGGGAAAAGACTGTACGAGTATGCCCGAAAAGGGGTTGAGGTAGAACGCCCTGAACGGAAAGTAACTATCTATGAAATAGAATTACTTGATGATCGTGATTTATTCGAAGGTGAAGAAATCCTTTTTACAATTCGTGTTAATTGCGGAAAAGGTACATATATTAGAACGTTATCCGTTCAAATTGGTGAAATCCTCGGTTACCCAGCACATATGGCAAAGTTAGTCCGAACCTCTTCCGGTAAGTTTAGGCAGCAGGATTGCTTGACACTTCGAGAGGTTGAGGAATTGAAAGATAGTGGCAATCTTAGTACGTATGTGCGACCGCTCGAAGATGCACTTGGAGAATTCGTATTTGAGGAACTGGATGATGAATTATATGATAAGATTATGAATGGACAAGTTTTACATAGTCATCCATTACTTGAGAATCACGAACAAATCGTTTTCACTAAAAATTCAAAAGCGGTGGCAGTCTATCGTCACCATCCAGAAAAAAAAGGATTAATGAAACCAGAGAAAATGTTTCCATTTAACAGGTAGGGGAGAAAGACATGGAAATCTATCATTTGCAATATCCACAACATAAGACAATCGATGATATAGGGCCCTTTTCACTAGCAATCGGTTTTTTTGATGGGTTGCATAAAGGCCATCAAGCTGTAATTGAAGAGGCAAAGAAAAAAGCAGAACAACTTGGTATCAAATCTGCAGTAATGACGTTTGATCCACATCCTTCACATCTTTTCGGTGATGGAGAGAATAAAGTTGGCTACATTACCCAATATCCTTTAAAATCTCAATATATTGAAGAAATGGGAATCGATGCCTTGTTCATCGTGAAATTCGATCAGCCACTTTCCTCACTTTCACCCGAGCAATTCATAGAAATTTTCATAAAAGGCTTGGGAGTTAAACATGTAACAGCTGGATTCGATTTCACGTTCGGTTCCAAAGGTGCCGGTACAATGGCACAAATGGATGCGCTATCGAATGGGGATTACAGCACATCAGTCATTGAGAAAGTGACAGACTCAGACGAAAAGGTTTCCTCAACATTAATACGTAAACTTCTTTCAGAAGGCGATGTCGAAAAGACAGCTACATTATTGGGAAGATCATTCCGTACTGTAGGGACAGTTGTCGATGGTGAGAAAAGAGGGAGACTACTTGGATTTCCAACAGCCAACGTCTTGCCTGATGACGAGCTAATAATCCCTTCCAACGGAGTATACGCAGTTAAATTCTCGCTTGCCGATCAAATCTACGATGGGGTATGCAACGTTGGAGTCAAACCAACCTTCCACGACCCATCTGTCAGTAAGACAAGCGTCGAAGTGCACCTCCTCGACTTTACTGGAGATCTATACGGAAAAGAAGTCTCAGTAGACTGGATCGCCCGCATCAGAGACGAAAAGAAATTCGGCTCAGTTGACGAATTAGTTGAGCAAATCAGCATGGATAAGGAAACTGCGAAGGAACTGCTTGGCAGGAACTTATAATTAGTACCTGGCCAGTACCTGGCCATTTCCGTTGCTTGAAGTGAAGGGCGGCGACTCCTACGGGAAAAGCGTCAGCAGAAGACCCCGCAACGAAGCGTAGCGAAGTGAGGAGGCTGAGGCGACGCCCGTGGAAAGCGTCCGCCCGAAACGTAAAGCAACTGATGCATGTATATATTTGTTGTATATGATTTTCACATATGTTATGATAAATCAGTGCCACAGCACAAACCTTTCCTTGGCATTTCGAATCACCAACGAATGCTCGGGATTCGGGGATATTTTATTTTACTTTAATCAATAGGAGGTGAAAAGGATGGCTATTACACAAGAGCGTAAAAATGAATTGATCAATGAGTTCAAAATTCATGAAAACGATACAGGGTCTGCAGTAGTTCAGATCGCTATCCTTACTGAAGAGATCAACAACTTGAACAACCACTTTAAAGTGCATAACAAAGACCACCACTCACGTCGCGGTCTATTTAAAATGGTCGGTACGCGTAAAAGACTTCTAAAGTATTTGCGTGAAACTGATGTTCAACGTTACCGTGATCTTATTGCTAAACTCGGCCTTCGCCGTTAATAAGATGTATACGAAAGCGGGCCTTGCCCGCTTTTTTTTATGCTTTAGAAATTATGAAATCTTAGTATGAATATACCTGTAAAATAGCGTGTTTCCGGCCAGACTCCGGGCGCCAGTCCCTCGAGTCGCTTCAGAAATACCAAAAAGGCAAAGGGCGCCTTTCCGGTATTTCTTCCAGCGCTTTTCGGGACTCAGCAGGCGCCCTTCGCTTTTGTTTACATATATCCGTCTTTTTTGATACACTACTAGTTAATACATACTACGTATGATGTCCATGCTTGAATTAGAGAGGAGTACCATAATGACAGAACAGAAAAAAGTTTACACATTTGATTGGGCTGGGAGGCAACTGACCATTGAAACTGGACAGCTTGCAAAACAGGCAAATGGTGCAGTACTTGTAAGATACGGTGATACAACGGTATTGTCGACAGCTACAACATCTAAAACACCGAAAGCGCTTGATTTCTTTCCGTTAACTGTAAACTACGAGGAAAGACTATACGCAGTCGGTAAAATTCCTGGAGGCTTCATCAAACGTGAAGGACGTCCATCAGAGAAAGCGGTTTTAACTAGCCGACTAATTGACCGCCCAATCCGCCCATTATTCGCAGACGGCTTCCGTAATGATGTACAAGTCATTTCGCTCGTCATGTCAGTTGATCAGAATTGCTCATCCGAAATGGCTGCTATGCTTGGCTCATCCCTTGCATTATCCGTTTCTGACATCCCGTTCGAAGGCCCGATTGCAGGTGTTCAAATCGGACGTATTAATGGTGAATTCATCGTCAACCCGACTCCAGAACAACTAAATGCAAGTGAGTTGGATCTTGTAGTTGCCGGAACTAAGGATGCCATCAATATGGTTGAAGCCGGTGCCAAAGAAGTTGCAGAAGATGTTATTCTGGAAGCAATTATGTTCGGTCACGAGCAGATTATAAAGCTGATTGAATTCCAAGAGAAGATTATCGCGGAAGTCGGTAAGGAAAAAATGGAAATCACTTTGTTCGAGCTTGACGAAGCAATACTTGCTGAAGTGAAAGACAAATGTGAGACTAATCTTATCAATGCAATCCAAACGGAAGAGAAGCATGCCCGTGAAGATGCGATAAATACAGTGAAAAACGAAGTGATGGAACATTATAAGAGTGAAGAAGCGAACGATGATACGCTCAAACAAGTAAAAAACATCTTGGATCACCTTGTTAAAAATGAGGTCCGCAGACTCATCACTGATGAAAAGGTCCGCCCGGATGGCCGTGGTCTGGATGAAATCCGCCCGCTGGCATCTGAAGTCGGTATCTTACAGCGTACACATGGCTCAGGCTTGTTCACACGTGGACAAACTCAAGCACTTAGCGTATGTACACTTGGCGCACTTGGTGAAGTTCAAATCATTGATGGACTTGGCTTAGAGGAATCAAAACGCTTTATGCACCATTACAACTTCCCGAACTTCAGCGTAGGGGAAACGGGTCCTATCCGTGGACCTGGCCGTCGTGAAATCGGTCACGGAGCATTAGGAGAACGTGCTCTTGAAGCGATTATTCCGGATGAGAAAGAATTCCCTTACACAATCCGTCTCGTAGCAGAAGTACTTGAATCCAATGGGTCTTCATCCCAAGCTTCGATCTGCGCGTCAACTATGGCGATGATGGATGCAGGTATCCCGATTAAAGCGCCAGTTGCTGGTATTGCAATGGGGCTTGTGAAAAAAGGGGATAACTATTCAATCCTATCTGACATTCAAGGCATGGAAGACCATTTAGGTGATATGGACTTCAAAGTTGCAGGTACTGAAAAAGGAATTACAGCATTACAAATGGACATTAAAATCGAAGGATTATCCCGACAAATTTTAGAGGAATCATTGGTTCAAGCGAAGATTGGCCGGATGAAAATCCTTGATCATATGCTTTCAACGATTTCCACATCACGCGAGGAACTTTCGAGATATGCACCGAAAATCATTATGATTCGCATTAATCCGGATAAAATTCGAGATGTAATTGGACCAGGTGGAAAAGTGATCAATAAGATCATTGAAGAAACTAATGTTAAGATTGACACTGAACAAGACGGTACAATCTACATTTCATCCCCTGAATCCGATATGAATGAAAAGGCGAAAACAATGATTGAAAATATTGTTCGCGAAGCAAAAGTTGGAGAATATTATTTAGGGAAAGTGAAAAGAATTGAGAAATTCGGAGCATTCCTTGAGATATTCCCTGGTAAAGATGGTCTTCTTCACATCTCGGAAATCCAAGAAGAACGCACGAAGGCTGTTGAGGATGTATTGAAAATGGGAGATGAACTTCTTGTAAAGGTCATCGAAATTGACAACCAAGGCCGCGTAAACCTGTCAAGAAAGATTGTTCTTAAGGAGCAAAAGGAAGCTGCAGAAAAAGAAGGAAAAGAATAATATAAAAAGTGAATTCTAGTCATAAAATAGAAAGCCCCTCTTTTACGATGACGTAAAGATGGAGGCTTTTTGTTCATTCTTATATAAAATTTAATCGGAGTAGAAAAACGGGGGAATCATTTTAATGAAAAAAACAATATGTGCGAATGGCGTAAGGATCGTTCATGAAAAGATGCCATACACTCGTTCAGTCGCAATCGGTATATGGGTTAAGGCTGGTTCTTTGGATGAAAACAAAGCCGAGTGGGGCCTATCTCACTTCATTGAACATATGCTTTTCAAAGGTACTACCAACCGAAGCGCAAAAGCGATTGCGGAGCAATTTGATCGTATTGGCGGTGATATAAATGCCTATACATCGAAAGAGATGACCTGTTTTTATACAACAGTTCTTGACTATCATGCAGAGAAAGCGATGGAAATACTTGTAGATATGTTCTTCCATTCTGTTTTTGATGAAACTGAAATTGAAAAGGAAAAGTCAGTTATTTTGGATGAAATTGCATCTGTAGAAGATACACCGGATGACGATGTCGATGAAAGACTTTGGTCTGTCATGTATCCCAATCATCCAATTGGCCGATCCATCGGCGGAGTGAAAGATACATTAGGCAAATTCAATCGGAAAATGATAGATGATTATATGTCTCGTCTTTATACTCCCGAAAATATTGTCATTTCAATTGCAGGTAATTATGATGAAAAGTTAGTGGATTTCATTGAAAGCAAGTTTGGGGCATTTAGCGGGAATGCGAAGGGGATAGATTCGATATCAGACGTGCAACCCATCTTTAAAAGTGGATTGACGACAAAACATAAAGAAATTGAACAAGCTCATATATGTATCGGTTATCCTGGTTTGGCCCTGAACGAAAAGAGACTGCATGATTTGATCCTCCTTGATAGTATTGTTGGCGGCACAATGTCATCGCGTTTATTCCAAGAGATCCGTGAAGAACAAGGACTTGCGTATTCTGTCTTCTCCTATTATTCATCCTATACGATGGCAGGCTCATTCGTAATTTATGGCGGAACGAGTCCTGAACAATTGGAGAATATGGTCGTTACTATGGATAGAATCACTGCTCAGATAAAATCTGAAGGTGTGACTGAATTGGAGTTGTCTAATGCGAAGGAACAATTAAAAGCTACCATTTTGCTTGGCCTCGAAAGTACAGAATCGAGAATGCATCGGAATGGAAAGAATGAATTAGTCCTTAACGAGCATAAGGGAATAGATGAAGTTCAAAGTATAATTGACAGCGTGAAGATAACTGATGTTAATCAAATAGCGTACGAGACGTTCACCGATAAACGGGCCATTTCCATTATCGCACCAAAAAGTGCAGCTTTGCCTTTTTGAATCATATGATGAAGAAGGACTGTAAAAAAGGGGGAAGGATATGCTGCTCTCAGAAATGGCACAAAAAGAGCTTATCCAAGTAGAGGAAGGAATCCGTTATGGGTTTCTTGCAGATACGGATTTAATTTTTAATCGGAAAACTGGTGAAATCATTGGTTTTGAAGTGAAGAAGAAATTCGGTCGTTTCCCATTTCGAAATCGGGAACAGGAATCATCGGAATTTATTCCATGGAGTGAAATTGTTTTGATAGGTGAACATCGTATCCTTTTCGGGAAAACACATAGTATGGGGGATTTTGACATTGACGACAATTGACGGAAAATGGCTGTTCATCGGAACGGATAAGCGATTATCGGAATGTTGTAGAATTATGAAGGAATTGGGTGCTGAAACGTATCATCATAATGGAAATGCGTATACAAACGAGTTATCTAATGCGCTTGAGAAGTTCGCACCTACCCATATAGTTTTTCCGGTTCTTCAAATGGAAGGTACCATTCCAGTGGATAAAATCAATGAGGGAACCATTCTTTATCCTGGAGTGGCTACAGAAGATTGGCTAAAACATTTCAGTAAAGCGGGAATTACTGTAAAACCTTATCTGAAAGAAGTTGAATACGTTTGGGAGAATGCGAGGTTAACGGCGGAAGGATTTTTAATCGAATACTACTCTTCAACCAAACGCCGAATATCGGGTGACCATTTTTATATTGCAGGTTTTGGGAAGGTAGCGAAAATGACAGCCGATGTTCTCTTTTCACTGGGGGCATCAGTAACAATTTTGGCTCGTTCCCAAGACCAATTAGGTGAAGCCTCTGCTATTGGTTATAATACATTACCATTAACACCGGGTGATGTGAATTTGCAGGGGAACTTCATTAATACAATCCCAGCTAAATGGTTGCGGGCCAGCGAAAATGCCGAAATCCGCATTTTTGACTTGGCTTCGGCACCGGGCTGCCTAAAGGACAATGACCCTGTTGAATACTATACAATACACCTCGGATTACCCGGTAAGCATTTTCCGGTTGATGCGGCAAAAGCACTTGCTGATGCACTACTGAGGATGAATAGTAGATGAAAGGGGAAAATAGATGCTACAAGGTAAAAGGATTGGCCTTGGTATAACGGCATCACATTGCACGTATGACCAAATACTACCTGTGATTAGTGAATTGCAAGAAAATGGGGCGACTGTAGTGCCGGTAATTACCCATTCAGTACTGACGGCAGCGACAAGGTTCGGTACAGGTGAAGAATGGATAAAAAGGATTGAGGATGCAACTGGAGAGAAAGTTATTTCAACAATTGTAGGTGCTGAGCCATTTGGCCCGACTTCTCCAGTAGATATTATGATTATCGCTCCGATGACTGGAAATTCCATGAGTAAATTTGCGAATGCCGCAACGGATTCGCCTGTTTTAATGGCGGCAAAAGCTACTTTACGAAATGGTAGTCCGGTTTTACTTGGTATCTCAACAAATGATGCATTAGGCTTGAACGGATATAACGTTATGAAACTTCTTAACACGAAAAATGTGTATTTCATCCCTTTCGGACAGGATGACCCGTACAAAAAACCAAACTCCCTTATCTCCGACTTCACAAAAATGGTACCTGCGGCTGCTGCAGCACTTGAGCATAAGCAACTTCAACCTCTCTTGATCATTCATGAAAAATAATCCAAAGCAGATTATTAATGTATATGATATAATTTCCCCAATGAACTCTTGTATATTTATTCAAGAGAATTACTATTTGTAATGAAAGGGAGACAGAAATGAAGAATGAAAATCTAAATGTGGCAATTGTCGGAGCAACTGGAGCGGTCGGTTCGAAAATACTTGAAAAGCTTATAGAGCGCAAGTTTCCGGCAAAAACCATTAAAATGCTTGCCTCGAAACGTTCTGCGGGAACAGAGATTTCCGTTGGTGGGCAAACATACATCGTAGAAGAAACTGTCCCCGAATCTTTTGAAGGGATTGATATCGCCTTCTTTAGCGCCGGGGGATCCATCTCCCGAAAATTTGCACATGAGGCCGTTAAAAGAGGGGCTGTTGTCATAGATAACACAAGTGCATTCAGGATGGATGAAGATGTGCCATTAGTTGTTCCAGAAGTAAATCCATCTGCATTGAAGGGGCATAATGGAATTATCGCGAATCCAAATTGCTCAACAATCCAAATGGTTGCGGCACTTCAACCAGTGAAGGAAAAGTTCGGTATCAGCCGGATTATCGTATCGACATACCAGGCTGTATCTGGAGCAGGTTCTGAAGCGATAGACGAGTTGGGGGAACAAAGTAAACAATTCGAAGGCCGGTCAAGTATCAAGGCTGAAATACTTCCTTCAGCTTCCGCTGACCGTCATTTCCCAATTGCTTTTAATGCGATTCCTCAAATCGATCTATTCGATGATTCAGGCTATACGTTGGAAGAACTTAAAATGATGAACGAAACTAAAAAGATATTTGAGGACCAAAAATTAGCTGTCTCTGCAACTTGTGTCCGTCTACCTGTTGTCACGGGACATTCCGAGTCTGTCTATATCGAAACGGATTTGAATACAACTGTGGAAGATATCCGCTCAGCAATTGAGAGTGCATCCGGTGTTGTCTTGCAAGATGACCCATCTTCGCAAGTCTATCCAATGCCTTTATATTCAGAAGGGAAAGATGAGGTTTTTGTTGGTCGAATTCGAAAAGACCCAAATCATCCAAACGGATTCCATCTTTGGATTGTTGCTGACAATTTGCTTAAAGGAGCAGCTTTGAATTCAATACAAATCGCAGAGGAACTAGTTAAGTAAAGGTTTTCTTGTTCCTTGGTTATCAGTGAGTTGCATCAAGAGTAAGCTACGAAAAGGAATGATCTGTATGGATCTTGGATATATAGGAACGGCAATGGTCACACCTTTTTCCGAAACAGGATACATCGATTATGACTTGACAGAGACCCTAATTGAACATCTTATAGCAACTGGGACAGATTCCCTGATTGTATGTGGTACAACAGGGGAGTCGCCCACTCTTAATCATGAAGAAAAATCAAATCTATTTAAATACGCAATCGAAATCGTAAACAAGAGAATACCTGTTATTGCAGGTACGGGAACATTCAATACTGCGGAAACCGTCAAGTTGACGAGGCAGGCCGAAACTTTGGGAGCAGACGGCATAATGCTTGTCACGCCTTATTACAATAAGCCTGACCAGAAGGGGATTATTGCACACTTTTCCCATATCGCGGGTGAAACGAACCTTCCAATCATGCTTTATAATATCCCCGGAAGATCGGCAGTAAATATGCAGTCAGAAACGGTTATCGAGCTATCAAAGATCAAGAACATCCGAGCTGTAAAAGAAGCAAGCGGAAGCCTTGATCAGATATCAAATATCATCTCTGGCACCGATAAGGGATTCAAAGTATACAGTGGAGATGATGCCCTCACATTACCAGTATTATCGATTGGTGGTGATGGAGTCATTTCGGTTGCATCCCATATTGTCGGTTCACAAATGCAACAAATGATGAGTGCATTCAAGTTAGGTGACACGAACAATGCGGCAGAAATGCACCGTACGCTCCTTCCATTATTTCAAGCAATATTCTCCGCGCCAAACCCAGTCCCTATTAAATATGCTTTAAAGAAAATAGGGATTAATACCGGAGGGGTAAGAATGCCGTTAACAGAATTTGGTAGGGAGTCCGCATCATTCGACGCCATTTGGAACGAATTTAAAAATAAACTACAAATTTCTCAATAAACTAAAGCCGGTTGCGGATTACCGGCTTTTTTTGTTTGTGTAGTAGGGGCGTTCTCACGTATAATGAAAGTTAGTCGTTGTGGACGGGTACTCAACAAATATGTTAGGTTTGATGGATAATGGTTAAGTGGGATAAAAGAGTGGACATGTTTATTGAATGTAAAAACACTAATCCCATAAAAACATACATAGACGGACGATATTACAAAATCAGTCTTTTATAAACAGTATAGGAGGAAATAAAGTGACAAAGATAAAAAATGAAGTGATAAAAGTAATCCCGCTCGGAGGAGTTGGGGAAATTGGAAAAGCGATGTACGTCATTGAAATTGACGATGAACTTTTTATAGTGGATTCTGGGCTAATGTTCCCGGAGGGAGAAATGCTTGGGATTGATATTGTGATTCCTGATTTGACTTATATAGAGGAAAATAAAGAGAGGGTTAAAGGGATTTTTCTGACTCATGGTCATGAGGATGCAATCGGATCCATCGCCTACCTTCTGCAAAAAGTGCAAGCACCTGTCTATGGATCGAAACTGACTCTCGCACTTGCGAAAGAACATTTGAAGGATATGCCGGCACCTTCTAGTGTTAAGTTTTTCGAAGTTACAAATAAAAGTCGTATGAATTTCAAACGGACATATGTGACATTTTTCCATACAACTCATAGCATTCCCGACACTCTTGGCATCGTATTCCATACAAGTGAAGGAGCGATTGTCCACACGGGAGAATTCAAATTTGATCAGTCGGCAAAAGGAAAATACCGTCCCGATATTGCAAAAATGGCTGCACTTGGAGAAGAAGGTGTGTTCATTCTACTGTCTGATTCCAATGAGGCGGAGCGCCCTGGATATACGACATCTGAGTTGGTTATAGAAGAGAAGCTCTCTACGACGTTCCATGGAGCAGAGGGGCGCATCCTTGTTGCACTTTATGCATCGAATTTCATAAGAATTCAGCAAGTTTTCGATAAAGCCTTGGAAACAGGCAAAAAAGTAGCGGTAGTTGGTAAAAGTCTAGAAAGCTATTTCGAAGTAGGAATGCGTTTAGGCTATTTGCAAATAGAAGAAGATGTGGTCATCTCAGTGAAGGACATTGGAAAATACACCGATGACCAAATTGTGATCATTGTGACAGGAAACAAAGGCGAGCCACTTGATGCGCTTGAAAAAATTGTACGGAAATACCATAAAGATATTAAGATTAAAGAGACCGACACAGTCCTAATCACCTTTACTCCATCTCCTGGCATGGAAGTATCTATGTTCAAGATGGCCAATGAATTGTCGAAAGCCGGGGCAAACGTTCTTACTTCATCCCGTAACGTTCATGTTTCCGGGCATGGGAGCCAAGAAGATTTGAAATTAATGTTGAATCTAATGCAACCTAAATATTTCATCCCTATTCAGGGGGAATACAAGATGCTGATTGCTCACTCCAAACTTGCACAGCAGGTCGGCTTGCAAAAATCCCAGATCTTCATTGCTGATAAGGGCGACATTGTCGAATATAAAAATGACAAGATGAGAATGAGCGGCAGAGTACAGGCTGGAAATATCCTTATTGACGGTATCGGGGTAGGAGATGTCGGCAATATTGTCTTAAGAGACAGAAAGCTATTGTCACAAGATGGGATATTTACGGTAGTCATTACACTAAGCCGTAGACAGAAAAAAATTGCCGCAGGTCCTGAAATTGTGTCACGGGGCTTTGTATATGTCCGTGAATCAGAGGAGCTACTTGAGGAGTCCAGAAAGCTTGTCCATAAGATTGTCGAAAAGTATGTGAATAAAGATACATTCGAATGGACAAACATAAAACAAGAGATCCGTGATACGTTGAGTTCGTATTTGTTCCAACAAACAAAAAGAAGACCAATGATCATTCCAATCATTATGGAGTACTAATTCAACTAAAAACGAAAAAGGATTTCCATGCCGACCGTACGGCGGGAAATCCTTTTTGTGAAAGGAGGAGGAAACATGTCCAAAAAATCGAAGAAACGAAAAAAGGCCAGTGCTTCACGGAAAAAGAAGGATGGCATTAATCCATTAGTGTATGAAGTTTCAGGTTTAACAATGATTGGCTTCGCTATTATTATTATTTTTGAATTTGGAATGGTAGGAAGGGGTCTGTCTTCATTTGCGAGACTGCTATTTGGTAATTGGCATGGAGCTGTCCCATTTTTATTGATCGTACAAGCACTTCTTTTCATGATCAATCGTAAAACAGTAGGATGGAAAAATCGTATTGTTGGGGGTAGTCTGTTCATACTTGCAAGTTTATTACTATTTAGCCATATCCATTTATTCAAAGAACTATATGAAAGCAAAGTACTTATGACGAATTCAGCAATTAAAGAAACATGGAAAGTCCTTGTAACTAATGGAGGAATAGTTTCCAGAAGCGGGGCACTTGGCGGGGGATTAATAGGTGCCATCCTATTTGCTTTATTCCATACATTATTCGATTCCTCCGGTGCGACTGTCGCAGGGGTACTCCTATTGTTGGTTGGTATTATTCTATTAACCGGTAAAGCATTTGTTCCATATTTATTGGAATTGTATCCAAAAATAGCAGAATCCTTTAAGTCGAAATTCGAAAGGAACGAAAAGAACAGAAAGAACGAAAAGAAACCAAAAGAAAAACAAGATTCGTCTGTACCATCAAGAATGTCGCGTTCCCAAAAAGGGAAACAAACTGATAATGATAAGGAGCAAGAATTCACACCTGATGTGGGTGAACAACAAGAAATCATTTCTAAACCGATTATTTCTAACTTCAAGGAAAATATTAATAAGTCAACCCTTGATGAACAAGCCGCTGTAGCAGAGATGGAAAGGCCAGTAGAGCAGAAAAAAGAAGAAACGAGCAGCCCTGAGCAAAATCAGATGGACACATATTCTGGTGTTGCGGGGGAGGAGGAGAATGTTTCATATATTCTTCCGCCGCCTTCATTACTACTCCAGTCCCCTTCTAATGACCAATCAGCTGAATTTGTTTCCATCCAAGCCAATGCCGAAAAACTGGAAAAAACGTTTTTAAGTTTTGGTGTGAAAGCAACAGTTGAACAAGTTCATTTAGGTCCTGCAGTTACAAAGTATGAAGTGCTCCCGGACACAGGTGTAAAAGTTAGTAGAATCGTTAGTCTAGCGGATGATATTGCCCTTGCCCTTGCAGCAAGTGATATTAGAATCGAGGCACCGATTCCAGGGAAATCAGCTGTCGGAATTGAAGTTCCAAATAGTTCTGTCGCTATTGTGAGTTTGCGGGAAGTGATTGAAGCGAAGGAAAACAATCGACCTGATTCGAAATTGATGATTGCGTTAGGTCGCGACGTGACTGGACAAGCAATGATGGCCGAGTTGAATAAAATGCCTCACGTCCTTGTTGCGGGATCGACGGGTAGTGGGAAAAGTGTTTGCATCAACGGCATCATCATTAGTATTTTAATGCGTGCCAAGCCACATGAAGTTAAAATGATGATGATCGACCCTAAAATGGTTGAATTAAATGTGTACAATGGAGTACCTCATTTGTTGGCACCGGTTGTAACCGATCCTCGGAAAGCTTCCCAAGCTTTGAAGAAGGTCGTATCAGAAATGGAACGTCGATATGAATTATTCTCGCATACAGGAACCCGGAATATTGAGGGGTATAATGATCACATTGAACAATGGAATGTAGAAAACGATGAAAAACATCCGAAAATGCCTTATATAGTTGTTATTGTTGATGAGCTTGCGGATTTAATGATGGTTGCTTCGAGTGATGTCGAGGATTCGATTACTCGTCTTGCTCAAATGGCAAGAGCTGCGGGCATCCATTTAATCATTGCGACTCAACGTCCAAGTGTAGATGTCATTACAGGGATCATTAAGGCGAACATTCCGTCACGAATCGCCTTCGCTGTTTCATCCTCTGTAGATTCAAGGACAATTTTAGACGGATCCGGTGCCGAGAAGCTTTTGGGTCGAGGAGATATGTTATTCCTGCCTGCTGGTGCATCGAAGCCAGTAAGAATTCAAGGGGCTTTCGTTTCCGATCAGGAAGTCGAGAGTATTGTCAATTTTGTCATAGAACAACAAAAGGCTCAATATCAAGAAGAAATGATCCCGACTGATATCGAGGAAGTACAGCCACATGAAGAAACAGATGAACTATACAATGATGCTGTTCAATTGGTCATAGAGATGCAGACGGCATCTGTATCTATGTTGCAGCGCCGTTTCCGAGTTGGTTATTCTAGGGCTGCCCGGATTGTAGATCAAATGGAAATGCGTGGGGTCGTAGGTCCTCCGGAGGGTAGTAAGCCGAGACAAGTCCTTGTTTCCCAAAGTGAAGTGGATATTCATCAATGATTATTATGACTATAGAAACAAGATTGTAACAATTTACTATCTAAAAATCTTGTTTATATAAAATCTACTGTTTATTTTGTAGGATGAAGATGATATAGTATGAATGATTAGGAAAGATGTAACACGTCTGAGGTCTAACCTCACTAAGGGGGGATTGAACATGTTGGTTAAGACGGATCAAAGGCATTTATACGTGCAGGTAATTGAACGTTTAAAGGGTGATATTGACTCCGGTATTTTCAAAGAAAATGAGAAATTCCCCTCGGAATTTGAGTTAGCGAGGAATTTAGGCGTCAGCAGGGCGACACTAAGGGAAGCCTTGCGTGTTCTTGAAGAAGAGAAAGTGATTATTCGTAAACACGGAGTAGGTACTTTCGTTAATCCGCGCCCAATATTTTCGTCCGGTATCGAACAACTTTCAAGCGTCTCCTCGATGATACGTGATGCAGGAATGGAACCAGGTACCATATTTATGGAGGTTCAAGAGAATCCCCCTACTGATGAAATGATGGGAAAATTTGATTGCGGAACGGAAGATAGTCTTGTTACAATTAAAAGGGTTAGAACAGCAGATGGAGATCCAGTTGTATACTGTATCGATCATGTGCTTTCCAGGAATTTAAATGCTGGGGCAGAAGACTTATTGAAAGAATCTATTTTTGATTCGCTCGAAAAATCGGGTAAGATTAAAATTGCCCAAGCTATAGCGAATATTGAACCTGTTGGGTATGATGATGAAGCCTCATCAATTTTAAGATGTGGGGTGGACATTCCTTTGCTCGTATTAATTCAGTATCATTATAGTGAAGAAGGCGAAATGGTCCTTTACTCTAAAAATTATTTTAGGGCCGATAAGTTCAGCTTTCATGTAGTTCGAAAAAGGGTATAAGGTCAATTGGAAAAATATTAGGTAACCCTTCATCCAATTACAGGTGGCAATTCTCACCTGTACTGATTCTGTAAGCGGTTGCTAATTTTCCAAGAGTCTTTAAATAGACGTTCATACGTCAATATTTTATACCAAAATAAAAAACAGGGGGGTCCAATCAGTGAGCAAACGTAAATACGGTCTTGCATTATCATTGGTTCTTGCAGCAGGTACATTACTTGGTGCATGTGGTACGGACAAAGACAAAAAAGATTCTACATCATCAAAAGGTGGAAATGAATCAAACTTTTCAGTAGCGATGGTTACGGATGTCGGTGGTGTTGACGATAAATCCTTCAACCAATCAGCTTGGGAAGGGATCCAAAAGTTCGGGAAAGACAATGGGTTAACTGAAGGAGACGGATACACATATCTTCAGTCAACAGGTGAAGCAGACTACACTACTCACTTAAATGCGCTTGCCCGCCGTGATTTCAGCCTCGTATTTGGCGTTGGTTTCATGATGGAAGATGCGATTGGAACGATTGCTAGTCAACAAACTGACAAGGAATTTGCAATCATTGACGGTGAAGTTAATGAGCCGAACGTAGCAAGCATTCTATTCAAAGAGCAAGAAGGTGCATTCCTTGCGGGTGTCGCAGCAGCTTTAATGACAAAATCCGATAAGATCGGATTTGTCGGCGGTATGGATATCCCGGTTATCAACCGTTTCGAAGCTGGATTTGTTGAAGGTGTTGCAGCAGTAAATCCTAATATTAAAGTAGACGTTAAATACACTGGATTCTTTGACAAAGCTGAACTTGGTAAAGCTGAAGCGGCTCGTATGTATTCTTCAGGCGTAGATATTATCTTCCACGCAGCTGGCGGAACAGGTAACGGTGTCTTCTCTGAAGCGAAAGAACGTAAACAAGCAGATAAAAATGCAAATGTATGGGTAATCGGTGTTGACTCCGACCAATACGACGAAGGTCAAGTTGGTGATGACAACATTACATTAACATCTATGCTTAAGCGTGTTGACGTAGCGGTTCAAGACATCTCAGCACTTGCTAAGGAAGGTAAATTCCCAGGTGGAGAAACAAAAGTTTACGGTCTTCATGATGATGGCGTAAAACTTGCAGATTCACGTGGTGCACTTCCTGAAGATGTTCTTAAGCAAATTGACGAATACGCTAAAAAGATCGCTGATGGTGAAATCGTAGTATCTGAATCCCTAAAATAATTTATAAACAGCAATAAGGGCCGGTTTAGTCCGGCCTTTGTTGTGGATATGGATTTTGTGGGATACATTTATTTAATGTATTAACGAGAGTTAGTAGTAAATTAATAGAGTAAAAGGTTCTTTATCAATATAGATGAGCTTATGATTAGGTCATACGCTTTTATATTGGGTAATTCCACTTATTGTGGTAAAACAGAATCTTTTATTGTATTAATTTTTTCCTGAAGATTAACGTTATATTATTATACAAGGAAGTGAAACCATTGGAATATGTCATTGAGATGTTGAACATTACAAAGAAGTTTGGTGAATTCCGGGCGAATGACAACATCACTCTACAATTGGGAAAAGGAGAGATCCATGCGTTATTAGGTGAAAATGGCGCAGGGAAATCTACATTGATGAACGTATTATTCGGGCTATATCAACCTGAAGATGGAGAAATACGTGTCAATGGAAAAAAGGTCAATATCTCGAATCCAAACGTAGCAAATGATTTAGGAATCGGTATGGTTCATCAACATTTCATGCTTGTGGAAAATTTGACTGTTACCGAAAATATTATCCTTGGCAGTGAGCCGAAAAAAATGGGTGTCGTAAACATCAAGGATGCTGCGAAAAAAGTCGCAGAAATCTCTAAACTTTACGGTTTGAATGTAGATCCATATGAGAAAATCGAGGATATATCTGTTGGGATGCAGCAACGCGTTGAAATTTTAAAAACACTCTATCGTGGAGCGAACATTCTAATCTTTGACGAACCAACGGCTTCACTAACTCCTCAGGAAATTCAAGAATTGATTACCATTATGAAGAAGTTGATAACTGAAGGCAAGTCGATTATTTTGATCACTCATAAATTGCAGGAGATTATGGACGTATCTGATCGAGTCACCGTCATCCGAAAAGGTCAAGGAGTCGGGACAGTTGTTACTTCAGAAACGAATCCGGAAGAGTTGGCAACATTAATGGTCGGAAGACAAGTTACGTTTAAAACAGAAAAAGGGCCGGCGAATCCAACTAATGAAGTATTGTCCGTCACAGATCTTGTTGTTACGGATAATAGGGGAATTGAAAGAGTAAAAGGTTTAAATCTTTCAATCCGTAGAGGAGAAATTGTTGGTCTTGCAGGTATTGACGGAAATGGACAAACCGAGTTGATCGAAGCGATTGCTGGCCTTAGAAAAGTTAAAAGCGGGAAAATCACTATTAATTCGAAAGATATTACTGGCATGAGTCCGAGGGAAATAACTCAATCAGGCTTGGGACATATTCCGCAAGACAGACATAAGCATGGACTTGTACTTAATTTTTCTGTTGGCTATAATGCCGCATTGCAAGAATATTACCACGAGCCATTTTCAAAGAATGGCATCATGAACTATGGTGTGATCTCCGAAAATGCTAATAACATCATAGAAGAATATGATGTACGTACGCAAGGGGAATGGGAACTTGCCCGTGCCCTATCAGGCGGAAACCAACAAAAATTGATCATCGGACGGGAAGTATCGAGAGATCCTGATTTGCTTATTGCCGCATTGCCGACAAGGGGTCTCGATGTAGGTGCGATTGAATTTATTCATAAAAGGCTAATCGAACAGCGTGATAACGGGAAAGCAGTATTCTTAATATCATTTGAGCTGGATGAGGTTATGAATGTTTCGGATCGTATTGCGGTTATCCATGATGGACAAATCGTAGACACTGTTATCCCAGCTGAGACAAATGAACAGGAATTAGGTCTTTTGATGGCAGGTCATGCCATCAAAGGAAAAGATGCATTGAAAGAAGGTGTGGATCGAGATGTCAAATAGAGTTATTAATATTTTAGTTCCAGTCATTTCGATCCTACTTGGTTTACTTGTCGGAGCGATTGTTATGCTTTTCAGTGGCTATGATCCGGTAAACGGATATATAGCTCTTTGGAATGGAATATTTGGAGACAGCTATGCTATTGGTGAGACGATTCGGCAAATTAGTCCCTATATCCTTGCCGGACTTGCTGTAGCATTCGCATTCCGTACAGGTCTTTTCAACATTGGTGTTGAAGGACAGTTGATGGTCGGTTGGTTTGCGGCAGTATATGTGGGTGCAGCATTTGAATTACCTATGATTATCCATCTACCAATTACTTTACTCGCAGCAGCATTGGCAGGTGCCCTATGGGGACTTGTCCCAGGGATTTTGAAGGCTACACTTCGGGTGCATGAAGTTATTGTAACGATTATGATGAACTACGTTGCCCTTCATGTTGTGAATGCACTAATCAAAACAGTTTCTAACGGTAGCTATAAAACGGAAAAAATCCAGCCGACAGCATCATTGCGGTCAGATTTCCTTTCAAATTTAACAGATTACTCAACGCTTCACTATGGTATTTTTGTTGCCCTTGCGATGGTTATTGTAATGTGGTTCATCTTGGAAAAAACAAAAACTGGTTTCGAGTTAAAATCAGTCGGATTCAACGAAAATGCTTCCCAGTATGCAGGGATGAATGTTAAAAAGAACATTGTCCTTTCCATGGTCATCTCCGGTGCGTTTGCAGGGCTTGCTGGCGCAATGGAAGGTCTGGGGACTTTTGGAAGCATGACTAGTCTAGGCGGTTTCACTGGTATTGGATTTGACGGTATTGCGGTTGCCCTACTTGGTGCAAACACTCCGCTTGGTGTCATTTTCGGAGCTTCCTTGTTCGGTTCACTTAAGTATGGTGCGAATAATATGCCGAATGCTGCAAATATACCGCTTGAAATCGTTTCAATCGTCGTTGCACTTATCATTTTCTTTGTTGCTTCAGGATATATCATCCGTGTTGGACTGCAACGTCTGAAAAAGAAAAAGGAGGCGAAATGACATGAGCTTTTTAGAAGTACTATATTTTATCATCCCGACTTCAATCGCTTATGCAGCCCCTCTCATCCTTACAGCAATAGGTGGCGTTTTCTCCGAACGTTCCGGTGTTGTCAATATTGGACTTGAAGGTCTTATGGTAATGGGCGCGTTTGTAGGTATTGTTTTCAATTTAGCCTTTGTTAATGTATTTGGCGGATGGACACCGTGGATTGCCCTGCTTGCTGCGATGCTTGTTGCTGCAATCTTCTCCATCATGCATGCTGTCGCTTCCGTTTCCTTCCGGGCAGATCAGGTTGTTTCCGGGGTAGCGATCAATATGTTAGGAATTGCAATTGCGTTATTTTCTGTAAAAATGATGTTTGGAAAAGGGCAGACTGATTTCATTCAGCAAAAAATTCCGCGCGTTAACGTTCCAATTTTGCAGGATATCCCGATAATCGGGCCGATGTTCTTCAAATCCCTTTACGGAACTTCAGTATTGGCAGTCGTTGTTGCGTTTATCGCATGGTTCGTCCTATACAAGACGCCATTCGGCCTCCGTCTTCGCTCAGTAGGTGAACACCCGATGGCTGCAGATACGATGGGGATCAATGTCACGAAAATCCGGTATGCTGCCGTTATCATTTCCGGTGGTCTTGCAGGTATTGGTGGGGCAATTTATTCCCAAACGATGACAGGCGATTTTGGTCACGCGACGATAAATGGTCAAGGTTTCATGGCGTTGGCTGCTATGATTTTTGGTAAATGGCATCCGATTGGTGCAATGGGAGCTGCCTTATTCTTCGGGTTCGCTCAAACACTTGCAATCAGTGCAGGGTCAATCGATATAGAGTTCATTCAAAAAATACCAACTGTATACTTCCATATACTACCGTACGTCTTGACGATCTTAGCGCTCGCTGGATTTATTGGAAAAGCGAACGCACCGAAGGCTAGTGGTGTGCCGTATATTAAGGGTAGTAGATAAATAACAATCAGTCGCCCAGATTCCTCTATGGATTCTGGGCAGTTTTTTTGTGCAAAGTTATAAATAATGCGTTTATTTTGCTCTGGCAACGTTGTGGAATGTATAGTGTAGAAAGGTATTCGTATAATAAAGGAAAAACGAGGTGTTCATATGTTTAAGAAAATTGTGCTGCAAAAGGGCGTCAATCTATATATTCGAAAGACGGAACAATTCAAGACAATTACGATGTCTATTAAATGGATTTCAGAATTAGACGCAAAACAAGCCGCGCATCGTGCCGTATTATCGAATGTACTTCAAGATTCAAATGCTGAGTATCCGCAACAAAGTGAGCTACGAAAGGCATTGGATGAACTTTATGGCACCGTATTTTACTTGGATGCGGGTAAACGTGACAATACACATATTATTTCTCTAAATATGGAGTGTGTTAACGACGAGTATCTGTCAACTGACGGTGTTTTTGATGATGCATTGAAAATGATACAAACTGTTATTTTTAAACCGAATTTCAAAGATGGCTCATTTGATGAATCAATCGTTCGTCGTGAAAAACGAACAGTAATTGAACGAATCCGTTCTATCTATGATGATAAAGCAAGATATGCCCATAAGCGCATGTTCGATTTAATGCGCCCAAATACCCCAGCTTCGATATCGGCTAACGGAACTGAAGAAGACGTAGAAAGCATTACAAGTGCAACGCTTCTCGATACATATGAGAACATGTTGAAGAATGATGCAGTTGACATTTATATTGTTGGAGATGTCAAAGAGGAAGAATTAATCGAGAAAATTAAAGAGATGTTTAATTTTCAAGAGAGGGAGTTTGTCCGTAAGCCCTCCGAACTTGATACGAATGAAGTGAAAGATATCCAAACGGTTTTTGAGAAACAGGATATGAAGCAAGGGAAATTGCAAGTAGGATATAGTACGCCTGTTTCCTTTTATCATCCAGATTATCCTAAAATGCAAGTTACAAATGGGGTATTCGGTGGATTTGCACATAGTAAATTATTCATGAATGTCCGTGAAAAAGAGAGCATGGCATACACTGTAAATAGCGCCTACGCTGCGTATTATGGCGTAGTGTACGTAATGGCAGGGATTGATGCAGAGCTTGAAGAGAAAGCTGTTAAATTGATTGGAGAACAAATTGACGCTTTACAGAAGGGTAATGTGACGGATATGGAACTTGAGCAAACCGTTGCTTTATTATCAAACAGTATTCGAAGCGCCTTTGATTCCGCAAGAGGGCAAATCGAAATTTATGATCAATATAAATACTTTGATGAGGATTTCACTGCCGATAAATGGATTGCACAGTGGAAGTCGGTCACCATCGAAGATATTAAACAGATGGCTTCACAGATTAAATTGGAACTCATCTACTTGTTATCCGGAAGGGAGGCATAATGATGGAAAAGATAAGCTTTGACAATTTACAAGAAACTTTATTCCACGAAAAGCTTGATAATGGGTTAAGTGTATATATTTTACCTAAACGAGGATTTTCCAAAACATATGTCACATTTACAACGAAATACGGTTCGATTGATAGAACATTCATCCCAAGAGGGAAGAAGGATTTTGTAACAGTCCCCGATGGCATCGCCCACTTTTTAGAACATAAGATGTTCGATAAAAAAGAAGGGGATGTTTTCCAGAAATTCGGAGTTCTTGGTGCAAGTGCGAATGCGTTCACATCATTTACAAGGACATCATACTTGTTCTCAACGACTGAAAACCTTTATGAAAACACGAAGGTATTGTTAGATTTTGTCCAAGAGCCATATTTTACGAAAGAAAAGGTTGAAAAAGAAAAAGGGATTATTGCTCAAGAGATAACGATGTACGATGATAATCCGGACTGGCGAAACTATTTCGGAACAATTGAAAGCCTATACAAAGAACATCCTGTCAGAATCGATATTGCGGGGACTATTGAAACAATAGAGGAAATTACTGCTGAACATTTGTATGAATGTTACGAAACATTTTATCACCCTTCGAATATGGCAGTTTTCGTAATTGGAGCAGTTGACCCGGAAGAAATGATGAATTTCATCAAGGAAGATCAGAAGGGGAAGGAGTTTTCTGAACCTGAAGAGATTACAAGGGAATTTCCGAAAGAGCCGTTGGAGGCTACAACGGAGAAAACTGTACTTGAAATGGATGTCCAAAGACCGAAATTCAATTTTGGCATGAAATGTAACCGGACAGATCTTAAAGGTGATGAAATGATTCGTCAAGATTTAGCAGTCCATCTTGTGCTTGACATTCTGTTTGGTAGAACATCCGAATTTTACACGAAAGCTTATAATGACAATCTGATCGATGAAACATATAATTATGATTTCACTTTGGAAAAGGGATTTGGATTTGCAATGGTGGAGTCTGATACCGAGAATCCGACTGATCTGGAAGCGGTAATTCGGAAGACACTATCCTCTCAAGTTGAAAATTGGACAGTTACTGAGGCGGACTTGGAACGTGCGCGAAAGCGGAGAATCGGCCAATTTATGCGCTCGCTGAATTCGATTGAATTCATTTCCAACCAATTCACAACTTATAATTTTAATGATATGAATTTATTCGACGTTGTCCCAACTCTTGAAAAGATGACTATTGACCACCTGAAAGACGCCTTCTCTACGATATCAGACCTAAACAGTCATACAGTTATGACGATTGTTCCTGGAGCGAAGGAAAACTGAACATGAAACGTTATGCAGTAATCCTTGGGGCATCGGGAGGTATTGGAGAAGCCATCAGCCGTAAGTTGGCAGCTGATGGCTGGTCCTTGTACCTTCATTTCAACAAAAGTAAAACGCGGGTTTCGCTCCTTCAACAAGAATTGTCCGAGTCATATCCGAACGGGGATTTCCAACTCGTTCAATCGGATTTTTCAAAAGATGATGGTGCTGAAATACTTGCTAACCAAGTAGGTCATGTCCAGACAGTTATCGTCGCATCTGGACAATCAATGCTTAAACTTTTGACGGATACAACGCAACAAGACATGGATGCCCTTTGGAAAGTGCATATGCAAAATCCATCCTTGTTCATAAGTTACATATCATCTCAATTACGAAGTCACAAAGTATCATATATTGTTTTTATCGGTTCGATTTGGGGCAACACAGGTGCTGCAGGTGAAGTCATGTATTCTGCCGTAAAAGGTGCCCAACATGCTTTCGTTAAGGCGTATGCTAAGGAGGCGGCATATACGGGTACTCGTGTGAATGCAATAGCTCCTGGGTGGATAGATACGGAAATGAATGATGAATTGTCGGAAGAGGATAAACAGATGGTTATTGAGCAGATCCCCTTACAAAAAACTGGATCGCCTGAGGAAGTTGCAGAACTTACGGGTTTCTTAGTCAGTGGAAAAGCGGATTATATAACTGGTGAAATAGTGAAATTAAATGGTGGGTGGTATATTTGAATTTAAAAAGGGGAGATATTGTTCCCCTTTTTCTTTTTTACTTTTCTTCATCCCATTTATCCGTTATTATAGAACTAAGTTGCGACTCGCGCGTCCTATACCCTGGGTACTTTCATAAGGGTTGCAAATGAACGGTTTCTATTTTATTGGTTATCCTAAATTGGATATAGGGAACGATAGGAGTGTGTCGAATGGGTGAATGGTATGTCGAGTACGAGATACAAGTGAATCGACCTGGCTTGCTTGGAGATATCGCTTCACTTTTAGGGATGCTTCGCGTTAATATTATTACGATCAACGGTGTGGATGGTGGCCATCGGGGAATGCTGGTCAGGACAGAAAATGATGATCAAATCAAACGTTTTGAATTGATTGCATCCACAATGGAAACCATTCAAGTAAAGAAGATCCGTGAGCCGAAATTACGCGATATTTTAGCGGTAAGGCATGGAAGATATATCCAACAGGATATTGATGACCGGAAAACGTTCCGATTCCTCCGGAGTGAACTGGGTATTCTTGTTGACTTCATGGCGGAATTGTTTAAACAAGAAGGGCATAAGTTAATCGGAATACGTGGAATGCCACGGGTCGGAAAGACGGAGTCAGTAGTTGCCGCGAGTGTATGTGCGAATAAGAAATGGATTTTCCTCTCTTCCACGATGATAAAACAAACCGTTAGAAGCACCCTAGCTGGAGATGAATTCTCCAGAGATAATATTTTCATCTTAGATGGCATTGTTTCACGTAAATCGGGAGATGAGAGGCATATGCAGCTTGTACGTGAGATGATGGGTATGCCTTCTATTAAAGTTGTCGAACATCCGGACATGTTTGTTCGGCACTCCGAATACGACATGGAAGACTTTGATTATATTATCGAATTACGAACAGATCCAGATCAGGAAATCACATATGAAATGATGGAGAAGAACCATATGATGACCGATACAGGGCAGATGGGTGGATTTGGAAATTTTAACTTTTAAACAAGGAAGGTGACTAAAATGACCGGATTAGGTGATCGTCTAAAGGAAGCAAGAACTGCGAAAGGCTACTCATTGGATGATTTGCAAACCATAACTAAAATTCAGAAACGGTACCTTTCCGGTATTGAAAATGAAGATTACAGTATGATGCCTGGAGCTTTCTACGTTCGTGCGTTTATCAAACAATATTCAGAGGCAGTCGGTTTGGATGCTGATGAAATGTTGACATTATATAAGGAATCAGCTAATTATGATAATCTCGAAGAAGAAAACATCGCCCCTCCACTGACAAGGAGCCGAGGCTTAAAAGGCAACAGTCGTCTGAATGAAACAATACCGAAAATCATTGTGGCGTTTTTCATTATTGTAATCATTGTTGTAGTTTGGGTTCTTTCGCAACAAGCGGCATCGAAGCAAACAGGCACCGATGTAAAGCCTGAAGATAAGCTAGTAACAATGGATAACAATCAAACGCCAGGAAATACTGAAGAAGAAGTTGTTGATGATCCAATTGAGGAAGAAACAGTGGAGCCGGATCCAGAACCGGAAGAAGTAGTTAAAGAACAGGTTCTTGCATATGAAAGTACAACTGGATCAGATTTTAAATACTCCCTGACAGATGCAGATGAATTCAAGCTTAAAATTGATACATTAGGAGATACATGGATTGGTGTTCAGAACGAAAAGAAAGAGGAACTGACACCGATGGCTCGCGTTATGAAAAATGGGGAAACACTTGAGTTAGATGTTTCAGATGTCGAGTATGTCCGAATTCGAGTCGCTGTACCATCCTTTGCGAATATCTACGTGAATGAAGAAAAACTGGAATATTCATCAAACGTATCTCCACAAAATATTTACATTGAATATAAGAAATGAAAATAGTCATCTATATGGATGACTATTTTCATTCACCATACATAACGCATTAATTTTTAGGAAGGATGAGACAGTTGAACTTACCAAATAAAATTACGGTTTCCCGTGTTTTTCTAATCCCTATATTTATCATTTTCATGCTTGTCGATTTTGGAATGGGAACATTGAATGTAGGGGGTACCACACTTCCAACTGAGCATTTAATAGGGGCAATCATATTCATAATAGCCAGTTTGACGGATTGGTTTGATGGTCATTTAGCAAGAAAACATAATCTTGTTACGAATATGGGTAAATTCCTTGATCCGCTTGCGGACAAGTTGCTTGTATCCGCAGCGTTGGTCGTTTTAGTGGAATTAGGGAATGCGGCATCATGGGTCGTCATCATCATTATTAGCAGGGAGTTTGCTGTAACCGGTTTAAGGATGATAATGGCAGGTGGCGGCGAAGTGGTCGCAGCCCAGCAGTTAGGGAAGATTAAGACTGCAACCCAGTTAGTCGCAATAACTTTCCTTCTAATGAACAATATCTTTTTTGAAATGATTAACATTCCATTTGGTTCAATTATGCTGTACATTGCACTATTTTTCACCATTTGGTCTGGAGCTGATTACTTTTATAAGAATCGTCGTGTCTTGCTTGACTCGATGTAAGGAGGCACCATTATGAGGGCGGAAATCATTGCAGTAGGTTCTGAACTTCTATTAGGTCAAATTACGAATACGAATGCCACATTCATTTCGGCTCGTCTTGCCGAAATAGGAATTGATGTATACTATCATACGGTTGTAGGGGATAATCCCGATCGATTAAAAAAGGCTATCGGAATCGCAGAAAAGCGTGCGGATCTGATAGTTTTTTCTGGAGGACTTGGTCCAACAAAAGATGATCTGACGAAAGAAACAATTGCTGAAATGTTGGGAACCCATCTGAAAATGAATAATGAAGCCCTTGTTTCAATTGAAGACTATTTCTTACGAACTGGTAGAATGATGACCGAGAACAATAAAAAGCAGGCACTCGTTTTGGCGGATTCTGTTGTATTGAAAAATCGTAACGGAATGGCGCCGGGTATGGCTCTTGAAAAAAGTGGGGTATCTTATATTTTATTACCCGGTCCTCCACATGAATTGGAACCCATGTTTGAAAGAGAAGCTATCCCTTATTTACTTGGGGCATTAGGTAATAAGGAAGTCATAGTTTCCCGTGTTTTGAAATTTTTTGGAATTGGAGAAGCAGAGCTTGAGCATCGCGTTCAAGGAATCTTACAAAAACAATCCAATCCGACTATCGCGCCACTAGCATCCCAAGATGCAGTCATTCTTCGAATAACGGCAAAAGCACTTTCTACTGATGAGGCGGAGAAATTGATCGCTCCTGTTGAAAAGGAGATCCGTGATCTTGTCGGAGAATTTATATTCGGAATCAATAATGATACATTATCATCAAAAGCAGCAGATCTGTTAAAAAAGGCCCAATTGACTATTGCGGCAGCTGAAAGTCTGACCGCAGGACAATTCATGTCCGAGTTGGCAGGTGAATCTGGAATCAGTTCCTCTTTGAAGGGCGGAGTTGTTGTCTACAATGACGACATGAAAGTTGAACAGCTTGGCGTTTCACGTTCATTGCTTAAGGAGTATGGAGTTGTTAGCTCTGAATGCGCGGAAGCACTTGCCAGAAGTGCGAAACTAAAATTCGGTTCTGATATAGGGGTCGGATTAACAGGTGCCGCCGGACCCGATCCTCACGATGGAAAACCTGTAGGGACGGTTTGGATAGGTATTGCTCTTCAGGATGGCGATGTAAAGACATTTAAACTTGATTTATCAGGCACTCGAAATACAAACCGTCGTCGTGCCTCTCAATATGCACTCTACTATTTAATAAAAGAATTGAAAAAGAGAATAGTTGAAAATAAGATTTTGGACTGAAATTCTCAATTAAAAATGATTTTTACCTATGTATTCTCATTTAAAAATGACTTTCGGGAAAATAAATCGAATAAGCGTTCGACTTTTTATTGAGTATTTCTCATAAAAGGAGTATAGTAGAGACAGGAAGAAAAAGAACAACAGAACAGGACCTTTAAGGGGAGGAATCATTTTGAGCGATCGTAAAGCGGCTTTGGATCAAGCCTTGAAACAAATCGAGAAACAATTCGGGAAAGGCTCCGTCATGAAATTGGGGGAGAAGACAGACCTGCAAGTTTCCACATCTTCAACCGGTTCACTTGCGTTAGATGCGGCATTAGGGGTAGGAGGCTATCCAAGGGGCCGTGTCATTGAAATCTATGGACCTGAGAGCTCGGGTAAAACGACTGTAGCACTTCATGCAATAGCGGAAGTCCAAGCAGCAGGTGGACAAGCAGCGTTTATTGATGCCGAGCATGCGTTGGATCCAATTTATGCCCGAAAATTAGGCGTCAATATTGACGAATTGCTTTTATCCCAGCCGGACACCGGCGAACAGGCGCTGGAAATTGCTGAAGCACTTGTACGAAGTGGAGCAGTTGACATCATCGTCGTTGACTCCGTTGCCGCATTGGTACCAAAGGCGGAAATTGAAGGGGAGATGGGTGATTCACATATCGGTTTGCAAGCACGTCTTATGTCACAAGCGCTTCGTAAACTGTCTGGAGCAATCAACAAATCGAAAACAATCGCCGTTTTCATTAACCAGATTCGTGAAAAGGTCGGTGTCATGTTCGGTAACCCTGAAGTAACACCTGGCGGCCGGGCACTGAAGTTCTATTCTTCTGTCCGTCTTGAAGTACGCCGTGGAGAAGCAATCAAGCAAGGAAATGATATCGTAGGTAACAAAACGCGCGTTCGTGTCGTGAAAAACAAAGTCGCTCCACCGTTCCGCACTGCAGAAGTGGATATTATGTACGGAGAAGGTATCTCAAGGGAAGGCGAGATTATCGACATTGGTGCAGAACTGGAAATTGTACAAAAGAGCGGTGCATGGTATTCCTATGAAGGGGAACGCGTTGGACAAGGCCGTGAGAATGCGAAACAGTTCCTTCGGGAAAACCCAGATATCCGTGCTGAAATTGCGAACAAGATTCGTGGTTCATACGGAATGGCTGCTGCTAATTATGTAATTGCAGGCCATGACGAAGAGGAAGATGAAGAACTTGAATTATTCCTTGAAGAAAAAAAATAATACGAAAAAGCTGACATGCCTTTGTGCAAGTTAGCTTTTTTGTTTTTTGGTGCCTTAGCATCGCTCTCCGCTTTTGTTATCATCCAGCTCCGGGGGGCAGCTGCTCGGGTCATAAGTCAGCTTCGCTACACGGCAAAGATCGCCGTTTCACGAATCCGCCTTATGCCTGTCGCAGCTAACCGCCCCCCTCCGCTTTTGTTATCATCCAGCTTCGGTCGCCAGGCCCTCGAGTCGCTTCAGACAAGCCAAAAAGGCAAAGGGCGCCTTTCCGCCTTGTCTTCCAGCGCTTGTCGGGCCTAAGCGTCGCCCTCCGCTTTTGTTTACATCCAGCTCCTGGGGGCAGCTGCTCGGGTCATAAGTCAGCTTCGCTACACGGCAAAGATCGCCGTTTCACGAATCCGCCTTATGCCTGTCGCAGCTAACCGCCCCCCTCCGCTTTTGTTATCATCCAGCTTCGGTCGCCAGGCCCTCGAGTCACTTCAGACAAGCCAAAAAGGCAAAGATCGCCTTTCCGGCTTGTCTTCCAGCGCTTGTCGGGCCTAAGCGTCGCCCTCTGCTTTTGTTTACATCCAGCTCCTGGGGGCAGCTGCTCGGGTCATAAGTCAGCTTCGCTACACGGCAAAGATCGCCGTTTCACGAATCCGCCTTATGCCTGTCGCAGCTAACCGCCCCCCTCCGCTTTTGTTTACAATCCTTGACATGTTAATTTTTCATAGATACAATTAGAATTGTATAATTTCACACCAATGAAATCATTATGGCAGTATGTTGAATGTTGATATACGGGCCGACTGAAAACGAAAAGAATAGCAGGAGGAGGTGACCTGGATGCCAGACATCATTATAAACATCATCTCCGCTTTGGTAGGTCTATTCGTCGGTGCAGTTGTTATCTATTTAGTTATCAAAAAGGTGAATGAATCAAGAGTGACGGGTGCCAAAAACTCTGCAGAACAAATCATCGAAGATGCAAGACGTGAAGCAGAAGCTTTGAAAAAAGAGGCACTTTTAGAAGCCAAAGATGAAAATCACAAACTGAGAATTGAAGCGGAATCAGAAGTCCGTGAAAGAAGAGCGGAATTGCAGAAGCAGGAAAACCGCCTTTTACAACGGGAAGAAAATCTTGACCGCAAGGATGATGCTCTCAATAAAAGAGAAGCGGGACTGGAGCGTAAAGAAGATGCGCTTTCCAGTAGACAACAGCATATTGAACAAATGGAACGCAAGGCGGAAGATCTTGTTGCCGTCCAACAGACGGAACTTGAAAGAATCTCGGCACTCACCAGGGATGAAGCGAAACGAATTATCCTTGACGATGTTGAGAAGGAACTTTCCACGGATATTGCTGTAATGACGAAAGAATCGGAGCAACGTGCTAAAGAGGAATCAGAAAAGAAAGCACGTGAAATCCTTTCTCTTGCATTACAACGTTTCGCCGCAGATCATGTCGCAGAAACGACTGTATCTGTAGTGAACTTGCCGAACGATGAAATGAAAGGACGAATCATCGGAAGGGAAGGCCGCAATATCAGAACTTTGGAAACATTGACTGGTATCGATCTGATTATCGATGACACACCTGAAGCAGTCATCCTATCAGGATTCGATCCTGTCCGCCGTGAAACCGCGCGACTTGCACTTGAAAAACTCGTACAAGATGGCAGGATCCATCCGGCCCGGATTGAAGAGATGGTAGATAAGTCAAGACGGGAAGTGGATGAATTGATCCGCGAAAAAGGTGAACAAACCACTTTCGACGTGGGTGTCCATAACCTTCACCCGGATCTTATCAAAATCCTTGGACGTTTGCATTTCCGTACAAGCTATGGACAAAATGTCCTGAAGCATTCCGTTGAGGTTGCTTATCTTGCTGGACTCTTAGCTGCGGAAGTTGGCGAAGATGTTACGTTGGCAAGGCGTGCAGGACTCCTTCACGATATTGGTAAAGCAATTGATCATGAAGTTGAAGGAAGCCACGTCCAAATCGGAGTAGAATTAGCTACAAAGTACAAAGAACATCCTGTTGTAATCAACAGTATTGCTTCCCATCATGGTGATGAAGAGGCTACTTCGGTCATTGCAGTATTGGTTGCGGCTGCTGATGCATTATCTGCTGCTAGACCGGGTGCGAGAAGTGAAACTCTTGAGAACTACATTCGCAGACTGCAAAAACTCGAAGAGATATCGGAATCATATGATGGAGTCGAGAAATCATTCGCAATTCAAGCGGGACGCGAAGTCCGAATTATTGTACGTCCTGATCAGATCGATGATATAACAGCCCATCGATTGGCAAGGGATATACGTAAAAGAATTGAAGAAGAGCTCGATTATCCAGGTCATATCAAAGTGACTGTGATCCGGGAGACACGTGCTGTCGAATATGCAAAATGATGTGAAATGACTCCTGTCCATTATGGTGCAGGAGTGTTTTTTTTGTCATCTTCACAAAGGAAGAGGTATAAATTTATGAAGGTAGTATTTATAGGCGATATTGTTGGATCAATCGGCAGAGATATGGTGTTTAACTATATCGCACGTTTAAAAAGGAAGTACCAGGCGGACGTAATCATCGCAAATGGAGAAAATGCTGCATCGGGCAGAGGAATCACTAAAGCTATTTTCGACGATCTTCTACGTTCGGGCGTTGATGTGGTAACAATGGGAAATCACACTTGGGATCAAAAAGAGATCTATGATTTCATCGATGACACCGATTATTTAATTCGTCCGGCGAATTTTTCAGATGAGGCACCTGGTAGGGGGATGACCAACATTACGAAAAACGGTGTGACACTTTCAGTAATAAATTTACATGGACGTACATTTTTACCACCACATTCTGATCCTTTTGAAAAAGCCGAGCAGTTGATAGAAGAGGCAACTAAAATTTCTCCACTTATATTCGTTGATTTCCATGCTGAGGCAACGAGTGAAAAAATTGCAATGGGATGGCATCTCGATGGTAAAGCATCTGTTGTGGTTGGAACCCATACACATGTCCAAACAGCTGATGACCGCATTCTCCCTGGAGGAACCGCATACTTAACGGACGCAGGAATGACAGGCCCTTATGATGAAATATTGGGAATGAAAAAAGAGGATGTTATTTATCGTTTTAAAACAAATCTACCGGTCCGTTTTGAAGTTCCCAAAAAAGGGCGTAGTCAATTGAATGGTCTTTTCGTAGAATTAGACGACCAAACTGGAAAGGCACTATCGATTGAGCGCATCATGATCAACGACGATCATGTATTCGAAGCATGAGTTGCGTCTAATCATCTCCTTCTTTTCATAAGATGACTTATGGATAAATACATTCCATAGACATCGTGAAAACAAGGAGGAAACATGGTGAGTCCATTGAAAGTATCATCCCGCTCTAATCCGAATTCTGTCGCAGGAGCACTTGTAGCGGTCATCAGAGATCAAGGGTATGCGGAAATGCAGGCGGTAGGTGCAGGTGCTTTGAATCAGGCTATTAAAGCAGTTGCAATTGCTCGTGGTTTTGTCGCCCCAAGCGGAAGCGACCTCGTATGCGCACCAGCATTTACTGATATTGAAATTAATGGCGAGGGACGAACAGCATTAAAGCTGCTCGTTGAAAAACGAAAACGATAATAATCATTATCTGAAGCCCACGGAAGCATTCGTTCCATGGGCTTCATTTTTTCCCATTTAGACTATAATGTCACACGGTTGCCTAAATCTACAGGATTTCCATAAATCACAAACCCGTCACTTCAAACTATAAAGAACTTCATGTATAATGTAGTCGAGTCTATACAATTCCCACAAGGTTTGAAGAAAGGGGAAGTTATTTATGAATGAAGAGCAACGTCTGCAATCGGGGCTTGTGAAATCGACCGTTGCTGCGGAAAAAGACTATAGTAAATATTTTGAGACTGTCTATACACCACCTTCCTTGAAAAATGCAAAGAAACGTGGGAAGGAAGAAATCGCTTATCATGATGATTTCAAAATTGACGAACGTTTTTTAGGCATGGGGAAAGGTCGTAAATTTTATATCCGTACATATGGCTGTCAGATGAATGAACATGATACAGAAGTGATGGCCGGTATATTCACAAGTTTAGGATATGAATCGACAAATACAGTTGAAGACGCAGATGTCGTTCTACTGAATACTTGTGCGATTCGGGAAAATGCGGAAAACAAGGTGTTTGGTGAGTTGGGTCATTTGAAGCCGTTGAAACTTGAGCGTCCGGACATGCTTATTGGCGTGTGTGGATGTATGTCTCAGGAGGAATCGGTCGTCAATAAGATTCTTCGAACCTACGATCAAGTAGATATGATATTCGGTACGCATAACATCCATAGATTACCGAATATCCTACACGAGGCATATATGTCTAAAGAGATGGTTGTCGAGGTTTGGTCTAAAGAAGGGGACATTATTGAAAACCTTCCAAAAGTACGCCACGGCAATATTAAAGCCTGGGTAAACATCATGTATGGCTGTGATAAGTTCTGTACATATTGCATCGTCCCTTACACTAGAGGGAAAGAACGAAGCAGACGTCCTCAGGACATTATTCAAGAAGTAAGACAGCTTGCTGCACATGGATACAAGGAAATTATGCTTCTTGGTCAAAACGTTAACGCTTACGGGAAAGACTTTGAGGACTTGGATTACCGGCTGGGTGACTTGATGGATGATCTTCGAAAGATAAACATCCCAAGAATCCGTTTTACAACGAGCCATCCCCGAGACTTCGATGATCATTTAATCGAAGTGCTTGCAAAAGGTGGCAACTTACTTGACCATATCCACTTACCTGTCCAATCAGGATCCAGTGATATTTTGAAAATCATGGCGCGTAAATACTCACGGGAGCAATACTTGGAACTTGTAGGGAAAATTAAAAAAGCCATTCCTAATGTAACGCTAACAACTGATATTATTGTCGGTTTCCCTAACGAAACAGATGAGCAATTCGAGGAAACACTTTCTTTATACAAAGAAGTCGGATTTGAAATGGCCTATACGTATATTTATTCACCACGCGAAGGAACTCCAGCTGCAAAAATGGTGGATAATATTCCGATGGAAGTGAAGAAAGAAAGGCTTCAACGTCTTAATAAATTGGTGAATGAAATGTCGGCTGAAGCAATGAAGCCGTATGATGGCAAAGTGGTTAAAGTGCTTGTTGAAGGTGAAAGTAAAAGGAACCCTGATGTTCTCGCGGGGTATACCGAAAAGAATAAACTTGTGAATTTCAGAGCTCCACGTTCTGTCATTGGTGAAATAGTCAACGTGAAAATTACAGAGGCCAAAACATGGTCACTCGACGGCGAATTTATCGGCGTTGTAGAAGAGGATAAGGTGATGTCATAATGGAAAAACTATATACAAAAGAAGAGATCATTGAAAAAGCACGTGAAATTGCCCATATGATCGCTAACACTGAACAAGTTGAATTTTTCAAACGTGCAGAAGAACAAATCAATGAAAACCAAAAGATTCGTGAGAAAATTGCAAGCTTAAGATCATTACAAACACAAGCTGTAAATTTCCAAATGTATGAAAAAGCACGTGCCCTTGAAATCATCGAAGGGAAAATCGAAAAAATTCAAGAGGAAATTGATGAAGTGCCGATTGTTCAGGAATTTAAACAATCCCAAGTTGAAGTTAATGACCTTCTTCAATTGGTCTCAAATACGATTTCAAACAGCGTGACGGATGAAATCATTGAATCCACTGGCGGCGATGTCCGTGGAGGCAAGACTGGTTCCTACGTTGAAAACACAAAACCAAAACCATTGTCATAACAAAAGCGGAGGGTGGCGGTTAGCTGCGACAGGCATAAGGCAGATCTGCGAAACGGCGTCCTTTGCCGTACAGCAGAACTGACTTATGACCCGAGCAGCTGCCACCCGCAGCTGGATGATAACAAAAGCGGAGGGTGGCGGTTAGCTGCGACAGGCATAAGACAGATCTGCGAAACGGCGTTCTTTGCCGTACAGCAGAATTGACTTATGACCCGAGCAGCTGCCACCCGCAGCTGGATCATAACAAAAGCGGAGGGTGGCGGTTAGCTGCGATAGGCATAAGGCAGTGGAAGGCAGTCTAAGTGCGCGACGTCCTGTCGCAACGACTGCACACCTGCATCCATGCAGGCGCGAAACGGCGTTCTTTGCCGTACAGCAGAACTGACTTATGACCCGAGCAGCTGCCACCCGCAGCTGGATGATAACAAAAGCGAATGACGCCAAGTAACCGAATGATAAAAAAACCGACGAGGATAAATAATTCCTTATCGGTTTTTTTCACTTTCTGGGCTCGTGTTGCATAGGATAGGTAGAAGTCAATGAAGGAGGAAGAGAACTGAAAAACATACGGCAAATTGTGACGAAGACTGTTATCGCGAAAGGGAGAAAGCGCACGGAATCGACTGTAACACTTAGGCCACCGAATAATCCATCCAGTATTTTGGGCTGTTGGGTGATTAACCACACACATCAGGCGAAAAAAGTGGGCAAATACATCGAAGTTACTGGCAAATTTGATGTGAATGTATGGTATTCGCATCATGACCACTCAAAGACTTCTGTCTATTCCGAAACCGTTCCGTATAAGGATCGAATTAGAATTCATTACCGTGATGAGCCGGTATCTGGCCAGGAAGAAATTATTGTCAACGTGGTCCAACATCCAAATTGTACTGAAGCACTTATCTCTGAAGATGGTGAAAAATTCCTTGTTAAAGTTGAAAGGGAATTGGTTGCAGAAGTCATTGGGGAAACAAAAGTGGCCATTACAATCCATCCTCACCAGTTTGAAGAGGAGTGGGCTATCTCCGATGAGTCATCCTCTCATGAGGGTCATGATCACAAACCAAGTTTCAAAGCGGAAGATAATCATCAGGAAGACAGAGGAAAAGATTCACGACCATTCTAAGCCGGAAGAAGCATCCGGCTTTTTTTGTTTTATATGAAATTAATTGTCTTTTGAGCTTTGTTACTGTGATAGGGTTAGTTTTGATATAATAGGGGAAAACGTAGATACAGTGAGGTTTAAAATGACAACATATACACCGATGATAAAACAATACCTAAATGTGAAAGCCGAATATGAAGATGCCTTTCTATTTTTCCGTCTCGGTGACTTCTATGAGATGTTTTTCAACGACGCAATTGAAGCATCAAACATCCTTGAAATCACATTAACAAGCAGAGACGGTGGTAGTGCGGATAAAATACCAATGTGTGGAATTCCATATCACTCCGCAGAAGGATATATCGAAACACTTGTGCAAAAAGGTCATAAAGTTGCAATCTGTGAACAAACCGAAGATCCAAGAGCAGCTAAAGGAATTGTAAAGCGAGAAGTCGTGAAAGTGATAACACCAGGTACAATCACAGAAGGTAAGACGATCGATGCAAATGCGAATCACTTCATCGGAGCGGCAGATCAATTAGAGGATGGTCGGTATGCACTTGCTTATGTCGACCTTGCAACAGGGGAAGGTAAAGTGGAATTTGTTTCGGGTGATGAAAGAACTCTAATTAGTGAAATCGAAGCGTTAGGCATGAAGGAAATCGTTGTCCGTGAACGTCTACATATTACCTTAAATGAAGGCATGGCAAAAAGGGATATCGTTCTTTCAATGGAAAATGGAGAAGGAGAAAAAGGCGGAATTGCAACGCAGTCCGAAATTCCTTCTGAGATGATGGAAGCATGCGAAATTCTCCTATCTTATCTCAAACGTACTCAAAAATCCAGCCTCGATCATTTACGCCCATTCGATTACATACAAAAGACAGATAAACTTTCCATTGACGCAAACTCGATGCGGAATTTGGAACTGATTAAGTCTATACGTAATGGAAGTAAAGAAGGCACGCTATTCTGGTTGTTGGATGAAACCTCCACTGCTATGGGCGCAAGGAAATTAAGAATATGGATTCACCAGCCACTTGCGGACAAGTCTGCAATCGAAGACAGGTTAGAGCTTGTAACCGATTTAATAGATGATTACTTTCTACGGGATGAATTGAAGACATCGTTGAAAGAAGTTTATGATCTTGAACGGCTATCAGGTCGGATTTCCATGGGCAACGCAAGCGGAAGGGACTTGGCTCAATTAAGAAATTCACTTAGGTGCATTCCTAATTTGAAAAACGCACTATTCCAATCAGGTCACGAACGGCTCCAACGCTTTTCTGAACGACTTGATACATGTGAAGAAGCCCTGCAATTATTGGAAGCTTCCGTCGCAGAAAACCCACCTCTATCGGTTAAAGAAGGCGGCATCATTAAAGACGGCTTTAATGAAAAATTGGATCAGTATCGGGACGCCTCAAGAAACGGTAAGGAATGGTTAGCTGGACTCGAACGAGATGAACGTGAACGAACTGGCATTAAGTCATTGAAGATTGGGTACAATCGCATATTTGGCTATTATATCGAAATTACAAAGTCTAATATTCATCTCGCTGATTTAACAAGATATGAACGAAAGCAAACACTTGCCAATGCGGAGCGTTATATCACTTCTGAGCTAAAAGAGAAGGAAGATTTAATATTAAATGCGGAAGCTGAAGGACAGGATCTCGAATATACCTTATTCTGCAATGTTCGCGATGAGATGAAAAGCCATATACGGAAAGTGCAAAAGTTAGCAAGCGTATTATCTGAATTAGATGTACTTCTTTCTTTTGCAACAGTTTCGGAAAAATATCGATATACAAGACCGCAATTCCATAATGGACGAGCCTTAGAAATTAAAAATGGTCGTCATCCCGTTGTTGAGAAAATGATGGATCAGTCACTATATGTACCGAATAGCTGTGTATTGGCAGAAGACGCCAATATGTTGTTAATCACCGGTCCAAACATGTCAGGTAAAAGTACATTCATGCGACAAGTTGCTTTGACGGTTATTATGGCGCAAATCGGCTGTTATGTACCATGCGAGTTCGCTAAACTACCAGTTACCGATCAGATATTTACAAGAATAGGTGCAGCAGACGACCTTGCTTCAGGGCAGAGCACATTCATGATGGAAATGATGGAATCTAGATATGCCATTGCAAATGCCACGGAAAAAAGCCTTCTTCTATTCGATGAAATAGGTCGGGGAACATCAACGTACGACGGAATGTCACTTGCCCAAGCAATGATGGAGTTCATCCATGATGAAATTGGCGCCAATACACTATTCTCCACCCATTATCACGAGCTGACAAAACTCAATGAGAACTTGAATCGTTTAGTGAATGTCCATGTTGCAGCGATGGAACGAGAAGGGAGAGTCGTCTTTCTTCATAAAGTGATGGCTGGAGCAGCGGATAAAAGCTATGGGATTCATGTTGCACAACTTGCCGGCCTTCCGGATTCAATCGTAATCCGTGCCAAGGAGCTATTGGACAACTTCGAAAGTGAACAGACAATGAATAATGAGACAAGTGCAACACAACTGTCGTTCTTCGACTTGCCCGATGAATCTGATCAGATGACAGAAAAAGATAAATCAGTACTCGACGCATTGGAGCATACTGACCTACTGAACCTAACCCCAATGCAAGCAATGCATCTAATCATGGATTGGCAAAAAGAACTTAAAAATAGTTAAAAATAGATTCAATTAAGCAACGAGGAGGGATTGCAATGGACATCATTTCAGTAATGGATGATTCATTATCAAACAAAATTGCAGCAGGTGAAGTCGTAGAAAGACCCGCCTCAATCGTCAAAGAACTCGTCGAAAACTCAATCGATGCACACAGTACATCAATTGAAATCGCATTAGAAGAAGCTGGTCTCACCTCCATACGAGTAACTGATAATGGGAAAGGGATGTCCCGACATGACGCCGTCCTCGCATTTGAACGTCACGCAACAAGCAAGATTTCAAACGAACATGATTTATTCAGAATCAAAACCCTCGGATTCAGAGGAGAAGCACTGGCAAGTATCGCTTCCGTTTCAAAAATCAGCCTTTGGACATCTGATGGCGAAACGGAAGGGACAAAAGTGCAAATTGATGGCGGTGTTGTTTTAGATCAATCGGATGCAGCCTTCAGAAAAGGGACAGACATGACGATTGCACAACTTTTCTACAACACACCTGCAAGATTGAAGTATATGAAAACGATACAGACTGAACTTGGTCATACAATTGATCTTGTGAACCGACTAGCCTTAAGCCATCCGCATATTGCTTTTAAACTATCCCATCATAGCCAGTTGATCCTTCAAACGACCGGTAGTGGGGACCAAAGAAGAGTGTTGAATGATATATACGGCATGGCGGTAGCGCGAAAAATGGTCCCCTTCAGTGGAGAGAACGCCGATTTCAAAGTGAACGGCTTTATCACATTACCCGAGATGACAAGGGCTTCTAAAAATTATATGACTCTTATTGTGAACGGTAGATGGGTAAAAAGCTATGCGGTAAACCAGGCCGTCCTTGATGGCATGCATACATACTTGCCAATTGGACGGTATCCGATCGCTGTCATAAATGTAGAAAGCGATCCGTTTCTTACCGATGTAAACGTCCACCCCTCCAAACAGCATATCCGTATTAGCAAAGAGGGCGAATTACTTTCAATCATTAAATCTGCAGTCCGTGATGCAGTCAAACTATCTATAATCGTTCCGAATGCCGTTAAAAAAGAACCTGTCACAAAAATACAATCAGAACAAACAACGATATGGAGCGGTATTTCGCCAGTTAGGAAAGAGGTAGAACGAGAAGTTGAACAAAAGAGCCCGGTAGTTGTTGAAGAAACGTTTCCCGCCCAAACCGTTTATGTTCCGCCCACTCCAACTGAAACAATAAACACTGTACAGCCGGAAAAAGTAATGGAAGAGCATGAAGAAGAACCTATTAGTGTGAAAATAGAAGAACCGGAAAAGAGGTTCCCTTCACTTGTTCCCGTCGGTCAAGTTCACGGTACTTATATAATCGCACAAAATGAAGATGGTTTTTACATGATTGACCAGCATGCCGCCCAGGAACGCATAAAATATGAATTCTTTAGAGATAAATTGAGTAAAGTTGAAGTAGATGAAAGGCAAATGCTCTTGATGCCACTCATATTCCATTATTCTGGTAATGAAAAAGTGAAACTTGAAGAAAACATGGAAGCAATGCATGAGGTCGGTGTTTTCCTTGAGGAATTTGGACCGTCTTCCTATACAGTGAAAGAATACCCGGCTTGGTTTCCAGCAGGAGAAGTTACATCTCTTATCGAAGAGCTGATTGAACAAGTTTTAACGACAAGGAAAACCGATATAGGAAAGCTCCGAGAAGAAACGGCCATTATGATGAGTTGTAAGAAATCGATAAAAGCTAATCATCATCTATCGTTTAATGATATGGAAAAATTACTATCAGACTTATCACATGCCGAAAACCCATATACATGTCCGCATGGACGGCCAGTACTTGTTCACTTTTCAACATATGAGATAGAGAAAATGTTCAAAAGAGTAATGTGAATTTCAGTTGAAACAAGGGGAGTGGAGTAGGGAATGGGGAAATTCATTTTAGCCATCGACCAGGGAACGACTAGCACAAGGGCAATTCTTTTTAATAAAGAAGGTAAAATTGTTCATTTGGCACAAAGGGAGTTCAGTCAGATATTCCCTAAGCCAGGTTGGGTTGAGCATAATGCTAATGAAATTTGGGGTTCGGTGCTGTCCGTCATTGCTTCAGTTCTTACGGAAAGTGGGCATCAGCCGGAGGATATTGACGGAATCGGTATTACAAATCAACGGGAAACGACAGTCATTTGGGATAAGAATACGGGCCAACCCATCTATAATGCAATTGTTTGGCAATCCCGGCAAACCCAACGGATTGTTGAAGAGCTTCGTGAAAAGGGTATTGAAGAAAGCATTCGTGAAAAGACAGGATTGCAATTGGATCCTTATTTTTCTGGAACGAAAGTGAAATGGATTTTGGATGAAGTTGATGGTGCGAGAGAACGTGCCCGAAAAGGTGAATTGCTTTTCGGCACAATTGATTCATTCCTCATCTGGAAGCTTTCTAACGGTAAAGTCCATGTCACTGATTATTCCAACGCGTCTAGGACAATGCTCTTTAATATAAATGAACTTGCTTGGGATAAAGACTTATGTGACTTGTTAGATATTCCGATGAATATGTTACCTGAAGTCAAAGGGTCGTCTGAAATATATGCACATACAGCGCCATCGGTTTTTTTTGGAGCAGAAGTACCAATCGCGGGTGCTGCGGGTGATCAGCAATGCGCTTTATTCGGGCAGGCATGCTTCCATGAGGGAATGGCAAAGAATACGTATGGCACGGGTTGCTTCATGTTGCTGAACACTGGTGAAAAACCTGTCCAATCCAAAAATGGTTTACTTACAACGATAGCATGGGGAATAGATGGGAAAGTGACCTATGCGTTAGAAGGCAGCGTTTTCGTTGCTGGATCTGCCATCCAATGGCTAAGGGATGGCATGAGGATGATTCAGAAAGCAGAGGATTCTGAGACCTATTCGACACGAATCGCATCGACTGATGGTGTCTATGTTGTTCCAGCGTTTGTTGGGCTTGGCACCCCATATTGGGATTCCGATGCAAGAGGGGCAGTTTTCGGACTAACACGCGGCACTGAAAAAGAGCATTTCATCAGGGCTACGGTTGAATCATTAGCCTACCAAACAAATGATGTCCTGTTGACTATGGAAAAAGACGCCGAGAAAAAGATAAATATCTTACGAGTTGATGGTGGCGCGGTCGCCAACACGTTCCTTATGCAGTTTCAAAGTGATCTATTGCAAATAGAAGTAGAGCAGTCGGCATTTTTAGAAACGACCGCATTAGGTGCTGCGTATCTCGCGGGGCTTGCGACTGGATTTTTTGAATCGAAGGAAAAGGTTGAGGCGTTATGGGCGAAAGAAAGGACCTACTCGCCTAAAATGGAACCTGAAACGCAAGAGGCACTTTATACAGGGTGGAAAAAAGCTGTCGAGGCTGCAAGAGTGTTCAAGCATTGAACTGGAGGAGAGCAAAATTGAATGAAATTCAATTGGAAATGAACGATGGTTTTACCATCCATTCAATCTATGCGGAGCCCGCAAGTCATCCAATCGCACATATTCATCTCCTTCATGGGATGGCAGAACATATTGGAAGGTATAAGGATTTCATCCATTATCTTGTTGCAAATGGATTTGCTGTTTCTGGCCATGATCATCGCGGGCATGGCCAAACTGCCCAATTGAATGGCAAATTGGGATCCTTTGGTCTTTCCGTCGGATTCGATTGCATCGTTGAGGATGCATTTGAAGTTGCAAATTATTTTAAGAGTAAGTTTCAAGCACCGCGTTTCATACTTTTAGGTCATAGTATGGGATCTTTTATTGCAAGAAGATATGCACAAATGTTCGGGATCGAATTGGATTTAATGATTTGTTCGGGAACTGCGTCGGATTCAAGGGTGAGTCGACTTGGAGGACAAGCTCTTGCGAAATTGAAGGGGCAAGTAACAGATTTTGAAAAACAGGATTACTTTATCAATAAATTAGTATTTGGCGCCTTTAAAAATTCAGTTGTATCTCCGGAAACTCCCCTTGATTGGCTGTCTTCAAGGAGAGAAACTGTAGAAGAGTATATTAATGATCCACTTTGTGGCTTTGTGCCATCGACTGGTTTTTTCCTTGAACTCTTTAATGGGATATCCAAAATCCATAATCGAGGACTAATCCGTCAAACACCTGCAAACTTGCCCATTTTGCTACTATCGGGTTTACAAGATCCTGTTGGTGAACAAGGGAAAGGTATATGGAAGGTTGCACGTCAACTTGTAAATGAGGGACTACAAAATGTAACTGTCATGCTGTACGAAGGCGGCCGACATGAAATGTTACAAGAAGTAAATCGTGAAGAAGTATATGATTTTATAAAAGGCTGGATCGATAAAAATGAAAAATGAAATTAAAGTAATAGCGATCGTCGGTCCCACAGCATCAGGCAAAACTGCATTAAGTATTGAGCTTGCCAAAATGTTGGACGGAGAAATAATTAATGGGGACGCAATGCAAGTATATAAAGGTTTGGATATCGGAACAGCAAAAATAAAAGAAGAAGAAAAAGATGGAATTCCTCATCATTTATTTGATGTGAAAGGGCCTTCGGAGTCATTTTCTGTTGCTGAATACCAATATGCAGTCAGGAACTGTATCGATGATATTTTGAAAAGGGGAAAGCAACCAATTATCGTTGGAGGCACTGGACTATATATTCAGTCTGTCCTATTCGATTTCAGATTTACGGATGAGGCTTCCGATGAAACTGTCAGGACGGCCCTCGAAGATGAATTAACTACTGACGGCGGGCCAGAACGCTTGTACAATCGTCTACTTACATTAGATCCCAATAGTGCAGAAAAAATTCATCCGAATAATCACAGAAGACTAATACGTGCGTTAGAAATTATTGAAGTTACAGGCAAGACCAAAAACGAACATGAAAAAGGAAAGGGACGCGTCCCTGTATATGATCATGTGATCATTGGAATGGATATGGATCGTGAAGTCCTCTATGATAGAATCAATCGAAGGGTAGATCAAATGATGGAGGAAGGATTACTGGACGAAGCGAGTGCTTTATGGAATAAGGGAATCCGCGATGTTCAATCAGTCCAGGCAATCGGATATAAAGAAATTCATCAGTATTTAGAGGGGAAATTGTCGTTTGATGATGCTGTTGCCTTAATAAAACAAAATACACGTCATTATGCAAAACGGCAAATGACCTATTTTAGAAATAAAATGGATATTTTTTGGGTGGATGCCCTTTTAGATACGAAAAAAAATGTTGAGGGAATTTTAATAATTTTAAAGGATTTTAATCGAATCGAATCGAATAAGTAAAAGAGCAATAGAAATATAGAAGTAATTGGAGGCTGGGGTGTATGTCACAAGGTAATATGCAAGAAGTGTTTTTGAATTCTTTAAGGAAAAACAATACATTTGTCACTGTTTTTCTGCTGAACGGTTTTCAATTAAAAGGTCTTATCAAATCATATGATAATTACACCGTTCTACTTGAATCCGATGGTAAGCAACAATTGATTTACAAGCATGCGATTTCAACTTACGTACCTGCAAAACCGGTTCTTTTGAAGGATGAAGAATAACTAATAGACCAAAGAACAGGGGGCATACATCCTGTTCTTTTTTCTTTCTCATTGACCTCTACCGTCAGACTGATAATATAATGAGGTGACTATTAGTAGGAAAGAGGATAAAACAATGAGGATTCACGAATTTACAACTGAAATTGATTCAAGGGCTGAAGAGGCTGAACTAAAACTTACTCCATATTTTAAAGAAGTTGAAAAGATAGCGTTTTTCAATCAAAGGAAGGTTCTGTCGGCTTTCCGAAAGAACATGGTCAGTGATTTTCATTTAACCGGTTCCACTGGATACGGCTATGATGATAGTGGTCGTGATGTACTTGAACAAGTGTATGCAGATGTATTTGGAGCTGAATCATGCCTTGTTCGCAATCAGATTATTTCAGGAACACATGCTATATCGCTCAGCTTATTCGGTATACTTAGACCAGGGGATGAACTCCTATACATAACAGGGAAACCATATGACACTCTTGACTCGATTGTAACTGGTCATGGAGAGGATACGGGTTCGTTAAATGATTTTGGTATCTCCTATAAGCATATCGACTTGAACAACGATGGATCGGTTAATTTTGAAGAAGTGAAAAAGAACATTCATAGCAAGACAAGAATGGTTGGAATTCAGCGTTCGAAAGGTTATTCAGACCGTCCTTCCTTTAGTATAAGTGAAATTGAGGAAATGGTACGGTTTATTAAATCGATTGACTCCGAAATAATTGTATTTGTTGATAATTGTTATGGTGAATTCGTGGAAACGACAGAGCCAACCGAAGTTGGGGCTGATTTAATGGCAGGTTCACTCATTAAAAATCCGGGTGGGGGACTTGCAAGAACTGGTGGCTATATTGCGGGTCGTGAGGATCTTGTGAAAAAATGTGCCTATCGAATGACTTCTCCGGGAATAGGTGCAGAAGCAGGAGCATCACTTGATACATTACTCGAAATGTACCAAGGTTTCTTCCTCGCCCCGCACGTCGTAAGCCAAGCTGTAAAAGGAGCGCTTTTCACTGCGGCATTCCTTGAAAGTTTCGGATTTGACACAACTCCGCATTATACGAACAAGCGAACAGATTTGATCCAATCAGTTAACTTTAGTAATGCAGATCAAATGATTGCATTCTGCAGAACCATTCAAGAAAATTCTCCAATAAACGCACATTATGCGCCAGAACCATCATATATGCCAGGTTATTCCGATGATGTGATCATGGCTGCAGGCACATTCATACAAGGTTCGAGTATAGAACTAACAGCTGATGGCCCGATTAGACCTCCTTATACTGCATACGTCCAAGGTGGATTAACGTACGAACACGTAAAGGCTGCTGTCATGTCCTCTGTAGAGAAATTATTTGAAGATAAATTGATTGAAAGAAAATAAAAAGAGGGAGTCCCCGTCAAGGCTATTAGACTGGGACTCCCTCTTTTTATTAATGGATTTGTCGGTATACGCCTACGACTTTACCAAGAATGGAAACATTATTTACGATAATTGGTTCCATTGATTCGTTTTCAGGCTGTAAACGGAAATAATCTTTTTCCTTGAAAAATCTCTTCACAGTTGCCTCATCTTCTTCCGTCATGGCAACAACAATCTCACCATTATTAGCTGTTTGTTGTTGTTTAACAACTACATAGTCACCATTCAATATTCCAGCATCAATCATACTGCTGCCGACAATTTCTAACATGAATAGATTTTCATCAGCAGTTCCGTATGAATCTGGCAATGGGAAATACTCTTCGATATTTTCAATCGCAGTTATCGGAAGGCCGGCAGTTACCTTACCAACGAGAGGTACATGTACTACTCCGGACTTCATAGCTTCGAGACCTTCAGGATCCAATACCTCTATTGCACGTGGTTTAGTGGGGTCCCTACGTATGAAACCCTTGCTTTCTAGACGTGCCAAGTGCCCGTGAACAGTTGAACTGGATGCTAATCCTACTGCTTCCCCGATCTCCCGTACGGAAGGGGGATACCCTTTGATTTTAACCTCTTCTTTAATGAATGATAATATATCCTGCTGTCGTTTTGAAATTTTCTTCATTTTTCCGCCCCTCCAGAAAATAAATAGTTAGGATATTCGCGATTGGTATCCCGCGTCCGTTTTATTGCTTAAGAATAGTATAACAGGTGTTCGGGTCGTTAGCAAACAAAGGTTCGAATGTTTTGTTGACTTCTAAAAATACTTATCTTATAATGGGAACAAGTATTCCGAACATATATTCCTGGAGGTATAAATCATGTCTTTATTTCAAAAATACGGCTATATCCTATTAATAGTATTTCTTTGCACAGCTTTCACTATTGCAGGGGTGATAAAAGAGTCAAAAAGAAATACATTCATTGAGATTACGGTTAACGATGGTGATACGTTATGGGGATTAGCACAAGATTTTTCGGAAAATAAACGAACGCATAGATGGATTGATGAGGTGATGGTGCTCAATAATTTAGAGACTTCAATGATTAAAACCGGAGAAAAACTTAAATTGCCTGTACCCGCTCCTATATCAATCGATGATAAGCTTGTTGAAATGGCAGGGGGAAAATAATGGCAGATGAATTAAAGACTTGTGTTATCTATTGCAGAGTTAGCACAGACAAAGAAGCGCAGGAAACCTCCTTATCAAGGCAGGAAGAAGAATTAGTCAAACTGTCCAACAGTCTTGGGTTGAAAACATTACAGGTTTTTAAGGAAAAACATAGCGGCTATGATATGGATCGTGAGGGCCTGCTTAATTTATTGGATTTTATCAAAGATGAGAAAGTGGACGCTGTCCTTATTCAGGATGAGACGAGACTTGGCAGGGGTAATGCAAGGGTCGCCATTCTTCATTTATTGGCTAAAACAAATACAATGATTATTACGAATCATGACAACGGGGCATTGAAATTGAACGAAATGGATACAATGCTCCTTGAGATTCTTGCGATTGTTGAGGAGTATCAACGTAAATTACATAATGCCAAAATCAGAAGAGGTATGAAAAGGGCAGTTCGGGAAGGCTATAGACCCGAAAAAAACTTAAAGAATAAAGGTAACCTTGAAGGACGGGAAAGAATAGACGTCCCGTTAGAGGAAATTGTATCGCTGCGAACAAAAGGTTTAACGTTTGAAGAGATTGCGAGTGTACTGAGGGGGCTTGGTCACGATATTAGTAAAGCAACGGTACATCGAAGATATAAGGAATATGAAATGAAGCAGGAAGGCTGATTGGTTGCACTTCCTGCTTTTTTTGTATACCTTCAAAGTATAATAAAGCGCGAAACGCTTTTATTTAAGTACTATTATTGGAGGAATTTGATGTTAACACCAGATAAGATAAAACGAATCAATGAGCTATCTAAAAAATCGAAGACAATAGGATTATCGATTGAAGAGGCAAAAGAACAGACTCAATTACGGAAAGAGTACCTAGAAACTTTCCGTTCATCCATGCGTGATACAATTGAACATGTTAAAGTGATCGATCCGGAAGGAAAAGATGTAACACCCCAAAAAGTGAAAGATGCACGAACAAATAAGTATTTGAACTAATAACCATATAGAGTCACATATCGTGGATTGTAATTCATCCCTATTTTGACTACACTATAGAAGGTAATAATGAAGATAAGAGAAAGTCGGGAAAGGATGTCTAATTAATGACCGAAAAGATTGATCAGTTAGCAATTAACACAATCCGAACATTGTCCATCGATGCAATTGAGAAAGCTAATTCCGGGCACCCAGGTTTGCCAATGGGGGCAGCTCCGATGGCTTATACACTTTGGACGAAGCATATGCATCATAACCCTTCAAATCCGGATTGGTTCAATAGGGACCGTTTCGTTCTATCAGCGGGACATGGGTCAATGCTGTTATATAGCCTGCTCCATCTCAGCGGTTATGGCTTGCCAATGGACGAATTGAAGAATTTTAGACAATGGGGCTCCAAAACACCTGGTCATCCTGAATACGGCCATACAGTCGGTGTGGAAGCTACAACTGGACCACTTGGACAAGGGATTGGTATGGCAGTTGGAATGGCCATGGCTGAAAAACATTTGGCAGCTGTTTATAACCGTCCTAATTTTGACATTGTCGACCATCATACATTTGCACTCTGTGGAGATGGCGATCTAATGGAAGGTGTAGCTGCAGAAGCCATTTCCTTAGCAGGACATCTTCAGTTAGATAAATTGATTGTCCTTTACGATAGCAATGACATTTCCTTGGATGGTGACCTTGATAAGTCATTCTCTGAAAACATACGAAAACGATTCGAATCATACGGATGGAATTATTTCCGTGTCGATGACGGAAATAATACTGGCCTTGTTTCTAAAGCGATTGAAGAAGCTAAGGGCAATAGTGGCGGTCCTACAATCATTGAAGTCAAGACTGTCATTGGATACGGTTCTCCGAATAAATCCGGAAAATCTGATGTTCATGGTGCACCACTTGGTGAGGATGAAATGAAGCTTACCAAAGAATACTATAAATGGACTTACGAAGAGGATTTCTGTGTACCTGAAGGAGTCTATGAAGCATTTAAAGCAGCAACAGATGAATTGGGTGTTAAAAAAGAGGAACAATGGAATGAATTGTTCGCACAGTATGAAAGCTCCCATGAAGATCTTGCCAAACAATTTAAAGCTGCGATTGAAGGTAAGATGCCTGAAGGGCTGCAAGATGTAATGCCGAAATATGAAGTTGGCTCGTCCCATGCTACACGATCCGCTTCAGGAGACGCAATCAATGCAATCGCTAAAGCGGTACCTTCTTTCTTCGGAGGAAGTGCTGACCTAGCGGGATCAAACAAGACTACAATTAAAGGAGCAGGTGATTTCCTTCCTGGGGATTTCTCAGGACGAAATATCTGGTTCGGCGTCCGTGAATTTGCAATGGGTACTGCATTGAACGGAATGGCTCTCCACGGTGGAGTGAATGTGTTCGGCGGTACGTTCTTTGTATTCAGTGATTACGTGCGCCCTGCAATCAGATTATCGGCACTCATGGGCGTGCCTGTAACATACGTATTTACTCACGACAGCGTTGCTGTTGGGGAAGACGGTCCGACACATGAACCAGTCGAGCACCTTGCATCGTTGCGTGCAATGCCTAACTTGACTGTCATTCGACCAGCTGATGGTAATGAGACATCTGCGGCATGGCATATTGCAGTGACGTCTAAAAACAAACCGACAGTTTTAGTCCTTTCGCGTCAAAACTTGGATGTATTGGAAAAATCCCAAGAACTTGCTATGGACGGAGTGAAACGCGGTGCCTATACAGTTTCGCCTTCAGAAAAGGATTTGGCGGATGGTATATTGATCGCAACTGGATCTGAAGTTAACCTTGCTGTTTCTGCACAAACAAAACTTCGCGAAGAAGGGATCGATGTGGCTGTTGTATCTATGCCTTCATGGGACCTTTTTGAAGAACAAGACGAAGCCTATAAGGAAAGTGTCTTACCGAAGGCAGTTAAGAAACGTCTATCTCTCGAAATGGGTGTTTCCCTCGGCTGGCATAAATATGTCGGAGACGAAGGTGCGAGCCTTGCAATCGATATGTTTGGAGCAAGTGCACCAGGTGAAAAGGTTATTGCGGAATATGGTTTCACAGAAGAAAACGTTGTTCAGCAAATGAAAGACATTTTATCGAAATAATTAATTTAACGCTTCGGGTAAAGAATAAATTTTGCCCCGAAGCGTTTTTTGTCGACTAAATTCACTATTTGGAAACATCCGACAATAATAGTGCCTTTTTTTAACGCATTTTGACAAACTTTTCACATAAGTTGAGGTATTATATGAAATAAGGAGGTGGCCGTCATGAGGACTTATGATATCTATAAAGTGAAAAAGAGATATCAATCATTCATACTTGGAAGAGAAGGGCTTCTTTACAATTTGTTAAAGGATTATGAGCAGCAGCAACCTTTGCAGGAAGTGAAATACCTATGTGATGAAATTGAAGAATCAACGATTGACCAGGCAATCCTCGGTAACTTGGGAAAAAGTTTTACAAAAGTGGAAAGTGATGATGGTGAATATAAGCTATCCCACCCGATGAAAGGATCCATTCACATTTCACTAACTCCTTATTCTCTTCAAGCTTATTGCGATGGGTCAAGAATGCTGGATCTTGATTTGTTTGTTGCATTATCCGGATCAGACGATCGGTTTTTTGCGGTGATGGACGAGCGTGGAGAATGGGGATGGCTAAAGCCGATTAAACAGGATAACCGGTTGATGACAGAAGGGACAATCCTTTTTTAGTAAGAAACTGTAGGTATTCATGGAATAATTTTGGTGCCAGTCATTGCTATCTCCCATCCCTTTGTTGTATAATCCATCTTGGTAGAGTAAACCTGAATTAAGGGAAGTGAAGGAGGGAATAGCGAATGGGCACGACTTGGGTAATCCTTATTGCAGTCGTTGCATTAATTGCTGGTGTGGCCCTCGGATTTTTCATCGCACGCCAATATATGATGAAATATTTGAAAGAGAACCCGCCGATTAATGAGCAAATGTTACGTATGATGATGATGCAGATGGGACAAAAACCTTCACAAAAGAAGATTAATCAAATGATGAATCAGATGAACAAAATGAGCGATAAGAAATAATTGGACAAGTAAGCAAAAATTGTTGAGTTAACGCAGTTTGTGAGCGTATCAACAAATGCTCGCTAATGGTTCTTATAAATTATTGCCTGTTACATTGTTGTATAGGTTATCATTCTTCCTAAAATCACATTTTGTGCTTAATCTTTCTTTATGAATACAAACTAACCACTTTTTCTGGTGAAAGATAAACCGGAGCGGTGGTTTTTTTGTTGAATTTGGAAGATGTATTGGAGGAATATCGTTACCATTGTTTAGCAAAAGGGTTTACGGAAAAAACAATGAGAAATAAGAGTCTTTTAAACATATCTTCGTGTTTCTAAATGAACTGAAATTAACTGATTCGGAAAAAGAAACAGTAAGTGAAAAACTTATAGGCATACTTGATGATTCTATTGTGGGTCACTTCGAGTATCATAGAATGTGGTTGTTTAAAACTCTAAGCAATTGAAAAGGATGGAGTATTGATAATATAGCAACAATCTTTTTTGGAGATAGCAGTTGTAAAGTGGGCTGAAAGTAGATAGACATTTACATGTTATGTTATTATTTGATTTCTTCTTTTCATTTTCTCTTCTTTTTTATGCAAAATTAGAGAAGACAAGCATTTATGCTACCCGGTTTATTTTGCTCCAACTTATGAATTTCCGTATATCAAACGATATGAAAACTACTTTTACTGATGAAATATAAATCAGCAAAGGTGGTTTTTTTGTTGGAGTTAGAGGCTGTGTTGGAGGAATATAGAAGACCGAAAGTACTCACGGTTGAATAAAAAAAGCACCAAGTTCACATAATTATTTAGAACTCTGGTATCTAACACTGTAATCTTCTGTAATCTTTTTGTGTTAGATTCCAATTTGGATTTGTTATGATGAATTAGGTTTTTCTAGCTTCAATTTTTTTCCCAATCCTAAAAGAAACTGGAGATAATTATTTATGAAAAAAATAACCATACTACAAACAAGCGATATTCACGGGAGCATCTATCCTCTAAACTATGGAAATAACGAAAAAGCAGACGTCGGACTCGGGAAGATTGCTACAAAAATAAAACAAGAACGTGCTTTAGATGAACAACTCATTTTAGTTGACAATGGAGATCTCATCCAAGGTACTCCTCTAACCTATTTTTATGTCCGGTTTTTAAAAAATGAAAATAATCCGATGATCAGCCTCTTAAATCACTTATCCTATGAGGCTGCTGTCATTGGAAATCATGAATTTAACTACGGCCTAGACGTATTAGATTGTGCTGTACATGAATCTAATTTTCCTTGGTTATCTGCCAATATTATAGCTGCAAATACAGGTAATCCTTATTTCGGAAACCCTTATATCATTAAAATGATAAATTCTGTAAAGATAGCTATCTTAGGTGTTACGACCCATTACATACCAAATTGGGAAAGCGAACAGAATATAGCTGGGCTCAATTTTAAGGACTGTCTTCAAGAGACGAAGAAATGGGTTGCATATATTAGAGATAAGGAACGTCCCGACGTAGTTATTGTTTCTTATCACGGAGGTTTTGAACGGGATCTCGAAACTGGCGAACCAACTGAAAATTTAACAGGGGAAAATCAAGGTTATGCTATATGTCACGAAGTTGAAGGGATTGATGTTTTATTAACAGGACATCAACACCGCTCTTTAACAGGCAATATTAATGGTGTAGAAATTGTTCAACCGTCTAATAATGGGAAAATGATGGGAAAAGTAACCCTTACTTTAAATGCGCAAAATGAAATTATCAATAAAACCTCTGAGTTATTACGAATTGATGATTTAGAGGCAGATCAGGAAATTCTAAAGCTTACTTCAGATTTGGAAGCACAAACACAAAAATGGCTCGACCAACCTATCGGAAAAATAGAGGGGGATATGTTAATCACTGATTCTCTTTCAGTTCGAACTTGTGAGCATCCTGCAATTGAATTTATTAACAAAGTACAAATGCAGGTTGCTGGTGTGGATATTTCTAACACCTCCCTATTTAACAACCTCTCTCCAGGATTCAGAACAAATGTAACTATGCGCGATATTATTTCGAATTACATATTTCCTAATACATTGAAAGTTCTTTGTTTAAATGGGCAAGATATTAGAGATGCACTTGAACAGAGTGCCAGTTATTTTACGTTGAATGAAACAGGAGCTCTTGAAGTAAATCCAGCGTTTATCTATCCAAAACCTCAACATTATAACTACGATATGTGGGAAGGAATTGAATACATCTTGGATATTCGTAACCCTATTGGAAAACGAGTAACTACTTTAACTTATAAAGGAGACCCTATACATTTGGATGGGAAGTATCATGTCGTGATGAATAATTATCGTGCTGGAGGCGGGGGGAATTTCACAATGTTTAAAGATAAACCAGTTATTAAAGATATACCTATGGATATGACGGAAATCCTCACAACTTATATTCTCGATAGACAAACTGTTAAAGCAACCGTTAATCATAATTGGAAAGTTATTTGGTAGCGGCGATAAAAAGGGGGAGATTACACATTTAGGAGAGTTGAGCTTATCAACTTTCCTTTTTCTTTACAAAGTATTCATCGAATCTTTACATAACTTCAACCCTATTGGTTTTCATTGAAATACTGACGTGCTACACAATAATTATTAAAGGAGATTTATGATGACCATTTCTTTGAATAATATTTCTATGAAATTTTTAAATACAACTGCAGTGAATCAACTGAATATTACGATTCCGAAAGGGGAGCTCGTCTCTATTTTGGGACCTAGCGGCTGTGGGAAAAGTACGACGTTATATATGCTCGCCGGCCTTTATGAACCAACTGATGGAGCGATTTTGTTTAACGGCAAGGACGTCACAAAACTAACACCGGAGAAACGCGGCATTGGGATGGTATTTCAAAACTATGCCCTCTATCCCCATATGACTGTATTACAAAATATTATGTTTCCTTTAAAGATGCATAAAGTGAAAAAAACAGAAGCAAAAGCAAAGGCGATTGAAATGGCTAAACTTGTGGAAATCGACCACTTATTGGATCGAAAACCGAGTATGTTATCAGGTGGACAGCAGCAACGTGTAGCGATCGCACGTGCCTTAGTGAGAGAACCGGAAATTTTATTATTAGATGAACCTCTGTCGAATTTAGATGCCCGCTTACGGTTAACGATGCGGGAAGAAATTAGAAGAATTCAACAAGCACTTAAAATTACAACCGTTTTTGTTACACATGACCAAGAAGAAGCACTTAGTATTTCAGATCATGTTATGTTGATGAATCAAGGAGAGCTCATGCAATTCGATGTTCCTGAAAATCTGTACGATGAACCTAATCATCAATTTGTGGCAAGCTTCATCGGCTCTCCACCGATGAACTATTTTGAAGGGGAAATTGTTAGCGGAGTACTAAAAACTCCGTTTGGGTATGACGTTGCTGTTGAAGCAGCTGATCAACCAGTACAAATTGCTGTTCGCCCTGAAAATCTCTACCTTGCTAATACTGGAATCTCCAAAAAAGTACAGTATGTAGAGCGAATCGGAAAAGATACACTTGCTGTTGTCGGCACCGAAGATGACAAAACACGGCTCTTCCTACAAAAAGAGGAGCATGTAGAAGCGGGACAAGCAGTACATGTTCAAGCGAATCAAGCTGACATTCGAATTTTCCGAAAAACTGGGGAAAGAATCTATTTAAAGGGGTAATCGGACGATGAAACTCAATGATACAACTAAAGCGGCTCTTTACCTATTCCCAGCACTGCTCATTGTCGGGACATTTGTCATTTATCCAATAATTAAGTCGTTCTTAATGAGTTTTTATGCGGATTATGATTTTTTCACTGATGTCGTTCATCGATATGGTTTTGATAACTTTGTGTATTTGTGGAATGATACAGTCTTTCATAAAGCACTGCAAAATACGTTTGTCTTTGTATTAGGTGTTGTACCCATTTCCATTATTATCTCATTATGGATAGCCCTAATGCTGAACTCGATTAACGCGCTCAATAAGTTTTTTAGAACCATTTATTTTATTCCATTCGTTACGAGTGTTGTGGCGGTGTCTATCGTATGGCGCTGGATTTTTCATTCCAACTATGGAATTATGAACTACTTTTTAGGTTTCTTCGGTATTGAACCTATTCAATGGCTTGCAAGTACAGAGTGGGCTATGCCTTCCCTAATCATTCTGGCTATTTGGAAAGGATTAGGCTATAACATCATCATTTTTTTAGCGGGTTTACAAACGATTGGGGACACTTATTACAATGCCGCAAGAATAGATGGAGCCAAGCGCTGGAGTAGGTTTATACATGTCACACTGCCTCAATTGGCACCAACGACATTTTTCATATCCATCATTTCGATTATCAATTCATTTAAAGTGTTTGATGAAATTTATGCATTGTTTGATGGGAAAGCAGGTCCATCTAATAGCGCGTTAACCGTTGTGTATTATGTATTCAATAAATTTTACGGAGAATGGGACTTTGGAGTTGCTTCAGCTGCTGCGTATGTTTTATTCGCCATTATCTTCATTTTTACATTACTGCAGTTTTACATCAGTAAGAAAAAAATCACTTATTAAGGGAGAAAGAACATGAAAACGAGTCCACTTTCGAAGACATTTATTTACGGTCTGCTAGGGATCGGCAGCATTTTAATGCTCTTACCTTTCGTTTGGATGATTTCCACATCGCTTAAAAGTGGGAACGAAGTGATGATGATGCCACCTATATGGATTCCAGAAACGTTTCGTTTCAATAACTATGTAGAGGCATTTGATAAAGCACCTTTTGCAACATACTTTGTGAATTCAGTCATTGTCATGGTCTTGAGTACCCTGGGTGAAGTCATTACAACTATTTTAGCTGCTTATGCATTTAGCCGATTAAACTTTCGGGGAAAAGATGCACTATTTGCCCTATTGGTTGCAACGATGATGGTTCCTGGCGAGGTTTTACTTGTACCTAATTTTGTTTTACTTTCTAATTTAGGCTGGATTGATCGTTACGAGGCTCTAATCATCCCTTGGACAGCCAGCATCTTTTCCATCTTTTTATTGCGACAGTTTTTCATGAAAATTCCTAAAGAATTAAACTATGCGGCTCGTGTGGATGGGTGTACAAATTTCAGATTTTTATGGTCAATCATGATTCCGATTGCAAAACCAGCGTTAGTTACGATTATTTTATTAAAAGCAATTGGATCCTGGAACGCATTTTTATGGCCTCTGGTAGTAACAAATTCAAAAGAAATGAGAACATTACCTGTCGGATTAACAAGCTTTTCAACAGAAGCAGGAACTGTGTATGAGCTGCTTATGGCAGCATCTACAATGATTATATTGCCGATGATAATTTTATTTATTTTCTTACAAAAGTATATCGTCAAAGGAATTGCAGGAGCAGGGATTAAAGGTTGAGGGAGCGAATATTAAAGGAGGTGTTGCTTAGGGATATCGAAGTATTAATCATTGCTAATACTAAATTCTACATGTTTCCATTAAAAACAAGGGAGAATTAAACATGAAAAAATTATCTTTATTAGTATTTATAATGATGGTGAGCGTGTTACTAGTTGCTTGTAACTACAATAAAAATAATACTTCAACAAAAACTACAGATACAGTAAAAACGGAGGCAAACAAACCGGTAGAAGTTGAATTTTGGCATGCCATGAGTGACACACATGAAAAATGGTTAGAAGAAGCAACAGCTAAATTCATTGCCGAACATAAAAATGTTACAGTTAAATTAGTGAACCAGGGTAACTACGGTGATTTGTCACAAAAGCTATTAGCTGCTGCGAAAGCTAAAACATCACCTACAATTACACAAGCTTATGCTGAGTGGATGACAGATTATAATCAGCACAATCTTGTAGTAGATTTAACTCCGATGATTAACGGAAAGAATGGATTCCCGGCAGACCAGAGCTATGAAGATATTAGCAAAGTTTTCCGTGACGACAATACATTTGGCGATAAAATTTTAGGATTACCATTTAATAAATCATCACGCGTACTTTTCTACAACAAAAAGTATTTTGAGGATAACGGCTTAACACCTCCTACAACATGGGATGAATTAGCCACTGCTGCTAAAACATTAACAAAAGAAATTGATGGAAAAAAAGTCATTGGAATGGGCTTTGAAAATGGAATGGCTACTGAACTTAGTATGTGGATTGAACAAGCAGGGGGAGAATTCGTTGATGAGCAGCAAGGAAAAGTGTTGTTTAATTCAGAAGCTGGTTTACATGCGTTAACGTTTATCGATACAATGCTTAAAAACGGTTCTGCTCGTATGGCTGGTGAAGATGGTTACATGTCTGGTCCTTTCACAAGAGGTGACGTTGCTATGTATATCGGTTCAAGTGCAGGTATTGCATTTGTAGCAAAAGATGCTGGAGATATGGCATGGTCAACAACTCCACTTCCAAAGGGTGTTAAACAAGCTGCTCCTTTCCAAGGAACAAATATTACAATGTTCTCCAATAGCACTGAAGCAGAACAAGCAGCTGCATTTGAGTATATGAAATTCCTTATTACTCCCGAGAACACAGTTGATTGGGCAAAAACAACAGGTTACCTTCCAGTTCGCGAATCTGCTCAACAAAGTTCAGATTGGATTTCATTCATTAAAGCGAACGAGCCATTTAAAGCAGGTAATGCACAATATGCATATGGATTTATTGATGTCCGTTTACCTGGTTCCTTTGCAATGAAAAATGCAATGCAAGTGGAATTAGATAAAATGTTATATGAAAACGCAACGCCAGCGGAAACACTAAAATCAATGAGTACAAAAGCTCAAGAAGCACTTGATAAAGCGAAATGAGTACAGAAAATGCAATTAAAAATAGTGATACTACGATTCAATTTTATGCTGGCTTAAAAACAATCGGTGGGACTATTTTTGAGGTGAAGTACAAAGAGGAAAGATTTATAGCTGATTTTGGGATGGTTTTTCAAAATAAAGAGGGTGTGCAAGCGCGCCCTCAAAATATAATTTCAGAGTTACAAGCAATCGGCGTGATTCCCCTGATTAGTGGTGTGTTGAAAACGGATGAGATTGATGAAAATGCGACCATCGCAATTTCTCATTTACATCTAGATCATATAGGCTTGTTACAATATGTACACCCAGATGTACCAATAATCATGAGTGAGGGTAGCAAAACCTTATACGAACATTTGCATACAATTGGTGAAGAGCCTAATGTAGATGTGGCGAAACAAGTAAAAAGTGTTCCATTTCATCAGGCACTATTCGTTTCTGAGCATATACAAGTCGAGTTTTTCCCGGTCAATCACGATGCACCAGGTGCTTCCGCAATGCGGATTACAACACCTGATACAACGATTGTCTACACTGGTGATGTACGTTTACATGAAGCCGATGTAGATACGGCAAACTTACCAACGATTGCAGGATCTCCAGATCTATTAATTATTGAGACGACCAATGTGCAAGAGGAATTTCTTGATATTAATCCTGTCATTCAAAGTGAAGCGGACAAGTTAACAGCAGGTTTACTAGAAATTAAGTCTCCTTTAGTTTTCAATATTTATCATCGAAACTTGAAGCGTTTGGAAATATTGATCGAAGCTGCAAGGCAAAAAGGAAAAACGATTGTCTTCGAACCTGAAACAGCTTATTTGGTGCAGGCCTACAAACTGGAAGCACCACATGTACGTTATTTACTGGATGAACGATACGATTCAAAAATCAGCAACCAAATCCACGCAATTCAGCCGATAACAGTAGCGGAATTGAATAGCGAGTTTTCGCAAGTGTGGCTTCAATCTTCTTATCATCATATGATGACTTTATTGGACCTACCTGTAAAAGGTGCCACGTACGTTCACTCGAATGGCGTGCCACTAGGAAGCTTTGATCCCGTGTATGCTGAGTTGTTGGAGTGGATTGAGAAACTTGGTATGGAGCTCGTTGTATTAGGCGTATCTGGTCATGCAGCTGCTGCACAAATAAAATGGCTAGCAGATGCTATGCAAGCAAAAGTGACCATTCCGTTACATGGTTTTACACCCGAATTGTTGCAAGGTCCAAATCAAACATTCTTACCTGAAAAAGGGGAAATTTATCCAATTTCAACTCTTTTGGGAGAAAAATAATGATAATACCCCGCTTTGTGGAATTCTTCCACTTGAAAGGCGCCTACGCTGTTTTTTCTTAGGGACAGCTAGTTCATTGAACCAGGGCATACAAATAACAGGCGATCTTTACGTATATCAAACGAAATGAAAACCACTTTTACTGATGAAATATAAATCAGTAGAGGTGGTTTTTTTGTTGTAGAAGACTAATTAGAAAATCTGAAAAACAGTTGATTTCCGCTTCAGGCTGACGCTAATTCCACAGGAGTCGCCGCCTTCCGCTCCAATAAGTTCGAAGACATTCTTCCGCTTTTTTAATTATCCATTAAATATTCCCGAAACCGATTTTTTTACTTTAAATATCGTTACTTCTTTAAAATAGGTATTTATATCTATTTATAAAAAAATTCAATTTTGAGTATCCTTTTTGACCCCTCCCATCTATATAGGGGGCAAAGGAATCTGACTTGACAAGCTTCTTGAACTAATCGACCAGACCCGTTTTTTCTGCTTCTAACATGGACGAAGTTCTTGAAAGTGGGAGAAAGATTAAACACATACTAAATGTACCCAATTATATACTCGACAAATTGATAGATAGTGGTATATTTTTCTCACTAGAAAAAGTAGTTGGTATGGTTGGTGTAAATCCAATCATCTCAACGTTTTGATGCAAATGGGACAAAAACCTTCACAAAAGAAGATTAACCAGATGATGAATCAGATGAACAAAATGAATGATAAAAAATAATCGACACAAAAAGACCTTTTTCTAAACGAATAAAAGGTCTTTTTTACTTTTTTTGTAATTTAGTAAATACTGACGTTTGAGTGATCCGTTATCGCTTGCATCGTTATTGATTGTATATCTAACAAATTCATTGTGGAATATATATACCTTTACCGGCTAAGTTTTCAAGACATTCAGTTAGGTAATTTCCATCATGTTCAGGGTATTTAAGTGTATCATCTGGACACTCAATTAGTTCATCGTATGCGGGGCAGTTTTTTCCTCGGTATGCGGGATCTTCCCATTTTCGATCATTTTGATAGCCTCTTCGTTTCATTTCTTTCATTACTTTCATATGGTAATGATATAGTTTAAACGGGGGATATTCGAATACATAATCTACTGTAGCATGTTTCTTTTTCCACCCCAATCCTCTTAAAGCGCAGCACTCCCGATGTTGTCCAAGCAATTGTTGCCTTGGAAGTTTTGAGATCAAATCCTCATGCCATAAACGCATTAAGACACCCACTTCTATTATTGTTTTTCATGTCAATTCGAGGTCACTCAAACATTACTCAGTATATGCTAAAAGCAAAATGGGTTGTCTCATTACCAGACAACCCATTTTGCTTTTAGTCATTTAACTTCAGCGTTTCATTGATATTTGTCGATTCGGCATTTTGCCCTGTCATTCGTTTAAAGAAAAAGGAGATTTTCTTTGTGAAGTTTCCGGTTTCCCAATATTCAGCGGCTTCAGCTTTTACCTTTATTAAGACAAGGTCAGAATCATCATACGTGGTTTGCATGAATTTCTCATATGCTTTGTTCCATAATTCTTTTTTCTTGTTAAGATCATCAATGATTTCCGCTCGTCCACGGACGGAAACGTAGGATTTACCTGCGTATGCCACATTCACATCTTTATCATGTAATATTTCCTTATACTTATCTGTCTCTTTCTTTGTAAAAAACCATAAGTCGCCATCAAATTCTACTTCTTGTGTTTTCATCGGACGGGAAATAAGCCCTTCTTCAGATTGTGTTGTAAGCATTGCAATGTCCACGTCTTTGATTAACTCTCTTAATGTTTCAATTTCATTCTGTTTCATTACATCACCTCGTTAATGTTTATGAAGATATAGTACCCTCTGCAGCAATTATTAATCAGAGAAGGGGAATTAACAGGTATAAGCAGCAGAATAACAGATGATAGAGATGGAAAAGCTTAATGGAAACACATCGGTAAGTTAAAGGAGTAGTGGTTAATGGAGAACAGCTTCTCGAAATTAAAAGAAATTAAGGACGCGTTAAATGCGAAATTTTATGAGCGCGAAGCCGAGGTTGAAGCAATTCTGATTGCTTTATTATCTCGACAACATGTACTCATGGTTGGCCCTTCAGGTACTGCAAAATCTGCATTAGCGATAGAATTCGCGAAAATAATACAGGGCTCACACTATTTTCAATGGCTACTAACCAGGTTTAGCACACCGGAGGAGTTATTTGGCCCCTTATCGTTGAAGGATCTGGAACAGGGTGTATATAAGCGGAATACGGAAGCAAAAATGCCTGAGGCAAATATAGTTTTTTTAGATGAAATTTTCAAGGCAAACAGCGCTATTTTAAATAGTTTACTGACAATCATTAATGAAAGGTTTTTTTACAATGACGGGTCTCCCGTTAATGTCCCTTTGATATCAGTAATAGGTGCTTCAAATGAATACCCGGAAGAAGGAGAAGGACTTGAAGCGTTATTCGACCGTTTTCTGCTACGCTTTGAAGTGGAATATATAGTGGATGATTCGAATTTTATTTCTATGATGAAAAATGCTGGACAAAATGTGCAAATACCAACCATAACAATGGAGAACTTGAAACATTTTCAAACTTTATCAGATACGGTAATCATCCCGGATGAAGTATTCAAGGCTATTTCAAAAATAAGAAAAGAGTTGCGGGATGAGGGGATACGACCGTCAGATCGACGGTTTAAACAGTCATTAAGCATTCTGAAGGCTCGAGCGTTGATTCGTAATAGAAATGTCGTGAGGGTAGAGGACATTGTTATCCTTGAAAATGTTGTTTGGGAAACAATTGACCAAAAAGATACAGTGTCTTTCATTGTTCGTAGACATGCTCAAGATAATGTTATTCAAAAGCTTGATTCAATACAAAGTGAAGTGAGTGATGTGTACAATGCTATAAAGCATGATAATTCGGTAGAAGCTGGAATGGAAGCGACACAAAAAATGAAGGCATTGGAGAGGGATTTGAACAGGCTTAAAATGAGTCAACAGGGTCGGGATGTAGAAATTGATGCCATGCTTGTTAAAGTGAAATCGATTCAGCAAGAAATCCTTAACTCAGTATTAGAGCCGATGTTTTTTGATGCGTTACACGTCAAAAATGAAATAGAGGAGTCATCTGGTATATTTTACAGAATGTGAAGGGCGTGCCAGAGTGAGAAGGATCTATGAAGAGAACAGTTCAGTGTTGAATACGGATACATTCGATAGAAGACGTTTCAAGGAGATTCTTGAAATGTCACAAAGGCTACAACAGTTAAGAGATGAGGCTATATTACCTACTTTTGAACCATTGCTGAGTGATATATGGGCTTCCCAGTTTAAGATGAAACCGGAAATAAGCGTTAATAAGATTGATGACATTCTTTTGGTAAATAAATCATTTATGAAAGTCGTTATGACGGATGAATACTTTACTTATTTCAGGAATTTTACACGATTAAATGATTTAGCATCTGCCATCAGTACAATAAAATTCGGAGAAATGATAAATGATTGGTTGAATCAGAAACTAAAAGAGGACAAAAATCTTCAAGAACAAGTGCGACATGTTCAACTATTATTAAGAAAACCACAAAAAAAGCAAATTCAAGATGTTCACCAGAAAAAACTTGCCGATGCAATGAGTGAATTTAATGCCAAATTACAGCAGACGATTCAAAGTAATAGCGATAGTTTCCTTCAGTCGATGGAGCAAGCCCGAAAAGAATCGAAGCAAGTAAATGATGGCTTAAAATCATTGTTATGTGGCATAAGTGCTGGTAATGCTGAAACAACATTAAAGAAAGTGCCTTTACGCGATCAGATCATATTAGCAGAGAAACTTGCATCTTCAAAAAAGATGAGAGAAATAGCTGATTGGGCCGGTCGATTCAAACAGATTGCACAGAAAAAACAAAAGACAAAACAAGACCAATCTGTAGAAAGAAAAGGAGTGACTATTGGAAACGACATTGAAAATTTGCTTCCAGTTGAATTAAGCTTCTTTGCGCATCGGCTGACGAAAATGGATTTCCTTCGTCGCTTTGCGGAAAGCGAAACGATGCAATTTGAAATTATTGGTTGTGAGGATTTGAAAAAGGGTCCAATTGTACTTTGTCTTGATCAATCCGACAGTATGAGCGGCCTTGACACCAAATCAAAAGGGTTTGCATTAGCTCTAATGTCAATTGCAAAGAAGCAAAAAAGAGATTTTTGCTTGGTATTATTCTCTTCGACTACTCAAATCTTTGAATACAGAAAAGGGAAAATAGCAACTTCTCAAATGGTTAGACTTGCACGGACATTTTTAGGAGGAGGAACTAATTTTGCACATGCACTGGATGCTGCAGTGCGTGTAATAAGTAAAAGTCGTTTTAAACAAGCTGATATCGTTTTTATCACAGATGGAGAAGATCGAGTAACGGATACATTCCTTAAATTATTCAATAAGGTGAAAAGAGAGAAGGCCTTCAATGTACTTTCCCTGATCATAGGAAACAACAGTAATACTGTGGAACAGTTCAGCGATAGGCTAATCACAGTTAAAGATTTTGATGACGAAGGAAGTTTTACAGCGTTTGAAGTGTGAGCAACCTGTATTTATAGTATGGGCTTGGAAAGCAATTCCGTTTGGGATTGCTTTTTTGTGGTTCAGTATTCCTTGTAGATAGGTATAGATATTGACTCCGTTAAATTATTCAAAAATTGATTCTACTTTCATGCTATCATAGGAATATATTAACAGGGGTAGTGTGCCCTTGTTTAGCAATGGGGTGGTCATGTGAAAAGGTTAGCGATTATTACTGTTGGAAAGACACACAGTGGAAAAAGTACATTTGCAAGGGATTTGGAAAGAGCGTTGGACAACTCCTTTGTTATGGACCAAGACAACCACGCTGAATTTATTAATTTGCATTATAAAAAGTTGCAACCTAAATCAGTTCCTAATACGCTTAAGCATTCCATTTCAAAGTTAATCGTTGATTACGCAAAGGAACATACTGATTTCCATATCATTGCAAGTAATGCAAATCGAAAAGGAAGAAGGTACTTATTGGAAGAAATATATCCTAAAGATGAATTTGTCCGCATCTTAGTCCATTTCGATATTCCGGATGAAATTCTTTTTGAACGAATTGCCAATAGTCAACGTAGTACAAACATATTTAGAGGTAATTACACTACTTTTAAGGAAGTACTGTTGAGGCAGCAGAAAGAATCTCAATTGGAAGATGTTGTGGACCCGGAAGAAGGGGAAGCGGATTTTTTATTCGTAATTAAAGATAGTGATGAAGTTGGTTCTGTTATAAAAGAAATTGTTGGTCTTTCAAAATAGACGAAACAGGTGAAAAGTTGAAATGAAAACAATGTGTAGTAAAGAGACGGCAGAAATTTTATATTCAATGTTTCTTAATCGTTCCTTTAAAGAACGACCTTTTATTGTCGGGGTAGATGGAATGGGTGGGGCCGGTAAAACTACCTTTTCCACGAAGATTGTGCAGGAGTTAAAACGTAAAAACTGTAAATTACTTACATTACATCTTGATAATCATATTGTTGAAAAGAACAAACGTTATCAAACCGGGCAAGACGAATGGTATGAGTATTATTACATGCAATGGGATCTTTCTGGAATCAGAACAAACTTGCTTGAACCTTTGCATTCACATGATTATACACTTTTACAGTTCTATGATAAATTCAATGATTCTTTTTCTGCCAGTCACATCAAAATAATACCGGACAGTATAGTGATCATAGAAGGCATCTTCCTGCAAAGGGAGGAGTGGAGGAGCTTTTTTGATTTTGTTATCTTTATAGATTGCCCTCACGAAATACGAAAAGAAAGGGTATTAAATCGCGATTCGTATATCGGAAATTACCAAGAGAGATTGAAAAAGTATACGGAAAGATACTGGCAGGGAGAAAAATATTATATGGACAAAGTAAAACCCGTCAGCATTGCAGATTTAGTGATAGCCATATCATAAGACGTGCTAAAAAAGACCACAAAAAAACCCTTTTTTCAATAACTCCTGAAAGAAAGGGTCTTTTGCAATTTCTATGAAGTAAATCCAAACTCATGTAAGAACTGAATCACGACTTTTTCGTATTCCTCAGGATTTTCGTTGAATGATTTTGCGTGAGCCCCTTTTGGGAACAGTTTCATCATCTTTTTATCCTTTTTCAATCCGAACAGTTCCTTTGTCATTTCAGGCAAGATGAACTCGTCTTCTATGCTGTGGATGAAAAGCATTGGAAGTGAAATATTCGTGATTGCTTCTCGAGGTGAGATCAGATTTGTAGTGTAGCCGTCCCTGAATTTCAAGATGAGGTTAGCAGCACGCAGTGTCATCGATGAACGTAGGGGTGTGCTTGTTCGCAAAATATGAAGAACCTGTTCGGATAAATCAGAGAACGGGCAATCGACAATATAAAAATCGGCTTCGCCTTCAAAATCGCCCCCATATAAAATCGTTGTCGCAGCACCCATTGACTCTCCGTGGATTCCAAGGAGTGCCCGGCTTCCGATACGATTCCGAACTTCCGTAACGACAGCGTTTAGATCGACTTTCTCATAAAAGCCAAAACTTGTTGTCTTTCCACCGGAATCGCCATGGCGTCGGTGGTCGTAGACAACAGAATTGAATCCTAACCGCTCGAATAATCTCGCATATTTTACCGAGTTAATCTTATTCTCCGTTACGCCATGGCAAATGATCATTGTTCTTGTTGTATCCAAAGGTTGCAAAAAAACCGCTCGAAGCTGATATCCATTCGGAGAATTTACCCAAAAGTTTTCTTTTCGCACAGTTTCATACCATTGTTCGTCAAAACGCTTTGCAATGATTTCGCGTTTAATGATTACATCAGTATCCTTCAATTTCATGTACATCAATCTACTTGTTGCATAAAAGCCTAAAACTGTGAGAATTGCGGTATAAATGCTTCCTATAATACCTGTTAAATAAAGGAAGCGCCGTTTCAATTTAATTCAACTCCTCTAAAAATCGCGGTTTTTGTATAATCTGTACATACCTGTTTCAATCGGTTGTGAAACATGTGGAGCGATTTTTTCAACAGCCTGACATACTTTTTCAACGTCGATTCCTGTTTTTATGCCAATTGCTTCTAACATGTTCACGACGTCTTCAGTCGCGATATTCCCCGTTGCGCCTGGTGCGAAAGGGCAACCACCAAGGCCACCGGCAGAAGTATCGAACCGGTCAATGCCTGCTTGCAATGCTGCAAAAATATTGGCAAGTGCCATTTTACGCGTATCATGAAAATGGGCGGTTAACAGAACTTTACCATTCAATTCCTCATTAAGCTGGTTGAATAATTCGTAGCTTTCGACAGGGTTAGCCATTCCAATTGTGTCCGCAACACTTAATTCATCTACTCCCATTGAAACGAACCGTCGGCATAAATTGATAACATCCTCTTTATTAATCTTCCCTTCATACGGACAATAAAATGCGGTCGAAATACATGCCCTCACGAAAACACCTTCGTTTTTCAACCGATCGATAACTGGTTCAAGTGCATCCATGCTTTCCTCAGTTGTCCGGTTAATATTTTTTTGATTGAAAGTATTGCTAACTCCCACAAAGACTGCGATACTTTTTGCACCGGCTTCCATAGCAAGTTCAGCACCTTTTTCATTTGGTGCGAGGACAAACTGACGACCGACTTTATTAGATTTACCTACAATATTTTTAGCATCCGCCATTTGTGGTACCCATTTCGGCGAGACGAATGAAGTGAGTTCCATTTCTGTAATTCCAGACTCTTGAAGTGCGTGGATGAATCCTATTTTCTCAGTTTCTTCCACATGTTTCTTTTCATTTTGAAGACCATCCCGCGGTCCAACCTCGATAATTGTAACGTTCTTTGGTAAAATGAACATATCATCCCTCCTACTTCTATTGTACTGAAGGGATGCAATAAAGGGCAATTCAGAATGAAGACATTTTTGGGAATTTGAAAGCGTCATCAAATGATAGGGGGAATCGTTTTGTCGAATGAAGTCGTAATCGTCAGTGCAGTGCGCACAGCAATTGGTTCGTTTTTGGGATCCTTGAAAAATGTATCTGCTACTGAGCTTGGCGGAATTGTTATTAAGGAAGCTCTTTCGCGTTCAGGTGTTAAAGCAGAAGATATTGATGAAGTGATCATGGGTAATGTCCTACAGTCTGGCCTTGGTCAAAATCCAGCACGCCAAGCAGCTATTAAAGCTGGTCTACCGGAAACTGTGCCCGCATTGACGATCAATAAAGTATGCGGTTCAGGATTGAAAGCCGTGCATCTCGCAAGACAGGCAATTATCGCGGGTGACGCGGATATTGTAGTTGCGGGTGGAATGGAAAATATGAGCCAAGCCCCATTTTTACTCCAAAATGCACGGGATGGGTTTAAAATGGGTGACCAAAAAGTTATCGACAGTATGATTTCTGACGGACTCTGGTGTGCCTTCAACGATTATCATATGGGCATTACTGCGGAAAATTTATGTGAACGCTATTCTTTAACGAGGGAAGAACAAGATGCGTTTTCGGCTGCTTCACAGGAAAAAGCTATAGTGGCAATTGAAAGTGGAAAGTTCAAAGAAGAAATTGTTCCAGTTGAAATACCTCAACGTAAAGGCGATCCAATGGTCTTTGATACAGACGAGTATGTGAAAGGCGGCACTACAGTTGAGAAGCTTGCGAAATTACGTCCGGCATTCAAAAAGGATGGCAGTGTAACAGCAGGTAATGCATCCGGCATAAATGATGGTGCAGCGGCATTCGTCATCATGTCAAAGAAGAAAGCAGAAGAACTTGGTGTTGAGCCTTTGGCAATCATCAAAGCAAATGCTAATGCGGGCGTGGATCCAGCTGTTATGGGTATTGGACCTGTGCAAGCTGTGAAAAATGTATTAGAAAAATCAGGATTGGAATTGGCGGATATAGACTTGATTGAGGCAAATGAAGCATTTGCCGCTCAATCACTTGCGGTAGATCGCGAACTTCAATTTGATAAAGAAAAATTGAATGTCAATGGTGGTGCAATCGCCCTTGGACACCCAATTGGGGCAAGTGGGGCAAGAATTCTCGTCACATTGCTGCATGAAATGAAGCGTCGTGAGGCAAAAACCGGCCTTGCTACACTATGCATCGGTGGGGGACAAGGTGTGGCCACAATCGTTCAACTTCCATAAAGAAAGAAGGTGAACCGTATGGCAAAGAAAAAAACGAAGAAACAGCTTTCGCCGAAAAAGCAAGAGAACGAAAAGGCAACTCTTATGGATTCACTCGATAATGATATTGTAGATAAATTAAAAGAGGCGAAAAAAGAGTTGTTGGCAAGTGCACAGGCGAAGGAAGAAGAGCGTCTCGAAAAAATACGAAAAGAAAAATTAGAGCGGGAAAAGAATAAATCTTTTGCGGAACTTTTGGACGAATATGGAGATAGTGGTTCGAAATTTTAATGATTTTTTACTGAAAACGGATGGGTTTGTCATCCGTTTTTTTTTTTTGTGAATAGAAAAGCGTATTTTACACATCATACAGTTGAAAGAAAAAATAAGGAGTGATTAACGATGAGAAAAATAGCTTTGGTTCCATTATCTTTGGTTTTGACGGTTTTATTAATTGGATGCGGAACAAATAATCCTAAGACTACAACGGATAACAATGCTGCCAATGACGTAAATAGGACTGGAGAGAGCGCTGCAGGAACAAACGGTACATTAAATAATAACGGTACTATGAACAATAACGGTACTAACAATAACGGTACTGTGAACAACACAACCGGAGAGACGAATGTCGAAGTTGCTGACGATGTTGCAGATAAAATCACTGCGCTTAAAGAAGTGGAAAGTTCCAATGTATTAGTGACTAACCGCAACGCGTATATTGGAGTTGTCTTGAAGAAGGGTGTAAAAGAAGATGAGGCATTAAAGACCAAGATTGCGGATGAAGTAAGGAAAGTTCGTACTGATTTCAATAATGTGTACATTTCCTTTAATCCAGAAGTGGCACAAAGTTTTACGGAATATGGAAATCAAATACGGGCTGGTCATCCTGTGGCAGGCTTCTTTGAAGAAGTGACGACAAGCATTAATCGTATGTTCCCTGAAGCAAGATAATTCGTCAAATATAAGTTTATATCCTATAAGGATGGGTATGTATTAAAATATACATGCCTATCCTTTTTAATTGTGACAGATTTATGACAAGTGTCTAAACTTTCGATTGTCGTTACATAATCCGACATTTTTTTCAGTGAAAGTCAATTATGATGAGCAAGGATAATAAATTGATGGAGGATTAGTTGCAAATGGGATTGATTGATAAACAGATTTTATCTGTAATGATTTTCATCAAAAGGACCGAGATGGTAGAAAAAGCAAAAAATCGTGGACTGACACATCCTGAAGTGGTCGCCTGTAGCCAAGAACTTGATATTTTATTGAATCGATATCAAAAGATCGCATAGATTGTAAGCCTATAGAAATTGGCAGAGAGGAATTGTGCAATTTCCTCTCTGCCTTTTTTATGCGAGCTTAGCCAACTCGTTTTTCAATTCCAAGACCCAGTCAAAGGGATCCTCTGCAAGTCCGGTTTGAATATTTGTTAACGTATTGAATAGCTGCCTTGCCAAGGGGCCAGTTTTTCCATCGTTTACGACCATTTTATAACCGTCCCAATTCAATTCTCCAACAGGTGAAATGACGGCCGCAGTTCCTGTTCCGAATACCTCTTCAAGCTTTCCTGCTTCAAAAGCTTCCTGGATTTCCTCTATTGAAACTTTTCTCTCTGCAACCGGGATATTCCAATGATGGAGCAAGTGAAGAATCGATTTACGGGTAATACCTTCAAGGATACTGCCATTGATGGCAGGGGTAACAACTTCCCCATCTATTTTAAAGAAGATATTCATACTGCCGACTTCCTCGATATATTTACGTTCAACTCCATCCAGCCAAAGAACTTGGGAAAGCCCGCGTTCATTTGCAACTTCTTGGGCTTTTAATCCGGATGCATAATTCCCAGCAGTTTTTGCCCCGCCCGTACCGCCTTTTACTGCTCTGACGAATTCATTCTCAACAAGAATCTTAATAGGGTGAATGCCCTCTTTATAATATGAGCCTACTGGGGATAGAATAATGAAGAATTGATACTTTTTAGATGGAGCAACTCCAAGAAAAGCCTCATTTGCTATCACAAATGGCCTGATATATAGTGAAGTGCCTTTTAGGGTAGGAATCCAATCCTTTTCAATTTGGATAAGTTCAGTTAGCGCTTGTAATGCCATTTCTTCATCAATTTTAGGCATGCATAGGCGGTCTAATGATTGGTTCATCCTTTTCATATTCTCTTCAGGACGGAAAAGCCTTACCGTTCCATCACTTGACCGATACGCTTTTAAACCTTCAAAAACTGTTTGACCGTAGTGGAAAACAATTGCAGCAGGATCCAAAGTGACAGGGGCATATGGTACAATTCGATGACTATGCCATCCTATCCCTTCATCATACTCCGCGGTGAACATATGATCGGTAAAACTTCTACCGAAAACAAGTGTCTCTGGATTCGGCTTCTCTTTTCTTGAATCGCTCAGTATAGTCTGGATGGGTAAATTTCTCATGCCGATCAAATCTCCTCGTTTTAGTTTTTTGTTATGTACTAATTAATAAGAATAATTATACTTCTTTTCGAAAAGAAAATAAAGATTGGAATTATTTCATTATTATTTCAATTATGAAAACGGTTTCATTTCGACTATGTTTGTATGTATGAATTTTAGCTTGTACACTATACCTAAAAAGAGAAAAGGTGTTTAATATGGAACGTTTCATCATAATCGGTGGGGGAATCTTAGGTGCGTCAACTGCTTACTTTTTGGCGAGAACGGGATCGGAAGTAATACTTGTCGATCGAAAGGATAAAGGACAGGCAACAGATGCCGCAGCAGGGATCATTTGCCCTTGGATTTCGCAACGAAGAAATAAAGCCTGGTATGCTTTGGCAAAAGGAGGAGCATCCTATTATCCGGAATTGATAAAACAGTTGGAGGAAGACGGCGAGACTAAAACGGGGTACCGAAGGGTAGGCGCGATTAGTTTACATAGTGAAATGGGTAAGCTTGAGAAGATACAAGAGCGAGCACTAAAAAGAAGGACAGAAGCACCGGAAATCGGAGAAGTCAAACTGTTGAATGAAACATTGACGACAAATCTATTTCCGCCATTATCGGAAGGATTTTCATCAATCTTTGTAGAGGGAGCTGCACGGGTCGATGGGAGAGCATTGAGGGATGCACTTATCAATGCTTCAAGAAAGCATGGAGCATCGGTGAGGTTTGGCTCTGCGAAACTGACTACAGAGGGAAATAAAGTAGATGGCATCATAGTGGATGGGGAATTAATTAAAGCATCTAAAGTGATCATTACTGCTGGAGTGTGGGCTGGTAACCTGTTGGAACCACTTGGGTTAAATGTATCGGTGACTGGACAGAAGGCACAAATCGTTCATTTGCGGTTGCCGATTCAAGATACATCAGAATGGCCAGTCGTCATGCCACCCACCGACCAATATATCGTGCCGTCAGATGACGGGAAAATTATAGTTGGCGCTACACATGAAGATGAGGCCCGTAACATTTTTGAACCTACAGCGGGTGGAATGTATGAAGTTTTAGATAAGGCGATGAAAGTTGTGCCGGGTTTGGCAGAAGCGACATTTGAAGAAGTACGGGTTGGTTTACGGCCGTTTACGCCAGGATTTTTGCCGATAATCGGTGAAGTGCCCGGACATCCCGAGCTACTATTTGCTAATGGTTTAGGTGCATCAGGGTTAACTGTCGGTCCATACCTTGGAAAGCAGTTAGCTAACATGGCCCTTGGGCATACTGTAGACATTGACTTATCTTTATATAGTGTCGATCAAACTTTTTCTTGAAATATATAAAACAAAAGTTTATAATAAAAACAAATGTTTAAAGGGTGATGGAATTGAATGAAAAGGAAAGGGCTGTTCTTGACTTAATTCGAGTCAACCCTTATTTATCGCAACAAGAAATGGCTGATGCCCTTAGCATGTCAAGACCAACGTTAGCAAATCTCATTTCCGGTTTGATTAAACAGGGGAAGATTTCGGGTCGAGCATATATTATCCCAGAAGAAAAGGAAATTATCTGTATTGGCGGTGCAAATATAGATAGGAAATTCCATTTAAATGAAGAAACTAAACTTGGAACTTCCAATCCTGCTTCGATGACTGTTTCTGTCGGAGGAGTAGCTCGAAACATTGCTGAAAACTTAGGTCGCCTACAGCATCATGTCAGACTTTTGACGGTTGCTGGAAATGATAGTGACTGGGATGTAATTTCGAGGGTATCCTCGTCCTATATGGACGTTTCGGATGTAGGCCAATTGATTGGTAAATCAACGGGCTCCTACTCAGCAGTTTTGGATCCGACGGGAGAACTTGTCATCGCTTTAGCGAATATGGAAATCTATGATTCGCTGAATACTGTCTACTTAGAGGAAAAATCGAGGGTCATCTCAAACGCATCTATGATCATCATTGATTTAAACTGTCCAAAAGAATCTGTCGATTATATTAAAAACTTAGCAAGTCAAAAAGGAAACCAACTTGTAATCATTCCCGTTTCTTCACCAAAGATGAATAGGATGCCGAGTGACCTAAAAGGAGTGACATGGTTCATCTGCAATCAGGATGAAGCAGAGACTTATACAGGTCTAACAATCGACAATGAAGCGGACTGGAAGAAAGCTGTCCAGGAATTACTAAAATTTGGTGCTGAAAATGTTGTTGTCACAGCCGGATCGAGAGGAATCATGGCGGCTGCATCTGGGGGGGAACCAATCCGTTTCCCTGCCGTGCAAAATGTGCATGTAGAAGATGTGACCGGGGCAGGGGATGCGTTTGTCTCAGGATTGCTTCATGGACATTTAGTGGAAGGTTCTTTGGAAGACAATATCCGTATGGGATTAATGAATGCGGCAAAAACACTAGAGAGCCCCTTTACAGTAAGACCAGAATTGAACAGAGAACTTCTTAAAAAAGAATTGGAGGAATTATCATGAAACAATATCTAGAGTATTCAAACGAAGTACAAGAGGCGTTTGCTGCAGGAAAACCGGTAGTTGCATTAGAATCTACAATCATCTCACACGGTATGCCTTATCCGCAAAACGTGCAAACTGCACGCGAAGTAGAGCAAATCATCCGCGACAACGGTGCAGTTCCTGCAACAATTGCCCTTATTGACGGGAAGATCAAAATCGGTCTTTCAGATGATGAACTTGAAATGTTCGGTAATAGTCAAGGAGTTGCAAAAGCATCAAGACGTGACCTTGCGTATCTACTTGCAACAAAACAACTTGGAGCGACAACAGTTGCGACTACAATGATTGCTGCAGCTCTTGCGGACATTAAAATTTTCGTAACTGGCGGAATCGGCGGCGTCCACCGTGGAGCTGAGACGACAATGGATATTTCTGCTGACTTGGAAGAGCTTGCGCAAACAGATGTTGCTGTCATTTGTGCCGGTGCGAAATCAATCCTTGATCTCGGATTGACACTCGAATATTTGGAAACGAATGGTGTACCAGTCGTTGGTTACGGCACGGATGTCCTTCCGGCATTCTTTACGCGTGAAAGTGATTTCAAACTTAACATCCGCGTGGACAACCCAGAGACAGTTGCTGACATTCTTCGTGTGAAATGGGACCTTGGCTTAAAAGGCGGCGCAGTTATCGCTAATCCAATTCCAGTAGCAGATGCTATGGAAAAGTCGTTCATCGACGGTATCATTAATACGGCGCTTAAAGAAGCAGAAGAGCAAAACATTGCAGGAAAAGACGTTACACCATTCATGTTAGGTAAAGTGAAAGATCTTACAGAAGGCCGTAGCCTTGAAGCGAATATCGCTTTAGTTAAAAATAACGCTGTGGTTGGTGCGAAAATCGCAGTTGCATTTAACGCAAAATAATAGAACTTGTAAAGAAGCTGTCCAGGAAATAGTCTGGACAGCATTTTTTTGTGTAGCATTTGGTAAATGAGAACTTTTTAATGGAGAACGAGAAATTCAGGAGTGGTAATGAGAACTTTCCAATGAGGAACGAGAACTCTGGATACGTAAACGAGAACTTTTCATCGAAGAACGAGAATTCCAATGCGTCCAAAGCAAATCATCTTACCGCTATTATTCTTTCAGGACACTCTCTTTTTTAGTACAATGAAATGTAGTGTTTAATGAAGGAGTTTTTATCATGAAATTGATCTCGTGGAATGTTAATGGATTAAGAGCCTGTGTCAAGAAAGGCTTTCTCGATTATTTCGGAGAACAGGACGCAGACATTTTCTGCATTCAAGAAACAAAATTGCAAAGCGGACAAATCGAGCTCGAGCTGGAGGGGTACCACCAGTATTGGAACTATGCATTGAAAAAAGGCTATTCAGGTACGGCAGTTTTCACAAAAGAAAAGCCACTAAGCGTCAAATATGGAGTAGGCGATTTGGATACAGAAGATGAAGGACGAATTCTAACATTGGAATTCCCACAGTTCTACTTAGTAAATGTCTACGCACCAAACGCACAAAGGGATTTGGCCCGGCTTCCTTTCAGAATGGACTGGGAAGCAAGAATGAGAGACTACTTAATTCAGCTGAATCAAGTAAAACCAGTCATTTTCTGTGGAGATTTAAATGTTGCTCATCAAAACATCGATATCCGTAATTTTAAAACGAATGTTGGGAACTCCGGCTTTACCGATGAAGAAAGAGGGGAAATGACTGCATTATTAAATGCGGGCTTCATCGACACGTTCCGTCATTTAAATCCAGAAGTTGAACATGCCTATACTTGGTGGTCCTATATGAGAAATGTAAGGGAGAGAAACATCGGTTGGCGCATTGATTATTTCATCGTTTCCGAGCGTTTAAATCACTTATTGAAAACTGCTGATATCCACCCACATATAATGGGAAGCGATCATTGCCCGATTGTATTGGAATTAGACGTTACTGGAATAACTGCATGAGCTATACAAAAAAACATCCGGAAGAGGTAATGCTAAACTCTTCCGGCTGTTTAGGCCTGTAAACTATTTGTGTTTTGCTATTTAACGGCCGTTATTATTGTTTTCATTTTGTTGAGCACGGGCTTCTCCGCCTTTACGTCCGATTTCTTCATAGAAATCTCTGTCATGATTTCGAGCGGTAGCTTCTCCACCTTTACGCCCGATCTCTTCGTAGAAACCCCTATCATGGTTTTCGGCTGTGGCCTCTCCACCCTTACGCCCAATCTCTTCATAGAAATCCCTGTTATGATTCTTTGCAGTAGCTTCTCCGCCTTTACGTCCAGCTTCCTCTAACGACATTTTTCCACGATTGTTATTATTATTGTTGTTTTTAGCCATTGTAATATCTCTCCTTTTAGTTTGATATTTTTGTAGTGGCCTACAGTCCATATATAGCCGAAGTTGAAAAGAATAAACGGTTTTTAGGTGGACTTAACCCTTTTGAAATATTGGTAATGATTACGAGATAAAAGGTTTGAATTTATGATGTTTGTATACTATTCGGAGTTTCTACGTAAAAAAAGAGACCTGAATGAGGTCTCTTTTTTGCTGAATTATTTGCTGTCATCCGTATCCGTGTCCGTATCAGAACCATCATCCACGTCAAGATCGACATTTGTATCTGTGCCATCTTCTACATCGGCAGGTGGATTATTGATATCTACGTCCGTATCGTCTTCGCCATCTGCACATGCTGCGAGTAATCCTACGGATAGGAATGTTGCAGCTCCAAGTTTTAACCATTTCTTGTCTTCAGTTAGTAATTTCATTGAAATCTCCTCCAAGGTGTAATCTTTAATTGTTGCCTACTTGTTAGATACCCTTGAAATAGTTTCCTAATCATTACAGATTTATTTCGATAATGTTACAGACTTACGGTCGGTGCTGCACGTATTGATGTGATTCGGTCAATTGCGTGATGGAGTCCACCTCAGATTGCTCCACCAACTTTTCATAAGCGAGAATCGAATCAAGGAGTTGATCCGTTGAGCTGGCCCCAATTAACGCGGAAGCAACAACATCTTCGTTTAAGTTGAATGAAAGAGCGGACGCATGCACATCATTCGTGGATTCATGTACTTTCCGAACAGTCTTCTTTAAATCTTCTGGACCATATTCAGCAAAGCTGTTCATTTTTTCCGCCCTTGCTACACCTTCATCCGTTAATAATCCCTTTGCCAATGTCCCTCTTGTGATTACGGATGCTCCCGCTTCGTGAATCATGGGAAACCATTCCTCAGGCCGGCGATCCAACAGACTGTATTGCATCATGACGGATACGGCGGAGCTGCTTGTTAAAAAACGTTTGATGACATTCGGTCGAATCGAAGAAATTCCGTATTGCCGGATGAGTCCTTCCTTTTTCAAGTCCTCGAATGCTTCAATCGTTTCAGTCACATTATCCTCCATTGTTCCACCGTGCAATTGATACAGGTCGATATAGTCCGTTTTAAGGCGTTTTAAGCTCATTTTTACAGCCTCTTTTATATATTTCTTCGATGCATCCCAGCGCCAGCCTTCCTCGTTAGGAAGCATTCGGTTGCCGACCTTTGTCGCAAGGATGATTTCATCACGTCGGCCTTTTAACGCTTCTCCGACCAAAGCCTCATTTTTGCCACCAGCATATAAATCCGCAGTATCAAAGAAATTGATGCCCGCGTGCAGCGCCGCGTCTACGATGTTTTTCACTTCATCCAAGTCGTCAGGGAACGACATACACCCGAGTCCAAGTTCCGATGCATATAAACCACTCTTACCAATCTCTCTTTTTTTCATCAGAGCACCTCCACAATTGTTTTCATCCACTTCACTTCACTGTACAATGTAGAGGTTAATAGGGAAAGAATTGTTGCTTGGGAAGAGAAAAGGAGTGTGTCAAAATGAATAATCGTTTTGAGGAAAAAACTATTTCATCCGATGTATTGTTCGAAGGGAAAATTATATCGCTACGTGTTGAAGAAGTCGAATTACCCGACGGCAAGCAAGCGAAAAGGGAACTTGTTGGTCATCCGGGGGCTGTTGCCATCATTCCAATTACAGAAGATGGGAAACTTGTTCTCGTTGAGCAATACAGAAAGGCATTGAACCGTTCCATCATCGAAATCCCCGCTGGCAAGATCGAACCCGGTGAAGATATTGAAGTGACTGCCCTCCGTGAATTGGAGGAAGAGACGGGGTACGGGGCTAATCATTTCAACTATATTCAGTCATTTGCCACGTCACCTGGTTTTGCAAACGAAATTATTCATATTTTCGTTGCGAAAGGATTATATAAAATAGAAAAGCCGGCAATGGGGGATGAGGATGAATTCATTAATATAATAGAATGTACACTCGAAGAAGCCGAGCAAATGGTGATAGATGAAAGGATTTATGATGCCAAAACAGCTTTTGGGATCCTTTACGCAAAAATACTTTTAAATAAATGAGCTATTTAGGAACGGACAAGCATACGTTATAGAAACGATGCGGAGGTGAAACCTATGGTCCGTTCCTTATCATTTATCCATCTATTTATCGTACTAGCCGTCGGTTATATCGGCGGGGCATTGTTGTTTAGAGAAATTCCAGTCGTTGCATCCGAAAACTGGATCGGGTTTTTCGATCCAAGAGTTATCTCGTCCAGTGAAGGAAGTTTTATAAGACCTTTATTGACATTAATTATATTTTTCGTTGTTGCATTTCTTCTTTCGATGAATAGTAAAACAAGACATGCCATTCTTTTTGTCGGTGCAGTAAAGTGCGTTTTATTTGGATTATCATCTTCATATCTTCTCTCTTCAGGGATGAAATTATGGGCATATACAATTTGGTGGTTCCCGTTCCAACTAGTGTCTAGCTATCTTTATTTGGTTTACTGCAATGTTTTAAGTCCCCCATTTTTCAATCGGATTTCAAGGAAAGGACGGAACTTACAAGCGGTTCCTTTCTTAGCTGGCCTATGTTTATTGATCTTTTTAATAGAAATGACCATTTTTCATTTTCTTATCAAATAACTCATTTAATAGTTTCATATTCCCTTTCTGTTGTCACACTGAAGGCCCATTTGATATAATGGATTTAGTGTTGAGGGGGGCGTCATATGGAGAGCCGGATTGAACGGATCAAAAAGCAATTGCACGGGGCCAGCTATAAGTTGACGCCTCAGCGGGAAGCTACGGTCTTGGTCCTTCTTGAAAACGAAGAAGATCATTTAAGTGCTGAAGATGTTTTTTTACTTGTTAAAGAGAAGGCACCAGAAATTGGCTTGGCCACTGTCTACCGGACATTGGAACTGCTGACAGAATTGAAAATTGTTGACAAGATTAATTTTGGTGACGGTGTCTCCCGATATGATTTACGACAAGAAGGAGCATCACGATTTCACCATCATCTTATTTGTATTGAATGTGGTAAAGTTGCTGAAATACAAGAAGATCTATTGGGCGATGTGGAGAAAATTGTCGAAAGCCGATATGGTTTTACTGTTAAGGACCACTGGTTGACATTCCATGGTGTTTGTCAAAGTTGTAAGTCTTCAGGCAATGAGAGTAAAAAGTGAAAGAGGGATGGCGAGATGCTGTCCCTTTTTGTCATTTAAGTGTAAGGGAGGGAATGGCTTGAACGATTTTGCCTGCTTAATATGAAAGATGGAAAATTTGCGTTGGAAGATTATATGCACTTTCTAAAGGTAGAAAGGCAACTTTCCAAAAACACAATTTCGTCCTATAAACGGGATCTTGTTGAATATATTGATGCAATGGAAAAGATTGGTATGGAATCGATTGACAAAATAGATCGTTCTTCCATTTTACGACATTTGCATAAATTGAAAGAAGAAGGGAAATCTTCTCGGACGATAGCTCGTCATATATCTTCGGTGAGGTCTTTTCATCAATTCCTATTACGTGAAAAAGTGACGACACAAGATCCGACCGTTCACCTTGAAATGCCTAAGCTTGAGCAAAAATTACCATCTGTACTTTCAGTTGCAGAAGTGGACAAGCTAATATCAATGCCGGAGAGCAGTAAATTTCAAGGGAAACGAGATGTCGCCCTTATGGAATTGCTTTATGGTACTGGAATGCGGGTCAGTGAACTAATAGGTCTTGATGTCGAGGATGTCCATTTGTCAATGGGATTCGTCCGCGTATTTGGCAAGGGTGGTAAGGAAAGGATTATACCACTTGGCGGCGGTGCATTAAGAGCATGTTCTACATATTTAAAGGAAGCGCGTCCTGAATTCATTGCAAAAACAAAAGGGACAAATGCCTTTTTTGTTAATATGAGGGGGACCCGCTTGACAAGGCAAGGTTGTTGGAAAATATTAAAAGGGTATGCTGTTAAAGCGGGTATACAAAAAGAACTGACGCCGCATATTTTACGTCATTCTTTTGCGACTCATCTTATTGAAAATGGTGCTGACATCCGTGCAGTACAGGAAATGCTTGGCCATGCGGATATTTCAACAACACAGATTTATACACATGTAAGTAAGGCAAGGCTTAAGGATGTTTATGTAAAGTTCCATCCAAGAGCTTGAAGACTCAAAGATACAGTGACACAAACTGGAGGAATCGATATGGAAAAACAACAATTTAAACGTATTCATTTAATAGTTCTTGACTCGGTAGGGATCGGAGAAGCCCCGGATGCCGAACTTTTCGGTGATGTGGGTGCGGATACACTTGGACATATTGGAGAAAGAATGGGCGGCTTGAAGATGCCGAACATGGGAAAATTGGGTTTATCGAATATAAAGGAAATTGAAGGAATCGATGTCGAACCAAATCCAATCGGGCTTTATGGAAAAATGCAAGAAGCCTCAGTCGGTAAAGATACAATGACAGGACACTGGGAAATGATGGGGCTTAATATCGATAAACCATTTAAAGTGTATCCGAACGGATTCCCTCGGGAACTGATTGAAGAGTTGGAGCAAAGGACGGGTAGGAAGGTTATTGGCAATAAACCAGCAAGTGGAACCGGAATCATCCAGGAGCTTGGTGAAGAACATATGAAAACAGGTGCAATAATTGTCTATACATCAGCCGATCCCGTTCTTCAAATTGCTGCCCACGAAGGAATCATACCAATCGAAGAGCAATATCGTATTTGTGAAATAGCCCGCGAGATTACGTTAAAACCTGAATTTCTTGTTGGAAGGGTAATCGCAAGACCGTTTGTCGGCGAACCTGGAAATTTCATACGTACAACAAACCGTCATGACTATGCATTAAAGCCTTTCGATCGAACCGTCATGAATGAACTGAAAGATGTGGGTCAATCTGTTATTGCAGTCGGTAAAATTTCCGACATTTTCAATGAAGAAGGTGTTACGGAAGCGGTACGAACGGTAAGTAATATGGATGGCGTTGATAAATTGCTTGACGTCATGAAATCGGATTTTAATGGGCTAAGCTTTACAAATCTTGTTGATTTCGATGCCTTATATGGCCACCGCAGAGATCCAATCGGTTACGGAAATGCATTACAAGATTTTGATGCTCGTATTCCAGAAATCATGAAGGCTCTTAAAGATGACGACTTGCTAATCATAACGGCGGATCACGGGAATGACCCTGTGCATAGCGGAACTGATCATACGAGGGAGTATGTTCCACTTATTATTTACTCACCGTTGTTTAAACAGGGTGGCGAATTGCCTTTACGGAATACATTCTCGGATGTTGGTGCAACAATTGCCGATAACTTTGGCGTGAAGCTACCTCAGTTTGGAGAAAGCTTTTTAAGTTTATTAACGGAAAAGGTGTGATGACTGTGTTCAGAATGGTTGACATTATCGAGAAAAAAAGGGACGGGGAAACACTTACGAAAGATGAGATAACATTTTTCATCGATGGATATACAAATGGATCCATTCCGGATTATCAAGCAAGTGCATTTTTAATGGCAGTATACTTTAAAGGAATGACAGCCGAGGAGCAAGGGCACTTGACGTTGGCGATGGTTGAATCAGGCGATCAAATCGATTTATCTGCCATTGAAGGTGTCAAAGTGGATAAGCACTCCACAGGTGGAGTAGGGGATACGACAACTCTTATTTTAGTACCGTTAGTGGCGGCATGTGGTGTACCTGTAGCCAAAATGAGCGGAAGAGGATTAGGACATACTGGCGGTACACTTGATAAGCTTGAATCTATAGAAGGTTTTCATATTGAACTTACGGAAGAGCAATTCGTCAAACAGGTGAATGATCTTAAGCTTGCCGTAATCGGGCAAAGCGGCAATCTGACTCCTGCGGATAAAAAACTGTATTCATTGCGTGATGTCACTGCTACAGTAAACAGCATCCCGCTAATTGCAAGTTCAATTATGAGTAAAAAAATTGCTGCAGGTGCAGATGCCATTGTTTTGGATGTCAAAACAGGTGATGGCGCATTTATGAAAACGCAAGAAGACGCTGAAGCTTTGGCTCACTCGATGGTATCAATCGGACATCAGGTTGGTCGCGATACGATGGCGGTTATTTCCGATATGAGCCAGCCTTTAGGGTTTGCAATCGGAAACGCACTTGAAATCAAAGAGGCGATTGATACACTAAAAGGGCAGGGACCAGAAGATTTAACCGAACTCTGTTTTGTCTTAGGCAGTAAGATGATTGTGGCTGGCAAAAAAGCTGATTCGCTTGAAGAGGCTCGGAAAATGTTGGAGGCCGTCATTGCGGACGGCTCGGCTTTGGAGTTATTCGGCAAGTTAATCGAAGCGCAAGGCGGAGACGCTCGCATTATTCATGACACATCGTTATTGCCAACTGCAAAATACGAAATCGAAGTTCCGGCGCTTGTTACCGGTACCATTTCAAAAATGGAAGCAGATGAAATCGGTGTAGCTGCAATGCTACTTGGAGCAGGAAGAGCGACCAAAGAAGACGAAATCGATTTGGCTGTAGGCATTATTTTGGAGAAAAAAATAGGGGATACTGTTACAGCGGGCGAGCCGTTAGCTATTATTCATTCAAATAATGAAAATGTAGCAAAATCCATCGAATTGATCCAAAAACATATTCATGTTTCAGATAACATACAAGAAAAACCTGAGTTAATTAAGAAAATGATTACTGAATGAAATAAACCATTCCTTGAACAGCAAAAATGTTCGAGGAATGGTTTTTTTATTTGGTATCCGTTTCAAAAGATTCTATAAGAATTTATTTCCTTTCATGTGTAAACCGTCCTTAAAATGGATAGGCTTTTAAGGTAGAACGCAATGTCGAAAGATAGGAGATTTAAGAATTGTATGACTACTTCTGTCGAGCAAAAGGGTTTTCCACTTCCCGTGTTGAATAGTTCCGCATAAAGGAGGGATTCAGCATGGCTGAAATTAAACAAATTGATGGCATTATGGTAGTAACGTTGGCAGGGGAGTTGGACAATCTTGAAGCAAACAAGATTCGTTCCACTATATCTTCCTCTATCTTCACGGGGAAAATACGGGGAATCGTTTGGGATTTAAGCCGGCTTGGATTCATGGATAGCGCGGGGATTGGCCTTATTTTAGGAAGAATGCGCGATCTTGCACCATTCAATGGGGAAACCATCATCGTAAATCCGTCTCCTACGATGGAAAAGATTTTTAACTTTTCAGGTTTGGGTTCCAATATCAGGCATGGCTCAATCGACAGTGTAATTGGTGAAATCGGAGGGGTCTTATATGAGAAATGAAATGACATTATCTTTCGTTGCGATTGAAGAGAATGAAGCGTTGGCGAGAATGGCGATGACTTGTTTCATCACACCACTCGATCCGACACTTGAAGAAATTTCAGAGTTCAAAACGATTGTCTCGGAAGCCGTCACTAACGCAATTATCCATGGATATAATTGTGATGGTAAAAGTTTGGTTACGATTCATGCCGTGATTGACGACAACAAGGTTATGATGACCGTCGAGGACAATGGCGAAGGTATTTTTGATGTGGAACAAGCTATGGAGCCCATGTTTACAACAAAGCCATTAATGGAAAGATCCGGAATGGGATTCACGATTATGGAAAGTTTTTCAGACAGTCTTTCCGTAGAATCTACGCTTGGTAATGGGACGGTAGTTCGATTTGAGAAAACGTTTTCTCCGGTCACGGAAGTAAGCAGAATGAGGTGACCGATGGATACATCTGTTGAAAGACAAGATGCTCTTTTGTCCCAGGAAAAAATGAGAGTTCTTATCCAGCAATCCCAGGAGGGGGATAAGGACGCAAGGCGCATGATGGTTGAAGGGAATACAAGATTAGTTTGGTCCATCGTGCAACGTTTTTCAACGCGAGGAGCGGATCTTGAAGATCTGTTTCAAATCGGATGCATTGGACTTATGAAATCGATAGACAAATTTGATTTGTCCTATGACGTGAAATTCTCCACTTATGCTGTGCCCATGATTGTAGGAGAAATCCAACGATTCTTAAGGGATGACGGCATGGTGAAAGTAAGTAGATCGATTCGCGAATTAAGTTTTAAAATCCGCCATGCAACTGATAATTATATTAAAAACCATGGTAAATCGCCGTCCGTCTCTGAAATTGCAGAGGCATTGGAAGTGTCTGTAGATGAAGTGATTTTAGCTTCAGACGCATTAAGAGATCCTGCTTCTCTTCATGAGCAACTATATGAAAACGAAGGAGATAGTTTGACATTGATGGATCAACTTCGGGACGATCGTTCTGAAAGATTCTTCGATCATATACCTCTAAGAGATGTAGTTTCAAAACTTAATAAACGTGATCAGACAATCATCTATATGAGGTATTACCTTGACTACACACAAAGTGATATTGCCGAAAGAATCGGCATTTCCCAAGTACAGGTTTCCCGATTAGAAAAAAAGATACTTGCCCAATTAAAGACATGGATGAGCTCACAACAAGATGAAAGTGACAATAAAGTGAGGGCGGACTAAGCATGGCGAAGTTATTCACATCTTTGAAAGAAGCAGAAAAATGGTTTGAAAGTAAATTTGGCAAGAATGAAACATTTGATGCAACCGCAAAAACAGTCCATCTTTGGGAAATGCCAGTTATGATGTTTTATATTAACGGACTTATGGATGGACAGCTTTTGACAATTCTATTAGCTGAAATGCAAGAAGGGTTCGACAAAAAAGAGGGCCATAAAGATGACCCTGAATGGTTTTTAAATTATTTCCCTTACTACGCATTGGAAGATGTGGATGAACGGGATACATTACTTACATCTATATTAAGTGGTTTAGTCGGTTTTATTTTACCGAATGGCTATGCTTTCCTTGCCGATTTACGAAGCTCACCGGGAAGAAATCCTGAGGAACCCGACACCGAAAAGGTTATAAGAGGTTCAAGGGACGGTTTTACTGAAAACATTATCGTTAATACCGCGCTTGTAAGAAGAAGATTAAAGACAGAAGATCTTCGTTTTGAAATGCATTCAACGACAGTAAATGGAAAAACGGATGTGGCAATCACATATATGAAAGGTGCTGCCAGTGAGGAGCATCTTTCACTTATTCGCAAAAGACTTGACGAGATCAAACACGATGGCCTGACGATGACTGATAAGTCTTTGGAGGAGTTTCTTTTCAAACAGAGATTTCATCCAATGCCTTTTGTTCGTTTTACGGAAAGGCCAGACATTACTGCAGCCTACCTCTTGGAAGGACATATTGCTGTAATTGTCGATACATCTCCTTCTGTAATTTTAGTTCCTATAACCTTATTTGATCATTTACAGCATGCCGAGGAATATCGTCAATCCCCATTTACAGGTACCTTTGTTAGGTGGATAAGATTGTTCGGTGCGCTAATTAGTATGGTTCTTCTTCCGTTTTGGTATTTGGTTGCAACCCATCAGCAATATTTGCCAGTTATGCTGAATTATATCGGACCAAATGATCCAGGGTCTGTACCGTTGATCGTCCAACTACTTATGGCGGATATCGGTATCGAGGTACTACGAATGGCGGCCATTCATACACCGAATCCGATGTCGACCGCAATGGGACTCGTTGCAGCAATCGTTATTGGTCAGGTAGCTATTGATGTAGGATTGTTCACCGGAGAGGTAATTTTATACGTGGCTGTAAGTGCGATATTTACGTTTGCAATCCCTTCATTTGAATTAAGTTTAACGACGAAGGTGTTTAGGGTTTTCATACTTGTTTTAACCGGTATTTTGGGAGCACCAGGGTTCTTTTTGGGGATTGTGCTTCTTGTCTACTACTTAGCATCCCTTAAGCCAATGGGTGTTCCATATCTATGGCCACTCTTACCGTTCTTTCCAGCCGCGATGCGGCGTGTAATCATTAGATATCCAATGACATTGGATGCACCAAGACCTTTCATAACAGACTCACCTAACAGGGATAGGCTTTCGTAGGGGATTGCTTCCAACCTTCCAGATATGATAAAGTTTTATCAATAAGACTTGGAGGAATGGAATATGCACCTATATGGTACTCAATCGGTGAATGAACTTGGCCATTTGACGATAGGCGGCGTGGATACGGTCGACCTTGCACAAGTATATGGGACGCCTTTGCTTGTCTACGATATCGCTTTATTTAGGGAACGTGCTATAGCATTTAAAGAAACATTCAAAAAAGCTGGCATCAAAGCTCAGGTTGCATATGCGAGTAAAGCATTTTCTTCCATTGCGATCTATGAGATTGCAAAAGAGATGGACCTCTCTCTTGATGTAGTTTCAGGAGGAGAACTATATACAGCGGCTACGGCTGATTTCCCACGTGAGAAGATTCATTTTCACGGGAATAATAAAAGCTATACGGAACTACAGTATGCATTTGATGAAAAAATAGGATGTATTGTAGTTGACAACTTTTTGGAAATAGAAATGATTAAGGAAATTTCTGAAGCTCGTCAACAGAAGATGCAAATCCTCTTACGTGTTACTCCTGGGGTCAATGCTGAAACGCATGATTTCATCACAACTGGACAGGAAGATTCTAAGTTTGGTTTCGATTTAAAGAACGGACAGGCAGATGATGCATTCCTGAAATTGTACAACCACCCATACATTACATTGTTAGGGATGCATTGCCATATCGGCTCACAAATTTTCGAAACAGATGCTTTCCGTATCGCTGCGGAGGCATTAATGTATAAAATGATCGAGTGGCGCGAAAAATTCAAATTCACTTGTTCTGTTCTTAATCTTGGAGGCGGATTTGGAATACGCTATACAGTTGATGATAAACCGCTCGCCCCATCAAAGTACGTTGAGGAAATGGAAAATGTCGTTTTATCGATGACGAGAAAGCATAATTATCCGGTACCGGAGATCTGGATTGAACCGGGTCGATCTCTTGTAGGGGATGCTGGAACTACACTTTATACGACCGGAAGTATGAAAGAAGTGCCAGGCGTAAGGACTTATGTTGCTGTCGATGGAGGTATGTCGGATAATATACGACCAGCGCTTTATGGAGCGAAATATACGGCAGTTACGGCTAATCGGATGATGGCTCCACATTCCGATAGAGTGACGATTGCCGGAAAATGTTGTGAATCTGGTGATAAAATCATTGAGGACGCCTTCATTGCTGATCCTGAAGAAGGTGATCTCATAGCTGTTTTTTGCACAGGTGCATACACATACTCCATGGCCAGCAACTATAATCGTCTCCCGAAGCCAGCCATTGTATTTTGTGAAAATGGGCACGACCAATTAGTTGTCCGAAGGGAAACATATGAAGATATAATTAGACTGGATGTACCGCTTCAAAAGACAGGGCAGGAAGTATCGTTATGAGAAAGCGAAATTTAATCCTTTTCTTAATCATAATCTTCATCGCGCTTATCTGGGGGGCAGTGTACTGGTATTTTATCGCCCCTTTAACAGGATTGGATAAATAAACTTCCTCGGTCATTGATATATCCTCATATATCATGTACGATTAGTTTTGTTCAGCGGAAGTTGCCATTACCATGATGGTTAGCTAACAAATGAGGATTTTTTGAAAAGAAGGGATTCCTAATGATACTTTTACGATATAAAAAGGCATATGAAAAAATTGCAATGGGCTTGCTCTCGTATATGCCTGGAGAAAAGGTCGTTAAAAAACTGCAGGAAACGATTCATAAGTATGAGAATGATGAACATTGGCATCTATATCTTCTAAAACAAGGTGAAGACTTCATTGGCCTTGTCGGGCTAAAAATGGATGAAAATTCTTATACGGTCATGCATTTATCGGTTAATCCATCGTTCCGCGGAGAGGGAATCGGTACAGAAATGATTTTGAAGCTTGGGGAACTCTATCCCGATTTGGAATGTAAGAGTAATGAATATACAAAATCCTTTATGACGAAGTGTTTGAACAGGGAAGATAACCCGAAATAACAAAAAGGAGCAGATCAAATTGGTCTGCCCTTTTTCTTTTCGCGTTCAAGAAGAATATCATTACGATCCCTTAGCATATGTTTATGAATGACAGCATCACTGTTTAGAGGAAGAAGATCCATCGTAGATACAGTTTCATTGACCAACGCTTTTAATCTTTTTGAGTTCAAAGATAGTGTGAAAGGTAAAAACGACTCGGCTTTTTTCACTCTTTCTATGGAATGATCAATGTCATTTAAAAGTTTCTTATAATCGATGCAGTTGGTATCTTTAGAAGCGGGAAAAGCAAGCATCCTTTTTTGAGCTTTTACAAGTGTTCGATTAGCGCCATTAAAATTACCTCTTCGCCAATGGTAAAGTCCTGTAGACAATAGAATATACGCAGTAAGAGGATCCTCTTTCGTATAATTAGGTATTGATTTCCAATACTCTTCTAGTACTTCATGGCATTCGAAGTAGTCTTGATTCCAATTGAAATAACCAATAAACTTTAAGAATAACGGATGATAATATAGTTCCATTTTGTAATCAAATCCTTTCAATTTAACTATGAAAAAGCAACAAGTGGATATATACATAATAAAAATACGCAATAAATGCATGGAGGAATTATATGACATATAAAGTGAAACTAGAAGCCTTTGAAGGGCCTCTTGATCTATTATTACATTTAATCAACCGACTTGAAATTGATATCTATGATATACCGATGGCAGAACTCACTAGTCAATACATCGATCACCTCCATACTATGCGTGTTTTGCAACTGGATGAACTAAGCGAGTATCTGGTGTTAGCCGCCACCCTACTTGAAATAAAAAGCAAAATGCTCTTGCCGGTACATGAAGGAGAAGAGATAGATGAATCATCCGACTTTGAAATGGAAGAGGATCCACGGGACGAACTGGTTGCTCGATTGATCGAATACAAAAAGTACAAAGAAGCAGCAATCTCACTGAAAGAATCTGCAGAAGAACGCTCTGTTCATTTTACGAAACTTCCTGGGGACTTATCGCAATACGGGGAATTGACTGTCCCTGAAACAGAGGACAAACTTAATGTGTTTGACTTAATCGGAGCATTTCAAAAAATGCTTGAAAGGAAAAAACTTCGTGCACCACTGACTGCCAGTATTATGAGGGCTGAGATTTCTGTTAGTGAAAAGATGGATCATATTATGATTATACTTGAAAGGCAAGGCGGCAGCTGCGAATTTGATTCACTATTCGAAGTAGGAGATATAGAAGGATTAGTCGTAACATTTCTATCGTTATTAGAGTTGATGAAAAGGTCAGATATCGTCGTTTTACAAGATGGTAATTTCGAGAAAATGACTGTTACGACCGGGATGGAGGAGAGTTATGGAAACAATCGATGATCGGATCATCGGCATGCTTGAAAGCTTTTTATTCATAGCAGGAGATGACGGTTTAACATTGAAAAACATTTCAACATTGCTTCAAACCGATGATGAGACAGCCGTTATCATTGCCGAGCAACTTCGTTTAAATTATGAAAATCGGTTGAGTTCGGGCATTACGTTGAGGTTATATGGAGGGTCATATCGCCTTGTGACGAAAGCTGAATTTGCAGACGATATTTTGCGTATGCTCGAAAATCCGACAAGAAATCCTATTACACAGGCATCACTTGAGGTATTAGCCATTATAGCGTATAAACAGCCCGTGACACGGGTAGAAATAGATGATCTACGAGGAGTGAAATCCGATGGTCCAATACAAACACTCGTAGCAAAAGGTTTCATCATGGAAAAGGGGCGCTTAGAAAGTAGCGGAAGACCAATCCTTTATGGGACGACCGAATTGTTTTTGGATAAATTCGGGTTAGAGTCAATCGATATGTTGCCGCCATTGGTGGAAAGTAATGATGAACCGTTTGGAGACACTGATTTGTTTATGACAAAATTCCAAGAAGCATTCGAAATGACTGACGAAGGAGGAAACAGTGATTGAAGCGGACGATAATTGCAATTGTCCTTTTCGTATCCCTTGTATTAACACCACTACCAAATGACAGAAAAGATGCCGCATTTGGTGGAAGTGCATGGGCGGTAATCGACGCAGACACGGGCCGTTTGTTGAATGGGTCCAATGAAAATCTTCAGTTGCCAATAGCCAGTTTGACTAAAATATGGACTGCCCTAACTTTTCTTGAAAGTGGTTCGGCAGGCGAGAAGATTACTATTTCACCTGCAGCAGCATCAGCGGAAGGTTCGTCCATCTATACACAACAAGGTGAAATAATGGATAGTGATGCGTTACTTTACGGGTTGATGTTACGATCGGGAAATGATGCCGCATTTGCATTGGCTGAGCATGCTGGAGGATCTGTTGATGGCTTTGTTGACCTAATGAATGAAAAAGCAAAGTTATATGGTTTCGAACGGACAACCTTCAAAAATCCGTCCGGACTTCATCATGAAGAACATCTTTCAACTGCTTATGAGACAGGTCTTATGCTTTATTTTGCGATGAAAAATAATGAGTTTAGAAAAATTGCATCAACCGAGAACTTTGTCTATCGAAAAGGAGACGAAGTAAGAAGTTGGCGAAACAAACACCGTCTTGTTCATACCAATAAAACGGTCATTGCCGGGAAGACTGGTTTCACAAAAGCGGCTGGAAGAACACTCGCAACTTATTTCGAAAAGGATGGCAAAAAACTGATAGTTGTCACGCTGAATAACGGGAATGACTGGAATATACATGAACAATTGGCGAGTGAAACATTTAATACGTATGATCTTGTTACGGTTGCCAAAAAAGGCGAATACCGCATTTTACCCGGAATTACCGGCAAGTTAAAAAAACCCATCGTCTTATTGTTAAATAAGGACGAGGCGGAAAGAGTATCCCATGTCGTATACATTCCACGAAACCAAGGAAAAAAAGGCACCGGAACATGGACCGTCTCATTGGACAATGAACTTCTTATTACAACACAAGTAGACATAAGAAAATAACGAAAAAGAATCAAAAACAATGATAAATAATTGTGTTGACTAGAAAATTTCGGGAAGACTGACTGTATACAGGTCGGTCTTCTTTTCATTTGCGTGGAAATATGACATAATTTTTTGAGGTAGAAAGAAGGTGACGATTTGGAAAGACTACAAAAAGTGTTGGCCCAAGCCGGCGTTGCATCCCGTAGAAAAGCGGAAAAGCTAATCGTCGATGGAAAAGTGAAAGTGAATGGAATCGTTGTTACTGAATTAGGTACGAAAGTTACCCGTAACGACAGGGTAGAAGTTGAAGGAGTCGAGCTTGTTAAGGAGGAGTTCGTCTATTATTTACTATACAAACCGAGAGGATACATATCGACTGTAAGTGATGACAAAGGTAGAAAGACTGTCCTCGATCTGCTCCCGATGGTGGAACAACGGATATTCCCAGTCGGCAGACTTGATTTTGATACGTCCGGAATAATCATTTTAACGAATGATGGTGATTTCTCGTATTTGATGACACATCCGAAATTTGGTATTCACAAAAAGTATGTGGCAAAAGTAAAGGGGATTCCTGAACGTAGCGCGTTGAAAAAGCTTGAACGGGGAATTGAGCTGGAAGATGGCATGACGGCACCAGCAAGAGTTAAGATGCAATCGTTTGACAAAAAAACGGGTACGGCAATTGTTGATATCACGATACATGAAGGACGAAACCGACAAGTCCGTAGGATGTTTGACGCTATCGGCTGTCCTGTACAAAAGTTGAGAAGGGAGTCTTTCGCGATGCTGACTACGCACGGATTAAATGCGGGTGAAGCACGGGAATTGACTACTCATGAAGTAAAGCAACTAAGAGTGCTTGCTGAGACCGGAAAAATCGGATAAATGTACTTCGCGGGTGGCGGTTAGCCACCCAGCATTTTTGATTTTGTCACAAACCTATCATTACTTCTTAAATTTACCTATGGTTGGTTTGCTATAATAGAATAGGAGTACCATTATCGTTAGGGGGGCTATTTAAATTGTCCAAGGCGAATAAAAAGCAGTCACGCCTTATTTTTAGAAGCGTAGTTCTTCTGTTATTGGCGGCAGCTATTATATTTTCTATAGTTTCAAAAGACAAGGTGAAAGTTCTTGCGGTAGGTGATAAAGCGCCGGATTTTGAACTTGTTGACTTAGATGGAAATAAACAACGATTATCTGACTATAAAGGTGAAGGTGTATTTTTGAATTTCTGGGGCACATGGTGTCCGCCGTGTAAACGGGAAATGCCAGATATGGAAGAACAGTATAATGCCTTCAAAGAAAAAGGTGTTCATGTTTTATCAGTAAACAGTGGTGAATCCAATTTAAAGGTGGATACATTCCGGGATCAATATGGTCTTACTTTTCCGATCGTTATAGACAAGGCGAAGGACATCAGAGATCTTTACAATATTCAACCACTTCCAACGACATTCCTTATCGATAAAGACGGAAGAATAAAAAAGATCATCATTACGGAAATGACTAGGGATGAAATAATTTCCTACATGGAAAGCATCCAACCTTAATAAGGAGTTCATAAACATGAGTAAAATCAAATGCCAATGTGGTCACGAAAATCCATTTGGAATAGTGCTCTGTGAACAATGTGGCAGACCAATGACTGAGGAAGCGAAAAAAGCCGATGTCGTTGATATGCGATATGAGGGATCAGCGCGAAGATCACAAACATATAAAAGATCAATTATCGATAAGATATGGAACTTTTTCTCAAGTGTAAAAATTGGTGTAAGCATAATTGTCGCAGTACTTGCGACGTCAGCTATCGGTACATTATTCCCTCAAAAGTTTTATGTACCCGTACGTGAAGAAGAAATGTTAGCTTACTATGAACGGCTATATGGTTTCATTGGAACGCTTTATTATAAATTAGGCTTCTATGATATGTACAATAGCTGGTGGTTTAAGATACTCATCGGAATGCTTGGAACATCCATCATTATCGCGAGTGTGGATAGGGTTATCCCACTCTATAAATCGCTGAAGAAACAGCGGACGAAGCGTCATACTTCTTTCATGAAAAGGCAACGTGTCTACGGCATAGGCTCTTCTGAAAACCCGGATTTGGCTTTGACAAAAGCAGAAGAAAAACTGAAAGAAATGAAATATAATGTGAAGATGGAAGATGGCGCGATATTAGCCGAAAAAGGACGTTTTTCTCGTTGGGGTCCTTATGTCAATCATACAGGATTGATCATTTTCTTATTTGGTATTCTGTTACGCGGCATTCCAGGCTTCTATGTCGATGAGACAATGTGGATTCGGGAGGGTGAATTACGCTCGATACCCGGTGCACCGGAGTTCTATTTGAAGAGTAATGATTTTAGTATGGAATATTATACAAAAGAAGAGGCCTCCGAAGTCTTCGGGGATGCCCTTGATAGAGTAGGCACTATCGTTAAAAATTACCAAACAGATGTAACTCTATACAAATTGAAAGAGGATCTTCTCCCTGGTTCTACGGATATGGATCTTGTGAAGGATTATTCAATAATCGTCAATAAGCCACTGAAATTTGATGGATACAGCATTTTCCAAATGGACTATCGATTAAATGAACTTAAATCAATGACGATGCAATTAGTAGAAAAGAAAACTAATAAGTCTTTTGGTGAGTTTACGATTGATCTTGATGATCCCGAAGGTGTTTATAAGTTGAATGATGGTGCGCAGGTTAATTTGATAGGATATTACGCGGACTATGACGGCGTCGAAAATGGTGAACCTGTCTCGAAATCTCCAATTCCAAACAACCCAGCATTCATATTTGATATGAAAACACTTGAGAAACCACAAGGTGAAAAAAGTTTTGTTGCCATTCGGCAAACTCTAGAGACTGAAGAAAATGCGTATGCTGTTAAATTTGTCAGTGCAGATACTCGTGATATATCAGGTTTGACAATCCGTAAAGATAAGACTTTATATATACTTCTATTTGGTGGACTCATTTTCATGATCGGTGTTTGTCAAGGATCCTTCTGGAACCATAGACGAATTTGGGTTCAAAAAGGGGAAGGCGAGGAATTGCTTGTCGCTGCCCATACAAATAAAAACTGGTTCACTTTGAAAAAGGAATTGGATGAAGTGAAAAACTTCGCCAACTTACCAAAATATGAAGATAGACGGGATAACGAGTCCATTGAGCAAGAGGAAGGAGAAAAATAATTATGAGCCTTGCATCACTAAGCGCTAATCTGCTTTTAGTTTCTTTCATCGCCTATTTGGTAGCCACTCTTTTCTTCGGTGGTGCGGTGAAAGGTGCAAAATCGGAAGCTTCTTATAAAAATAATAGATGGGGTAAAATCGGTATTTCGATAACGATTATCGGCTTCATCACACATGTCGGCTATTTCATTACAAGATGGATTGCATCTGGACATGCACCTATGAGTAATATGTTTGAATTTACTACTGCGTTTGGCATGATGTTAGTAGGGGCTTTCATTCTTATTTTCTACTTGTATCGAACGCCGTCGCTCGGCCTATTCGCATTGCCGATAGCCATCATTATTATTGGCTATGCCAGTATGTTCCCGACAGAGATTACTCCATTAATTCCTGCGCTGCAAAGCCATTGGTTGGCAACTCATGTAATAACTGCAGCATTAGGCGAGGCAATCCTTGCAATAAGTGCAGTAGCGGGTTTGATTTATTTATTGAAGAACGTAGATTTGACAAAAAAGTCGAAAGAACGTTTTTGGCTTGAAGCGGTCATGTTTACACTTATACTTGTACTTGGATTTGTAGTATCCTCTACAACATTCAAAGTGACAGGCTATGAAGCCCACTTTACGTATATTGATAAGAATCAGATGCCTGCAAAAATCGAGTATAATTACCCGCCATTGTTCGGGATGAATGAATATGAAGCACAAACATCTGAAGCAATGACGCCATGGTTTGAAATGCCGGCTATTGTCAATGCGAAAACATTGACGACATTTGTTTGGTCGGTATTTACAGGTACAATCCTATATCTATTGTTACGATTAATTTTCCGCAAACCGATTGCGAGTGTATTCCAACCGTTTGCTAAAAAAGCCAATTCGCAACTTATGGATGAAATCGGTTACCGTTCCGTTCTAATTGGATTCCCTGTTTTCACTTTAGGTGCATTAATCTTCGCTATGATTTGGGCTCATGAAGCATGGTCAAGATTCTGGGGATGGGACCCCAAAGAGGTTTGGGCACTTATTACTTGGCTCTTCTATGCAGCATTCTTACACGTTCGCCTATCACAAGGGTGGGAAGGTAAGAAATCAGCGTGGCTCGCGGTTATTGGATTTGTTATCATCATGTTCAACCTAATTGCCGTGAACCTGATTATAGCCGGTTTGCATTCGTATGCATAAACCGATTGGACTGCACAGCTAATGAAGGGCTGTGCAGTCTTTCTTTTTTTTCAAACAGCTTGTACAATAATAGCAGGAGAGTTGTGAAAGGAGATAATAATTATGGATGAAACTGTAAAATTACTTGTGGTGGATGACGAGGATCGTATCCGTCGCCTTCTGAATATGTATCTTTCCCGAGAAGGTTTTGAAATAGAAGAGGCAATTGATGGAGCAGAGGCAATTGAGAAAGCCCTAGCGAATCATTATGATTGCATTTTACTTGATTTAATGATGCCAGAAAAAGACGGTCTTCAAGTTTTGCAGGAATTACGAGATGCTAAAAAAATGACACCTGTTATCCTCCTAACAGCAAAAGGTGAGGAGTCAGATCGCGTTGCAGGGTTTGAAACAGGGGCAGATGATTATATAGTTAAACCTTTCAGTCCGAGAGAGGTTGTTCTTCGTGTGAAAGCAATTCTTAGACGATCTGTAACGTTCCCTGATGCTACCGCAACAAATAGCTCAAAAGATCTTGTCGTCTTCCCTCAATTAACAATAGATCACGATGCCCATCGAGTAACAGCGGAAGGGAAGGAGGTCAATTTAACTCCTAAAGAGTATGAGTTATTGTATTTCCTAGCGAAGGCACCGGACAAAGTTTTTGACCGTGAACAATTATTGAAGGAAGTTTGGCATTATGAATTTTTCGGAGATTTACGTACAGTTGACACACATGTAAAACGGCTTAGGGAAAAACTCAGCCGTGTATCTGAAAGTGCAGCTAAAATGATTGTAACAGTTTGGGGTGTCGGATATAAATTCGAGGTACCAAATGAATAGGATATGGCATTCAATCGTCGGGAAGCTATGGGCAACCATATTGCTTCTCGTTTCCTTTGTCCTCTTTATCGTTACCGTACTTCTTTTAGAGTTCCTTGACAATTTTCATACAAACCAAGCAGAGGATTCGCTTCGAAGAGAAGCAACGACAATCGGAAAAATTGTTATCGATCATGAAAGTGAATCGGCATTGCGACTGATTATCCAAGATATTTTAGATAACGAAACAAATGCATTAATCGTGAGCTCCGATAAGGAAGTTCAATATTCATTTCATAAAGGGTTGAATGGAGAAAAAATCGAGCAGAAGATTTTATCGGAACCAAAGTTTTTCACAAATTTGAAAGTGAACGAAAAGATTGTGAAAGAAATGATATTACCATCCGTTAAAGATCCTGATGTCATGGAACAATACTTGGTCATTGTATATCCTTTCGAAGAGATGGGTGGCACTTTCAACACCATTGTCATGTACCAAAGTTTAGACGCCGTTCATCGAACAACGAAAAGAACTACACATATTGTTTTCCTTTCAGCTTTTATCGCTTTCATTTTAACAACGATCTTTGCCTTTTTCCTTTCAACAAGAATCACTTCTCCTTTACGAGGAATGAGACAGGCGGCGTTTGAACTGTCTAAGGGTAATTTTGACACCCGGCTTCCAGCAACCCAAAATGATGAGATAGGCCAGTTGGCCACTGCTTTCAACCAAATGGGAAGACAGCTGAAATACCAAATGGAGTTAATCAAGCAGGAAAAAGAACAATTATCAAGTATTTTAACGTCCATGACAGATGCTGTCATTACATTTAACAGAGATTATTCAATTTTACTTAGCAATCCCCAGGCGGAACGACTTTTACAAAAGTGGTATTTTGCAAATGGGGCGAATGATAAGGTACTACCACCTGAAATATTCCATATGTTAGAACATGCCATTTCTTTTTCAGAAGAAGTGGAAGATGAATTGGAATTGGCTGGTCAGTTCTATGGTGTTTCGATTAGCCCGCTCTATAGTGAAAATAGTATCCGTGGGGCCGTTGCGGTGTTACGTGATATGACGGAACAGCATAAATTAGATAAGCTGAGATCTGATTTTATCGCCAATGTGTCACATGAGCTTAGAACTCCTATATCGCTGCTTCAAGGCTACAGTGAAGCAATAATTGACAATGTGGTGACGAGTGAAGAGGAACGAAATGAGATGGTGCAAATCATTCACGATGAATCGAAAAGGATGAGTCGTCTTGTTACGGATCTGCTTGACTTGGCGAGAATGGAATCTGGACATATGCGATTGTATAAAGATCATTTTTCACTAATTCCATTTTTAAATAGGGTTTTGAACAAATTCATGCAAATTGCAAGAGACACAAATGTCGAACTCTATATAAACTATGATGAAAGTGACAATGAAACAATTTTGTTTGCTGACGATGATCGACTGGAACAAGTCTTTACAAATCTAATTGATAATGCAATTCGACATACTCAAGATGGAGGAAAAGTGGTAATAAGTGTCGAAAAGAAGAAGGAGACCGTAGACATTACGGTAGCAGATACAGGCAGTGGGATTCCTAAAGAAGATTTGCCATTCATTTTCGAGCGTTTCTATAAGGCGGACAAAGCAAGGACAAGAGGAAAGGGCGGAACAGGTTTAGGTTTGGCCATTGCAAAAACAATAATCGAATCACATGATGGCCGAATAACTGCAGAATTGGCTCATCCTTCAGGGACTATCTTTAATTGCACATTGCCGTTAGGCCCGGAACAAGCCGATTCAAATTCCTAACTACCAAACAAAAATCAATACCCAAAGTTGAAACTTTTCATCTTGAATTACGACTAATGTATTGAACGGGGGGATTTCGTGGATGACTCCGTTTTCCACAGGCTATATGAGCAATATCATCAGGATATATTCAACTTTCTTATCTATTTAACCGGAGATCGTACTCAGTCCGAAGACCTTATGCATGAAGTATATATTCGGGTGCTGCGTGCATATTCCGGTTTTGAAGGTAAAAGTTCAGAAAAAACTTGGTTGTTTTCAATCGCGAAAAATGTTGCTATTGACCATTTCAGAAAGAAATCTGTTAGGCAAAAACATCATTTCGATAAGTTTGATTGGGAGCAAAGCGAGCTTGTATCTAGCGGCAGTACTCCTGAAGAATTATTATCATTGAATGAAGACATGAAACAATTGCTCTCAGTATTAAACACATGCACGGGCGATCAAAAAATGGTAATTGTCTTACGGTACTTCCAAGAGCTGTCCATTGCCGAAACTGCAGAAACTCTTGGTTGGACGGAAGGGAAAGTGAAGACAACCCAGCACCGTGCCATAAAAGCATTACAAAAGAAAATGAATGCTCTTTCGGAAGAAGGGGGAAGTTGAATGGCAAACAATCAATGGAATGACGACAATCTTAATAAACTCCTTCATTCAATGCCGAAAATCTCGGATGACCGCCCTTCATCGGAAATCTTGGAGCGTCTGAAAAAAGATGATCGATTGAAAAAGGATCGTCGACCAAAAGTGAAAAAGTGGATCCCGAGTATCGTTGCTGTTGCCGCCTTATTATTGCTCTGCTTGCTTCTGCCATCTATGTTAAAAGGTAACCAAGACATGGTATCCGAACCTATGATGGAGAATGCAAGATCAGCTGGGAAGCAAGCGATTACGACGGATAGTAAAGCTGAATCAGCATCAGTTGAAGAAGATAGTGACGCTGAATCAGTTGATGCAACGACATTTTCATCAATGGATATTATGGGAATGAAAAGTCATGTCGTCTTCGCGAATCAAAATAACACGTTTTCATTAAATCTTGGACTCATTCATGAAGCGAATGTTATACCTGTCACTATTCTTATCGGAAGTGACAGGGTTAAGGCTGATTTAGGGATCGATAAACCGGATAGTGTGGAACTTTATAAGGAATATGCAGGAATTTTTGATGAAGAGAGTTATGGGTTCGATAATTATCATCCATATAAAGGGGACTTGACGACATCAGAAAAGACTGTAATTCATAAGCTTCCGGAGAATCATGGGTATGATATGGCACCAGCTACATTCTCCTCGTATGAAGATTCAGCGAGGTCAACATTTACTGATTATGAGGATTTAAAAGTGGTGGATGAAGACGGAATGCCATTGGTATTTGATTATATCGGAAAAGCTATGGACTTTCCCTTAAAACGTCAACTGCCTTATTTCAAGTATGTCATGCCTTCCGGGGAAGTTTATTTAGTTCCGTATGAGAATGGGGATTCTTCTACTGTAACTGAAGCTTTACTGTCAATGAAAAAGGCTGAAAATGACATTGTGAAAGAGGTCATTCCTGCAGGAGTTGACTACCAAGTTACCGAGGTCGATGGAATTGCTGTTGTATCTTTCGATTCTCCTGTAGATTTTACAACTATACCTCAACAAGATGTATTGCAAATGATAGAGGGATTCATGTTGACGGCAAGTAATTACGACGTACAGGTCCAATTGAAAAATATTGAACAGAGTCATTTCGAAAACTATGATCTGACAAAACCATTACCCAAGCCGGTTGGTGCAAATCCAATTTGGCTACCATAATGAAAAGCATTTTGTAAACAGGTGAGTTTACAAAATGCTTTTTTTGATCTACAATAGAGTAGTAATATAATATTGATTCATCTTCGGGGCAGGGTGTAATTCCCGACCGGCGGAAATAGAAGATATACTTCTTAGCCCGCGAGCTTAACAGCTGATTCTGGTGAGATTCCAGAGCCGACAGTATAGTCTGGATGGGAGAAGGTGAAGGTGCAGCCGTCTTTTTGTGTCGTCTACAAAAAGGGTGCTTATTTAAGTGTGGGGATGTATGAAGAAAATTTCTTTGTAGCCGACCCCTTATTTAATGATGCCTTTTAAACTCTCCCTAAAGCTTATTTAGCTTTGGGGATTTTTTATATCTAAAGCGGAGGCGACCGCCGAAGCTGGATGTAAAGGACACACAATATTCGGTCAGACCTTTCCTCTTTTGAAGTGAATCGCAAAAGGAGAGAGGAACAAAATGAACAACAAGAAGTTAAGAAAGATGATTCTCATCGCAATGTTAGGGAGCATCTCAACAGTTTTAATGCAGTTGAATTTCCCGCTGCCAGCTCTACCGGCATTCCTGAAAATCGATTTCAGTGAAATCCCGGCAGTATTAGCAATCATGACGATGGGTCCAGTTGCAGGCATCGCCGTAGAACTACTGAAGAATGTACTGCATTGGTTTTTATCAGGAAGTCCGACAGGCGTACCAGTTGGTGAGATGGCAAACTTTGTAACAGGAATTCTATTCATTATGCCAATCTATTTCATCTTCAATAAAATTAAATCTACTAAAGGACTTACAGTGGGTCTAATTGCAGGAACTGCTTCAATGGCAATCGGTATGAGCGTATTGAACTATGCAGTATTCCTGCCGATGTACGTTTACTTTTTAAATATGCCAGCTTATACGAGCGACGCAATGTTTAATGTAATCGTATTAGGGATCCTTCCTTTTAATCTCATAAAAGGAATCATGCTAATGGTCGTTTCGTTATTGTTATATAAGAGTATGTATAAATGGATTAACCAACAACAGCATAAATTATCGATGTAAAGAAAAGGCTATCCCGAATATGGGATAGCCTTTTAGTATACAACAATATGCGATATTGTTGATTTCCTTTCAGGCGGACGCTTTTTTACATTCGAAAAGCGTTTATCACCGACTTGGGTGCTGTTATCACCGCCTTGAATGGGTTTATCACCGACTCGCACGGGTTTATCACCGACTCTCAACAATTCAGCCGTTTTCTATGCGATTTACAAGCGAATCCTCACTTTTTCATGTGCAGGTTACACAATGAAGGTATTTATACGAGAATGTAGAATACAAGTAAGAAGGTGATTGTAACAAAAGAGGATTATTCCTTAAAGTAGGGGTGTAATTACTATGAAGAAAAAAATAGGGTTCATTATAGGTGTATGCCTTTTAGTCTTAGTAGTATTTTATTATTTTTATAATACAAAAGAGTTATATGGAAATGATAAGGCTTCTATCGTAAATGTCATTAAGTCAATTGATGGTTATAAGGATAAGGACATTGAAATCATGGAAATCACCGATTTTGATGATATCAGAATTGCTGGTTTCCTATCCAATAATAGTCCGTCTATCATAGAGTTTAATAAAAATCGAAAAGGTAATTATGTCTGGAGGTATGTTGAGACCCGTAAAGATGAATCATTTAGTATGTTCTTAACCCAATTTGAAAACTCTAAAATGATGTTTGTGACTAACTATGAAAATGAAATTGCTAAACTGGTAGTAGATATAAATGGGATAACAATAGAAGAACATTTTATTCCGTATCAAGCAACTGTTACTTGGGTTGATTATCCTCAAACAAATAAAGATCATTATGAATAACGAAATTACAAATATTACGATTTGGATGGAAATTTGATCAAAGAATAGGTGGTTCAAGGATGGTCTGCTACTTCCCTAAGAAGATCAATCTAAATTCGCGACATCCTATCGCAACTATTATTACTTCAAGCACAATACGTAACATTAATTGTAGCAATACTGTCATTTAACCATTAAAAATGGGGAGGGCTTCAAGATTTAGTGGAGGGTATAGGCAGGAAAGGTGTAGGAATACTCATTCATTTAATAATAGTTCGTTTAATAATCTATTTAGCTTTCTTCACTGAAAAACGCTTTTATGTATGGGGGAATGAATAATGGGGGCTTTTAAACATATTGACTTTCTACTAAAAAACAACAAAAACGAAGAAGCATTTCAGCTGATACTTGATCTAAAAGAAAAGTCGAAAACATTGACAGTAGATGAAATTGGCTGGATGTATTGGAATCTTTCGGATATCCCAGCCATTTTGCGAAAAGCTGAGACTGTTTATAAAAACCATGTTGAATTTGTAGAGTGGGGCAAGCAATCTTTGTTTCCCCATAAGCTGCATTGGTTTGTGTCGGATGCAACTCAAGCTTTAACACTTTCTTTAGGTGACTACTTTGGCGAATGGTTTGATTGGTATATGTATGCCTGTGAACATTCTTCCCGGATTAAGGACAATAGAGGTGTACGGTTTGAAAGTCATCGTGCGGCCGTTTGGTCACTCTTAACTCTGAACGAGCTTTCAGAGATTGACATGCCATTAAGAAATATGTTGGATGTAATAGAAGAGGATCAGAACTGGGAAAATAAAATTTTTGCTGAGTTTACATATTGGACGCTTGTGGCTGAGAAAGCTTTTATCCTAGACGAAACTGAGCTGGTAATAGAGGCTGTAAAAAATATAAACCTGTTAGATGATGAAATTAAGGGAGTGCTCGATGCGAAAGCAGATGAAAAGGAAAGTGATTTGTTTGGGAGTTGGGATGACCTTAATAGTTCTCGGTTAAACAAGAGTTCGATGACTGTTTTGCTTCATAATGGTGCTTGTACATTTCATAAGATTGAAAGATTTGAAGAAAGCATTAAGCTGTTTCAGTCGGCACTTCAAAATGGGGTTACCATTACTACTTATGGACTGTCCTTGTATTTGTCTTCAGTATGGAAAATAAATAGAGATGAAAAAGAAATAATTGAGTTATTCCACATTCATACGCCAGACGGGGCGGCTGTAGACGATTTGTTTCAATTTGTCCCTGAGTTAAACAGCATCGACTGGCGCAACGGGGGTACAACATGAATATCGGGTTGGAAACGATAAATGAAGTTTTGGCACTGTACACGATTAAAGGGCAAATATCTAACATCCATAATTTTATTCATTACTATGATGAAAAAAATGCGGAAGTCAAAATAATATGTAAGGTGGAATTCACTGATAGAAATCCGGTTGTTGTGAAATTTGTCAAAGAAAAAGAACATCCATCTCATATTATTGAGTCTCAAAGTCTCTTTTCTGAGTATTTAAGGGATCACGGCATTTTGACGCCAAGAAGGTATGTCAGCGAGGGAAGGTACTGCCAAAATTACAAATTGCATCATTTGGATGTTGCTGTTACTGTTGAGGATTATTTAGGGGAAGAGATCAAAGCGATTGACTATAATCTTGCCTATAAATTGGGCCAATTAATGGGGAAAATCCACAAAATATCGGAGAAGGGAAATTGTCTTATTGGAAATAGTACTATTTTTAATCTTGTTGGATATAACGAAGTCAGTGGATACAATGCATTTCGTGAGCTTGGTGAAGCGGGGGCAATTGATACGGTAATGTATTGGAAAATAATAGAGTTATATACAAAGAAGCTTGAGAAAGTAAAGTTGTCTTGGGGTAAGTTACCGAGGTTTGCCACACAAGGTGATATTTCTATTAACAATTTATCGTACATAGAAGGGAATATTGGGATATTCGATTACAACATTGCTGGAGATGAAACCCTTGTAGGAGACATGGTACTTGAGGGATTGTTGACAGCTTGTGAAATGGATTTAGCCGATGGATTAACTGATAATGATCGAAAAGAATTATTCAAGACCTACTATAAAGGCTATATTACTGCAAGACCTTTGTCGGATGATGAAAACGCGGTGTTAAGTGACGTTTATTCAATATCATCTGCTTTATGGTTTACCAAGATTAAATATAATGATAGTTCATTGGAAAAGCTTGTTGAGCGTGAAGAACATGATAAAGTGAGGCGGCTATTAGAGGAAATCTATGTTAGGTTACACGAAGATGATCATGAGATTTTAGCTGACAAGGGGGAGTAAAAGTGGATACAACGAAGGGGAAATTTGCGTTTTATTTTTGGGGAATCCTATTTTTCTTCTTATATTTTAAAATTATTGCTTTTGTATGGAATCGGTGGTTTTTCGGGAGCATTATACCGGAACCACTCGGACTTCTCGTAATCCTATTGATCGTCATTCCTACAGCGTTTTTAACCTCGAGATTTCTTGTGATTAAAATACCGATGACGTATCACATGATTGGGATCATCGGTGTCATGTTGTTTTTTTCATGGAGTATATTTGACGACCATAGGGAAAAGAGTTTGGATGAATTAATCAAATATCAAGACAATAAATTCAAAGCTATGGAATTCAATTTCTCCGATTGGCGAATTGAAGAGAAAGAACCCGTTGAAGAAATGTTGGAATTCTTAAGCCAGTATAGAGTGAAGAAGATGAAGGACTCCGAGTGGAATAGTAATGTTTCCGGAGAAAAAGGATTTCAGGTCATGGTTTACTTGAAGGGTAAAACGACAGGCGCGTCCATATATGAAAATCGAATCCTATCCTACAATAAAACCTCGTATTACAAAGTTCTTAATGGGCCAATCGATATGGAATGGATTGAAGCGTTCGAGGAAAAACATGGGAAAGGACAGTAAGAATGTTGTTAAAAAGGGGGGGGCTATGTCTTATTCGTTATTTAGAACCCGTGTTTATGCTTTCCTATTAGATTATCTTGTTATTGTTATATACGGTGTATTTGTTGTTGGTACCATTTCGTTTGTTTTTAGACAATATATTAACCCTTTATTTTCAAGTTCCCCAGTAACGGCAGAACTGACAGGTTTTTTTATGATTACCTTGCCAGTTTCACTTTACTTTATTTTATGCGAGTGTTCAAAATGGCAGGGAACATTGGGGAAAAGAATAATGGGTATTCGGGTAGTTGACGGTTTCGGCCAACGTATTGGAATTGGTCGTTCGGCAGTGCGAACAGCTATCAAATTTCTTCCTTGGGAGATTGCTCACTTCGGGATATGGCGATTAATGCTTCCATCAAGCCTTTCTGAAATTACCGTTTATATAATATTAAATGCTGTCAATCTTGCAATAGTAGCCTATCTAATTATCCCCTTCACAAATAAAAAAAGGAAAAATGTTTATGATTGGGTGGCCGGTACGGAAGTTGTTCACTAACGTAAGTAATATGCGACCTTTTTTTATAAATAGTGAACCTTCCTCCATTCAATGCTGCTTTTAGTATGAACAGTTAAACGAATATTAGGAGCAAAATTAATGCTGGAAAAAGGCTTATGACTATTTTTTCCCTTTACGTTTTTCTGAAAAAAATGTTGAAGTGTTTCCAGTGTTTAGTTCATATAGAGTTTGGAATTCTAACAGAAACTGGCATCTTTCACGGCATCCTTCAGAAGTGGGTTCAGCCAGGTAGCAGAGGAGTGAGACAACTTTGAAAAGAGCTCTAATTGGTGGATTCGTAATGATGGGCGGGTTATTCATTGTGTCGACTATTTTGCTAACAGGTGCTATATATGTACCAGATTCGACGTCGTGGTGGTCTGGCAGGTCGAAGTTTTGGTTCGCGATTATTGGTGGCGAACAATATGGTAATGACGCTGTTGACTCGTTATTTTTAGGGTTTCCTCTAATTATTGGTGTGATTTTATCGATTTTGGGCTTAGTTATTTTGGGTCGGGAATACTATCAGAATTGATCTCAGCCCTTGAAATACTTTTTGTGAAGTATTATTTCACCCAACTGCCAAAATACATGATCTCACCGTGGGTATTATACGTCAAAATCTAAATGCAAGCTTAGAATCAACTTGTAATCAAATATACATAAGATGAGTTGTAAATCATTACAGTATTATGAACACATTAGAGATTGAACTTTTTCTGCGATACACTGAAAAAAAAGGAGGATATTCGAATGAAAAACAATAAAACAATAGTAATACCAGAAAACCCGGTATCACGGTTTTTATTCAGTGACACCCGCTCGGGACTCTTTTGGTTAATCATACGTTTGTACGTTGGATTTGAATGGTTGAAAGCAGGATGGGGAAAAGTAAGAAGTGATGCGTGGACAGGTGAAAACGCTGGGACTGCACTTCAAGGCTTCATAAACGGAGCATTGACAAAGGCAGAGGGAGGCGGAGATGTTTCGGGATGGTATGCGTCGTTCTTAGAAAACACCGTCTTGCCCAATGCAGAAGTATTTAGCGTCATGGTTGCATACGGCGAACTATTAGTCGGTCTTGGCCTAATACTTGGGCTATTGACAGGAATAGCCGCCTTCTTTGGAGCCTTAATGAATGTCAGTTTCTTATTCGCTGGGACATTAAGCGCCAATCCGTTGCTGTTCATCCTTGCAACCTGGCTAGTGCTTGCATGGAAAGTGGCTGGCTGGTATGGACTCGATCGTTGGGCACTACCGAAATTAGGAACGCCTTGGACTGGGAGAAAATCCATATAACCTATCCCGAATATGAATTGTGTCGGTGCAAAGGGCATATATGACAATAAGAAAAGTCGGCCATTTACGTATATGGCCGACTTTCATTTCGTATATTTACAATTTCAGATGGAATATTTAGCAACATTTAATGAAAGACTAATTGACATGGCTTTCTTGCCAGTAATTTTTAAAGGAGGTAATGAAAAATGGCATTCACATCCAAAAATATCTTTATCAATTTATCAGTAAAAGACGTGAACAAGTCCACAACTTTTTTCAAGGAGTTAGGGTTTGAGTTCAACCCACAATTCTCAGATGATACCACGTCTTGTATGATCATCAGTGACAATATCTTTGCTATGATAATGATTGAGGAACGTTTCAAAGGATTTAGTAAGAAGGAAATTGTGGATACTACTATTTCTGCTGAAGCAATTTTAAGCTTTTCAGCTGAAAGTCGGGATCAAGTGGATGAGATAGTAAATAAGGCATTAGCATCTGGTGGTACATCTTTTAGTGATGTTCAAGATCATGGATTTATGTATATACGGGGGTTTCAGGATTTAGACGGTCATTTATGGGAAGTTGCTTATATTGATGAAAGTGCAATTAACCAAAAATAAAATTCATGGTTAAAGGTGATCTCCAGTGTTAGCTTCTAATTGAATTTAGAAGGCAACTCCTTTAATAAACCTTTGCTTCTTGCGATTGTTATGTTAAACTATCACCAATAGGCCAATTACTTAAATTGAATATTCAGTAATTTTTTAGGAAGAGTCTGTCACCAAGGGAGTAGTATGCCCTTTGGTAGATGGACTCTTTTATTGGACAATGCCACGCTCGCTGCTGCAGAAATCAGTCCAGCAATGAGTGAACCAACCATTAAAGCCGTACTATTAGGCCTCATTATTAGTGAAGGAATGCTTATTCCTGGAAACATTCCTAATATCATCGCTGCAGGAAAGCTTAAAATTACTAGTTTAGAATACGCGAAATTTGCGTTTCCTGTTGGCTTGATTGCTATGGTTGCTTATTTTATTGTTATTCTTATAACTGGGTAATGAATAAAGCTAAGAAAAACCACTTTAACTGATTTAGATATCAGTTGAGGTGGTTTTTTTGTGAATCACGGGCACTTGGGACTGTTTTAAATACTTACAAGTTCGAGATTATTTTATCTGAACCTTTTGAAAGTGGTTGGAGAATTCATGATATAATAGAATTAATGGTATTCGAGATTATTATTACAAAACTATAGAACGGTAAAGGCGGGGGAATATTCGAATGAAAAGCTGGTCAGGATCAGCAGGTATTTGTATCAATGAAAAAATGGAAGTATTGATGGTAAAAAGTTTTGAGTCAGAGGGGTGGGCAGTACCTTCTGGTGGTATTGAAGCAGGGGAAAGTCCCGAGGAATGTTGCATTAGGGAAGTCAAAGAAGAAACCGGATATGACGTGAAGGTCATAGAGCTTATAAGGGTGAAAGAAACAACCATTAACGACATTCATGTAACTACATATTATTTTAGGGTTGAAAAGATTGGTGAAAGTAGCGGAATTAATGATCCTGATGAAATTATTGCAGAAGCTAATTGGAAGTCTTTAGCTGAATTAAATGCGATAAACCACGTCTATCCTGAGGATTTAGAATTACTATTGGAGCAATTAATATAGAAGTAACTACAGAGACCTATGATATAAGAGGGGATGCGTATGTATAAGTTCAAAGAATATGAATGTAATTGTAAACAGTAGTTTGAATCGGGAGGTTGGGGGAGCAATGAAACGGTGGTGGTATTGGTTGTTTACTGCGGTATTTTGTGGCTTTATTCTTATAACACAAGGATTATTTTCCTCATATAAATTAGAGGGAGAACAACCTGGTTCGTTAAATGAATTTTTGCTAAGCACTTGGTGGGGCTTTATTGCAATATTGGTAGTGTTATTGTCCCTTAAACGGATGAGCGAAAAAGGACAGTGAACGATTAATCATGTGAAAGAAGAAAATCAGTGGAAGTAATTAAGGGAATACATTGAGTTGGAAAGGTAACTACTTAAGGTAGTTAAAGGTGATATATATGGAGTTGCTATTATTTATTTTATTTGTCTGCTTTCTGGCATTAATGTTTAGTTCTGTATTAAGTAATCAAAATAAAAAAATTCAAGGCAATAAAAGAATAGAACAGAAATTAGATAAGCTTATAGAGTTATTAGAAAGTGAAAAAATTAATAAGTGATGCGGCAAATGAATATGGATTTAGGGAATTTTCTATGTTCTAGTTTGGGAATGAAGCGGAAATCCCTCTGGGTGTTACAATATTGTTTAAAAGAATAAAAAAAGGCTGCCTCAAAAAGGGCAGCCACTCATTTACTTAGTCTTCATATTTTAATGGATCGCCATCGAATGGTGCATCAGCGACTTTGATAGAGTCTGTTGGGCAGCCATCAAATGCATCCTCCATGTCCTCCAATAGTTCTTCTGGAACTTCAGTTGTACCCGTGTTATCATCTAAAATAACATAGGCAATTCCCTCATCGTCATAATCGTAGATGTCAGGTGCCGCAGCGCCGCAAGCTCCGCATGCAATACATGTATCTTGGTCAACGATGGTGTATTTTTTGCTAGTCATTGACGTTCTCTCCTCTTTTCTCCGCACAATCTATTTAGTTCCCTTACTATTCTAAAGCTGTTTTCACTACTTTTCAACAGAAAAACATTAATATAACGTTGACTTAGGAGGAATCTGACATGAATTTGTCTTCAATCCTATTATTTATCATAGACAAGATGAACGGAGAACGGACATTGAATGCAGGTCTACATCTCTTGCGTGGGAAAAAATCAGGTCAGACCTTACAAGATGTTGAGTATTTCGACTTGAGATCTTTTTTCGGAATTTGGCCAAAATTGGATGAGTTTTTATACCAACAGACAGTAGATGAATTGGTGAAAAATGAACTGATCACAACCGATCAGAAATTTTGTCGTCTTACTGAAAAAGGGAAAAAGGAAGTGAATGGTTTCCGGTGTCCCCAATTTAAAGGGTGGGATTATCGTGGAAGGGAAGTCATATTTTTTGGGAGAATTGCATTGGCAGTCCAAACTATATCTCATTTTCGTTCAGGTTCCACATCATTCACTCCCATACAAAGAGATCGTGAAATTCAACTTTTTGTAAAACGTCTTCTTGAGGGAAAACCGCTAACTGAACCGGAGTTCGGGAAGAGAATTGGCGATGAACTTAAACGAGCCCTTGTAGCAAGCGGGATGAGTGATCGACATAAATACATATTTTCGAACAGGTTGACAGGAAATGGCGTAACAGCGAAAACATTGGATCAGCTTGCCTCCGAATTGAATAGTTCACCTTCAGGGATTTATCTGTTATTCATAGAGAGTTTACATATGCTGTTGCCGGCCGTTGAATCAACCGATAACTTTCCATTTTTAAAAACATGCGCAACGGATGTAAAAGTCCATTCCTATTTAACCGAATCTGCATTAAGAACAAAAAAGCTTTTTGACCAAGGATATTCGATGGAGGACATAGTAAGGGTCCGCAATTTGAAAATGAGTACGATTGAAGATCATATTATCGAGATGGCGATGAATGATGAGCTATTCCCCGTAACTCATTTCATTTCAGAAGATTCTATTCAGGCAGTCCTCTCTAAATCCAAAGAATTGGGGACAAAAAGACTTAAGCTATTGAAAAATGAATTCGAAAAGCTTTCCTATTTCGAACTTCGATTAATATTAACCGTTACTAGGGAGGGGGAGTTGTGATGGATTTACAATTGTTACTCAAAGAACGGTTTGGTTACACTCATTTTCGCACAGGGCAAAAAGAAGTGATTCATCATGTATTGAATAAACGCGATTGCGTAGCTATCTTGCCTACAGGAATGGGGAAGTCACTCTGTTATCAATTACCTGGATATATTTTGCCCGGTTCTGTTTTAATCATTTCACCGCTTGTCTCCCTAATGGAGGATCAGGTCATGCAAATGAGGAAGAATGGTGAAAAGCGGGTTGTAGCTTTAAATTCTTTTCTCCCTTTTTCTGAGAGAAACAGAGTTATCTCTCGCCTTGGAGAATATAAGTTTATCTTCGTCTCGCCTGAGATGCTTTCACATAAATCTTTTGAGTCTCATCTTAAAAGAATTGAAATTGGCCTCATAGTTGTAGATGAAGCCCATTGCATTTCGCAGTGGGGGTTTGATTTCCGTCCTGATTATTTACGTATTGGCGAGTTTTTATCTTCTTGGAGTTCACCAATATTGGCTTTGACAGCAACAGCCGATACAAAAGTGATAAATGACATAACGAGCTATTTGAAAATGGATGAACCAGCCATCGAAAGACACTCTTTAGATCGACCGAATATCTCTTACTCAATCATTCAACTTAACTCAACCTTGGAGAAAACGGATTGGATTAAGGAAAGGATTATGAAAACTACCGGTCCTGGGATAATCTATACTTCTTCAAGGAAACGCGCTGACGAATTGGCGGCTGAATTACAGTGGGCTGGATATGCTATTCAGTCGTATCATGCGGGAAAAGAACAAGATGAACGAGCAATCATCCAAGAACAATTCCTAAATAATGAACTAAAATGGATATGTGCAACAAATGCATTTGGTATGGGCGTACATAAAAGTGATATTCGTCAAGTTATTCATGAACATCTCCCGTCCAACATTGCCGGTTATCTCCAGGAAGTGGGAAGGGCTGGAAGGGATGGTCTACCTTCCGCCGCAACGCTGCTTTATATGCCAGCTGATGAAAGGATGACAAGTTTCATCATCCAATCGGATAGACCGGATGAAAGTCAGATGCGACATTATGTAAAGATGCTCGCTGAAGGTCAAGAACCTTCTACATCGGCTGAATTAGCAGGCTTATCGGATACGGGAAGAAGAATAGTAGACTATTATTTGGAAAGATATTCATTGGATGAAACAAATGAGCGAATGAAAACTCTCTCCGCCGAAAAAGAAACAGAGCTTCAAAAGATGCTCAACCTTGTACATTCTGACAAATGCTTACGGGAAACCGTTTTGTCGTATTTTGGTGAACGGTGCAAAGAAAAGCCTCAAGCATGTTGTTCAACTTGCGGTCTGAAAGAGATGGAATGGCTTACAGAAAAAACAAATAAGAAAAATATGAGTGTAAAAGTCACTTGGGATGATAGAATTACCAATCTTCTTGGCTAACATGTCTGATGAACGTTTACTTTTACGACAATATTCGTCATAATATAAGGAAGAGCATCGTTGGATAGGAGAATTTGTCGATGAAAAATGATGATTATAAAGTAGAATTCGAGAATAATCGCAAAGAGATAGAGCTTGATCATAATGAGGACGCAAGTTTGCCTTCGCGCGTAGAACGATATGGACGCCAGCGAAAGCAGAAAAAAACGTCAAGATATACAATGATCAATGTCATCCTTGGCGTTTTTACATTCATACCCATATTGATATTCGTATATGTTATATATAATTACTATTATGGACCAGATAGTGGCTCCGCTAAAGTTGCTAATACAGAGGTTCCTGTACAAGTGGGCACAAATTCTTCTTCAGGGAAGACTGATAATCTTAACTCGGTCGTTATTGGTTCACCAAAAGAAGAAGAGGATGAAAATGCTTCTGAAGGGAATGCTGATGAAGAAGCTGTTGACGAATCAGAAACTAAAAAACCTGTTGTAAACGTTAATCCTCCGGCATCTGAAAAAGAAGATTCATCAAAGGTGACAGAAAAACCGAAAGATGAAGGAAAAACAACTGAGCAAACAATAGCTAAAACCCATATCGTTGCCGAAAACGAAACGCTCTATCGCATTTCGATGAATTATTATGGAAGCGTTGCAGGCATTGAAAAGATTATGAATGCGAATGGTCTGACTTCAAATAATATAATGGCTGGACAAAAGTTGATCATTCCATAAAATGAAATCCTGAAAGAGGCAAAGCCGTGTACTTTGCCTTTTTCTTATGGCAGGTGTGTAATGAGAATAATATTGAACAGTTTGTTTGGGATTGCGGGTTTAATAATTGCAGTTTTACTGTATATGTTCGCTTTTGCGAAACGCAGAAATGTAATTAGTCATTCCTACACTGTCGGAAAAGAAATAAAACAGGGCAAGGAGCTTTCCTTGTTTTTTATATCGGACATACACAGGCGCCATATTGATAGACGATTATTGGAAAAAGTTAAATCGTATGGGTCAATTGATATCGTCGTCATAGGTGGAGATCTTGCGGAGGCAGGTGTTCCGTTGCCCCGTATTGAACGAAATATAAGGGCACTTTCCACTCTTGGTCCATTATTTTTTATCTGGGGCAATAATGATCGGGAAGTCGGGGAAGATGAAATTCGGAAAATAATCAGTAGGCATGGCGGTGTTATCTTAGATAACACGGATGCAGCAATACCGAACAATCCATTATGGGGAATTTGTGGTACTGATGATCCATCCAGTGGCCGCGTCGATATTAAGGCTACACTGAAAAATGCCAAATCCTATCCATATTTGATTGTGGCGGCACATAATCCATATATGTTCAGAAAAATAGAGGAAGTTTGTAGCCCCGACTTGATGCTTGCAGGCCATACCCATGGTGGACAAATTAGAATGGGGAAATTTTCATTGCATGCATTAGGTAGATTTAGTGAGCAAGAAGGAAAAGCAAAATTGGTAAGCAATGGGTACGGGACATCCATCGTTCCACTCCGGTTAGGGGCAGCCCCGGAAAGCCATGTTATTAAAATAAATTATTGATGTTGGGTCTTTTTTCAACTCAACATCAATTAGTCGGTGAGATTCACTCGCTGTAAAAGTACTTAAGGAGATTGATAGAAATGATTACGAAAGACGCCATAGTGATCGGCGGAGGACCTTGTGGACTATCCGCCGCAATTGAAATACAAAATAAAGGGTTGGATGTATTAATAATTGAAAAAGAAAATATTGTAAATTCGCTTTATCGATATCCAACACATCAAACATTCTTCAGTTCAAGCATAAAGCTATCCATTGGAGATATCCCCTTCATCACCGCGAAAGAAAAACCTAAAAGAAACGATGCACTTGTCTATTATCGTCAAGTGGCGGAGTTAAAGAAACTCTCCATTAATAACTATGAAACTGTCGAGGATGTCGAAAAACAAAACGATGTATTTATCGTTAAGACGAATCTGAACAACTATTCTGCTAAATATGTAATTATTGCAACAGGTTACTATGACAATCCGAACAAGCTTGGAATAACTGGCGAGGATTTGCCGAAAGTATCCCATTATTTCAAGGAAGCCCATCCATACTTTGGAAAAAAGGTTGTCGTTATTGGGGGCAAGAATTCCGCAGTGGATGCAGCAATAGAACTATTTCGTGCAGGTGCCTCTGTTACTGTGATCTACAGGGGCTCAGACTATTCCCCAAGTGTAAAACCATGGATTCTACCGGGCTTTGACAGCCTTGTTCGTAATGGTGAAATCGACATGCATTTTAACTCGAATGTCCTTGAAATCACCCCCAATACAGTTGTATTTGAAAGGGATGGCGAAAGACTTTCAATAGAGAACGATTATGTATTCGCCATGATCGGCTACCATCCTGACCATAGTTTTTTAGGTAGAATCGGCATCGAAGTCGATGAAGAAACTGGTCGGCCAGTCTATGATGAATCTACAATGGAATCCAATATCAAAGGAATATATATTGCGGGTGTCATTGCAGCGGGCAACAATACAAACGAAATCTTTATCGAAAACGGACGCCACCATGGTGAATTAATAGCCGAACATATAGCGGAAAATAACTAACAGGAGAATGAGTGGCAGGAAGGAGGCCGGTCGGGTATGATCATATTACTTACAGTAGCGATTGCGCCAGGCTTGGCACTCTTCAGCTACTTTTACCTACGCAAACAAATAGCGAAAGAACCGTCGCACACCCTATTTCATACATTCATATACGGTGCAATGATGACATTCCCAATCATGTTCATCCAACATGTATTCAAAGAAGAAAGCATCATCCCAAACGAATTCTTCCGCAATGTCATCTTTACCAGTTGGATCGAAGAATTTTTCAAATGGCTAATCCTCTTAATAGCAATATATAAACATATGGAGTTCGAAGATGCATATGACGGGATTCTTTACGGTGCAAGTGTATCTCTCGGATTCGCCACAGTCGAAAACATTCTCTATTTACTCATTTTCGGATTAGATACCGCTTTTTTACGAGCTTTATTGCCTGTTTCAAGTCATGCGTTATTTGGTGTCGTAATGGGATATTATTTCGGTAGGGCTAAATTCACAACTAAATCCAATAAAAAAGGCATGTTATTCTTCGCATTCTTTGCACCATTCATTCTACATTTCATATACAACGGTATCATTGGAGTGAATGACCATTCTTTATACTTAATCATTCCTTTCATGTTGTTTTTATGGTGGTTCGGATTGACACGGGTGAAATATGCACATACCTTTGCAATGCAACAATTCAGAAAAAAGACCTCGTTAAAATGAAGTAAATCACTTACGTATATAAGGCCATTCAAGATTCGGAGTAAATCCGGATCTTTTTTTGTTTTTTCTTGATACTAAAAAGAAATTGTTTGGACAAACTGAGAGAAAGGAGGAATTGTATTGAAAAAAAATGTACAACGTTTATTAATACTTGTATTGCTAATTGGTTCTGTATACGCAACATCCCCTATCCATACCGACGCATTCAGCTCGCGGGATTTAGGAAGGGGAGCAACTGGAGACGATGTTATTGAACTACAGGCAAGGCTTCAATACATTGGATTCTACAGAGGTGATATCGACGGAAAGTTCGGCTATGGAACCTATTGGGCCTTACGTAACTTCCAAGATAAATACGGATTACCGATTGACGGAATTGCTGGGTCGCAAACAAAAAAGAAACTTACAGCTGCTTCCTCTTACGATGAAAAGTTTGTAATGGAGAATTTGAAGAAAGGAAATAAGTTTACCCACTATGGCGGAAAACCACTGGCCTCGCAAGTAAAAAAAGGAGGCGGTAAAACGGAAAATATCCATCTGCCTTCTAAGTACACTGAGCAAGATCTTAAACTCATGGCTAATGCCGTATATGGTGAAGCACGTGGGGAGCCTTATGAGGGGCAGGTAGCAGTAGCAGCTGTCATTTTAAATCGGGTAGAACATGCCGATTTCCCTAATACTGTTAGTGGAGTTATCTTCCAGCCGGGAGCATTCACTGCTGTTGCAGATGGACAAATCTGGCTAACCCCTAATGAGCGGGCAAAAGAGGCTGTACTTGATGCCTTAAATGGGTGGGACCCTTCAGAAAATGCCATCTATTATTTCAATCCGATTACAGCTACAAGTAAATGGATTTGGTCCCGACCACAAATTAAAAAGATTGGCCTGCATATCTTTTGCAACTGATAAAGGAGGATCGAAGAACAGCTATTAACGCTGTTTATATCCAAAATGAAAAAAACTGTATTTGTTCTTGCATACGCGCTGATTGCTGTTTCAATATTTGCTTTTACTAAGACAACGGAAAATAATAAACTTTCTTTGGCATTAAGTAACGAGTACGCGATGAAAATGGCGGACGCATCCGATAAACTTGGAGAACTTGATAAGGCTGTAAAACAAACACTTTTATTTAATCATTCTGAAGGGTCAAAGAAGGCACGGGAAGACATCTGGCGACTTTCTTCAGATATAAAAAGCTCGATTGCGTCATTACCGCTTGATGCAAGTTTTACAACTTCCTGGATGAATTATTTAAGCAGAATAGGAAATTACGCGAAGGAAGCTGACCGAGCGGAACAGCCCGATGAGTATTATAAAGTAATGTCGCAGGCATCGAATAACTTAGGAGCCATGCAGGGTGATTGGCAACTCGCAACGGCAGGATTGCTGGATGGACAATATTCCATGGGCGAATGGACACGTAAATTGGACACGTCGAATCCTAATTTTGATTGGTCCAATATGGGGGCTTCCATTAAATCATACACGGAAAGCGATTTTCCTTTAACTGCAAGTGAATCTGATGCCATGAAGAAAAAAGAACTAAAACATATTGAAGACGCCAAGGTCACACAAGCGGAAGCGATTGACCGATTCAAGACATTATTCCCAAATGTCTCCAATGATGTAATTGGTGTTGAGATGAGTAAACCAGGTTCCCCTTACCCATTTTTTCATATCCGGTTTGCCGATCGTGAATCCATCGGTTATATCGATATTACAGAAAAAGGTGGCCATGTACTTTCCTATCTTTCAGAAAGACCTTTTGGAAAGGCATCATTATCATTTGATGATATAAAAAAGAGGGCGGAAGACTTTTTAAAGAATGCTGACTACAAGGATCTCGTCTATCAAGAATCAAGGGAAAACAATACAGCATGGCATTTCGTATTTGTCAGGAAAGAACCATTTTACGGAGCAAAAGTATTTTCGGACGTAATCCATTTGAAAGTCGCTAAAGATAATGGGGACATTATCGGATTGGATGCATCCGAATACATCCGAAAAGAACAATTGGCAAGACAAGCAATTAAAAAGATTGATTGGAAAGAGTTTTTCCATAAGGATGTCCAGGTCGTTGAAGATGAACTTGCCTATGTTGAAAACGAGAGACTGGAACAAAGACTTACTCACTATCTAACAGTAACCCGTGATGAAAACGGCCATACTGGCACCTACACAGTTATTGTTGATACTGAAACAGCTGAAGTTATAAAGACGGAAAAACTGGATTGAGTTCGATAGGAAGATTGAACTGAAAATTATATATTGGAATTATTGCCTACCCATGACATAATGGTAATAACCATTCAAGGGTAGGTGTTTGCATTGTTCCTTACTATCGGTACAACGTTAACCATCAGTAAAGATAGCAATGAAGAAAATAATGAGCAGTTTAAAAGTAAGGTGGTTGACACGGGCGATGACTTTGTCATGATTGATTATCCCGTGAATATTGAAACAAACCGGACTACGTTTTTCATCGATGGTACAAAATTGCATGTTTCTTTTGTCAGAAATAATATTTCTTATTCTTTTAAAACTGAAGTGACAGGTAGGGCAAATAAAGACATCCCGATGTTGAAAATCTCCTATCCAGGGGATAAAAAACTAACTAAAATCCAAAGACGTGAATATGTGCGTGTGGAAACGGCCGTAGATGTCGCTGTGGATTATAGGGGAGTTATTCAACAATTTGTCGCAGATGATATTAGTGCTGGAGGCATAGCTTTAAACCTCGGACCGAATGACACGTTCGAAGATGGTGAAAAGGTGAAATTAACGATTGCCTTACCTTTCATAAATGATGAGATTAAGTATATTAATACTGAAGCGAAAGCCGTACGTACATGGAAGAAGAATGAGCGTGCCATTGCATCCCTGCAGTTTTTGGAAACAACATCCAAGGATAGACAGGACATTATCCGATTTTGCTTTGAAAGACAATTGCAGGCAAGGAATGATGCATAGCGTAGTTCACGGGGAAAGTCCTATTCAATCAGGACTTTTCCCTTTTTGATTAAAAAGCGGAAGGTGGTGTTTAGCGACGACAGGCGTTAGACAAATAGTTGAAGGCAGTCTAAGTTCGCGACGTCCTGTCGCAACGACTGCACACCTGCATCCTTGCAGGCGCGTAGTGGCGTTCTTTGCCACGAAGCAACTTTGACTTATGACCCGAGTAGCTGCCACCTTAAGCTGGATTATGATACAATGTTTTCGAACTGAATACGGGGGTAGATGATATGAGTAAAGGGATTATTATTGCAATTGATGGTCCTGCAGCTGCAGGCAAAAGTACAATTGCAAAAAGGATAGCACAAAAATTAGGGTATACGTATATAGACACTGGTGCGATGTATCGGGCTTTGACGCATAAAGCTATCCAATCGAACATAAATATGGGTAGTGATAAGGATTTAGCAGATTTACTAAAGCATACTGAAATAGTATTGGTTCCTGAAGAAAATGGCCAAGCCGTTTGGATTGACGGTGTCGATTGCTCCGAGGAAATTCGCTCACAAGAAGTAACAGCAAATGTTTCTGAAGTAGCTGCCCATAGTACAGTTAGACATCTAATGGTGGAGAAGCAAAGAGAATTAGCTGAAGGAACTGGCGTTGTGATGGACGGTCGCGATATCGGCACTGCAGTGCTTCCAAAGGCAGAGTTAAAAGTATTTATGACTGCCTCTGTAGATGAAAGGGCTGAAAGGCGCTTTGTCGAAAACGAAAAACGAGGAATTCATATCCCTCTTGCTCAATTAAAAGAGGAAATCGAGAAGAGAGACCGTGCTGATAGTGAGCGGGAATTATCTCCATTGAAAATGGCGGACGATGCCATTTTGGTAGATACCACATCCATGTCAATCGAAGAGGTGGCTAATCAGGTAATTATGCTGGCGGAAAAGAGGATGAACCAATGAATCTATACCCGTTCGGTAAATTTTTAGTTAGTACTATTTTCTATCCTCTTTATCGGGTCAAAGTTATTGGCAAAGAGAACTTTCCGCAAGAAGGTGGAGTGCTTCTTTGTACAAACCATATTAATAATTTCGATCCGCCGGTTGTTGGAATGTCTAGTCCGCGAACAGTCCATTTCATGGCAAAGGAAGAATTGTTTAATGTACCAATCCTGAAATCCATTTTACCAAGTGTGAATGCATTTCCTGTTAAACGGGGCATGAGCGACCGTGAGGCTTTCAGAACTACCCTGAAATTGTTGCGAGGCGGTCATGTTGTTGGCATGTTTCCTGAAGGGACAAGGAGTAAGACGGGAGAACTTGGAAAGGGACTTGCAGGAGCAGGATTTTTCGCTCTTAAAGGCGATGCAGTCGTTATGCCATGTGCAATCATCGGTCCTTATAAACCATTCAAAATGTTAAAAGTCATTTTTGGTAAGCCTATCGACATGACGAGCTATCGGGAAACAAAAGCATCCGCAGAAGAAGTGACAGAAGTGATTATGAGTGAAATTCGTACCCTTTTAGAACAGAATAAATAAATTTATAAGAGTAATTTTTTGTTTTTATGAATCGATTCGAATAATATAGAGATAGGATTCATTATGGAGGAGGACTACATATGACTGAAGAGATGAATTTGGATGAATTGAACGGTTATAAAGAAGGTGACCGTGTAACTGGTAAGGTGACAAAAATCGAGGATAAATCGGTGATGGTCGAAATTTCTGGTGCGCCGTTTGACGGTGTCATCCCAATTAGCGAACTGTCAAGCCTTCACATTGAAAAAGCATCAGATGCAGTGCAAGTCGGAGATGAACTTGAATTGCTTATCACAAAAGTGGAAGATGAAAACTATGTTTTATCGAAGCGAAAAGTGGATGCAGAAAATGCATGGGATTCTCTTGAAGAGATGTTTAACAACCAACAAACAATTGAAACAGAAGTTAAGGACGTTGTAAAAGGTGGACTTGTAGTAGATCTTGGTGTACGTGGGTTTATCCCGGCGTCCCTTGTTGAAGATCATTTTGTTGAGTCGTTCGAAGACTATAAAGGACGTACAATGGAATTCAAAATTGTGGAAATGGACAAGGAGAAAAACCGCCTGATCCTTTCTCATCGTGCCGTCCTACAGGAAGCGAAAGCGAATAAAAGAGATGAAATCCTTACTGAACTAAAAGAGGGTCAAGTTCTGGAAGGGACAGTACAGCGTATCGCTTCGTTCGGTGCTTTTGTCGATATTGGTGGAGTTGATGGGTTAGTCCATATTTCACAACTTTCACACGAACATGTCGAAAAAGTTTCAGATGTCCTGAAAGAAGGAGACAAAGTAAACGTCAAGGTGCTTTCAGTAGATCGTGATTCCGAGCGTATCTCCTTGTCGATCAAAGAAACATTGCCTGGACCATGGGAAGATATCGAAAATCGTGCTCCAAGAGGATCCGTGTTGCAGGGTACTGTTAAACGTCTCGTTTCCTACGGTGCGTTTGTAGAAGTATTCCCGGGTGTGGAAGGACTTGTTCATATTTCACGCATCTCTCATCAGCATATCGGAACACCTCACGAGGTCTTGCAAGAAGGTCAAACAGTTGACGTCAAAGTGGTAGAAGTCAATGCAGACGATAAGCGACTCTCTCTCAGCATTAAAGATTTGGTGGAAAAAGAAGAAGAAGACAATTCATACGGCGATTACGAGATGAAAGAAGAAACAGGATTCTCCCTAAGCGACGTCATCGGAGACCAACTCAAAAAATTTACTGAGTAAGTTTGACTAATTTTTGAACAGATGATTGAATTACGATTCATATGGTGATGGTGCTTACATAGGCATCATCATCTTTTTTGTGTATAATACACAAGAGATATATTGGAAGGGTGTTAAATAATGAGTAAACCAACTGTTGCAATCGTTGGAAGACCGAATGTCGGAAAATCGACTATCTTCAACCGAATCGTCGGAGAACGTATTTCAATCGTCGAGGACGTAGCTGGCGTAACGAGAGACCGGATATATAGCTCCGCTGACTGGCTCTCCCATGATTTTAATCTAATCGATACGGGTGGCATCGATATTGGCGATGAGCCATTCCTTGAACAAATCAGGGCACAAGCTGAAATCGCAATCGAAGAAGCCGATGTCATCATCTTCTTGACTAACGGACGTGAAGGTGTAACCGACGCAGACGAGCATGTTGCCAAAATCCTTTACAAAACAAAGAAACCTATCGTTCTCGCTGTAAATAAAATCGATAACCCAGATATGCGTGATATGATCTATGACTTTTATTCGCTTGGTTTTGGCGACCCATATCCGATTTCTGGATCACACGGTATCGGGCTGGGTGATCTGCTTGATGCAGTTGCAGCCAGTTTCCCGGAACCTGGGGAAGAAGTCATAGAGGATGACGTCATCCGTTTTTCATTGATAGGTAGACCGAATGTTGGCAAATCGTCCTTAGTGAACGCATTGCTTGGAGAAGAACGGGTCATCGTCAGCGATGTAGCAGGAACGACAACAGATGCAATTGATACTTCCTATGAGTACGAAGGGCAAAAGTACAAGATCATCGACACTGCCGGAATGCGCAAAAAGGGTAAAGTGTATGAGAACATGGAGAAGTATAGTGTTTTACGAGCATTAAAAGCAATAGACCGTTCAGACGTCGTGTTAATTGTTATAAATGGTGAGGAAGGGATACGTGAACAGGATAAGCGTATTGCCGGATATGCAGAAGAAGCAGGAAAAGGAGTCATGTTTGTCGTGAATAAATGGGATGCTATCGAAAAAGACGACAAGACGATGAACAAATTCAATGAGGATATCCGAAAGAATTTCCTGTTCTTAGATTACGCTCCGATCGCCTACGTCTCTGCGAAAACGAAACAACGTGTTACGACTTTATTCGATACCATTAAAATGATAAGTGAAAACCACGCATTACGCATCCAGTCAAGCGTGTTGAACGAAGTGATTGAAGATGCTGTGGCGCGTAATCCAGCTCCATCAGATAAAGGCCGTAGACTGCGTATCTATTATGCAACGCAAGTGGCTGTAAAGCCTCCAGTCTTCATTGTTTTCGTCAATGAACCTGAACTCATGCATTTTTCATATGAACGCTTCCTGCAAAATCGCTTGAGGGAATCATTTGGCTTCGAGGGTACACCTATACGTCTTATTACAAGAGCAAGAAGCTGATTAAAAAGAGGTGGAATTATTGGAAAACGTTTCTGTATTAGGAGCAGGCAGTTGGGGAACCGCTATCGCGTTCGTTCTTGCAGAAAATGGACATGATTGTCTTTTATGGACAAGAAGGTCTGAACAAGCTAATGAAATTAATGAAATGCATACGAATTCTGTGTACTTGCCAGGCATTTCATTGCCCGGTAATTTGAAGGCGACAACTGACTTAAAGGGGTCTATACAACATGCTGAAATCCTTGTCATTGCAGTGCCGACTAAGGCTATTCGGGAAATTTCGAAGCAAATTGATAAGTTAACCGACACACCAAAACTGATTATACATGTTTCGAAAGGAATCGAACCGGATACATTGAAGCGCATTTCTGAAATGATTGAGGAAGAGATCAATCCGAATAAACTTCGTTCAATCGTGGCACTCTCAGGTCCGAGCCATGCAGAGGAAGTTGTCCTTCGCCAACCGACAACGGTTACCGCGGCATCAAATGATCAAAAAGCCGCAGAACAGGTTCAAGACCTTTTTATGAATCAATATTTCCGTGTCTACACGAACGATGACTTAATCGGTGTTGAATTAGGTGCAGCTTTGAAAAATATAATTGCGCTTGCTGCTGGTATCATTGATGGTATTGGCTATGGAGACAATGCAAAGGCGGCTTTAATAACCCGTGGCCTTGCGGAAATCACTCGACTTGGCATGAAAATAGGTGCAAACCCTCTTACGTTCTCAGGCCTGACGGGATTAGGTGATTTAATTGTCACATGTACGAGTGTCCATTCACGTAACTGGAAAGCAGGTAGCCTTTTGGGCCAAGGTAAGTCAATTGAGGAAGTTGTTTCCGGAATGGGAATGGTCATCGAAGGAATTCGAACAACAAAAGCTGCTCATCAGCTATCCATTCAATATGATGTTTCAATGCCTTTAACAGAGGCATTGTATTCAGTCCTATTTGAAGGTGTTCCACCGAAAGAAGCGGTGGATCAATTAATGAACAGAATGAAAAAACAAGAGATAGAAGATATTTTTTATAAATAATAGATGTCCCTTATGACACGAAAGGATGATCCTTTTGTCCTCTTTGGATAAAATGTGGCTATCGTTTTATGCGATGGGTTTCATGGCGATTTCCATGGGACTCATCTATGTTAGCCGACATAAGATTTCGAACAAATTATTGAAATTCATTTTTGCCCTAATCGCGTATGCGTTATTGATATTTTCTTTTTTCGCTATGGTTTATCTTGTATTCAGCGGGCCAACAGGAGGAGCAAGATGAGGGGGATTCAAAAAAGATTAACATTATTAATTTCGCTATTTTTCATGATGATTTTATCTGGCTGCATGTATCCTGGTGATGAAAAAGAAAAAAGGGAAATCCCGTATAAAGATCAAATTGAAACGATTCAAAAGGCAGTTAATGCTTATAAGGAAAACACTGGCGGATTATTACCTATTAAGACAAGGGAAAATGAAACAGATCAGTACATAAAGTATCCAATTGAGTTTTCAAAGCTTGTTCCAGCATATACGGAAAAAATTCCATCCAATGCATTTGAGACGGGGGGAATTTATCAATATGTATTAATGGATGTAGATGAAAATCCAACCGTTAAACTAGTAGATTTACGAATTGCTGAACGAATACGTGAACTGAACTTACGTAAACATATAAACGGAAAGCTGCCTTTTAAAGAAGCTGTCGGTGAAAATGTTTATGAGATAGATTTCGAAGCTATGGGTTTTAAAGACCCTTTAAAGATAGAAAGCCCGTATTCTGACGCATTACTTCCGATTGTTGTCGGTGGGGATGGGAAGTTTTATGTGGACTACTCTATCGATCTGAACAGAATTCTTCAAGAGAAGAAACCGAATGTCAATGAAGGAGAAGACATAAGGCATCTTCTTTCTGATGACTTTCCCATCGTACCGGCCTATTCATTGCCATATACTGTAAATGATCAAAATGAACCGGTGTTTATGAAAAAGAAATAATTTCATAGAGTATCTAAAACGTTTCATGTGTTTTTAGCATGAAACGTTTTTCATTTACATAAACTAATATGCGCTAAAAAAGGAGGGCTAAGTATGAAAGAGGAGTTATATGAAAATCTTGCAAGACGAACGGATGGGGATATTTATATCGGTGTTGTCGGCCCTGTACGTGTCGGTAAATCGACATTCGTCAAAAGGGTGATGGAGGAGGTGGTCATACCGAATATGACGGATGCAGGCGATAGGGCAAGGGCGCAGGACGAATTGCCTCAAAGCTCGCCAGGTCCGATTATTATGACGTCTGAACCGAAATTCGTCCCCGCACAAGGTACCCAAGTATCCATCGGGGATGGGGAATTGTCCTTTCAAGTTAGGCTCGCTGATTGTGTCGGTTATGTGATTGACGGAGTGAAAGGATATGAGGATGAAGATGGTCCGAAATTTGTCCATACTCCTTGGCATAATGAACCGATACCGTTTGAAGAGGCGGCTCGAATCGGAACGGACAAAGTTATCCGAGACCATGCAACAATCGGCATTCTTGTAACAACTGATGGAACGGTTAACAACATTCCACGAGCGGCAGCAGAAGTTGCTGAAGAAGAAATTGTCGGGAAGTTGAAGGATATTGGGAAGCCTTTTGTCATTGTCCTGAATTCGAAAATGCCTGCCAATGAAAGAACAGTAGCTTTAAAGGATCAGTTGCATGAAAAACACGGGGTCCCTGTAATCGCAATTAGCGCGGACCAATTAAACGCCCAAGAAATCCAACTTATCCTAAAAGAGGCACTTTACGAATTCCCTATCACGGATATCGAATTGCAAAAGCCTGACTGGATGGACGTGCTTGGTTCGGATCATGAGTTGAATGCAGCTATTGACAAAGTTATCAATGAAGGATTCCTCGAAGCTTCTAAAATCCGTAAAATTCAAGAGCTTGCTGAACGATTGAAGGATGAAAGGTTTGTACGGCATGCTGAAGTTGTTGATGTCGATGCAGGAAAGGGTAAAGCGACAGTCAATATTGTGATGGATGAACAAGCATTCCGTGAGATTTGCGAAGAAATCATGCAACAGGAGATGAAAACGAAAAAGGATTGGCTCCTTTTCGTCAAAGATGCTGTAAAAGCCAAAAGGTCATATGATATGTACGCAGAAGCGATTGATACTGCGAAGAAAAGCGGTTATGGTGTTGCATTGCCGACAATTGATGATTTCCAACCATCGCCACCTGAACTTATTAAAGAAAATAATTTCTATGGTGTACGAATGAAGGCGTCTGCACCATCGCTTCATATTATCCGTATCGATATGGATGCGGAGTTCGCACCGCTTATCGGTTCGGAATTCCATAGCCATCATTTGCTGAAGGAATTAAAGAATGCCTATCTTCATGACAGGGATGCCTTATGGCAGACACAGCTCTTCGGTACACCATTGCACGAAGTGATGAAGGAAAGCATCCGCTTTAAAACGTCTTCCGTTCCACCAAATGCGCGAAAACGCCTACGCGAAACAATTGAGCAGATGGTCAACGATGGTAATAAAGGCATGATAACATTTATCGTTTAAAAAATAGAGCTTTCAATAAGTCGAAAGAACCTTAAAAGATCCGTATTTCACGGGTCTTTTTCTTTTTTTACCGAAATTGAACAAAATCCAAGCTAAACGTCGATAATATTGTTGCACCGCGGTTTTTAGTGTGTTACTCTTTTAAAAGCAAATGTAATTTACCTTTGAGAGGAGGTGAATGGTGTGAATAAAACAGAATTGATCAACTCAGTTGCTGAAGCGGCAGAATTGACTAAGAAAGATGCTACTAAAGCGGTTGAAGCTGTTTTCGATACAATCCAATCAGCACTTGCTAATGGTGATAAAGTACAATTGATCGGTTTCGGTAACTTTGAAGTGCGTGAGCGTGCTGCACGTAAAGGACGTAACCCTCAATCTGGTGAGGAAATCGAAATTGCTGCAAGCAAAGTTCCTGCGTTCAAAGCAGGTAAAGCGCTTAAAGATGCTGTTAAGTAATCTTTAAGTTTACATAGGAGTCCGTCCGCTACATCTGGCTAACCAGATCATAGTGGCGGACTCCTTTTCATTTTTGATAAGCTGAACTAATGAGTTGGTAACTCCAGTTGCTTGAAGTGGAAGGCGCCGACTCCGGTGGGAACAGCGCGAGCTGAAAGCCCCGCAGGAGCGAAGCGACGAGGAGATTGAAGCCGTGCCCACGGAAAGCGTCCGCCTGAAACGTAAAGCAACGGTACATTCGTCGAATCTATCAACTGTACGTATTGGTGGGAGTGTGCTACTATCTTTGAAGGAATAGCATTGATTGGGTTAGGGAGGTTATCAATATGTCTCAGATGGATCTTGAAAAAATAGAAAAAGCAATAACGATGATTCTTGAAGCCGTAGGGGAAGACCCCGGGCGGGAAGGGTTGCTCGACACACCGAAACGTGTAGCTAAAATGTACGCCGAAGTATTCGAAGGACTGGATAAAGACCCCCGACAATATTTCGAAACAGTATTCCATGAAAATCATGATGAAGTGGTATTGGTAAAAGACATACCATTTCATTCAATGTGTGAACATCACCTGGTACCGTTCTTCGGACACGCACATATCGCATACATACCACGAAATGGAGTAGTTGCTGGGCTTAGCAAACTCGCAAGAGCCGTGGAAACGACCGCTAAAAGACCACAACTGCAAGAAAGAATCACCTCCACCGTTGCCAACGCAATGATGGAAATGCTAAATCCAATCGGCGTCTACGTAATAATTGAGGCTGAACATATGTGCATGACTATGAGAGGGATCAAAAAGCCTGGAGCTAAAACTGTAACAACAGTAGCTCGAGGAATTTATGAACACGATGATGTGAAAAGAGCAGAAATTCTGTCTCTTCTTAAATAAGACCGATGACTTTGCGGTTCAATTCATTTCTATGATATGATGAATTGTATATGAATGACGGGAGATGAAAATATGCCACAACCTGATTTTATCGTTATAAAAGCGCAAGAAGACGGAGTAAATGTCATTGGACTTACTAGAGGCAATGATACAAAATTTCATCACACCGAAAAATTGGATCGTGGAGAAGTAATGATTGCCCAATTCACTGAACATACATCCGCCATGAAAATACGTGGCAAGGCAGAAATTCACTCCGCGCATGGTATTGTTTACAGCGATGGGAAAGAATAAATCATAACGGATCGACCTTTCACATTGTCTTTGAATGGAGAACCGAAGATGGACAGACTAACAATTAATCGATACGTCGAAAATTATATAAAGAAAGTTGAGCAATCAATCCAAGAACCGATTGTTTATAGGGAACTTGGAAAGATGCCTTTGGATGAAGCGAAAGCCTTCTTCCTTCTTTTGCCATTGCTGAATGGCGAAAATTGGTCACCAATGCTGAATATATCAGCCATTGCTGTTGGTGCTGTTCATGCTGCATTTGATATACATGATCGGGTTGACCTACTTGATGCCTCTGCGAAAAAACAGCAGCTTATGGTATTATCCGGAGATCATTTCAGTGGAATCCATTATCGTTTATTATCATCTATTCCTGATTTCGAATTTATTACAGCGATGTCGGAAATGATAGGTCGTATCAACGAGGTTAAAACAGATCTATTCATGGAAACTGTTGAAGATACATGTTGGCATATTGACTCGATGACTGTAATTGAATCGGGTTGCATTGGTGAATTCCAACAGAGATATGGTTTTACAAAATATAAAACGATATCTGAAACTGCATTGTGTCTAATTTGGTATTTCAAACAGTTGACAAAAGGTGTTAACTGCAATTGGGATCGATCAACAAACAGGCTGAAAAAGGAAGAGATTGAATCGGCAATTTCAATATTGTCCTCAAAGATGAGGAATGAACTTGTAAATGCCGACTTTTTAGCTCCATTTTTAAAGCAGGAAATACATAGGTTGGCACATCCTTTATCAGGAAAGCCTCTCTAAGGAAAGAAGGGAAGACATATGGAGACATCCAAAGAAAAGAAAGTCCATCACGTCTTCGAAAGAATCGCAGATGACTATGATAAGATGAATTCAGTCATCAGCTTCAATCAACACAAAAAATGGCGAAACGATATTATGAAGCGCATGAATGTTAAACCTCATTCAAGAGCTTTAGATGTATGTTGTGGAACAGGAGATTGGACGATTGCATTAGCGGAAGCAGTCGGTAAAGAGGGTAGTGTAACAGGCCTTGATTTCAGTGAAGGGATGCTCGCATCTGCACGGCCTAAAGTGCAAGGATATCCCTCCATCAATCTCATTCAAGGAAATGCAATGGAGCTGCCATTCGAGGATAATAGCTTCGATTATGTAACAATAGGATTTGGTTTACGTAATGTGCCTGATTATGAACAAGTATTGAGGGAGTTACACAGGGTTCTTAAACCGGGAGGCATGGCAGCGTGTTTGGAAACCTCTCAAACAGAAATTCCGGTTTACCGTCAAATGTTTCGCTTTTATTTTAAATACATCATGCCGTTATTCGGTAAAATTTTTGCGAAAAGTTATAAAGAATACTCTTGGCTTCAAGAATCGGCAGATGATTTCCCCGGAGCGAAACAACTTGCGCAAATGTTTGTTGACGCCGGTTTTCGGGAAGTGTCATTCAAGAAATATAGCGGTGGTGCAGCAGCAGGGCATATCGCTTTCAAATAATTGCAGGTAGGGGAAGGTAATCATCTTGGAGAAATTGAAGTTAATGTCGCTCTACGCAGATTTCCGGAAGGATCTGTCATATATCGAAAAGGAACTTGAAAAATCCGTTGACTCCTCTTCCCCGGTCATCCGACAAGCTTCCTTACATTTATTGCGGGCTGGAGGAAAAAGGATACGACCGATTTTTGTTATACTTTCATCAAAATTCGGTGAATATTCGATGGAAAATGTAGCAAAGGTTGCAGTATCTTTGGAACTTATTCACATGGCTTCCCTTGTCCATGATGACGTCATCGACGACTCCGACTTCCGTAGAGGTTTTGAGACGGTTAAGTCAAGGTGGAATAATAGGATTGCGATGTATACTGGTGACTATATCTTTTCCCGTGCGCTCGTTTCCATCGGAGAAATCGAGATGCAAACTGTTCATCAACTATTGGCTAAAACAATGTTGGAAATTTGCAAAGGGGAAATCATTCAGCTTGAATATCAGCAAAGAACGGACCAAACATTTCGAGATTATTTACGCCGTATCAAAAGGAAAACGGCACTATTATTATCATCCAGCTGTGAATTAGGCGCGCTTGTATCAAATGCAAGTGCAGATACTGTAGGAAAGCTGAAACGATTCGGTTATTTTGCAGGTATGGCTTTTCAGATTGTCGATGACATTTTGGATATCACATCGACTGATGAAAAGTTAGGTAAACCTGCTGGTAGTGACTTGCTGAATGGTCATATTACATTGCCGACATTATACATAAAAGATAATCCCGAATTCCAACCATTTTTAATTCGCTCTTTTGATGGTACATTGACAGAGGAGGAGCGTGTTCAAATGCTTCGCTATATTCGTCAATCTGGCGCAGTAGAGAAGGCTCAGGAAGTAAGTGCACTGTACCTTAAAAAGGCGATTTCAGAAGTTCAATCATTGCCGGATGGTGACGCAAAGAAAGCCTTACTTCAAATCGCGGCATTTATCGGCAAAAGAAAGTTCTGATTGAAGGGTTGCTAGTTGAAAGATTGGCTTCTGTTTGGTACGATCGGTAAGGATAAAATCCGATACATATATGAAGGAGTGTTATAAATGGAAAAGACATTTTTAATGGTAAAACCTGATGGCGTACAACGTAACTTGATCGGTGAGATTGTAAGCCGTTTCGAAAGTAAAGGATTCACGTTAGTTGGCGGTAAATTGATGCAAATCTCCCAAGAGCTTGCAGAACAACATTACGGCGAGCATAAAGAGCGTCCATTCTTTGGAGAGCTTGTAGAGTTCATCACTTCTGGCCCAGTTTTTGCAATGGTTTGGGAAGGTGAGAATGTCATTTCTACAGCACGTTTGATGATGGGTGCAACAAACCCTAAGGAATCAGCTCCTGGAACAATTCGTGGAGATTTCGCAGTAACAGTTGGCAAAAACATTATCCATGGTTCTGACTCACCAGAATCTGCAGTTCGTGAAATCAACCTTTTCTTTAAAGAAGAAGAGCTTGTCAGCTATGACAAATCAATGGTTAGCTGGATCAACTAATAAAAGATTATTAACGTCAACTTTAAAAACAGTCATGCAAAATAATGCGTGGCTGTTTTTGTTTACCAATTTTACTGTGTTTTTCGGTATAATAGAAAAAAGTTGGTATTGGGGGGATACGATTGTCAGATTACACCAACTTCATTTTTCATATAAAGAACAAAACTGGGATAGATCTATCCATGTATAAAGAGGCTCAAATGAAAAGAAGAATTACTTCACTTTATGAAAAAAGAGGGTATTCCAATTTTACCGAGTATTATTTAGCTATACATAATGATCTGCAATTATTAGAGGAGTTTTTAGATAGGATAACAATCAATGTATCGGAATTCTATCGTAATTCCCAGCGCTGGGAAGTGCTCGATAAAATAATTCTTCCAGAACTTCTTTCCATGAATAAAAATTTGAAAGCCTGGAGTGCTGCGTGTTCTACAGGAGAAGAACCTTACTCGCTCGCCATGGTTTTATCATCGCATTTACCACTTAAAGATATTTCCATTTTAGCAACTGACCTTGATACAAGTGTCTTGGATAAGGCGAGTGTCGGTCTTTATACCGAAAGATCACTAAAAGAACTTTCACAAAAGTTGTTGGATCGTTACTTTATAAATCAAGGTCAACATTATCAAGTAGTAGATGAAATTAAGCGAACCGTTAAATTCAAACAACATAATTTACTGAACGATCCATACGGGTACGGATTTGACCTTATTATTTGTCGTAACGTAATGATCTATTTTACTGATAAAGCTAAAGAACAACTGTACATAAACTTTGCTAAGGCTCTAAAACCTGGGGGGATTCTTTTTGTTGGGAGTACAGAACAAATATTCACCCCATCTAAATATGGTCTTGAGCCTGTGGAGACTTTTTTCTACAAGAAGAAGTGATATTCTTTTTGTAGCAATAATCCAGATTTTTTTTATAATAACTATAGTCAAAATTGCTATACTCTGATAAGGTGCTATGAAGCGGATATTTATCCAACCTTTAAAAGAGAGAGAAAAGGAGGAGTTTGGAATGAGGTTTTTTACAGCAGGAGAATCACATGGTCCTCAATTGACAGCAATTATTGAAGGGTTACCAGCTCAAATGCCTTTAACTGTAGAAATGATCAATACAGAATTGAAAAGACGCCAAGGCGGTCATGGGCGTGGCCGAAGAATGCAGATTGAAAAGGATCAGGTACTCATTACATCTGGTGTAAGGCATGGCTTGACTTTAGGATCGCCAGTAACACTTACCGTTATGAATGATGATTGGAAGCACTGGACAAATATTATGGGGATTGAACCACTTCCGGACGATATCAATCCTGAGGATATTAAGAGACGGATTACTCGCCCGCGACCAGGTCATGCAGATCTTGTAGGAGGCATGAAATACGGTCATCGTGATTTACGAAATGTATTGGAAAGGTCTTCCGCAAGGGAAACGACGATGCGGGTTGCGATAGGCGCAGTAGCCAAGCAGTTCCTTCGTCAACTTGGGATAAAGACAGTTGCACATGTTACAGAAATCGGTGGAATAACAACTGATCCTGAATCATATGCAGCTTTAAACGTTGATGAAATCCGTGAAATCATTGAGCAAGACCCAGTATATTGTGCGGATGAAGTTGCTTCTTCCAAGATGGTTGCGGCAATTGATGATATCAAAGGCCGCGGGGATACACTTGGAGGCGTCGTGGAGGTTGTTGTGGAAGGATGCCCGCCTGGGATTGGCAGCTACGTTCAGTTCGACCGTAAAATGGATGGCAGACTTGCTGGAGCTATGATGAGTATCAATGCTTTTAAAGGTGTTGAATTTGGAATGGGCTTTAAGATGGCTCAAAACCCCGGAAGCGAGGTCCATGATGAGATTGCTTGGTCGGAAGAACTTGGTTACTACCGAAAGTCGAATAGACTTGGGGGGCTGGAAGGTGGTATGACAACCGGAATGCCAATCGTTATTAGGGGAGTCATGAAGCCAATACCTACTTTATATAAGCCGCTTGAAAGTGTTGATATTGAAACAAAAGAACCTTTTGTAGCAACGATTGAGAGATCCGATCCATGTGCTGTGCCTGCAGCCTCTGTAGTCGCGGAACATGTCATCGCAACTGAAGTAGCTAAAGCAATCATGGATGAATTCCGTTCTGATACGATGGATGGCTTAAAGGACGAAATCAATCGGTATAAAGAATATGTGAAGGGGTTCTAATATGGGGAAACTGACCGTTCAATTACCGAATGCTCAATATGATGTGCATGTGGGAGACCATGTTTATGAACTTTTTTCATCCGATTTCAGAGAGCTGCTGAATACAGCTGACAGGATCGGGATTATTGCTGATGATGTGGTTGCAACCAATCATTTACCAGTTCTTCTTGAAGCTTTGGAAAATGCAGGAGTATCTCCAAGCGTCAAAATTGTTCCAGCAGGTGAAAAATGTAAAACTTCAATGGTCTATATTGAATGTCAATCGTTTTTGCTGCAGGAGAATTTCACCCGGAATTCATTGGTGATTGCATTTGGAGGAGGGGCCTGTGGAGACTTAGCCGGATTTGTCGCTGCGACATTTATGAGAGGAATCCGGTTCATACAATGCCCGACAACTATACTAGCCCATGATAGCGCTGTAGGCGGCAAGACTGCCATCAATCTGCCGGAAGGGAAGAATATGGTTGGCTCCTTTCACCAACCTTCAGCTGTATTATTCAATACAGCCTTACTAAAAACATTACCTTCGCGAGAGGTTCGTTCAGGGATGGCGGAATTGATAAAACATGCATTTATTACAGATGCAAACTGGGCGAATCAGTTAATGGAAGAAAGAAATTTTTCCAATCCATCTATAGAGTGGCTTTCAACAGAACTCTTAAAGGGGATTCAAGTGAAGGCGGATATTGTTGCAGCTGATGAGTTTGAACATTCTATTCGAAAATATCTAAACTTCGGCCATACGTTTGGTCATGCTGTAGAAGCTGTTTGCGGATTCGGCGGTCTTAGTCATGGAGAAAGTGTCATAATTGGCATGGCTTATAGTTTTATTCTAAGTGAGAAATACGGCAATATAGATTCTTCATTTACTAACCATTTCATTGACTTTGCCAAAAAGAATGGTTATTCATTTGAACCAGTCTTAAATCATTCATTCAACGAGTTTTTGTTCTATATGAAAAAAGATAAAAAAGCAACATTTGGCGAGATGAATTTTATTGTGCTAAAAGAAGTAGGCATCCCTTTTGTACAGAAAGTTACAGAAATAGAATGCAAACGTGTCTTTAATGAGTTGCAGCTTAGACTAGATTAGGGGGAAATAAGAATGACAGTTAGAGGGATTAGGGGAGCTACCACAGTAGAATCGGATCATATGGAAAGTGTCCACGAAGCAACAAGGACTTTGGTGATTGAAATGGCTAAATCGAATGGTGTAGACCCGGAAGACATTATTTCGGTTATTATTTCAACGACTCGGGACGTAAAATCAGCCTTTCCAGCTAAGGCGGTAAGAACGTTGGATGGTTGGAAGTTTGTCCCTGTCATGTGTACGCATGAAATGGACGTTCAAGGTTCCATGCCACTTTGCATAAGAGTTCTTATGCATGTAAACAGTGAAATTTCGCAAAAAGATATTCGACATATTTATCATAGTGAAGCGGTTAAGCTTCGTCCCGACTTGCAACAATAAACACACAAAGACTGGAGGAATTCATATGAAATGGAAAGAAGCCCTGAAAGAAATGAAACCTTATAAACCTGGAAGATCGATTGAGGAGGTTAAGGATTTATACAATCTGAAAGAAGTCGTAAAATTAGCTTCAAACGAGAATCCTTACGGCTGTGCATCATCAGTAACGGAGTTTTTAACAAGTTCTTCTATGCCGTTTCAAATTTATCCTGACGGTCATGCAACAAATCTTCGAAGTAAATTGGCTATTAAACACAGTGTGGATGAAGCTTCCATTCTTTTCGGGAACGGCTCAGATGAAATTATTTCACTTATTTCACGGGCTTTGCTTGATGATAACACCCACACAATTATGCCAGCTCCAACATTTCCACAATATGCACATAATGCAAAAATTGAGGGAGCAGATTTTATAGAGATCCCTTTGGTCGATGGCCTTCATGACCTCAATGCATTCCTATCAGCGGTCAATGAACGAACCGCAGTCATTTGGATCTGCAACCCAAACAATCCTACTGGTAATTTAATACCAAGTGAAGAATTGATTGAGTTTTTAAGCAAGGTTCCAGAAAATATCCTTGTAGTCTTAGACGAAGCCTATTTTGAATATGTGACCGATCCACATCATACTGATTCAATTCGCCTATTGGATCAGTTTCCGAATATTTTAGTACTTAGAACATTTTCTAAGGCGTATGGGTTGGCTGCCTTCCGACTTGGTTATGCAATTGGCTCTCCCGCAATTATTACAGAATTGAATAAAGTACGTAACCCGTTCAATAATAATTCACTTGCACTAGCTGTTGCAAATGTAGCTCTTGAAGACGACGGTTTCATAGAAGAGTGCCGTCAGAAGAACCAGGTTCAACGAGAGCGCTACATGGCGTATGCTTCACTGAATGGCCTCCATGTATATGATTCGCAAACGAATTTTGTGTTAATGGAAGTTCCAATGGACGCAGATGAAGCATCGGAATTTCTATTGAAAAAAGGATTTATCGTTCGAAGTGGCAATGCATTAGGTACACCAATGCATGTTAGAATCACAATAGGTACAGAAGAGCAGAATACAGGAGTGTTTCATGCATTCGATCTTCTATTAAAAGAAAAAGGTAGATAAATATGACGCAAAACGTTGCAATCGTGGGACTTGGGCTAATAGGGGGCTCCCTTGGCCTTGCTCTAAAACGCAGTAAACAAGATATACATATCATAGGGTTTGACCGATCTTACGCAACAGCGGATGAAGCTTACCGACGTGGGATAATCGACTCGATTGCTCCATCCGCTAAATCCGCCTGTGAAAAAGCAGATGTCATTATCTTTGCAACTCCAGTTAATACTACAGCTGTATTGTTAGAAGAGGCGTCCTTATGGGATTTCAAGGATAGGGTCATCATATCTGATACAGGAAGTACGAAAAAACCTATTATGGAAGCTGCAAAGGTTCTCACCGATAAGGGACTAACTTTCATTGGAGGCCATCCAATGGCAGGATCCCATAAGAGTGGTATCTCAGCGGCGAAAGAGCATTTATTCGAAAATGCCTATTATATTTTGACACCTCATGAGGGTGCAAGTTCAGAACAAATCAATCAATTATCAAACTTACTGCAACCAACAAAAGGGAAAATTGTTGTATTAAATGCTGATGAGCATGATCGAATGACTGCCATCGTTAGTCATTTCCCACATATAATCGCATCTTCACTTGTAGGTAGACTGGCTGATCAGGAAAAACAGCAACCATTCGTTAAAAAACTGGCAGCCGGAGGTTTCCGTGATTTAACGCGTATCGCCTCGGCTGATCCTACTATGTGGCGCGACATAACAATGCAAAATCGTGAAGAATTATTAATCCAACTTGATGGATGGTTACAGGAAATGGAGTCTATCCGAACACTTATATTCGAAAATGACCCGGAGCTAATTTTCCGGTTCTTTGAAGATGCTAAGAAATTCAGGGACCGATTGCCTTCAACTTCTGAAGGAGCTCTACAAGGGGCCCTGTATATGACATTTGACTTACATATCGATATTCCCGATCATCCAGGTGTCATATCAGAAATTACGAAAATACTTGCCGATGAACAAATCAGCATTACGAATATCCGAATTGTAGAAACGAGAACAGATGTGTATGGAATTCTTGTGATCAGTTTCCAGAATACAGATGATCGCAAAGCAGCAAGGGCTGTTCTCTCAAGAACGACTGACTATAGCATGCATATTCTTTAAAAGGGGTTGATGACTGTGGGTGAATTGAAAACAATACAGTTCGATAAGCCGGTTGTAGCAGGTTCGTTAAAAGTCCCGGGAGATAAATCCATATCTCACCGGGCAATCATGTTGGGATCAATTGCTACTGGAAAGACGACCGTTAAGGGATTTCTTGAAGGGGAAGATTGTTTACGGACAATCGATATTTTTAGGCAATTGGGCGTCTCCATAGAGCGGAATGGAACCGATGTATTGATTGAAAGTCCTGGAATTCATCAGTGGAAAACACCCGTAGGCGAATTGTATGCAGGTAATTCAGGTACAACCGCAAGATTATTACTTGGTATATTGTCGGGCTCATCAGTCAACTCCGTTTTGACAGGGGATGACTCACTGTCAAAAAGGCCGATGAAAAGAGTGACAAATCCTTTGCAGGCAATGGGAGCTTCAATTTCAGGAGCTAGCGAAGGTGACTTCCTACCACTTTCTATTAAAGGTGGGGCATTAAAGGGGATCGATTATGAAATGCCCGTAGCAAGTGCACAGGTGAAATCTGCAATCCTATTTGCTGGTTTAAATGCCGAAGGAATCACAGTCGTAAGAGAATCTGCAATATCAAGAGATCACACAGAACGTATGTTCAAACAATTTGGAGCGAATATCCAACAAGACGGAAATGCAGTAAGTTTACAAAGCGGTCAAGAATTGAAGGGAACAGATGTAGTCGTTCCTGGGGATATATCTTCCGCTGCATTTTTCATGGCGGCGGCGGCTATGATAAAAGGAAGCTCCATTAAGTTCATAGATGTCGGACTGAATCCAACGAGAACCGGAATCATCAAAGTTTTGGAGAAAATGGGAGCCTCGGTAGAGATTCTTGAACAATACGGGGAAAACGAGGAGCCATATGGTATAATAAGGGTTTCCAATTCACAATTAAAAGGAATAGTGATTGAAGGGGATATTATCCCGACACTAATTGATGAATTGCCTATTATTGCATTACTGGCAACACAGGCTGAAGGCGTAACGATCATTAAGGATGCAGAGGAACTACGCGTGAAAGAAACAGATCGTATCGCTGCAGTTACCAATGAGTTGATTAAATTGGGGGCAGAAATAGAAGCGACGGAAGATGGAATGATCATTAAAGGACCAACTCCACTAAAGGGATCAAATTTGAAATCCTATGGCGACCATCGATTAGGTATGATGGCAGCCATAGCGGCACTTATAACAGAAGGGCCAGTCGAAATTGAAAATCCTTCCTGCATCGCAATATCCTACCCGAATTTCTTTGAACAATTATCTGATCTCATCAAAAAAGGTGAGGATGAATAATTTTCCTAATGTATACAACATGAAGGAACAGGTGAAAATATGAACCAGTTACATGAATTTGAAAAAGCGATTTTTGAAGGTGATATTCGCTTAATGAATGAGTTAATTGATCGTGCAGAAAAAATGGAGGAATTTGACCTTCTCTATGATGTTGCGGGGTTAATGGTTGAGTACGGTTATATCGGCCAGGCGGATCATATTTATGAAACGTTGAGTCAGGTTATGCCGGACGAAGCACAACTGAAAATCGATAGGGCATCTACATTGCTTGAACTTGGTGATGAAGACGAAGCGTTGCTTTTGTTATCTGAGGTGACGCCCGACCAGGATGAATATGTTCAAGCGTTGATGGCATTAGCTGATTACTATCAAATGATAGGCATGGCGGAAGCCGCACTTGGTAAGGTGAAAGAGGCTATTGAATTAGCCCCATATGAGCCGGTCATTCGCTTTGCTTATGCGGAACTTTTACTTGACGCGGGAAGGTATATCGAAGCTGCCAAGCTATTTTCCGAGCTTTTTAATGAGGGAAACAAGGAGATAGCTGGTATTAGCATCCCACTTCGAATAGCAGAAACATTTAGTGCAGGCGCTGCTTATGAAGAAGCTCTGCCCTATTATGAGGATCTATTGGTGGATGAGCAAAGTCCTGATACGCTTTTCGGTGCTGCGTACGCGTACTATCAAAGCAGACAACCAGAACGATCGATTCAATTACTCGAAAACCTTATACAAATGGATCCGGATTATTTTTCTGCTTATATGCTTGCTGGGCAGGCCCAATCTCAATTGGGTGAGGACAAAAAAGCTTATGAGTTATACATTCAAGGCATTGCACGTGATGAATTCGACAAAGAATTGCGCTTGGCTGCAGGAAAGTCCGCGTTAAAGTTATCTCTTCCCGATGAAGCGGAGGAGCATTTAAAACATTCCATTGCACTTGACCCTGAATATATTGATGCTATCATCACACTCGCTTCGATTTATAATGAAAGAGAGCAGGATGAGGAACTCCTTGGTCTTTTGGCTGAGATGAAAGAGGAAGAGATGGATCTCCCACTCCTTTCCGCATTTAAAGCATTTGCTTTAGAAAGGGAGGAACTATATGACGATGCATACCGATCTTACCGTAAGGCATATACTGGATTGAAAGATGATCCATCATTTTTGGATAAATTCGCGAGATTCCTTTTGGATGAGGGTAAACGGGATGAAGCAATCGAGGTAATTAAGACGCTTGTGTCGCTAACACAGCATGATGAATGGGCCGCTTTTCTTGAAATGTTGAATGACAAGGAGGTGTGATATGACAGCCATGGTTCCTGTCGCTGCCAAAAAAGACTTTGTTCGGTGGTTTTTAAAGCGCTATAAATTAAAGCGTCGGGAATGTGTTTGGATTCTGAACTATCTTCTAAGCCATGAACAGCTTCTTCAAAACGTACACTTCACGGATGAGGTGCATTACTGTCCTCGCGCAATGGTGATCTCCACGATAAATTCCGAGAGTATCCCATTTCGTTTTTACAAAGGCAATCTGATGACGGCAGATGCAGAAAAGTCATTTCATGATTTACGACTTCATCCGGACGAAAAAATGTTTATACAGCTGAACTTTCCTAATAGCAATACGTGTCCGCATTATGCAAGTGTTCGGGAGGAAAACCCATTTCTCCCTGCAGAACTGCAAGTAAGTGCTAGGGACCGGAAAATTGCCGAAAAACTGTTAGAGGAAAGTGCCGCATCTATGTCGTTGGATCTACTTATGAAACGGGTAGATGAAGCCCTTGATGCAAATGATCGGGAACGTTTTCTTGTACTATCAGCAATGTTGAATGATATGAAAATTATAAAAGACTAATGACTCCATCTTCTTGATGGAGTCATTTGCTTGACTTTTTTAGGGGGAATTGAAATGAATTGGACAGGCAAGGACATGGATACATATCTATCGCAGAAAGAATATATCGATACTTTAGTGATACCGCTTGTAAAAATTGAGTTGAAATTGGATAATATGAAGGCAAGTGCATCTTCGGCAGAATTTATCATGCATCTATCATCTCTAATTGAAACTCAATTTAAAGGACGCATGATGTTTGTTCCACCATTCAGCTATTCATCCGCAACGGATCTGCCAAGTATGGCGAAAACGACATTACTGGAATTTTCGGATACACCATTTAAGCATGTTTTCTTCTTAACGACGGATCATGCGTGGTCAACTCTAAAATTGCCTGGACAAGTTATATGGATGCCTTCCATCCCTCTCGAAAGTATGGAAGCCTCGTTACGTCAATCGATCCTTGAAGATCAATTACGACAGGTGCTTCCGAAATTCATCGAGAAATGGTCGGTTTAACTTAAATAAAAAATAATTTCTCGAAAATAATGAGTTTTAATTATAGCTGTTCTAAAATGATTAATGTAAAATTCATGAATTGTTCACATTCTATTTTTACAGTGGAACGCATGATTGAATTTAAACTACGATTGATATATCATAGATATGTCCTAGTATTACAATTAGCAAAAGTATGTCCGTTGGACTGATTTTGGAGTAAGAGGAGGGAAACTGATGAGCAGCAAAGTGTCTAGACGCCAATTCCTGAGCTATACGTTGATGGGTGTCGGCGGATTCATGGCTTCAGCTATGTTAATGCCGATGGTACGATTTGCGGTCGATCCAGTATTGCAACCAAAGAGTGAAGGTGAATTTATTCCAACTCCGCAAAAAGTGGATCAATTGACCGATTCTCCTGTACGTGTTGACTTTACTATTAAAGATCGTAAAGATGCATGGTACAAGTCTGATGTATCGAACACTGCTTGGGTCTATAAAGAAGGCGATACGGTCATCGCACTTTCTCCTGTCTGTAAACACCTTGGTTGCACGGTGAGCTGGGAAGGGGACGAGAAGCATAAGAATGAATTCTTCTGCCCTTGCCATAATGGACGTTACGAGAAAAACGGTAAAAACATACCTGGATCTCCACCACTTGGACCACTCGATGAGTATATGGTAAATGTTGTGGATGGCTATGTTTATCTTGGAAAAACGGTTCCAAACACATTAGTTTAAAATGTAAGGGGGTACGACCGAAGTGCTAAATAAAATTTATGATTGGGTTGACGAACGGTTGGATATCACCCCGATTTGGCGGGATATCGCTGACCATGAAGTACCTGAGCACGTAAACCCTGCACATCATTTTTCTGCATTCATCTATTGTTTCGGTGGTTTGACGTTTTTCGTAACGGTCATCCAGATTCTATCAGGTATGTTCCTTACAATGTATTACACCCCGGATATTGAAAATGCATGGAAATCCGTTTACTACCTTCAAAACGAAGTAGCATTCGGTGAAATTGTGCGTGGGATGCACCACTGGGGAGCGTCTCTTGTTATTGTTATGATGTTCCTACATACGCTGCGTGTATTCTTTACAGGCTCGTATAAAAAGCCTCGTGAATTGAACTGGATTGTCGGAGTTCTTATCTTCGTTACAATGTTGGGTCTTGGTTTCACAGGTTACTTATTGCCATGGGATATGAAAGCATTGTTCGCAACTAAGGTTGGTATTGAAATCGCCGCATCTGTACCGTTTATCGGTGAACAGATCAAGATCCTTCTTGCAGGTGACTCTACAATTCTTGGTGCGCAAACTTTGACTCGTTTCTTCGCGATTCATGTATTCTTCCTACCGGCTGCTTTGCTTGGGTTGCTTGCAGCACACTTTATCATGATCAGAAGACAAGGTATCTCCGGACCGCTATAAGATCAACATCCACTTTGTTGTTGATTGTCTGAAATTAGAATAAGGAGGGGACATAATGCAACGCGGAAAAGGCATGAAATTTGTTGGTGACTCGCGCATCAAAGCCGAAGGTAAGATGCCGAACGTCCCGAAGGATTACTCAGAATATCCAGGTAAAACAGAAGCATTCTGGCCTAACTTCCTCTTGAAAGAGTGGATGATTGGTGCCATCTTCCTTATCGGGTATTTAATCATTACAGTTGCCCATCCGTCTCCGCTTGAAAGACAAGCAGACCCTACGGATACAACATACATACCGGTTCCTGACTGGTATTTCCTATTCATGTATCAATTGCTGAAATATGAATTTGCTTCCGGACCGTATAACGTCATCGGTGCTATCGTTATCCCTGGATTGGCAGTGGGTGCATTAATGCTTGTTCCTTTCATGGATACATCGAAAGAGCGTCGTCCATTTAAACGCCCTCTTCCGACAGGCTTTATGCTTCTTGCATTCGCAGCAATCTTCTATTTGACATATGAGTCTGTTGTGAACCATGACTGGGAAAAAGCAAAAGCACAAGGTGCTATTCGTGAAGAAGTTCAATTTGACCCAGATTCTGAAGGGTATCAGATTTACGCAGGTTCATCATGTATCAGCTGTCACGGCGGTGAATTCGAAGGCGGTCTTGGACCAACCCTAGTTAATACTGGACTAACTGCTGACGAAATAATCGATATCGCTCATAACGGTATTGGGACAATGCCAGCTAATCAGTGGACTGGCTCCGAGGAAGACTTGCAAGTACTTGCTGAGTTCCTTGAAAGCTTGAAATCTGAATAATAGTACTAACAAATAAAAAGAGTCAGGAGACTGACTCTTTTTTGCTATACTAATTCATGTGGGTAAAACTGTTTTCCCGCTATACATAACATATAAACAAGTGATGGGAGAGATGTCTTTGAGTTCTCTTAAAAATATGGCATGGCTCATTTTGACCCATAAGTCTTTTTTATGGATTTTATTGTTTGTCAATATTTTTGGAACAGTTTACGGTTATGACTGGTATATGTGGCAATTGGAAATGACTGATCCTATTTTTTGGATATTTGTACCTGACAGTCCTACCGCAAGCCTGTTTTTTTCAATAGCTATTATTGGGTGGCTGATTGGCAAAAATTTTAAATTGATTGAAGCACTTGCTCTCATTACACTTGTCAAATATGGATTATGGGCTGTAGTCATGAATCTTCTAACACTTAATGAGCTTGGTTCAATCGATAAGGTAGGTTGGATGCTTATCGGATCGCATTTCGCAATGGCAGTTCAAGCAATCCTTTATAGTGGAATGTATAAATTCGATTTCAAACATATTGTAATAGCCGCCATCTGGACTTTGCATAACGACGTCATCGATTATGTATTTGGCCAAATGCCGATTTACTATGATTTGATGAAGCATATGCAACAAATTGGTTACTTTACATTTTGGCTCTCCATCGCTTGTATTACATTGGCTTATATCGTTTGGAGAAAAAGAGTAAAACGAAAAACTGTTATAGTATAATATCAATAAGTTGCGGTTGTTCGATGTACATTATAAAATAGAAATAGAGAAAAGGGAGGGATAGGAAGAATGTTTTTGATTTACCTCGGTATCATCATTTTGCTACCATTGTATGCACAATTCAAAGTGAAAAGCACGTATAAAAAATATGCGAAGGTACGTTCGACATCCGGTATGTCGGGTGCGGAAGTGGCTCGTCTCATTCTCGATAAAAATGGATTACAAGATGTGAAAGTAGTAGAAAGCAGTGGTTTTCTAAGTGATCATTACAATCCATTAACGAAGACGGTCGCATTATCATCTCAGAACTACCATGAAGCTTCAGTTGCGGGGACAGCTATCGCAGCCCACGAAGTAGGACACGCAATCCAAGATGCAGAAGCTTATGCATTTTTACGTTTCCGTCATCGATTGGCACCTGTTGCAAATATTACATCCAATGCTTCATGGGGTTTCATTATGATAGGTCTAATCTTCTCAAGTATGAATTCCTTGCTTGGCATCGGGATCGTCTTAATGGCAGTTGGAGTTCTATTCCAAATTGTAACGTTGCCTGTTGAGTTCAATGCATCCAGTCGTGCGATGAACCAAATTGTCGAATTCGGAATCATTCGTAATGAAGAAGAACCACATGCGAAAAAAGTGTTAAGTGCTGCGGCAATGACTTATGTGGCGGCTACTGCAGTCGCTGTTCTTGAATTGCTACGCCTTATTCTTATCTTCACAAACAGGGACTAATAGCAAAAACCCGACCTTTGGATGGTCGGGTTTTTCAATTTGACGATTGTCATTATTTTTCTATCGGTTGTTTTTGCTCATCCAACGTAAAGCCTTCTCCAAGGACGTCGTGAACTTCAGTTACAGAAACAAAAGCATGTGGGTCGATCGCTGTCACGATGTTTTTCAGGCGCATGATTTCGTTTTTTCCGACTACACAATAAAGAATTTCCCTGTCGGATTTTGTGAAATGTCCATAGCCTCTAAAAACAGTAACGCCACGATCCATTTCCAGTGTAATCTTGGAAGCGATGGCATCCTGGGAATCGGAAATAATAAAAGCACCTCTTGCTGCATAGGCACCTTCTTGGACAAAATCGATGACACGGGCGCCTACAAAAAGGGCGACTAACGTATACATCATGGAACGATGGTCCAAGTACACTGCCCAGGAAAGTAAAATAACAAACGCATCGAACAAAAACATTGTCTTTCCCATGCTCCAGCCTATGTACTTATGCGCCAAACGTGCGATAATATCTACACCGCCAGTTGTTCCACCGAATCGGAATATGATCCCCAAACCGATCCCAATAAAAACACCGGCAAATAAAGCAACAAGAAACATATCACCTTCAAGGTGTATATTGAACTGGTATTTCATGAAGATTTTCAGGAAGACGGACACAGCGACTGTTCCAATCACTGTATAAATGAACACCTTTCTGCCTAACAGCTTCCATCCAATGATGAACATCGGAATGTTCAACAAAAGGTTCATAATGGCAGGATCCCAATTAAAAGCAAATAGCAGGATAAGTGTAATTCCCGTGAAGCCACCTTCGGCAAGCTCATGCTGGATGTTAAAGTGCACAAGCCCAAAACTGAAAATTGCGGCTCCAAGTATAATGAAGAATATATTTTTAAATTTTATTCCACGAAACATAGAAAAACCACCTTTCTTGGCACATTTTACATTATCTATGATTCCAGTTTTTTTGACAACAGTCCTATGAATGAATACGATAGCAAATGAAGGAGAATGAAGCAAATGGAACAAGCTAGAACGTTGAAAAGTCTTCAGGAAGAGGTCCATGAATATATATCGGGTTTCGAGGAAGGGTATTTTCCACCAATGGAATTAATGGCAAGACTTACCGAAGAGTTAGGTGAGCTTTCCAGAGAAGTACAACATGTGCACGGGATGAAAAAGAAAAAAGAGAGCGAAGAAATCGGATCCCTTGCGGAGGAGACTGGGGATTTGTTATTTGTCCTCATCTGCTTTGCGAATTCACAAGGAATTGACCTTCAAGATGCACTAACATCGGTTTTAAAGAAATTTAACGATCGTGATGCAAACCGTTGGACTAGAAAGGAGAACATTGATTGATGAAAATTAAAGTAGCTATAGCGGGTGCCAGAGGAAGAATGGGAACTACAGCTATCGAAGCGATTGAAGAAGCGGTAGATGCTGAAGTTGTTGCAGCATTAGACTATAAATTTGATGGAATGCATTTACATAATGCTTCTGTGAATGAAGAGAAACAAGGAATCCCAATTTACACATCACTCTCCAAATTAGTTGAAGAACACCATCCTACTGTCCTTCTTGATGTTACGGATCCGGATGCAGTGTTTACTAATGTGAAAGATGCATTGTCTTTGGGTATACATCCTGTAGTCGGAACTTCAGGCTTAACAAAGCAAGAATTAAAGCAGATTTCGGAAATGGTGGAAACGACAAAAACTGGTGGAATCATCGCACCTAACTTTTCGATTGGTGCAGTACTGATGATGAAGTTTGCCGCTCAAGCTTCCCGTTATTTAGGGGATGTAGAAATATTGGAAATGCATCATGATAGAAAACTCGATGCCCCATCAGGAACGGCAGTGAAAACAGCGGAAATGATAATGGAAAATCGACCTCCGCATATACAAGGCCATCCAGAAGAACAGATCCACTTAGAGGGAGCCCGTGGCGGTGATGTAGAAGGCATGAAGATCCATAGTATCCGCCTACCGGGCTTGCTTGCGCATCAGCAAGTGCTTTTAGGGGGAGAAGGAGAATTGCTTACAATCCGACATGATTCATTAAGCAGAAAAAGTTTCATGCCTGGCATCATGATGGCGATTCGAAATGTAATAGGACGTAATGATCTAATTTACGGATTGGAAAATATAATCGATTAAGTTTGGTACGAGAGGTGATCACATGAACAAATTGAAAGTCGGTGTAATTTGTTATCCTTCATTAGGAGGTTCAGGTGTTGTTGCGACTGAACTGGGGATGAAAATGGCAGAGAAAGGACATGAGATGCATTATATCTCATCCGAGAAGCCGTTCCGCTTAATTGACGTCCATCCGAATATTCATTTCCACGAGGTGAAAATAGACGGCTATGCGGTATTCAAATATCCTCCTTATGACATCGCATTAGCGAATCGGATCGCACATGTCATCCAAAAGGAGAAACTCGACCTATTGCATGTCCATTACGCAGTGCCACATGCAATTTCAGCGGCACTCGCCAAGGATATGGCAAAATCGTCTATTGGCGTGATCACGACTTTACATGGAACGGACGTAACGGTTCTTGGTCATGATCCCGCGCTGAAATACACTGTTCGCTATGGAATTGAAAAGTCGGAAATAACGACAGCTGTCTCTGAATCACTTCGCCAAGATACGTTTTCGCTGATCGAGCCCGATAAAGAGATCTTAACGATCTATAATTTCATCGATGAAGACAAATACAAGCCGGTCGATCCCGGTTCGCTGAAAAAAGACTTAGGAATCCGTGAAGAGGAAAAAGTCATTATCCATGTGTCCAATTTCCGGGCAGTCAAACGCGTGGATGATATAATTGATAGCTTTAAGATCATCCGTGAAACAATCAATGCAAAATTAGTATTAGTTGGTACCGGTCCCGAAAAGATTGAAATGAGGGAGAAGGTAAAACAAGAAGGTTTGGAAAACGAGATCATTTTCACGGGTAAACGTGACGACCTCCCTGAGTTGTTGGCAATCAGTGATCTAATGTTTCTATTATCGGAGAAAGAGGCATTCGGTCTCGTTCTGTTAGAAGGCTTTGCTTGTGGGGTACCTGCAATTGCAACCAATATTGGCGGCATACCTGAAGTGATTGAGGATGGGGAAAACGGTTACCTCGTTGAATTAGGTGATGTCAGAGCTGCAGCAGAGAAAGCAATTGGGCTACTGCAAGATCCAGTTAAACATAAAATGTTCCGTGAAAACGCATTGCGCACTGTGCATGAAAAATTCGATTCAACATCCATTGTTAATGAATACGAGGAACTTTATTACAAAGTTGCGGGATTGAACTCATGAGTGAATTTGGATCAGCTTCAAGTCGGAAGGTCATCAAGCTCTTAGGAGATGCGGGTTATGAGGCGGTGTTTGTTGGAGGTTCCGTTCGAGATTATCTTTTGGGTAAGGATGCTTCTGATATAGATATCGCCACATCTGCATCGCCCGAGGAAGTGAAGCAGGTTTTTCCCAATACAATAGATGTCGGAATTGAACACGGAACCGTGATGGTTTTAATGGACCGGGAGCCAATCGAGGTAACGACTTACCGGACGGAAAGTACATATACAGATCATCGAAGACCTGATGAAGTGAAATTTGTAAAATCACTAAAGGAAGATTTAAGGCGAAGGGATTTCACAATAAATGCATTGGCATTAACAGTGTCCGGAGAACTGATTGACCCATTCGGTGGAAGGGATGACCTAAAAGGGCGAGTGATTCGGGCTGTTGGCAATGCGCAAGACCGCTTTACGGAGGATGCATTAAGAATGGTCCGGGCAGTCCGATTTGCCTCGGTTTTAGGGTTTGAAGTGGAAGCTGGTACGCGTCAAGCCATTTCAGGCAACGCTGAAAAAATCCGACATGTCTCTGTTGAACGCATCAAAGTGGAGATGGACAAGTTGATGAAAGGGAAAGAGCCGAACAAGGGGTTCGCGTTAATCGCCGAAACTGGTCTTTCACATCATCTTCCGGTTTTCCCGCAGGATATCCGCATATTATCCGAAAGTGTTCCTTTTGAAGATGCGCTTCAAGGATGGGCTGCCTTGATGCTTGCAGGTGGTTTTACGGCTTCCGAGGTTGCAAGGGCCTATAAACTGTCCAACCGCGAAAAGGAGTTTTTATCAGCAGTTCATGTTGCCTTCGACCGTAGACAGTTGGGAAGATATACGACGGATGATTATTATCGCTTTCCGTTCGACGTGATATGCGCGGCGGAAAATATCTGGCAAGCATTCAATCCTTCGGAAGACGGTATCCCTCAACATGAAATTGCCATGAAGCAAAGAGAGTTGCCAATACGCTCGAAAGATGAACTTCAAGTGAATGGTAAAGATCTTATGGCATGGACTGAGCAACGGGGCGGTCCTTGGCTTGGTGAATGGATGGATCGAATCGAAAAGGCGGTTCTCCATCGTGAATGCCCGAACGACACGGAAAAGATAAAGGAATGGTTTTTCAATGAATACAAACGTCAAGAATGAATTATTGAACAGACTCTTTGAAGCGAAAGGCGAACCAGTATCAGGCCAGGAATTTGCAGATGAATACGGGCTATCAAGAACAGCCATTTGGAAATACATTAAGGAATTTGAAGAAGAAGGCTATGAAATCACCTCGATTCGCAAAAAGGGGTACGCACTGATTTCTTCGCCAGATCGGGTGAATTCAGCCAATATCCTAAACCATCTTGAAACATCGATGTATGGAAGAAGTGTTGATTATTACGAAAGCGTAGAATCCACTCAACCTTTAGCACATGATGCCGCACAGGCAGGAGTGCCTGATGGAACCCTTATAGTAGCGGAAGAACAGACCGCGGGGAGAGGAAGGTTATATCGACCTTGGTCCTCAGCTGCTCGTAAAGGGATTTGGATGAGTTTAATCATTCGACCTACCCTAACACCACAGCAAGCTCCACAAATGACTCTTGTAACCGCTGTGGCGATTATACGCGCAATTGAAGAGGTCACGGGGATTGAAGCGACGATAAAATGGCCGAATGATATTTTGATCAACGGTAAAAAAATGACAGGAATCTTGACGGAACTGCAAGCAGATCCCGATCGGGTAAAGGCAATCATCATAGGGATTGGGATGAACGTCAATCAAGATGAGGAAGATTTCCCGGATGAACTCCAATCGATTGCAACTTCGCTGAAAATAGCAACAGGTCAGCACATCAACCGTGCAAAACTTATTGCAGGCATTTTAAGGTATTTAGAACAGTATACAAACATGTATGAAAAACACGGTTTCGGGCCGATCAAGCTGTTGTGGGAAGGGTATTCGAACACGGCAGGGAAACGGATTCGTGCGGTGATGTTGAATGAAACGATTGAAGGTGTCGCGTTGGGCATTTCCGAAGAAGGATTGCTTGAACTTCAATTGGATGATGGGTCAGTGAGAGGGATTTATTCGGCGGATATTCAGATTCAGTAGGAGCAGGCGGGGGAAAACGTTTAGTTTTCCTTTTGCCTGTTTTTTTGTATTGCCGGCAGTCAATGGGAAGTTTTTAGTACTCTATGGGAAGTCATCGACGTTCTATGAGAAGTTGTGAGTGTTCTATGGGAGGTCATCGTCGTTCTATGGGAAGTAAGATACGTTCTATGGGAAGTTGCATGCGTTCTACGGGAAGTTCGTCCAAACCGGGGAAATTCTGGCCGAAAAACGTTCGCCTCAAAGAATCATGGTAAGTTATGCTCGAGTTTGGGATCGTTATGCTCGGGTTCGGCAGGTTATTTCTCGAGTTTGAGGTGGTTATGCTCGAGTTCAGCCTCATTTTGCTCGTCTTGTTACTTTTCACCTACCACACATCCCCAAACTGCATGCCCAATTCTTGGAAGTAAATATTAAAAAATGAATTTTCTTAACTATATAATTTTTTATTTCTTATGATGTTATAATGAATAGAGGTAGATTGCAGAGGGGGAGAGCTTTTGGAGAAGAAGTCTATGATTTTTATTTCTGCATTTCTTTTGGTGTTTATAGTATTCTCCAGTATTCGGCTTGTTAAGGTTCCCCATGCAAATGAGACTAAGAATATCAGTGAGGAATTAAGTGCAAGTGATATTGCAAAAGGAATTTCGAGATCTGATAGGGATAGATATGATAAAAACGCTAAAGCTGTTGAACTCTATCAAAAAATCATAATGTATATGAATGAGCACGACCAGATTGAATATATTGGTGCTTTTATTGACGACAACCAAGTACTGAATGTAGGTTTAACTGGCAAGCAAAAAAAACATGAAAAAGTTATAAAAGACCTTGTAGGGGGTCTGCCGATTCATTTTTATAATATAGAAAAGTCAGAATATATGGTTGCGAAATTAGCTATGGATAAAGTATTTGAAGAATTAAGTGTTCCGAATAACTTGTTTGAACAACAAAAAATATTTGTCTCAGAGATGTGGGTGGAAGAGGAAACCGATACCTTAATAGTAGGTCTGTTAGTTTTAAACCGTAAGAATGAAAAAGAATTTAAGGTTATTTTAGAAAAAATGTACAATCAAAAAGTAAGGATAAAATTCATACAGTCCGACGGAGCTACAGTTTATTAATCTAATCAGGAGTGGATGGTGAATTTTCCACGTTGATTTACTTTTCCTATCTTTAAATTGCTTCAAATAGAATCTATACAAATAAACTTTCATTTGCTATAGTAGTGGCGAAGGGCAGTATCAATCGGAACTGCACCTTTCAAATAGTAAAGAAACATCCAACTCAATAGGTTCTGCCTTGATCTTGCGAAAGACAGGGACGGAGGAAACCAATCTGCTATCATACGCAACCCTTCTGTCCAATTTGGCTTGAAGGGTTTTATTTTTCGGTTTTCTCCTTTCAATTAATATGAAAGGGAGTGGGGAAGAAATGAAAAGTACGTCTGATTTTAAGAAAATGAAACAAAAAAATGAAAAGGTTGTCATGCTGACCGCTTATGATCACCCGTCTGCACAATTGGCGGAGCAAGCCGGAATTGATGTCATCCTTGTGGGGGACTCATTAGGCATGGTCGTTTTGGGTTATGAAACGACAGCGGCCGTAACAGTCGATGACATGATTCATCATGGCAAAGCGGTAAGAAGGGGAGCGAAAGAGACTTTTGTTGTTGTCGATATGCCATTCGGTTCTTATCATGGTTCCGAAGATCGCACTCTGGAAGCCGCGGTAAGAATTTTCCAGGAGACCGGTGCGAATGCATTGAAATTGGAAGGATCCGGCAAGGTAATTGACACAATACGTCTTTTGACAAGTACAGGAATTCCAGTCGTCGCTCATCTCGGATTACTGCCTCAGTCCGCTGCAGTTGAAGGCGGTTACAAAGTGCAAGGAAAGACGGCAGCGGCTGCGGAACAACTTATCCGTGATGCTGTTGCTTGTGAGGCTGCAGGTGCTTGTATGATCGTATTGGAATGCATTCCATACCAATTGGGGGAGCAAGTGTCAAAAGCGGTTTCCGTTCCGACAATCGGTATCGGGGCAGGCGCTGAAACAGACGGCCAAGTGTTAGTTTTCCATGATACGATTAAATACGGCAACCATCATATCCCGAAATTTGTCGAAACCTATGCCAATGTCGGGGATGATATTCGGGCTGGATTGGAAGAATATGTGGCGGCAGTCAAATCCGGGGCATTCCCGTCTGAGGCACATCGCTTTACGATGAAAGAAGATGAATTGGTGGCACTTTACGGAGGAATGAAGGATGCTGAACACTGAAATAAATAGCATAAAAGTTGTAGAAACAATTGAAGAACTTCAGCAGTTGATCAATAAAAAAAGCGGTAAAACAGTTGGCTTAGTACCGACAATGGGCTTTTTGCATGAAGGACATCTCTCACTTGTCAAACATGCCAAAGAGCAAAATGACATTGTCGTGATGAGCATCTTTGTTAACCCAGCGCAATTTGGACCGGGCGAGGATTTCGAATCCTATCCACGTGATCTTGAAAAAGATGTTAGATTGGCGGAAGAAGCGGGTGTCAATATCGTATTCATCCCATCCGTTAAAGAAATGTATCCGTTCGAGGGCGGTATTCGGATTCTTCCGGGACCACAAGCTAACGAACTTTGCGGCGCATCTAGACCGGGGCATTTCGACGGAGTTTTGAAAGTCGTTTTAAAACTTTTTAACATCGTTAACCCTGACCGCTCCTATTTCGGAATGAAAGATGCACAGCAACTTGCAATCATTGAAACTTTTGTCCGTGATTTTAATTTACGAACAAAGATAGTACGTGTTCCCATCGTCCGTGAAGACGACGGCTTGGCTAAAAGTTCAAGGAACGTCAACTTAACGCCAGATGAACGGGCCCAAGCACCCATTATCCATCAAGCATTATTAAAAGGTGCTGAGCTTCATTCAATTGGCTTAAAGCCTGAACAAATTGAGGATGAAGTGGCAAGCTATATAACAGATGGTAGCACGGGGGAAATTGATTATGTTAAGCTGCTGTCTTATCCAAGCCTTCAGCCAATAACAAGCGAAACAGATGAAGTCATTTTAGCTGTTGCCGTCAAATTCTCAAAGACCAGATTGATAGATAATATTATTATGTAAACAAAGGATGGTTCGTATGTTCAGAATGATGATGAACAGTAAACTACACAGAGCAACTGTCACGGAGGCAAACCTCAATTACGTAGGAAGTATTACAATTGACAGTGACTTATTGGACGCTGCTGGAATGCTGCCAAATGAAAAAGTCCATATTGTCAATAACAACAATGGTGCCCGATTTGAAACATACATCATCGCCGGAGCTCGGGGAACTGGCGAAATCTGCGTGAACGGAGCCGCAGCAAGATTAGTCCAACCGGGTGATATCGTCATCATCATTTCCTATGTGTATGTCTCGAATGAAGAAGCTAAAACTCACCAACCAACAGTCCTTCTAATGGATGAGAAAAACAGCATCAAAGAAATAATCACAGAAGCCCCTGGAGTAATTGCGTAAGCTATTAGGAGAAAAGCTGGTGAAATGGCATAGCCAAATCATCAGCTTTTCAAGTTTAAGGAAAGTTTATATGAACCGAACACCTAAATAAGCAATCACAGCCTGGAATATGATACAATCTGCTGTAGTATTTGATACAGGAAGTTGATGATTGAATGGATAACCGTACATACGCAGTTGTTGATTTAGAAACGACCGGGCACTCGCCTTCAAAAGGGGACAGGATCATTCAAATCGCAATTGTCTTCATAGAGAACGGCATAATCTCTCGAAAATATGCCCGTTTCGTAAACCCGGAACGTGAAATCCCTTTATTTATCCAACAATTGACTTCAATTACGGATAATGAAGTCATTTCGGCTCCTACATTTGAAGAAATCGCACAAGAAGTTTCCGATCTACTACAAGGAACTGTCTTTGTCGCGCATAATACTGACTTTGATTTATCATTTTTACAAAGCGAATTCAAACGGTGCAAAGTTGCAACATGGTCCGGGAAGAAAATTGACACAGTTGAATTATCCAAAATTCTATTCCCTTCCTCTTCCAGTTACAGATTACAGGATTTAGCGGAAGAATTAGATATCCCGCTTTCAACCGCGCATCGGGCTGATGATGATGCAGAAGCAACAGCACACTTATTATTGGCAGCCCTATCTAAACTGCAAACATTGCCGGAAGAGACATTGAACCTTCTACACAGACGCTCGTTTTCTTTACGATCGGATATTTCTTCCTTGTTTTATGAAGCCTTGAAATCAGTCAGGCAGGGAAGTAATGCCACAAAATTACCGATGTTCAGAGGGATTCCATATCGCGACGTGAACAAACCGCTTAGTTCTGTAACTGTTCGTACGACGTTTCCTATTAAGGACGATGAAAAAGTACAATTATTGAAAAAAGGATATCCTTCTTTTGAATATAGAAAATCTCAACTATCATTCATGGACACTGTTTGGGAAGCCCTTCAATCAAACAAAGAAGTGATTACCGAGGTACCGACAGGAATCGGGAAGACTGTAAGCTATTTGCTACCTGCGGTAATTCACTCGCTTCAAACTGGAAAACCGGTCGTCATAAGTACGTTTACAAATCATTTAGTTGATAAAATATTGGAAGATGAAGTGAAGCGTATCCGCAAAATTTTAGATATTGATTGTACTGCAACGGTTTTGAAAGGCAAAGAACAGTATATTTCGTTCGGCAAATTCGAAGAACTCCTTCGAATAACGGATGAATCGTATGATGAGACATTTACAATCATGCAGGTGCTTGTTTGGTTAACAGAGACCGTTACCGGGGATGTCAACGAATTGAATGTTTCTGGAGGCGGACAATTATTTATTGACCGAATCCGCAAACGGACGTCTAAAATGTTGGAAGATGAAAGATTGGCGGACTATCATCTAAAGATGATTGATGCCTGTGGTAATTCCAATTTAGTCATTACAAATCATTCAATGTTACTGTCCGATTCGAATCGAGAACAGAAGATTTTCCATTCGTTTTCGGGCTTGATCATTGATGAGGCCCATCAATTCATTCATACAGCCATACGCTCAAATGAAATTGTACTTTCCTATATGAACTGGAAATATGTCATAGGTCAGATAGGATCGGACGCGGAAGGTCAATTGCTGCATAAAATAATGAAACTTCACAATCGTTTCAGTAATTTTGGGAGTCATGTATTTGATAAGCTTGGCACAACTTATGAAAAATTCACCCATGTATTTGATGATGTTGCTTATAAGTTGTCAAATCATCGAACAAAAGCACGCGGCGGGCAGCATGGAAACCGTGTGATTTTTGCACTTGATGAAGTACGGAATGAGCCGATTTTTGCAAAAGTAGCTGAAAAAATGGCTGAATATATAGAGGTACTCCAAACGATCCAATCACAGCTAATAATTCACAAATCAAAGATGTCGAATCGTGAAGTGGCACTTCTCTCGGAATGGGAATATTGGCTAAGGGAATTGAAGATCAAAGCTGGAGAATGGGTCGAAATATTTTTAGATGATCGTAATGATAACTTTACCGTTTGGATTGAAAAAGATAAACGGAGTCTACCTGGTAGTCTGAGTATTGTAAAAAGTCCTATTGATGCTTCGGTAATGATAAACGAATTTACTACACGGATGGAGAAAGAGAACATCGGTATTATATGGACATCAGGAACTATGACGATTACTAATAATGAACGATTTGTAGTAAAGCAGCTTGGAATTTCAGACGGTGTTCCTATTAAGACTTTTGCTGCCCCTCAGCATTTTTATGATAAAGCAGCCATATTCATTGTCGACGATATGCCATCCATTCAACATGTATCGCAAAACGATTATATCGAAGCTGTAGCCGACGCAGTCGTCCAAACGGTGATAGCGACTGGGGGCAGATTATTCGTTCTGTTCACTTCCCAGGATATGCTTCGAAAAACGTATGAACTGATTTTAGACAGTGAATTATTAAGGGAATACGCATTAATTGCACAGGGAGTTAGTTCGGGTAGTCGGTTGAAACTATTGAAGTCGTTCCGCCAATTCGACAAATCGGTTTTATTCGGCACAAATAGCTTTTGGGAAGGTGTCGACGTACCAGGCGAGGCGCTATCTGCCGTTATCATTGTCCGATTACCATTCACATCTCCTGACGAAATGATATTCAAGGCACGTGCGGCAAAGCTAAATGCAAATGGTGGGAATCCATTCACTGAACTTGCGTTGCCAGAAGCGATTTTACGTTTTCGACAAGGGTTCGGCAGATTGATCCGCTCGTCTGAAGATAGAGGATTTTTCATCATTTTAGATAGGAGAATTGAAACGAAGTCTTATGGGAAAAGCTTTTTGAATGCTTTGCCTTCAGTTCCTATTAAGAACGTCTCACTCGAACATATGGTTAAGAACCTCGAAGATTGTTATAATGAATAGGAATCCAAAAGAAAGCGGGATGGGAAAGTTTTGGAATTTGTTTTTTCGTATATAGGAAATGATGCACTATGCTGAACTGGGTCAAATTCATCGTTGCCTTCCTTCTTGCCTTATCACTTTTCATCACCGTCATCGTTTTATATAATGCGAATAAACCTTTTTCTACCGTACAGAAAAATGCGGAAGATATTGCCTTAAAGAATGGGAATCTCCAAACGGTTGACCGCATGGAAATTTACAACGGTACCATTTCCATGGTGACTGTTTACGGAAAAGATGCCGATGGTAATGAAAAAGCGATATTTATTGAAGAAAAAACGGAAAAGGTTCTTGATGAAGTAGATTTAAAAGACGGAATTGATGCAAAAACAGCGCTTGAAACAGTCAAATCCGAACTTCAAATGGAGAAAATCCTGCATGTAGTATTAGGCCTGGAAGAGGGGCATCCTGTATGGGAAGTCGCATTCAAAAGTGAAAACGGCAAACTGAATTATGTGTATGTATTTTTTGAGAATGGCGAATGGTGGAAACGAATCTTAAACCTATAACCTATCCATTCACTGATAAAGATACTAGGGGGACGATTCAATTGACAAAGAAATTAGCCGATAGGGTTAGCACATTATCTCCGTCATCAACACTGGCCATCACTGCGAGAGCTAAAGAGATGAAAGAATCAGGGATTGATGTAATCGGCCTCGGCGCCGGAGAACCTGATTACAACACTCCAACAAACATTCTCGAAGCGGCAATTGCCTCCATGAAAGAAGGAAAAACAAAGTACACTCCTTCTGGCGGTTTACCAGCATTAAAGGATGCTGTCATAGAGAAACTGAAAAAAGACCAGCAATTGAATTTTACACGCAAAGAGATTATGATTGGCATCGGAGCAAAACATGTCCTTTATACATTATTCCAAGTAATTTTGGATCCGGGAGATGAAGTGATCATTCCAACCCCTTACTGGGTAAGCTATCCAGAACAGGTGAAGTTGGCAGGCGGTGTTCCAGTGTTTGTGGAAAGTACTCCTGAATCTCAATTCAAGGTCACTGCAGAGCAGTTAAGTGCAGCAGTTTCTTCAAAAACAAAGGCAGTCATCATCAATTCTCCAGGTAATCCGACAGGGATGATTTATTCCCATGAAGAACTTCTTAGAATCGCAGAAGTCTGCAAAGAAAAAGATATTTGGATCATTTCGGATGAAATCTATGAAAAACTTATCTATGGCGGCGAGAAACATGTGTCGATTGCACAAATTTCCAATGACGCTAAGGAAAGGACATTCATTATCAACGGGGTATCCAAATCGCATTCTATGACAGGTTGGAGAATCGGTTATATTGCTGGTAATCAGGAAGTCGTCAGTGCAATGACAAACTTGGCAAGCCACTCAACTTCCAATCCTACTACTACTTCACAATATGCGGCGATAGAGGCCTATAACGGACCTCAAGATACTGTTGAAGGTATGCGAAAGGATTTTGAATCAAGACTCGAGCGCATCTATCCACTGCTTCAGGCAATCCCGGGCTTCAAGGTCATCAAACCACAAGGGGCATTCTATTTGTTGCCGGAAGTTTCGGAAGCAGCCGCAAAAACAGGGTTTTCCTCTGTTGATGAATTCGCTTCCGCATTATTGACCGAAGCGAAAGTTGCAGTCATCCCAGGTTCGGGCTTTGGCTCACCTGAAACAATTCGATTATCCTATGCAACATCTATTGACTTATTAGAAGAAGCAGTAAAACGAATCCATTCATATGTAGAAACGAATTGGAAAGAATAATAGCAGATATTTACGGAGGTACTTATGAAAACAATTATGATTCACGAAATGCCCGATCATGTAGGGGAAACAGTCCGCATCGGAGCATGGTTAGCAAACAAACGTTCAAGCGGTAAAATCGCATTCCTGCAACTTCGTGACGGTTCAGGCTTCGTTCAAGGAGTTGTCGTAAAAGAAGCAGTAGGCGAAGAGGTATTTGCAAAGGCTAAATCCGTTCATCAGGAATCTTCACTTTATGTCACTGCTGAAGTTACGGAAGATGAGCGCTCATCATTCGGTGTTGAACTGCAAGTGAAGGATATTGAAATCATCAATGAAGCAGTGGATTATCCAATCACACCGAAGGAGCACGGAACTGAGTTTTTGATGGATAACCGCCATTTATGGCTGCGTTCTCGTAAACAGCATGCCGTCATGAAAATTCGGGATGAAATCATCCGCTCGACATATGAGTTTTTCCATATGAACGGTTTTGTGAAAATAGATCCTCCTATTTTAACTGGTTCTTCACCTGAAGGAACGACGGAACTATTCCATACGAAATACTTTGATGAAGACGCTTATTTATCACAATCCGGCCAACTTTATATGGAGGCTGCTGCAATGGCGCTTGGAAAAGTTTTTTCTTTCGGACCAACATTCCGTGCAGAAAAATCGAAAACACGTCGCCATTTAATCGAATTCTGGATGATTGAGCCAGAAATGGCGTTTGTCCAACACGAGGAAAGCTTGGAAATCCAAGAGCAGTATGTATCGCATATCGTTCAATCTGTTGTACAAAACTGTCCATTGGAACTTGAGCGGCTCGGTAGGGATGTGTCGAAGCTTGAAAAGATTCAGGCACCATTCCCACGAATCACTTATGATGACGCAATTGAATTCCTTCATGGTAAAGGCTTTGATGATATCCAGTGGGGCGATGATTTCGGTGCACCGCATGAAACAGCGATCGCTGAAAACTACGATATGCCAGTATTCATTACGCATTATCCGAAAGATATTAAATCGTTCTATATGCAGCCGCACCCGGATCGCGACGATGTCGTACTTTGCGCTGATTTGATCGCGCCTGAAGGCTATGGCGAAATCATTGGTGGTTCTGAACGTATTTATGATTATGAATTGATGAAGCAACGTATTCAAGATCATAATTTGGATGAATCTGCATACAGCTGGTATTTGGATCTTTGTAAATATGGTGCTGTTCCACACTCCGGATTCGGCCTTGGATTGGAGCGGACAGTCGCTTGGATTTCAGGAGTGGAGCATGTTAGGGAGACTATTCCATTCCCACGTTTGTTGAATCGTTTGTACCCTTAATCGGAAAGATATATATAGTGAGGTGTTCGGAATGCAAGACGAAGAACGGCTCCGAATTTGGATTGAGCAGGGAAATGTTACCATTTCCCAGCTTTTTTTTCAGTATTATAAAGCATTGGATATAAAAGATTTGGATGCAATGTTAATCATGCATATGCTTGCTTTTCAAACGGAAGGTTCACAGTTTCCTACACCATTGGAACTCGCTGGACGTATGCATTTAAATGTGAATCAAGTATCTGAAATCATGCAACGGCTGATGCAACGAGGATTAATAGAAATCAAGCAAGATCAAGATCCTAATGGTGTTCTTTACGAACAAATATCTATGCATTCCTTATGGATTAAACTTGTAAATGTTGCCCTTGCCGAAAAAAAGACAATCGTTGAGGAGCAAACTTCTCAGAATGATGAGGGAGAGATCTTTACATTATTTGAACAGGAATTTGGTAGGTTGCTCTCCCCGATGGAATGCGAAACAATTACGATGTGGCTGGATGATGATCGACATTCCGCGGAAATTATAAGACAAGCTTTGAAGGAAGCAGTGCTTGCCCAAAAGTTAAGTTTACGGTACATTGATCGAATTCTTTTCGAGTGGAAGAAAAAGAATATAAAAACATTATCAGATGTGGAAAAGCAATCTAAATCATTTCGGACCGCAATAATACGTCCGGCATCTAAGCAGGATAGCAGCGTTAAGAAGGTGCCGTTTTATAATTGGTTGGAAGAACGGGAATAGGTGATGGGACATGTTGACAAAGAAAGAATGGGAAATCTGCCTTGAAGAAATTGGTAAGATGTTCCCAGATGCACATTGTGAATTAGTGCATGATAATCCTTTTGAACTTCTTATTGCAACTTTACTTTCAGCACAATGCACAGATGTTCTTGTGAACCGGGTGACAGCTGATCTATTTCGTAAGTATAAAAAACCTGAAGACTATTTGGCTGTTGAAATTGAAGAATTGCAAAATGACATTCGGTCAATCGGTCTATATAGAAATAAAGCAAAAAATATTCAAGCATTAAGTGTTCTTCTAATCGAACAATTTGGTGGGGAAGTACCCGCTGATCGTGATTTGCTGACGACGTTCCCGGGAGTAGGTCGGAAAACAGCAAATGTTGTTGTATCCAATGCGTTCGGAATTCCCGCAATGGCTGTTGATACACATGTAGAGCGTGTAGCAAAGAGACTTGGGATGAATCGTTGGAAGGATACACCATTAATGGTGGAAGAAAAAATTATGCGCTGGACGCCGAGGGAAAGATGGACTGATACACATCACCAGATCATCTTCTTTGGAAGATATCATTGTAAAGCGCAAAATCCCGCCTGCCCAGAATGTCCACTTTTACCGTTATGCAGGGAAGGGAAGAAACGGATGAAAAACCTTGCTTAACTATAAAAATAGGGATCATGAAGTGTTAAATTCTTATTGGGATAAGTGGCTTGGGTTAAGTGATGAGATTGCGGCAGCTCTGAAGCAGAAGGATCGGAAGGTAGTGCCATTGATGGAAACTGCCATTAATAACTATTCAGAAATGCTTAGTTCTTTCGTTTTTATTGAGCCCACTGCGGTTGAAGATACATCGCAAGCCATTGAACCATTGAATGGACATGAACGATTACTGTTTATCCGTGAAAAGATGAATAGGGAGTTTGCTTATATTCAATTAAAAGCCTTATATTCCGAAGCACAGAAAAAAGCTGTCAGCTTATTGGCAAGAAACATGATAAAAAGCCGGTAAAGGATTCAATCCTTTACCGGCTTTATTATTTACTGGCTACCATCATCGGTTCCATTGTCTGGTTCGCCATCATCTCCGGAACCGGAATCATCTCCACTGTTACCGGAGTCACTCCCGTCTTCATCCGGGTTGTTGTCTGAACCGTTGTTGTTGCCGTCATTTCCATTGTTGCCTTTGTTACCATTATTACCTTTATTGTTGTTTCCTTTATTATTGCCATTGTTATTCCCGTTATTTTCTTCGCCTTGATCATTGCCTTGATTGCCATCTTCATTGTTAAATTCAGGTTCTTTTTGCCCTTCAATCAGAAGTGAAGTGGAGGCAGGACTACTTTCAATATCGCCCGCGATTGCCTTGACATAAAAGACATACGTATGACCCAACTCTACTCCAGAGAATGTCACGGTTTGATCGGTAGTCGTCGTCATTTTTTGCACTTCGCTACCGTCCATCGCGACAGAAACTTCAAATTGGACTGGTCCAAGAAGTAATTCTGTATCTGGACCTTTATGTGTCCAGTTAAGTATTACTGAATTTGTCTCATTGTCGTATTCCGCTGATAATCCAGCCGGTGCATCTAACTCAGTCAGGTATTCCTTATCCATTTTTGTTGGAACAGTTCCGCGTACAAATAGTTCGGTGCTTCTTAATGCATCCGGAGTTGACCTGCTTGCAAGGATTGTAGGATTCGAACCTTTCACAATTGTTGCCTCTTCCACTGAGCTTGGTTGTTTGAAATGTGGCGTCTTCTTGCCCGCGACAAGATCAGTCATTACCGTTCTGAATAGGATTTGAGGTACATAGCGACCACGATCGAAAGTTGTAATTGGGGTCGTATAATTTTTGTAACCTCCCCAAACGGCAATTGTATATTCTGTTGTATAGCCGGTGAACCAGCTGTCGGGAACATCAGAGTTCTTCAAGCCAAGTTTCTTTTTAGCATCGGCATCATAGTTTGTCGTACCCGTCTTTCCAGCCATATCTAAGCCTGAAACATTTGCTGTTTTCCCTGTTCCCATTGTGACAACATCCCTTAAAATGTCTGTCACCATGTATGCTGTAGAATCTTTCATGACAGTTACCGGGTCAGGGGAAAGTTTTATGTTTGTTTTCCCATCTCTTAAAATTACATTTTTAACCGCATGGGGTTTCGTATAGATACCCCCGTTACCGAAAGCGGAATAAGCTCCTGCCATTTCAATTGTAGAAAATTGGCCCCGTCCACCACCGATAGCTATGACGGATTCCAACTTATCATAAGAAAGCCCTAGTTTGCTTGCGAATTGGACGGCTTTTTTTGCTCCAACTTCTTCAAAAACTTTGACAGCGGGGATGTTCCTAGATTTATATAATGCTTCCCTTGTTGTAATAGGGCCTAAGAATTTACCATCGACATTCCGTATCGATATATTCGTTCCCCTATATTTATAAGGTTCATCCACTACTGTATGAGCTGTTGACCAGTTTTCGTTTTCGATAATAGGGCCGTATGAAAGGATAGGTTTAATAACCGAACCAGGCTGTCTACGATTATCTGAAGCGAAATTCAGGTTTCGACCCGAAAAGTTACGACCGCCGCCAATCGCAACAATTTCACCTGTTTTTGTATTCAATACAGTCATTCCAGCTTGCATTTCATCTGATTCGTAAATATTTGAATTGATAGCTCTTTCAACCGACTGTTGTGCCTTAGGATCAAGCGCAGTTTGAATTGTTACGCCTTCTGATAGAAGATCCATCATGCCGGCAGCTTCCAGTTCATCCAATACGATATCTACATAAGCAAGATATTGAGAATTGGAATCTTCTCGTTGATCTTCAGGAACAAGGGTCTGAGTAACAGGAATTGCTTTTGCTTCTTCCATCTGTTCTTTTGTAATTTTCTCGTGTTTGTACATTAAGCTGAGAACTGTGTTTCGACGTTTTTCCGCACGCTCTGGATTTTTGAATGGATTATATCCATTTGGAGATTGTGGTAAACCAGCCAACATCGCCATTTCATGAAGCTCAAGTTCATCTAACTTCTTTCCATAGAAATATTGTGCGGCAGTGCCGAAACCATGTACCCTCCCGGACATCAGGATTTTGTTGAAGTACATTTCAAAAATATCTTCTTTTTCATATTCCCTTTCCAATTTAAGCGCGAGCCATGCTTCCTGTGCTTTTCGCTTTAAGGTTTTCTCATCGGTTAGAAAAGAGTTTTTAATAACCTGTTGCGTTAACGTTGAAGCACCTTGCGAACCGAATCCACTTCTAAAGTTCGCTAAAACTGCTCCGCCGAGTCTCCAAAAGTCCATACCATGATGTTTGTAAAATCGTACATCTTCAGTCGCAAGAATTGCATTTTCCATTTCTTTTGGTATTTCATTGTAAGGGACAAACTCCCGCTTTTCAGCTCCTAATTTCATGAAAACATTTCCGTTACGATCGGCAATATTGCTTGTAATCGGATCTTTCAAAAGACTTTCATCCAAATCGGGTGCACTGCTTGCGTAAAAAGCGAAGAGTGCGAGCCCACCAATAAATACCGCAAGTCCGACGGCAATTATTGCTAAAATAATTTTCTTGATGACATTGCCATTTTTTTTAGGTTTTTTATTTTTTCCGCGTTTCCGTTCCGCTTCCATTTTTTGACGGCGGGCTGCGCGTGAATTTAAAGTATCACTCATATTTTTTCCTGCCTTTCGATCAATTGAAATTGTTTTGTAGTTTCTTTAAGGCTGATAGATAGTCAAGCCGTGGATTGTAACGAGCTTCTATTTCTATGGACATCTCCTCAATTTCAGAGAGTGTTATAGATTTTCTTCCGCCTTCTATCATTCTTTCCCACTTTTTTTCGAAGTACTCATAAGGCACAACGAAATAGCGATCTAAAACCGTGAATTTAACCAAGAGAAACGTGATTCCATTTTGCTCTGATACTTTCCTCATATGCTCTACTTGGTGTTCGTGGATGTTCTGCAAAGGGAAAGAAGTTCGATTTTTAGTCTCTTTCGCTTCAAAATCAATATATTTTCCATTCCACACTCCATTATAATCCGTTGTCGATGGTGACCTGAAGTATGCTTCCGTAATAACAGCGGCACTGCGGGCAGGATATTTCACATTCACGACCTGGATAGGGACAGGTTTTTTATGGATAACCGCTATGTTGTTGGACAAGTAATATTCATTCGTATCATTCAATTCATCTTCAAGCGTTTTTCCGCGGTTGCTGAACGATGGATTTGTTTTTTTTCTTCCGGTTTCCAACTGTTGAACAGGGACGTATTTCTTCCCATTCGGATATCGTATCGTCATACCTACCACCTCGTATCACTATCATACCATAATGATTGGACGGATTATCCTTATAAAAGTTCCGTGTTAACATGAATTCCCAAAGAATATACGTTCGTTGAACTTGGTGTCTCCGTAAAATTTTGATAGACTAAAGGAAAGAATCCGGGAAGGAAGAGATCACTTGAATCTTATAGAGAAAACGGAACGGCTCCTTTCGGTATGTGAAGAATGCCTACCAAGACTTTTAGCTATGCGGGAATTGGAAGAGGAGCCCGATTTTTTTAATGAAGTGAAGCCATATGCAGATGAAAACCATAAATTAGTAGACGATTGGACGGAGGAAATGAGGACATATATTCGCACTGAAAAACCAAGATACGTCCATATCCATCAAGTTGAATCGTTGAATGAATCGATGAAACAATTCATTGTACAATCCTTTTATGCGAAAACGGGAAAGAAGCGATTTGTGCTTTCCATAAATTCTGCCACATACACACTTAAAACGGTGTTAGAAGCATTGGAATCTGAGAGGGGTTACAGCGAATGAAGCAGGGAAGTGTCCGTGAGATAGTCAATCATCTCTTAACGGATCCTGAGTTATCGCCAAACATTAGCCACTATCAAAAGATTCCTGGGAAGTCTGCCACATACGCACCTTTTCCGTCAAGTCTTCATCCTTCAATTGTAAAGGCGCTTAAGGAGAAGGGGATCGAAAAACTTTATAGCCATCAACGTGTTGCTTTCGATCTTGCCGATTCAGGCAATTCGATAACAGCGGTGACGCCGACCGCTTCAGGTAAATCATTATGTTATCATCTGCCGGTCCTGCAAAGCATTTTGGAGGACGATTCATCACGCGCTCTTTATTTATTTCCGACAAAAGCTTTAGCACAAGATCAGTTGGCCGATTTACATGGATTGATCGAGGCAAGTGGAGAAACGATACTGAGCTATACGTATGATGGAGATACAGCACCCGGTCTAAGGACAAAAGTTCGGAAGTCCGGCCATATCGTTTTGACGAATCCGGATATGCTGCACTCTGGAATTTTACCTCATCACACGAAATGGGTTTCACTCTTCGAGAACTTGAAATATATCATCATTGACGAGTTGCATACGTATAAAGGAGTGTTCGGTAGCCATGTTGCGCATGTTTTAAGAAGGTTGAAACGTATTTGCAATTATTATGGCTGTAACCCGACTTTCATTTGTACATCCGCAACAATTGCCAATCCGAAAGAGTTGGCTGAATCATTGACGGGTACTGAAATGGAACTTATCTCGAACAACGGTGCTCCGGCTGGGGTTAAGCATTTTGTTTTCTATAACCCTCCAGTCGTCCATAAAACATTCGGGATTCGGAGAAGTGCCATTCTTGAAGTACGAGATATCGCTTCCTTCCTTTATAGGGAGGGTATTCAAACAATAATCTTTGCAAAAAGTAGGGTACGTGTTGAGATGCTCGTAACCTATATGAAGGAATTAACGAAGAAAAAACTTTTCGATGAAACAATCATGGGCTACAGGGGCGGTTATTTACCTTCGGAGCGCAGGAAAATCGAAAAACGATTACGCGAAGGCGAAATCAGAACAGTGGTCAGTACAAATGCGCTTGAATTGGGAATTGATATTGGGCAACTTCAGGCATGCATAATGACCGGTTATCCAGGAAACATCGCCAGCGCTTTTCAACAAGCTGGAAGGGCAGGGAGAAGGCAAGATGATGCTTTAATCATTTATGTCGCTCAATCTATGGCGCTCGACCAATACATTATTCAACATCCAGATTACTTATTGGGACAAACTCCAGAAGAGGCTCGGATTCATCCAGATAATATGCTTATCCTAATGGATCATTTGAAATGCGCTTCATTTGAATTGCCTTTCACACTGACCGAAACATATGGTGAATTCGAAGTCCAAGAACTACTTGCTTTTTTAGAAAGCGAAGGCGTCCTAGTCCGAACTTCAGATAAATGGCATTGGATGACAGACCGATTCCCAGCAAGCGAAATCAGCCTCCGTTCCGCCTCTCAGGAAAATGTCGTCATCATAGACAGAACGATTCCGAAAGGGACAGTCGTAATAGGGGAGATGGATCGCTATAGCGCGATGACCCTTTTGCATGAAGAGGCGATTTATATCCATCAGGGAAAACAGTATCAGGTGGAGATGTTAGATTGGGAAGAGAAGAAGGCATATGTCACAGAAGTGGACGTGGATTACTATACGGATGCAAATCTTGCGGTTGAGTTGAAGGTCATCAGTGAGGATGAAAGAGAGCAATTAGGCGAAGCTACGACCGCTTTCGGCGATATTGCGGTCCTGGCCATCCCGACGATATTCAAAAAAATCCGGTTCGATACACATGATAATATCGGCTCTGGCCCTATCACTCTACCAGCAGAAGAATTGCATACCTCATCCACATGGTACACATTCGACACCCCTGAAGGCTGGAAGGAATCCGATTTGACGGATGCGTTGACAGGGGCAGCATATGCGATTCAATCATTCATTCCGTTATTCGTCCGATGCGATCGAACAGATATCCATGTAGTTCCGCAAGTAAAAGCGATCCATACAGGTAAACCGACCATCTTCATCTACGATAGTTACCCGGGAGGCATTGGGTTAAGCGAAAAGCTTTATGGCAGGTGGAGAGAACTGATCGGCAGAACAGCAAAACATGTCGCTGGCTGCGTTTGTGAAAACGGCTGTCCGGTTTGTATCGGTGCTCAGGAAGAAGGCGTGAAAACTGCTAAACGGCAAGTTAGTGCGTTGCTGCATAAATTAGTGCAATAAAAAGAGGGGTTGAAGCTTTGTTACATGGCTTCAACCCCTTTAATAGGCAAATTACATTTTCGCATTTTATCTTTTGAATTGCCTTTGCATGATTATTTGGTTCACGATAACGCTGAAGTTATCGATGTAATTAATGTTCGACCATCGCGCTCAAAAAGGGATACGTATAAGACAGGTTCGGTAGGAGATGGTTTTTTGAAATTTATTGAGTTTGGAATTGGTAATACATGGCTCATTAGGACAGAGACAGAATTAGAGAATGGAACCGAATATGAGGAAAAAGGGGTTGTGGGTCCAATACAATACCACTCTTTATACTTTAGAATTTGGATTGGTAAAACCGTTTTTATACTTGACTCAAAAGAAGGTTTTAAACGGACACAAAAATCTCGAAAGGCGATTAAATTAATTGTGGGTATATCAAGTACTTGAATTCCTTGTATTGAAGTAGGACGGTAATCTATCATAATTTTGTTGTAAAGGAAATGTGAGTTATAAAATGGATATTAGAAAACTAAATAACGGTGAAAAAATCCCCTTAGACTTGTTGTTATTGGCCGACCCTTCAAGAGAAAGTATAGAAGAGTATGTCAACAGGGGCGAATGTTATATAGCTGAAATTGAACAACAGATTGTTGGTGTTTACGTATTACTTCCAACAAGACCAAAGACAGTGGAGCTGGTGAATGTTGCAGTCGTGGAAGAGCAACATGGAAGCGGCATAGGCAAACAGTTGGTGATGGATGCTATAAATGTTGCCAAGAAAAAAGGATATAAAACAATTGAAATTGGAACCGGAAATTCAAGCATCGGACAACTGGCCCTTTATCAAAAATGTGGATTTAGGATTGTTGGTATCGATATTGACTTTTTTGTTAGACATTATCCCAAAGCAATTTTCGAAAACGGTATTCAGTGTAGGGATATGATTCGTTTATCGCAAGATTTGTCGGAGTAAATTAGTTTTTCTTCTAAAGTAATGAGTATTCCTGAATGGCCGGTCAAGACAATAAGCCATTGAATACTACACCTCTCCATTCTTTTCTATGTTACGATATCCATAAAAGAAAGATAGAAAGGTGGGGGATCAATGCGCCAACATAAATACTTGCAGCATATATCCTCAGTATTAAGACCTTTAATTGGAGGTACTTCAAGTGTCATATGAAGCCAAATTGATGCAGATGAAGAAGCTTCTGAAGAAAAAACCTGCCGAATCGAATGAAAAGCCAGAGGAACCGAAACGAAAAAGACCACCTTCTCCACCTTACGAAGAGAATTGGCTTGCGGCTGGCCTGACGAAAGAAGAAAATAAGTATGGAATTATCTATAAACGTGTAGTTACTTACGGACCGGAACACTTTCATGGAAAGTACAAACTATCAAGTTTATTGGGTACTGTGGAAAGTTGGCGAGAAGCAAATGAAATTCATCCTCTCGCTCCGGATTTATCCCGGCCCCTTGTTTTCTTCGATACAGAAACTACTGGACTTAAGGGTGCAGGGACACTAATCTTCCTGATGGGCTTTATCGAATACACTGAAACGAAATTCACGTTAACCCAATATGTTTTACCCGGTCCTGATCACGAGGCTGCCTTTCTTTACGCATCGAACTTCTGGAAAATCCCAATGTCGGTCGTCATGTATAATGGGAAAAGTTTTGACATGCCTCAAGTGGAGACAAGATGGACGATGAATAGAGATCATCTGCCGCCTTTATTGAAACATACGGAAATCGATTTGCTACATGGATCGAAACGGATCTGGAAAAACGAAATGGATACGTTCAAACTCACTGCCGTCGAGGAAGAACAGCTTGGTTTCTTCCGCGAAGGAGACATCCCCGGATATATGGCCCCAATTATTTACCAAGACGCGGTAAAAAACGGACGTCCAGAGATGCTGATGAAAGTGCTTATGCATAATGAATGGGATATCCTTTCACTTGTTACATTATATATCCGATCGACCAACCTTCTTCTTGAAGAACAGCAATTATCTTCGGCTAATTCCAAAACAAACATCGGGAAATGGTATCGAGATTTAAAATCCTTTGACCGAAGCAAAAAGGTTCTTGGCGATGTCATTGCCGAATTCGGAGCAGAGGAACCTATGGCACATTTCCATATTGGCTTCATCCTTAAGAAAGAGAATCGTCATACGGAGGCAATTAGTTCGTTTAAAATTGCTGCTGATGGTATAGACGGAAGGGAAAGAATTATAGCTTTCGAGGAATTAGCCAAGCTGTACGAGCATAAGGTAAAAGAGCTGGACACGGCATTGCGTTATACAAGGATGGCGATTAAATTGCTGAACAACAATTCCGACTTCCCAGAACGTTTCAAAAAGAGAATGGGAAATGACTTCGAATACAGGGAAATAAGATTGCGGAAGAAGCTATTTCCCGGGGAAGCGCATCAACCGACAAAAACCGTCTTTTAACACTGAAAATAAAAGACACAGATATACAAAATATGCTATACTTGCGATACGTAAACACAGATGGAAGGGCGTCATTTTATGGAAATAAAACTCGATACGAAAACAATTCTTGAAAAAGAATTCAAAACGGGTCTACGCGGATACAATCAGGAAGATGTTGACTTATTCCTTGACCAAGTTATACAGGATTATGAGGCTTTCAAAAAAACGATTTCCGAATTGCGAATGGAAAACGAAAGATTGAAAGATGAGTTGGCTGCACAGGCTAAACGTCCAGCTGCCACTAACACTAATACAACTAACTTTGACTTGTTAAAGCGGATTTCGAATTTAGAAAAGCATGTTTTCGGTAGTAAACTATACGACTACGAGTGAACACGTTGCAAAGAAAAGCAATAAATTAATCAATTGATATTTAATGAAAAAAGCTGTATACTGTTAAGACCATAGTGTGAATTCAGGTAATCGCTGCAACATACGTTGTAGAGGAAAGTCCATGCTCGCACGGTTCTGAGATGACCGTAGTGTTCGTGCTCGGCGAAAAAATAAGCCGTGGCTTTGTGCATAGCACATTGACGGCGGGGATAAGTCCTAAGTGCGCTTGCCGCATATGGGCGAGGTTCCCTGAAAAGTGCCACAGTGACGTAGCTGGTTCGGAAACGGGTCAGATGGAACGCGGTAAACCCCACGAGCGAGAAACCCAAATTATGGTAGGGGCACTCTTCTGAAGGAATTTAACAGATGAAGGGACAGACATCATTTTAGATGGGTCTGTAGATAGATGATTACCACCCTAAGTACGAGGCGCAAGCCGTTTGAGTACACGGGAACAAAACATGGCTTATCGAATTCACGATGGTTCAACATAACAATCAATGCTCTCCGTACGCTTGGAGAGCATTTCTTCATTAATTGGGAAATTATTTGATAAAACTTACACAGACTATATAAGTATATAGCAACTGCCTATACATACGTTATGAATTGGAGTTGGACATGAATGGCTAATTATAAATTGGTAGCTACGTCTGCAATGGGCCTTGAGTCAATTGTTGCGGATGAAGTGAAGGAACTTGGTTTCCAAACTAAAACAGAAAACGGAAAAATATACTTTGAAGGCGACGAAACAGCAATCGCAAAAACGAATATGTGGCTTCGTGTCGCTGACCGCGTACGCGTCATAGTCGGAGAATTCCACGCAACAACATTCGATGACCTATTCGAACAAACAAAAGCACTTCCATGGGAACAATATCTACCAGTCGACGCAAACTTCCCAGTAGCTGGAAAATCAGTCAAATCCGCGCTTTTCAGTGTCCCTGACTGCCAGGCAATCGTTAAAAAAGCAATTGTCGAACGGTTGAAGACTGCCTATCACAGGACAGGCTTTTTAGACGAATCGGGTCCATTATTCAAACTTGAAGTATCAATTTTAAAAGATAAGGTCACTCTAACAATTGATTCGAGTGGTACCGGTTTGCATAAGCGCGGCTATCGTATCGGACAAGGGGACGCACCACTGAAAGAAACGCTGGCAGCCGCCCTCGTCAAATTGACACGCTGGAATCCCGATCGGCCATTTGTCGACCCGTTTTGTGGATCGGGTACAATTCCGATAGAAGCGGCAATGATTGGCCAGAATATTGCACCGGGCTATAACCGTGAATTCAGTAGCGAACATTGGCCATGGATGAATTCTACAATTTGGGACCGTATACGAGAAGAAGCAGAAGACATAGCAAAGTACGATCAACCACTGGACATTAAAGGATTCGATGTCGATTCAAGAATGATAAAAGTAGCCCAGCAAAATGCCGTCGAGGCCGGTTTTATGGACTTGATCCGTTTTGAACAACGGGACATTAAAGATTTATCGGTTGAAGGTTTGAACGGCGTTCTTGTCGGTAATCCTCCTTATGGAGAACGGTTGGGGGAAGTTGAAGAAGCAGAGGAACTAACGCAGATTATGGGCCATATTATGGATAAGTATCCTTCATGGTCCGTTTACATGCTTTCCTCCTTGGAAAACTTCGAAACGATGTATGGTAAAAAAGCGACTAAGAAACGTAAATTATTCAATGGCTTTATCCGAACGGACCTTTATCAATATTGGGGTCAGCGGAAATAAGATTTAGTTAACGGAAGAGGATGCCCCTCTTCCGTTTCCATGTGTAAAGGAAAGGGGAAGCGCAGATGAAAAGAAAAATGCCATTTTCATTGTCAAAAGAGAAATCATTCTACGAATCCTTAAATGACTGGATTGGTGATACATTATATGATGATCTGACAGAAAAAGGATTTGAATGCAGGGATGAACAGATCTATATGGCATTCCAAATTGAAAAAGCGCTAAAAGAGAAGAAAGTTCTCCTTGCTGAAGCGGGAGTTGGAACCGGGAAAACAATTGCTTATTTATTGCCAGCCATTGCTTATGCGAGATACACAGGAAAGCCAGCCCTTATCTCTTGTGCGGATGAAACACTAATCGATCAGCTTGTTAAAGAAGAGGGCGATATCAGAAAAATCAGCGATGCTCTTCAAATCGATATCGATGTCCGTCTTGCGAAGGCGAGAGACCAATATTTATGTTTAAAAAGATTGGAAGATGCGGTGGATGCAACTTCCGAAGTGTATGCAGAAAACGTTCAAAGTAGTCTGCCTGACTTTGTTCGAGGCAATCTATCCATGCAATCTATTTCCCCATATGGAGAGAGATCCGATTATCCTGACATAAATGATGAACAATGGAAAACAATTAATTTCCATCCGGTTCAACAATGTGCAGCCTGCGATATCCGAAACAGATGCGGTCAGACAATCCACCGCAATCATTATCGTGAGGCAGCTGATGTGATCATTTGTTCACATGACTTCTATATGGAACATATTTGGACGAAGGAATCAAGAAAGCGTCAAGGACAGCTCCCTTTGCTACCTGATGTATCCATGATTGTTTTCGATGAAGGACATCTTCTTGAATATTCAGCTCAACGGGCACTCACATATGAAGTTCAAAATAATACATTGCTGAACTTATTGGAACGTATCATGGTTGACGGGGTTCGGGAAGAGACACTGCGGTTAATGGAACAATTGATTGACCTGCATGAAGAATTTTTCCGCCTACTCCGCGCGAATTCGAATGGAAATACCACAGAACGGAAAGCTATCAATAAAAGCGTTGAACTTCTTTCTGTAGGAAAGGAAACAATAGCGATTTCCAACGCATTATTGGAAGAATTTGTTTTCGAAGGCGAACTTTATATTATTCCAGAATATGATTTGACAATGGTTGAGGAATACTTGGAACAATATATTTTCTCGATGGAATTATTCACTTCCGAAAACGATGCGGTGGATTGGGTCGAAGAGGCTGAAGGGGAAATGACGCTTATCATTATGCCTCGACTCGTAACGGATATACTAAAGGAAAAACTATTTTCCTCTAACCTTCCAATTGTCTTTTCATCCGCAACTCTATCAGTCGGGCAAGATTTTACGTATTTACTGGATAGCCTTGGAATCGATGATTTTCTGTCGTTTTCTGTTGAATCACCTTTTGATTATGAAGAAGTGATGGACGTAATTGTTGCGGAACTAGAAGAAGGGGATAAGAATGATTATGTCCTTGATTTACTGCAAAAGGATGAACAAACACTTATTCTGTTTAAATCCGAACAATCCATGAAGGAATTTAAAGAGAAGGTTGGAGAAGAACAGAAGGAAATTGCATTTGAAGGGGAAAGGGAATTATCTTCAATGATTCGAGACTTCCAAAGTAAGGAAATATCGGTTCTTTGCTCGTATCATTTATGGGAAGGTTTAGATGTTCCGAATGATGCCTTAACACGTGTCATCATTTACGATTTGCCATTTCCACCTCAAGATCCTTTATTTGATGCACGTAGAAAGCATGCAGAAAATCCATTCAAAGAGGTCGACCTTCCGTTCATGTTGCTAAGACTACGCCAAGGTGCGGGACGACTCATACGAACAAGCGATGACTACGGAAGTATCCATATTCCACTTGAAGGGCAAGACAAGGAATTGAAGAGCGTAATTTCAGGTATTTTTCCAGTAGAAATCCAAACAACTATCATTAAATAATTATCAAGCTGTCTCTAATTTAGGTAAATCCAATTAGAGACAGCTTTTTCTATGCGAGAATAATTTGAGTAATTTCGCAACTTTCTAATTGCTTATTTCATTTGGAAAAGATGGTATGATAGAAACAGAATTTTAGGGAAGGAAAGAATACAATGTCACATAATTTACAACAAGTAGATGTTTTACAGCAGGTGGCAATTTACGGTCAATTATTTAAAGAAAATCATGACGAAGACCGTGTGAAGAAAGCTGCATCACTAGCGCGAAAGTTAGTAGATGAGGAATTTGTCATCGGTTTTGCAGGTCATTTTTCTGCAGGGAAATCATCAATGATCAATGCGCTGACAGGTGATGATTTATTGCCATCCAGTCCTATCCCGACGAGCGCCAATATTGTAAAAGTGAAAAAGACAGATAGTGAATATGCAATTATCCATAGGACTGACGGTACAGTATATAAATACGAAGGGCATGGCTTTTCGCCAGCGATTAAGTCTTTCAGCAAAGACGGTGCTGAAATTGCGCTTGTTGAAATAGGTCATCCCGCTTCAAAATTACCTGAAGCTATAACTGTTATGGATACGCCTGGCGTCGATTCAACAGATGATGCACATCGCCTATCAACAGAATCGGCTCTACATCTGGCGGATCTTGTTTTTTATACGATGGACTATAATCATGTCCAGTCAGAACTGAATTTCAAGTTTACAAAAGAGCTATTGCGTTATAATCCCAATGTTTATTTGATCATTAACCAGATTGATAAACATCGGGAAAGCGAATTGCCTTTTGAGGCGTTCAAGAAGTCGGTCGAAGACTCATTTAGTCTATGGGGAGTTGAACCAAAAGGCATTTTTTACACATCTTTAAGAGATAAAGACCTTTCATATAATGATTTTGAAAAGGTGAAAAAGATTGTAGAAGGCTCAATGGAAAACTGGAAAGAGCATTTCTTGGAAAACGCAGAACTTTCCCTCTTTAAGTTAAAAGAAGAGCATATTAATTACCTTGAAACAGAAAAAGAAGAACGTAAACAGGCTTATGCGGAGTTGATCTCTGAAGACGAATGGTCCCAACATGGGGAACTTTTAACCGAAGTGAAAGAGTTGAAAAAGCGTGCAGCCCTTCTGACGGGTGATGAATTTTATGCCGTTTTTGAAAGGGAACGAAATGATTTGCTGCGAAACGCATCAGTTAGTCCTTTCGAAACGAGGGAATTGCTAAAAGAGTATTTGGAATCGAAATCTTCTAGATTCAAGGTAGGTTTTCTATTCGGAGCTAAAAAGACTGCAGAGGAAAGAGAAAATAGAAAGAATGCTTTGACAGCTAATTTATCCAAACTTATACATACCCAAATTGAAGTGCATATGAAGGCATTAATGAAAAAAGTGCTGAAAGATGCTGGTTTCATGACCGATCAACGGTCGATTGAAATAGATGAAATGGATTTGACTGTCCCATTTGAGGAAATTGATTCCTATCTGAATGTTTCCGATGTCCTGACAGGTGATACTGTTCTTAATATGGCGGAACAGATGAAATCGGCCATCCAACAAGTCATCCGGAAACGAACGGATGACTGGAAAAAAGAAATGTCTACCATCGCCGAATCAATTGGAAATGAAGAATCAGAATCACTATTTTCAACTATTCATTCACTTGAGCAAAAACTTTCAGCCATTTCGCAAGTTGAAGAGATTAACGAAAAATTGTCTACTCTTAACGATGACGTTACAACTCCATCTGCAAGTTTGAAAGAGAAAAGCCGTCATCTCCTTAGTGAATGGGAAAAGAAATCTGAAATTAAGTTGATTGACCTTGATAATCTTGAAGTAGTGGAAAGTGAAATTGTTGCTGAGGAGTCTAAGTTAGACGAACAGACAGAAGAAGAAACGGAGTCTAATACAACTGAGGCTAGTCAAGTGATTGAACAAGCATTACATATTGCAGAAGCAGTAACGGACATTCCGGGCTTTTTGGAAACGGCAAATTATTTGCGGAATAAGTCTGACCGGCTTTCCCAGCAGGAATTTACAGTAGCGTTGTTTGGTGCGTTTAGTGCAGGGAAATCCTCATTTTCGAATGCATTGATCGGTGACCGTATTTTACCTGTCTCTCCAAATCCGACGACTGCTGCTATAAATCGAATTCGACCGTTATCTTCTGGAAAAGAGGATCGAACAGCGGATGTTCATTTGAAATCAGTCAAACAGATGACAGAAGACGTTGCGTTCTCGTTCGAAAAGTTAGGTATTCCGATTTTGTCACTTGAAGAAGCGTTTAGGAAATCCGAAGAAGTGTTGAAGCGGGAGTTGGAGGATGAAAGCCTTCATATCCATAAAACGTTCATCCGTGCATTCGAAAAAGGGTATCCTGTCTACGGGGAAAAACTTGGAACAACTGTGAACGTGGAAGAAAGTGAATTTACCCGATTTGTAGCTGAAGAAGAACGTAGCTGTTTCGTAGACTCAATCGATCTCTTCATCGATTGTGCATTGACAAGGCAGGGGATTACTCTTGTTGATACACCAGGAGCCGACTCAATTAACGCGAGACATACGGATGTCGCTTTCGATTATATTAGAAATGCGGATGCGATTCTTTTCATTACGTATTACAATCACGCTTTTGCAAGAGCAGACCGCGAGTTCCTCATTCAACTGGGACGGGTGAAAGATGCTTTCGAATTGGACAAAATGTTCTTTGTCGTCAATGCAATCGACTTAGCCTCAAATGATGAAGAAGCTGAAGCTGTAAAATCATTTGTTGAGCAGGAGTTGACGTCATTTGGAATCCGTCATCCCCGCGTCCATGGAATTTCGAGCTTGCAAGCATTGGAAGCGAAACTTTCTGGTCAACAGGATCCTTTTATGCAAGAATTTGAAAGCCATTTTGAGCGTTTCTTGAAAGATGATTTAAAGGGTCTTGCTGTTCAGGCACTCCAAGAAGAGGCTGAAAAAACGGTTAACCGTCTTGCAACTTTGATCGAAAGAACAGAATTGAACCAATCCCGAAAAGCGGAACGTATGCTTGAGCTTGACCGTTTTGAACAGGAAATTCGTGCTCATTTCTCACATGGATTTGCAGAAGTTATTCGAAAAGCATCGACTAATGAGTTGAATGAGTTGGTTTACTATATTTTACAACGTGTATTCTTGTGTTTCGGAGACTTTTTCAAGGAAGGTTATAGTCCGTCAACATTTGCTAATTACCCTGCTGATAAGGCATTGTCAATGTCTCTTGCTGAAACCGTGCAAATGGTCGGGTTTGACTTGACACAAGAATTGAAGGTCACGAACTTACGCATGCTTAACTTTATGAATAAACAATTGAAAGAGCGTCAGCGTTCGGAAGTGCGATTCCTTGGTGAAAAGGATTCCTCTATTTCACCGTCACCATATGAGACAGAAGATAAAGAGATGCTTTCATTCGCAACTCCTTATGAGAATCCAGCGGTGTATAAAGATGTTAACCGTCTATTTAAAAACCAGAAATCGTTTTTCGAAAGAGGCGATCGATTGGTTCTAAGAGATCAGCTTGAAGAGCGTTTGAAGCAAGATGCTTCAATCTATTTAGGGAAAGAAAAAGAACGACTTGAATTTTGGGCCGATCAATGGATTGAGGCCGAAGCAGAAGGGTTACGACTTCATTTATTGAAACAAAGTATTCAGCAAATCGAATCAGAACGTTCTTTATTACAAGATACTGAACAATTGGATGAATGGCGTACAGTTTACAAACAAATTCGTTAAGGGGGATGTTTTACAATGGGGAAAGTTTTTAAATCAATCACCGACGTTACTGTCAAGGGGGTTAAATGGATTGATGCACGTTATTCATTGCAAGATGAAAATTGGGGGAAAAAGAAATTCGAAGAGGGGCATATTAAAGATGCAGTCCATTGGGATCTCGGGAAAGACCTATCCGATTTGAATAAAAAGTCGGGTAGACATCCTTTGCCAGATAAAGATGAATTGACGTCTTTGTTCAGGGAAAGTGAACTTGAATTAGATGATCTAATACTCGTCTATGATGACGGTGGGGCACCTTTTGCAACAAGGGCTTGGTGGATTCTTCAATATGCTGGTTTTAAGAACGCGTTCATTTCCCATGAAGGTTTTGATCAGTTAAAGGCATCGGGTGTCCCAGTTTCCGATGAATTCACAAAGCCTGAGCCTTCGAAAGTCAACCCGGAATGGAATGAATCCATTTTCGCTTCCCGCGAATTCGTTGAAAAGACCGTGGCTGGGGAAACGAAAAATGTACTTGTGGATGCGCGATCTGCGGAGAGGTATCGCGGGGAAGTGGAACCGATCGACCCGATTGCGGGGCATATTCCCGGGGCATTGAATTTCGACTGGGAACAGCTAAAAAAGGATGGAGCCTATGACTTGGGGAGTGACGTGAAAGATCAGCTTTCAAAAGTAGTTAGTAAGGAAGACGAAATTACTGTCTATTGCGGCAGCGGAGTTACGGCTACGCCGTTATACGCCATGCTGAAACATAATGGATATGATCATGTAAAGCTATATATTGGAAGTTACAGTGATTGGATTTCCAGAGATTCCATAGATGTAGAAAAAGGTTGAACGTAGTGGAGGTACCATTGATGCAATACGCGATAATTGGGGATATTCATTCCTCTAAAGAAGATTTGGAAAAAGTGCTTTACCATATAAATAAACAAGCGCCTGATGCCGTTTTAATCGGCACGGGTGACTTGTTTGAATGTACAATCAGTAAACGTAATATAACTGAACGTAAGTATACCAGCTTGTCTGAAGTGATGTTACTGCCTGATGGCTTTAAAGAATTACTTACTTTTCCATCTGTCAAAGGGAATCAGGAGGAGCGAATTTTACTGATTACTGAAGCTGATGACCCTTTGCTCAAAATGTTATCCGAGATGCCGGAGAAAATGGAACTTGGAAATGCGGAAGTCATCCATGGACATCAATGGACATGGGGCGGGGAACCTTGGTCTTTACTGAAGGCAGATACAGTGAAGTCGCTGACGTTCTATGGGCATAGCCATAATTCGGGGTTGATGCATAATGGAAAGAAAGAAGATGTGCTGTTCGAGCACCCGTATTTTATTGGAGCTGGACAGACGCTTGTCAATGTTGGAGCGGTTGTCGATGATAGGGAATGGGTTCTGTTCGACAGTACCCATAATACGGTGTCATTTATGAAAGTGGAATAAGTGTTTGCCGCCAACCCTTTTGGCGGCGACTATTTTTTATTGGGTCAAGCATCGCTTTGCTGATGGATTGCTTCTCTTGCGAGGGCATCAGCTGCACGGTTTTCAGTATCCGGAATCCATTTAATGAAGAAGAATTCGAATGTTTTCGCGATTGACAGGATTTCATTCAAATATCCTTTATGAAGTTCATTTTTCACAAATTCATTTTCAACTGCGGAAACGACTGCTTTTGAATCAGAGCGTGCTGATACGATTCCGGTCGTCAATTTTGCTGTTTCTTCCATACCGCGCAAGAGTGCGATGAATTCAGCTGTATGATTATTTGTTGGCTCGATCGGTTCTGATAGCTTTACTTGTGTTCCTTCTCCTTTGATGTAAATTCCGATTCCGCTTTTTCCAGGGTTACCGGCGCTCGCGCCATCTACGTATAACTCTATCATTTTTCATCACTCCTTGGACTTAGTTGCAATTTCATTAAATGGACATTAAAATGAATGAATGACCCGCACGGGAGGTTATTATGGACAAATTAACAATCATGAATGAAATAAATAAAGTGCTTGATACGTATTGTGAAGGTTGTTTCGTGAAAAGGCAACAAGTGAAGGATATTGGGAAAACGTCTGCACATCAATTTTGTATTCGGACATGTACGATAGGGGAACAACTGCAGTTTCTTGGAAATGAAATGAATAAATTGACAAAATAATACCCCGCCATAAATTACATGGCGGGATATTTACAATTCAATTTTCATTTTAGCTAATACTTAAGACATTTGCCGCTTGGGGACCACGGTTGCCTTCAATGATTTCGAAGGAGACTGTCTGGCCTTCATCCAACGTCTTGAACCCATCTGACATAATACCAGTGTAGTGTACAAATACATCTTCGCCATTGTCGGTTTCGATAAAACCATATCCTTTTTCGTTGCTAAACCATTTTACTTTACCTTGGTACATGTTTATTCCTCCCTCGGCAATTCAATGTCTATCCCATTATTGACATGGTTGAATTTACTATACATGAATCGACAATATACGTCAATGATATGGTTTGAATTTTCTAACGAGTGTTAAATAAGCTATGTAGAACTGTTGATTTCCGCTACAGACGGACGCTTTCCAATCGAACCACGAAGAGTTCGATTTGCCGTATTTCTGAGCCTTTTGCAGAAATTAAGGCAGGGGCTTTCCCAGGAGTCGCCGCCTTTCGCTTCAATCAACGGAAATTCCAATAGATAACAAGTTCTTTTTACCAAGATAATATGAAAACCATAGCTTTTCAGTATATAGAAAGTTGGTGCTTAGATGGAACAGATTATTGAAAAATGTACGGGGCAAGTGATTGAGATTTATGAGCAGTTTGATGCGAGTCATGATTTTGATCATATTTTGCGAGTAATGAGAAATGCAAAGGCGATTGCGGAGACTTTGCCGGAAGCTAATATGGCGATTGTAAGGCTTGCGGCTCTTCTTCATGATGTGGATGACCCAAAATATAAAATGGTGAATCATATTACAGCTCTTGAATTATTACAATCGTCAGGTGTTGATGATGAAACGACATTTCGTGTCTTGGAAACGATTAAGAGTGTTTCATTCAATGGAGGAAATGAGGAAGAAATCGTTTCAATTGAAGGGGCAATTTTGAGGGATGCGGATCGCCTTGATGCAATCGGTGCGATAGGGATTGCAAGGGCTTTCGCTTTTGGTGGTGCAAGGGGAAGAAAGTTGTATGATGCGGATGAAATAGCGAGAACAACTATGTCCGAATCTGAATACCGTTCCAAAAACACTTCTTCCGTCACTCATTTTTATGAGAAGCTCTTACTATTAAAAGACCTTATGGTTACTGAGGAAGGGAAAAGGCTGGCGGAAGAGCGGCATAAGTTCATGCTTGATTTCCTTGAACAGTTGAAGAGGGAAGTGGGTCTTTTATAGATTTGTTAATTGATAGGGTAGTATAGCTTTATTGCACGGATTTAAAGAACTAAACAGGGCAACCTATGATTAATTTTTTATAGGAGCTGTGTGGTATGAAACTTAGAATTTTAGTTATTGCATTAGTTATTTGCTTTTCATCCTATTCTTTTCCTGTTAACGCGGAAGAAATCGGGTCGCCAGAACAAGTCATCCGTTCTTATTTTGATGAGTTGAATAAGAAACAGTTGGAAAAAGCGATTTCCCGGTGGGATAAGAAAACTGAAAAGGATTTATTGGACTTTATTGCCGATAGGGAAAATCAAATCCAGAGACTTGGATTGTTAAATATTGAAAAGGCCAGCCTTGTTATGTGGAAAGAGCTGCCTATTGAATACGGCCAACAGTTTGTACCGTATCATTACATGGAGAAATTCAAAAACATTAAAGTGTATTATGTTGGTGTGGATTTTGAAGTGTACTCCCAGAACGAATACTTCATTGATGGCATGAATTATTTTTTAATGGCTTTAGTTCGGGAAGATGGAGAATGGAAAATAGCTTTGACTCCGCATGTCCCGGTAAGGTCAATTATTTCAGACGGTTATGGGTTTGGTACTGAGGATGAGAAAACCTATGATGAGAGAAGATTGAAGTATTTGGATTGATGAAGGGAACAGATAAGGAAGCGCTTGTTTATCCCTGGAACCGCTCGTTTATTCCGGAAAGCACTCGTTTATTTCAAGAATCTCTTATTTGAAGGTGTCCGCTCCGTCTTGATAGATCGGAATCAATCACCAAACAACGAGTATAAACACTTTTCAGATGTTACTGACAATGTGATTTCGGAGTCTTTTCTTGAAAGCGGAAAAGATCCTTTTTGTATTCACCTAGTCAGCTCGAAAAATTCATCAATCATTTCTCGAAATATATCATCGTTTTGTGAGTTTAGACCTTCTCAAATTAAACTGACCCATATCAAGCAGGTAGTGTATTTAGATACGCTGTCTGCTTGTTCTGTCGATGAACATGCTTAAGTATCCCTCATTTCTTACCGACAATGCCGTAAAATAATATATACATAATATCCTCGGTTAAGGGTAGTATTTGGTGATAAACATCTTCTCTTTTTATAAATTCATTCACCGCCTTCATATAAAAGAGGATGGCTTCATTAGACAAATTCGGATCTACATACCCCTGTGCTTTTCCCTCATTAAATAATTGAATTAGGCGTGGGAGTGCCTGCTTCTCATATAGCTGTTCTGCATTGCTTTTGTCCGTCGTAAATTCATTCATGATATATTCATAAAAATCTTCATTAATTTCCCTTGCTGCCGCATTTTTAGTAAATATGACCGCCTTGATTTTTTCAGGAAAAGCGATGTCGCTATTTAATATCTCGTCAAATTCATTAGATACCTTTTTAAAATAGTAAATAAAAACCTCGTGGGCTAAATTATGTTTGCTTTCAAAATAATTATAGATGGTTACTTGGGAGACCTTTGCTTTACTTGCTATTTCTGCAATTGAAATCTTTTTAACACCATGCTCGAAAAATAGAGATAAAGCCGCCTCTAAAATTGCTAGTTTTTTTTGTTCTCTGCGAAGTTGGAATCCATTCATATTGGTCACCTCAATGTTAGTGTAGACAAAGTTATGTAATAAAACAATAACAATAGTTCATAAACTATTGCCAAGGATGTTTCTTCGATATATTATGAACTTAAACAATGAAGATATTTCATATTTTGCACGTCTGGAAGGGGAATTAAAATTCTGACAAGAGGGGTGCTACAAAATGTCCGTAGTAAAAACGGTGAATGTAACGAAAAGATTTGGAAAGTTTTCAGCTTTAAATGGCGTCAACATTGAGATGAATAAGGGCGAGGTGTTTGGATTCATCGGACCGAACGGCGCCGGAAAGTCAACGACCATTCGTATCCTGCTCGGTATTCTAAAGGCGACAGAAGGCGAGGCAAAGATATTTGGGATGGACGCATGGAAAGATGCGGTTGAAATTCATAAACGAGTTGCCTACGTTCCTGGGGATGTCAACTTATGGTCCAACTTAACGGGCGGAGAAGTGATTGATCTTTTTATGAAGCTGCGCGGGGTGGATCAAGGAGGCAGGCGCGAAGAACTGATCGACATGTTCGGCTTGGACCCTACCAAAAAATGCAGGACGTATTCAAAAGGAAACCGGCAGAAGGTCGCGCTTATTGCAGCTTTTTCATCGGATGCAGATTTGTATATTCTCGATGAACCGACGTCGGGTCTCGATCCATTGATGGAAAAGGTTTTTCAAAAATGTGTGATGGATGCAAAAAGGGAAGGGAAGACCATATTGCTTTCCAGTCATATTTTATCTGAGGTTGAAAAGTTGTGCGATCGGGTGGGGATTATTCGGCAAGGGCAAATGATTGAAACAGGGACATTAACTGAACTGCGTCATTTAACGAGAACTAATTTGCTAGTTGAGACGAAGCTGCCAATAGATTCTTTACATGAGTTGGTAGGGATCCATAATATCAAGAGGACGGATCACGCGCTTTCATTTCAAGTAGATGCGGATGCAATGGACAAAGTCATGATGGAGATAAGTCAATATGGGATTATGAAACTGGAAAGTTCACCGCCTACATTGGAAGACTTGTTCATGCGCCATTATGAAGGGGCGGAAAATGCTTCGAGGAGGGTGTAACATGGCGAATCTGGTAGTCCATAATTCGGGTAGACTTGTTAGGATAATGGTACGGCAAGACCGCATTCGCATCCCTGTTTGGATCCTATCTCTTTCTTTTCTTACATTTGCTGTTGCCAATGCATTTGCGAATCTATACGCATCAGAACAGGAAAGGCAATCGATGGGAGAAACAATGAGGAACCCTGCCATGATTGCAATGGTTGGCCAGGGGTATGGCTTGGACAATTATACAAACGGCGCGATGCTGGCCCATCAAATGCTGCTATTCACCGCCTTGGCTGTCGCAATCATGAGCATTTTAATCGTTACGCGACATACAAGGGCAGATGAAGAGGATGGGCGCATCGAAATGATCCGCTCTTTGCCTGTCGGTCGGTTAGCTACGTTGCAAGCGACGATTGTCTTATCGTTTGGAGTCAATATAGTGTTGGCGCTCTTCGCTGGATTTGGATTGTATGCACTACAAATCGAAAGTATGGATTTGGAAGGTTCGCTTTTGTACGGAGCATCGTTGGGCGCAACAGGTATCATTTTCTCGGCAATAACTGCGTTTCTTGCACAACTCACGGAGAACTCTCGGGGAACAATAGGGTTCTCGATTACTGTATTGCTCCTTTCCTATTTGATGCGTGCGATTGGCGATGTCAGCAATGAAATACTATCCGTGTTGTCGCCGCTTGGCTTGATTTTAAGAACAGAAACATATGTGAATAATTACTGGTGGCCAATTGCAGCAATAATCGGTGTTGCGCTTGTCTTGATTACCATTTCCTTTTATTTGAACGTCATTCGCGACTTGGGAGCTGGATTTATCCCGGCAAGACCCGGAAGAAAAAATGCCTCAAAGTTTTTACAAAATCCATTTGGTCTTGCATTGAGGCTTCAGCGTACTGGGCTCATTGCCTGGGCTGTTGGAATGCTCATCCTTGGCGCATCGTATGGGGCGGTTTTCGGTGATCTGGAAGCCTTTTTTACAAACAATGAAATGATGGAAAAAATGTTTGCACATGGAGAAGGATTTTCATTAATGGAACAATTTTTAACGACGCTGATGAAGGTGATCGCCATATTGTGCACGGTGCCGCCGTTACTAGCCATACTCAAGCTTAAAGGTGAAGAGAAGAGGAATTTTACGGAGCATTTGTTAAGCCGTGCTGTATCACGTTCACGGTTACTGGGGAGCTATTTGACTGTTTCTGTGATAAGCGGGTTCGCGATGCTTTCACTTGCTTCCGTCGGTTTAGGTACAGCCGCAAATTCGGTAATGGATGATGCGATCCCTTTTGGCGTCTTCTATCAATCTGCAATCGTGTATTTTCCTGCGCTGTTGATCATGATCGGCATTGCAATGCTATTTATCGGATTTGCTCCAAAACGGTCCGGCTTCACGTGGCTTTACTTGACCTTTTCCTTCTTTGTTCTGTATGTAGGCAAGTTACTCCAATTGCCGGAATGGCTTGGTAAACTATCGCCGTTTGGTTATGTCCCTGAACTTCCTGTTGGAGATATGGATATTATTAACGTTTCCATTCTTACCATCGTGGGGGTACTGTTAATTGTTGTTGGTTTTATAGGATATAACAAGAGGGATATTTATAGTTAATTTATGTTTGTCATAAATATCTGCCTTGATAGACTGCAAATCAATCTTCTTTTAACCTTTCAATATTAATCGGGTATCCTTCATTCGACGAGGATACCCGATTGTTTTAATGCGATTTTTGCTTTTTCGATTTGCTGTTCAGTTTCCGCGATAACTGTGTGAAGGTGAATGCCTTCTTCCGCGAGTTTCGATAAATACACAGCATTTGCTTCTTGGACTTGCCGGATGAATTCTTTTACTTCCTGCCTGTTTGACACCATGATTGATGCACTTAAGTCACCGTAAACAGGATGTTCGATTTTTACGTCTTTCACCGTTAGGCCGTGGTCGACAAGAATATTCAATTCTTCTTCAGTCTGCTCTGGACCATGTTGACAGACAAGTGTTTTTTCAATTTTTCCGGGACCGACTGGAGCATGCATATACAGATAGCCTTGGCTCGTAGCGATGATTGGTTCGTTTTTAGCTTTCAATAAAGTGATATCTCCCACAATTACTTGACGGCTGACATTTGTCAATTCTCCAAGTTCTTTTCCGGTCATCGGTCTATCTGCTTTTTGCAATGTAGCCAAAATTAGTTCCCGGCGTTCTTCTCCGGGCATTTTTTCATTTCCGTTCAAGCTCATCCCTCCATTACTTCAATTTTACCATATCCACTATGTAGTTAGTGTATAATAACACGGATAGAGTTCACCTGAACGAAATGGAGGAGAACCTGCATGCAAATTAAAAAAGTCACAGTTCGTAAAATGAAAATGAGAATGAAGGAGCCTTTTGCAACGAGTTTTGGAACGATGCAGGACAAGCAATTTTTATTGTTGGAAGTCAAAGATGAAAAGGGGAATACCGGCTGGGGGGAATCAGTTGCTTTCGATGCCCCGTGGTATACAGAAGAAACAGTTGAGACGAATTTACATATGATCCGTGATTTTCTCATCCCTGTACTTCTTGGGAAGGAAATTACCCATCCGGACGAAGTAGGGGCTCTATTTTCTCCTATCCGAAAAAATAATATGGCGAAGGCCGCTATTGAGGGTGCTGTCTGGGATCTTTATGCAAAGCGTAAGGGAATCCCGTTGGCCGAGGCAATAGGAGGGAATCGGGAGCGGATTGAAGTCGGGATTAGCATTGGAATTCAAGAAAACTTGGCACGTTTAATCGAAAAAGTACAAGGTTATTTAGATGAAGGGTATAAACGAATTAAGGTGAAAATCAAACCGGGTGCCGATATTGATGTAATTCGAGGGTTGAGGGAAGCGTTTCCGAATGTCCCACTTATGGCAGACGCCAATTCGGCCTATTCGTTGGACAATATCGATTTGCTGAAGCAGTTAGATGTATTTGACCTCCTAATGATTGAGCAGCCGCTTGCTTATGATGATATTTTCGATCATGCTGTCTTACAAAAGGAGCTTAAAACACCGATCTGCCTTGACGAAAGCATTCTTTCATTGGAAGATGTGCGGAAGGCGGTTGAGATGGGGAGTACAAAAGTCATCAATGTGAAAATCGGAAGAGTAGGCGGGTTATCGGAGGCAAAGAGAATCCATGATTATTGTATGGCGAACGGGATTCCCGTTTGGTGTGGGGGCATGCTTGAGGCTGGGATTGGGCGCGCCCATAATATTGCCTTGACTACACTACCGAATTTCGTTTTTCCGGGAGATACTGCGGGCTCTTCCCGTTATTGGGAAAAGGATATTATTAAGCCTGAAGTGGTTGTGGAAGATGGTTTCATTACTGTTCCGGATGAGCCTGGCATTGGTTATACACCGGATTTTCAGACAATCGATGAATTTACCACTGCAAGCTATCATTTCGAATAGATTGATGAATGATAGTTTTTCCAGTAAAATGAATCTAGGTTTTTGTAGAGAGGGAGTTTAATGTGAAAAAAATAATTAACGCTCTCGCGGTAAGCTCTATGCTGCTTCTGCTTGCTGCTTGTAGCTATACGGGAAAGGCCCAGAATGTAATGACGGCTGGAGATTTGTTGGATAAATCGCAAAAAGCGATGGAAACTTCTTTGAAATCCGTCCAGTCGCATATCGTCTATGACGAAACTGAAGTAACTGTTTTCGATGGTGATCTGGAGAATCCAGAAAGAGCCGGTGTCAAATTCGATATGAATACGGTTGCTTTCCTTGACCCTGTAAAAGTTCATACAGAGACGAAGGTCACTCCTCGCGGCACTGCGCCATGGAATATGGATGTATACCGAGTTGACGACCGTGTGTTTGTAACAGACAACAAAAATAACAAATGGGATGAACTATCTTCCGGCTCAATTGCTGAAGTGTTCGGTACGTTAGTATCGGGCGTCAACCCAATCGTTGATCTATCCAAGTTCAAAGAGTTCGAGGATGACTTCATTCTTCAACCAATCGATTATGGCTATGCCTTGAAATTATCATTGGACCGTAATCAGTTAAAGCAATTTAAGGAGATTTTCCCTGATATCGGTTCAAGTCAAGAAGGGTTCGACATGGTTGACAGATTGGATATTGTCATTACATTCAATAACCGAACTCTTTACGTAACCGGTTTTACAATGTCTTCTTATATCAAGACATATAAAGACAGCAATTCGTACAGGTCCCAACAGAAGTTGAATGCCACATATAGTTATTTCAACGACGCAGAGAACTTTGAGTTACCGAAGGAAGTTAAGGATCCGACATCAAAATAACTCAACTTTCGAACCGGAATAAATCTATCAAACCGCGGACATTATTCGTTTCCGTATTAGAAAAGAGGCGCACTATCTGTTCAAATTTGAACAGATAGTGCCATATTATTCTCCATATGAAAACATTTCTTCACCTATAATCTCCAAGCTTTCAAATTGTTGCGATTTAATCACATCTTCCCGTCCATACACATTCCCGCGTTTGTATGTTCCCGTATTTAAGACATATACCTCTACAGTTTCATTCAAAGGATCTACAATCCAATACTCGCTAACCCCGAATCTTTGATATGCATTGTATTTTTTTATTCTGTCATTCCTACTCGTGGAAGGTGATAAGACTTCTACAACTAGGTTAGGAGCTCCTTTGCATCCATACAAATCAAGCTGATTCTTATTACAGACAATAGAAATATCTGGTTCAAATACATTATCTGCATTTTCATAATCATCTACTTCCGAAAACCGAACTGTAAACGGGGAAGGGAAGACTTTGCATTCTCTACCTTTCAAGTGCATTCCAAACTCGATTGTTAAAAAGGAGACGACCCCTTGGTGTTTCGTAGTGGGCGAAGCAAGTAAAACAGGAGCACCGTCAAAAATCTCATATCGACTACCTTCATCCCACGATAGGAAATCTTGAAATGTAAAATGCTTGTTTTCATTTCTTTGAATGCTCATTGTATCTTATCCTCTCCATATTAATATGTGCCCGGTAAATTCCATTTTAACATAAGAGGGCCGTGCAGTTAACCTATACACAATCGAAATACTCTGAAAGAGGATGTATATATTGATATAATGGTTTGGCGTCCTAACGATTGTGATTTATTGCCGATATTCCAGTATTGGTGACTTTCTCATATGTTTAAGAGGTACATTCTTCTGGCGGAAATCAAAAGTTGAGTAAATAAAATTAAATAGCATCTGTCCAAGGGCCAATCCCATGGATGGATGCTTTTTATTTTCATTTCCAATAACGCCCATTGAATATGAACACTTGTTCTGAGTATACTATAAAGAACGAGTGTTCTTAAGTGGAGGGGAAATCGATATGTACACTGACTTACCGGACCGGAAAATTGTTTGCCTTGATATGCGGAGTTTCTATGCCAGCTGTGCGGCGGTGATGGAAGGGCTTGATGTCATGGATACGCCGATTGCTATCATCGGCAATAAGGAGCGGAAAGGAGGAATTGTCCTCGCTGCTTCGCCCGCCTTGAAAAAGGAATTTGGCGTACAGACGGGAATGCGGCTATATGAAATTCCTGACGATCCGTCCATCCGACTGATTGAGCCGAAAATGCAGTTTTATATCGATGTTTCAATGGAAATCGCCAGGCTCTTGAACCGCTACGTGCCGAAAGAGGCAATCCATGTCTATTCTGTCGATGAGAGCTTCATTGACCTTGGGGGGACGGAGCGGCTCTGGGGGCCGCCTGAAGAGACAGTTCAACGGATGCAAGACGAGCTTGTCGATCAGTTCCAGTTGAGGTCGGCATGTGGAATGGGACCGAATATGCTGATGTCGAAATTGGCCCTCGACCTCGATGCCAAGAAGACCGGCTTCGCCCGCTGGACATATGAAGACATTCCATCAAGGCTTTGGCCAGTTGCACCACTGAGCCGCATGTGGGGAATCGGCAGCAGACTTGAAAAAACATTAAATAATATGGGGATCTTCTCGGTCGGGGATTTGGCACATACTCCTCTTGAACGGTTGGAACAGAAATTTGGAGTCATGGGAAACCAATTGTATCACCATGCGCACGGTATCGATCTATCTGATCTTGGTGCGCCTCTTATCGAAGGACAAATCAGCTTCGGGAAAGGGCAGATCCTCTATCGTGATTATACGAAGCGGGAAGATATTCTGACAGTCATTCTTGAGATGTGTGAAGATGTCGCATTACGGGCGAGGGAAGCGGGGAAGGCAGGGCGTACAGTCCATTTGTCCATCGGTTACTCTAAAAATTCCCTTGGTGGCGGCTTCGGGCGATCCCGTTCGATGTACGAAGCGACAAATGACACGATGGCCATTTACAGGCTTTGCACAAAGCTTTTAGACGAATTCCATGATGGCCGTCCCGTTAGGCGCATCGCCATCAGTTTGGCAAATTTAGAAGACGAATACGCCATGCAACTTAGCCTTTTTGATCAACATAAATGGCGCAACCGCCAACTTGGAAAGGCAATGGACTCACTGCGTAAAAAATACGGCCCCACAGCCATATTACGGGCCGTATCCTACACAGACGCAGGAACAGCCGTCCATCGATCGAAGCTGATTGGCGGGCATTACAAGTAAGTAGTTAAGGAGATGATCGAATGATCCGTGACCGAGGGCGTATCAAATGGACGGCGATGATGCTTCCGGAACACGTCGAACAGCTGCGAGACTGGCAAAAGGAAGATCAACATCAACTAAGGCAACAGCCCGACGAACAACAAATGGAAGAATGGAACTATCAAATCCAAGAGGCAATCGAAAGGAATTTGCAGCTTACCGTTCATTATTGGCAAGATCAAAGAATCATGATAGTGAGCGGGATTATCGGCAAAATCGATATACAAGGAGGCATGTTCCAATTGAATTCTCAAGCAGGTCGGACATACACAATTCCCTTTGTCAACCTAAAAAGTATTTCAGATTTCGAATAATTTGAGTCTCGTACCTTTTCTATTGTTCAGAATTTTGGTAGACTATTCAAGGACATAGAAAAAGAGTAGGGGGAATATCGTGAAAGTCTTACTGCAGCTTGGCTGGTTTTTCAAACAACGGAAGAAACAATACGGACTAGGAATTGCGGCGCTTATGTTCGTTTCCTTATTACAATTGCTTCCTCCGAAAATCATCGGCTATATCGTCGATGACATTACACTCGGGACATTGACGGGGTCTCAACTGACAAAGTGGCTTATTATTTTGGCTGTTGCGGGAACTCTGATGTACGTATCGCGCTATTATTGGCGCGTCATGATTTTTGGCTCGGCGGTACTATTATCGCGGACAATGCGTGAGAAATTATTCAATCATTTTACAAGAATGTCGCCTTCTTTTTATCAAAAGAGACGGGTCGGGGATTTGATGGCCCACGCGACAAACGACATCAATGCAGTGCAACAGACAGCGGGAATGGGGATCCTGACGCTGGTCGACTCCCTTTCCACGGGTGGGTTCGTCATCTTGACGATGGCTTTAACCATCAACTGGAAACTGACATTAATCGCACTTGTTCCTTTTCCAGTTATGATTTTCCTAACAAGCTATTATGGTAGATTGCTGCGCCGACGTTTCCGTTTTGCGCAAGAGGCTTTCTCCAATCTGAATGATAAGACGCAGGAGAGCATTTCCGGCGTTAAAGTAATCAAAACATTTGGACAGCAAAAGGAAGATATTGAAGATTTCACGGATTTATCAACGGATGTGGTTGCTAGGAACATGCGGGTGGCAAAAGTCGATGCACTTTTCGATCCGACGATTACTGGAATTTTTGCCGTATCTTATATTCTATCTTTCTATTTCGGAACAAAATTCATCATTGCCGGTGATATGTCTATCGGTGACATGATTGCATTCAGTACATACCTTGGATTGCTTACATGGCCAATGCTTGCATTCGGATTCCTATTCAATATCGTAGAACGCGGAAATGCTTCCTATAGCCGGATTACTGAATTGTTATCAATCAATCCTGATATTCAGGATGTCACAGGAGCCATTAATCATCGACCAGAAGGGGATCTTCACTTCGACATTAAGGAATTCAAGTTCCCTGATGACGAAACTCCAGCGCTTCGTGATGTACATTTCACGTTAAAACGCGGGGAAACGTTAGGAATTGTCGGGAAAACGGGATCGGGGAAAACTGCTATTTTGAAGTTGCTTCTAAGGGAATTTGAAGGGTACAAGGGAAGCATTGTCTATGGCGGAAACCCAATTAACAAATACAAACAGCAACGTTTACGGGAATCAATCGGTTATGTGCCGCAGGATCATTTCCTATTCTCAACTACGATTGCAGAAAATATCGCATTCACAAATCCGAAAATCGATCGCGAAAAAATTTATGAAGCAGCAAGCCTTGCACAAATCCATGAAGATATTAAAGGTTTCGCTGAAGGATATGAAACGGTTGTAGGGGAACGCGGCGTATCATTATCCGGAGGACAAAAGCAACGGATTTCAATTGCCCGCGCACTTATCATGGAACCGGAATTGCTTATTTTGGATGATTCGCTTTCAGCGGTCGACGCCAAAACAGAAGAGGCTATCCTTGAATCGCTGAAACAGATGCGGACAGGGGAGACGACAATCATAACATCACATCGTCTAAGTGCAATCCAGCATGCCCATAAGATTATCGTCATGCATGAAGGGACGATTGTTGAGGCAGGTACACATGAAGAATTGCTTGAATTGGACGGAAGATATAAAGAAATGTATGACTTGCAACAATTGGAAGTGCTTGTCGAGCAAGGAGGGGAAGAATAATGCAGATGGAAAAACAGCCCAAATTGACGGCGAAGGACCAATTCAAGGTGTTCAAGCGACTTATGCGCTATACAATCCCGCATAAAGTAAGCATTACAATCGCATTGTCCTTGCTTATTTTGACGATAACCGGAAGCATTGTAGGACCTCTTATCATTCAATCATTCATTGATAATAATCTAACACCGCTCTATTTTCCGAAAAACGAAGTAATGACACTTGCACTCGTCTATATCGGATTACAAGTGTTCATCGTAACCGTATCGTATTTTCAACTGCTGCGATTTCAAGATATCTCTTTGAAAATTATTCAGCAGATGAGGATTGACGTTTTTACAAAAGTACACGGCTTAGGTATGCGCTACTTTGACAGGACACCAGCGGGAAGCATTGTATCACGTGTAACAAACGACACGGAATCCATCAAGGAAATGTTTACAAGTGTCGTTGTTACGTTCCTACAAGCGATTCTTGTCTTAATTGGTGTTTTCATCGCATTATTTTCATTGGATGTGAAATTGACGTTTGCATCCATGCTCTTGCTTCCTTTATTCCTGACAATCATTATTGTATACCGACGTTACAGTGCCGATTTCTATCAGGATTTGCGGGAGCGTTTAAGTCAATTGAATGCCAAAATCGCAGAGTCATTGTCTGGTATGGGAATGGTGCAAGCGTTCAGACAAGAGGAACGCTTGGCGAAAGAATTTGACAACATCAACGAAGGCCATTACCGGGCAGGTATGCGAAATATCAAATTCGATAGTGTCCTGCTTGGGCCATTCATCGACTTGCTATATGCGCTCGCAATCGTTTGCGTCCTTGGCTATTTTGGATTCATGTCACTCGACAGTGCAGTCGAAGTCGGAATCATCTACGCATTCACGACGTTGATCGGACGTTTGTTCCAACCGGTTCAGCAAGTAATGCAGAGGTTATCAATCTTCCAACAGGCGTTAGTTTCAGCATCACGCGTGTTTAAATTGATGGATGACCCTGATATGGAGCCTGCGCAAAAAGAAACGGTTAATAAGGAAATTCCAAAAGGAACTATTGAATTCAAGGATGTAACGTTTTCGTATGATGGAAAAAATGATGTATTGAAAAACATCTCATTCACTGCAAATGCCGGCGAAACAGTGGCGTTGGTCGGACATACGGGAAGCGGAAAGAGTTCCATCATCAACTTGCTTATGCGTTTCTATGAATACAATAAAGGGGAAATCCTGATCGATGGGGTTTCTTTGAAGGATTTGCCGAAAGAGGAACTTCGAAAGAAAATTGGTCTGGTCCTTCAAGATCCGTTCCTGTTCTACGGGGATATCGAAAGTAATATCCGTCTCCATAATAAAGAGATGTCTTCGGAAGAGGTACGTGCCGCGGCTGAATTTGTTCAAGCGAATGAATTCATCGAAAAGCTGCCAGATAAATATGCACAAAAAGTAACGGAACGTGGTTCAACATTCTCCAGCGGGCAGCGCCAACTTGTTGCATTCGCAAGGACAATCGCGACGAACCCGAAAATTCTTGTCCTGGACGAAGCGACAGCCAATATCGATACTGAAACAGAAGTCGCCATCCAGGCAAGCTTGGAGAAAATGCGTAAAGGCAGAACAACGATTGCGATTGCTCACCGATTGAGTACAATTCAAGATGCTGAGCTCATCCTTGTATTACACCAAGGTGAAATCGTTGAACGTGGAAACCATCAGCATCTCCTTGCTCAAAAAGGTTTGTATTATATGATGTACCAGCTTCAAAATGGAATTATGGATGACGCAATTTAAAAAAATGGCTTGCACGCATGGCAAAACAATGCGTTGCAAGCCGTTTTTTCTTTGGAAGCAAAAGTTTTGCTCGAGTTAGGCGGGGATATGCTTGAGTTGGGCGTAGTTTTGCTCGAGTTTGATGTCGATTTGCTCGAGTTTGGGGGAGTTATGCTCGAGTTTGAACAAGTTTTGCTCGTCTTGGGACCTTTAACTTACCCGAAATAACTTGTCCAGCTCCAGGTGCCCTCCGCTTTTCTATATTGTCATAAACATTTCACAGTTCAAATCAGCGAAATTTGGTTCGGGATTTGTTACGATGGAGTTAGAAAAATGAAGGGGAGAGAATGATGGGCACTGATTTGAATATTTTTCTTGCATTCGGGGCGGGTTTCCTAAGCTTCATATCACCTTGCGTCCTGCCATTGTATCCAGCATTCATATCATACATTACCGGGATGTCGATTGAAGAGCTGAAATCGGATTCTAAACGGATGAACCGAAACGGTATGCTTCACACACTTTTCTTTTTACTTGGGTTTTCAGTTGTGTTCGTATTTTTAGGGTTCAGTACTTCGTTTGTTGGCACTTTTTTCATACAATACAAAGATATGCTTAGACAGATTGGTGCCATTTTCATAGTTATATTTGGACTTATGGTCATCGGTTTGTTCACACCAAAGTTTTTAATGAAAGAACATAGGCTGCAATTCAAAAATCGTCCGGCGGGCTTTCTAGGTACAGCTCTAATCGGTCTTGCTTTTTCCGCAGGCTGGCAACCATGTATGGGGCCAATTATCGGGGCAATTATTGGATTGGCTGCAGCAAATCCAGGGTCCAGCATGCTTTACATGATGCTGTATGTATTAGGTTTTGCGATTCCATTTTTCGTCTTGTCATTTTTCATCACAAGACTTGGATGGATCCGCAGAAACAGCAATCTCATTATGAAAATCGGTGGCTATATCATGATTGTATTCGGTCTTGTTTTATTTTTCGACGGCATCACATACCTAACAAGCTTGCTAAGCCCGATTTTTGGAGATTTCCAAGGTTTTTAATTAATACAAACGCTCACCACACTTGCCTCCATCCATTATAATAATGTAGATGGGGGCAAATTGGGTTCTACATTGAAGTGGAGGAATTGCCGATGAAAGAGGTCGGATCATTTGAACAGTGGTTGGATATTATGACAATGGAACCTCAATTGCTGCTGTTTGTAAAAACGGATCATTGCTCAGTTTGTGACGGGCTGTATCCACAAGTGGCAGAACTTGAAGATGACTATTCATTTCCTTTTTATAAAGTGAATGTAGCACAAGTACCTGAGATGGCGGGACAATTATCCCTATTTACGGCACCTGTTATTCTTTTATTCCATCAAGAGAAAGAAACAGCACGATTCGCAAGATTTGTTCCGATGGAAGAACTGAAACATCGAATGGCTGAATTGGTCGAGTGGGGAAAGGGCGATGCTTAAGTTACGTGAAATCATTGAATATGTTTTTACAGAAATCCCTTCTGTTTACCTAATAGTCGGTTCAACCCTAGTCTTCTTATTCATGGGAACGTTGGCGTTTTTCATACGCGCGAAGGCAGCTAAAAAGCCAATATCTCCAAAAAGGATCATCTTGCCACCATTATTTATGTCAACTGGGGCATTGATGTTTGTATTTGAAGAGTTTTGGGTGCCGTTGCCTCAAGTGATAGAATCAGTGTTCGTCGGTCTATTGTTTTCTTTGGTTTTGATCAAAACAACAAATTTTGAAGTTGTAGAGGAAAAGCTATATTTGAAGAAATCAAAGACTTTCCTGTTCATATTAGGGGGATTACTGGTTTTTCGTGTCATTGCAAAGTTGATATTGAGCAGTACGATTAATGTCGGGGAGCTTGCGGGGATATTTTGGATTTTGGCTTTCGCAATGATCCTTCCATGGCGAATAGGTATGCTTGTGAAATACTATAAACTTAAAAATACAAGGAAATAGACAAAAGAGGCCTTCTACTTATAAATAGGAAGGCCTCTTTTATTATTCAAATAAATGCTCATAAGGGCTCATATCAACCTTCATCGAATCCAATTTCTTGCGCAGAAATTTATGGTCGCGCTTTGGTGTAGCGACGATATACCCACGGATAATATGGTCGAAGCTGATTGTCTTCGCACGGTCCTCTAACGCGATTTGACCAATTTTAGCACCTATTTTCTGTTTGGCAACATCTCGGAACAGTTCCGGAACGGGGCTGACAAGTTCATTTAACATAGCTTTTGCTTCATCATTCCAGAGATGAAGGGATTCATTTACATAATGTTCTTCCCAATCAAGTGTAGATTTGCCGTCAGCCTTTGGGAATACCTTGAGGAATTTACGGAACATGAAAAAGCCACCTATACCGAAAAGACCGATAAGAACGAAACACCAGAAAACGATGAACCACATAAAGAAATCTTGCAACTATCTTCACCTCTTCCATTCTACTCCCCATTATAAAAGCTTTTTCGAAAAAACACACGAAGAAAGTATCCTTTTCATCATTCATCATGCACTTATTTCATTAAAAGTGAAGTGAACTTCACTTAAAAGTCAAAAATTGGACAAGAAGGATAGTGTAGTGCGGTTGTTTGAAATAGACCCTTCTACTATGATAAAGTAAGTATGGAAAGTGGAGGAGTCTGATTATGCCTAAAAAAATTTTACTTTCATTATTTTTACCACTCATGTTACTATTGAGTGCGTGTTCAATGGGCGGATTCAAGCCTGATCACAAGTATAAGATTGAGTCATTCGACTCGACAAACCAACATAATGAACAAGTTTCCTTGGACGATCTCAAAGGGACAGTATGGATTGCACAATTTGTCTTTACAAATTGTGATAATGTTTGCTTGCCAATGATGGCGAATATGGCGGATCTTCAAAAGCAACTGCAAGACGAGGGAATTGAAGATTATAAAATCGTTTCTTTCAGTGTTGATCCTGAGTTCGATTCACCGGAAGTGTTACAGGACTACTTAGAGGCGTTCGACCCAGTAGATCCAAGCAAATGGGAAATGTTGACTGGATATAGCCAGGAAACAATCGAAAACCTTGCAATTGGATCTTTCAAGACATTCGTAACGAAGACACCTAATGATGTCATCCACGGTTCTGGATTTAGTTTGGTCAACAAAGATGGAGTATCTGTAAAAACATATAACGGTGCAGAAGATGTGCCGTACGATCAAATGGTAAAAGATATAAAGGCGCTTATTAAAGAAGAAGCAAAATCATAACTGATAAACAGAAAAGGGTGATGCAGTGAAGAAGAAGAAAAAGGGATTGTCTATAAAAACGAAGCTATTCATGATCGTTTTACTGATCCCTATAGCTGTAGTCACCTTCACCCTGTCAGCAATTATTTGGACAGGTATTCAAAATCCAGACGTTTTAAAGAAATCTGCGAGTACTTTGCTTGAATTTCAAGATAGGCATACGGCAACTGTAATTCCTGAAGAATACATTCCAATCTATAAGGCAGCGGCTGAGGAATACGGTGTTCCGTGGACGCTACTTGCAGCACATCATCGAATCGAGACCCGCTTCTCAACGATGGACCCATTATTATCGCCAGTGGGAGCCGAAGGCCATATGCAATTCATGCCATGCACATTTGTCGGTTGGAGCTATCCGGGATGTGAAGGTCTTGGTAAAGGCGATATCCCTGAAAAAGAAAAGACCAATCCAGCAATTATCAAAAAGCACGGTGGGTATGGCGTAGATGCAAATGGCGATGGGAAAGCAGATCCTTTTGATATTGAAGATGCAATTTTCAGTGCCGCCAATTATTTATCAAGAAGCGGGGCAGCCGACGGTAAGATTAAAGAAGCAATTTTCCTTTATAACCGTAGTGATAAATACGTTGAAGATGTAATGTGGTTTTACAATGAATTTGAAAATCAACGACAAGATGGAAAATAAAAAGAGCGTCGAGGGGGAATCCTCGACGCTCTTTTTATTCGTCTAGACTTCGGGCGCCAGTCCCTCGAGACGCTTCAGACATGCCAAAAAGGCAAAGAGCGCCTTTCCGTCATGTCTTCCAGCGTTTGTCGGGACAAGGCAGGCGCCCTTCGCTTTTAATTTTACGATGCTCTACGCATCGATTTCATAATCAGGCTCACAATAAATACAAGGATTAGCGCACCTAATAAGGCAGGGATGATATAAAAATCAGAAATCCGTGGTCCCCATTTACCAAGAAGCATTCCACCAACCCAAGCACCGACGATACCTGCAATAATATTACCAATAATACCGCCTGGAATATCTTTTCCTAAAATTAGGCCCGCAAGCCAACCGATAACTCCACCGATAATTAAAAACCATATAAAGCTCATATTACTTCATCTCCTTTTTAGTAATTCATGATTGCCTCTGTAGTATATGAATATCCGTTATTTCGATACATCAAACATTTAAGGCGAAAAAAATACTAAAAAAAGGGATGAATTATCGGATGACTGTAGCACCCAGGGAGTTTTCAAAATGGCCAAGTGCCCACTCATGACCCGCAGGATTAAAGCTTGCAACCCCTTTTTCATGGATCACAATGTCGAACCCTTTATTGTAAGCATCAACCGATGTATGAAGGATGCATATATCCGTACACACACCGACCAAATGCAATTCATTAATGCCGCGAGCGCGCAATTGCAGTTCAAGATCAGTACCGGCAAAGGCACTGTAGCGTGTCTTGTCCATCATTAAAATCTCATCTTTTCTTTCCTCATACAATGTGTGGAGAGTACCGAATAGATCTCGCCCTTGGCTTCCTTTAATATTATGTGGAGGAAATAATTTAGTTTCCGGATGAAACGGATCATCCTTCTCATGTATATCCACAGGTATGATGACAAGCTCTCCATCATCCAAAAATTTTCTTGTCAATTCTGTAATATAGCCCCCTAAATCAATACCCGGCTGACCGCATGTAAGGGCACCATCTTCCGAAACAAAATCATACGTATAATCAATTACTAACAAAGCTTTGTTCATCATTCCCACCCTTTCCAAATGTCTATACTGCTATCATGACACACGCAAGGAGATATTTCAGTAAAAAAGATTAAATTCATTCTTGACGACAAGGTCATTACATTTTCTTATGTAAGACTATAAATTTTAAGTATTTTACTTATGAACGTAGGTGTACTATGATGGAGTAGAGAAAAGATGCTTATTTACAGCCTTTTCTGTCGAAAAAGGAGGAATTACAAATGGCAAAAAGCAATTTGCACAACAGCCGTAAATCTTTCGAGCTGAATGGTAAGACATATAATTATTACCAACTAAAAGCTCTTGAAGAAGCAGGCGTTGCGAACGTTTCCAAACTACCTTATTCAGTAAAAGTACTTTTAGAGTCCGTCTTGCGCCAACATGACGGTTATGTAATCAAAGACGAACACGTTGAAAACTTGGCAAAATGGGGCAAGGATGCTGATAAGGACGCTGAAGTTCCTTTCAAACCTTCCCGCGTCATCCTACAAGACTTCACTGGAGTTCCAGTTGTCGTTGACCTTGCATCTCTACGTTCAGCTATGGCTGAAATGGGTGGAGACCCGAACAAAATCAATCCTGAAATTCCAGTCGACCTTGTTATCGACCACTCCGTACAAGTTGACCGTTACGGTTCAGCAGATGCACTTCGTTTGAACATGGAACTTGAATTCGAACGTAACGCTGAGCGTTATCAATTCCTAAGCTGGGCACAAAAAGCATATGATAACTACCGTGCTGTTCCTCCAGCTACAGGTATCGTTCACCAAGTTAACCTGGAGTATCTTGCAAGCGTAGTCCATGCAATTGAAAACGAAGATGGCACATTCGAAACATATCCAGATACACTTGTTGGTACAGACTCTCATACAACAATGATCAATGGTATCGGTGTTCTTGGATGGGGTGTAGGTGGTATCGAAGCTGAAGCAGGAATGCTTGGCCAACCTTCATACTTCCCAATTCCAGAAGTTATCGGTGTAAAACTTGTTGGTGAGCTTCCGAACGGTACAACTGCAACTGACCTTGCGCTTAAAGTGACTCAAACACTTCGTGCACATGGTGTTGTTGGTAAATTCGTCGAGTTCTTCGGACCTGGCGTATCTAAATTACCACTTGCGGACCGTGCAACAATCGCAAACATGGCTCCTGAATACGGTGCAACTTGTGGTTTCTTCCCAGTTGACGAAGAGTCCCTTGACTACATGCGCCTAACTGGCCGTGAAGAAGACCATATCCAAGTCGTTAAGAAATATCTTGAGGAAAACGATATGTTCTTCACACCAGATAACGAAGATCCTACTTACACAGAAGTGATTGAAATTGATCTAACTAAAATCGAAGCGAATCTAGCTGGTCCTAAGCGTCCGCAAGATATGATCCCTCTTACAGAACTACAACATTCTTTCAAAGATTCCGTTGTAGCTCCTGAAGGAAACCAAGGCTTCGGTCTTACTCCGAAGGAATTCGAAAAGCAAGGAACAGTTGAGTTTGCAGACGGCCGCACTGTTGGCATGAAAACAGGTGACCTTGCAATTGCAGCAATCACTTCTTGTACAAACACTTCCAACCCATACGTTATGTTAGGTGCTGGACTTGTTGCGAAGAAAGCTGTTGAAAAAGGACTTACACCTCCTGCATACGTGAAAACTTCACTGGCACCAGGTTCAAAAGTCGTCACTGGCTATTTGGAAGACTCCGGTCTTAATCAATACTTGGATCAAATCGGATTCAACACAGTTGGTTACGGATGTACGACATGTATCGGAAACTCCGGTCCACTTCTTCCTGAAATCGAAAAAACGATTACGGAAAACGACCTTTTAGTTTCTTCAGTGCTTTCCGGTAACCGTAACTTTGAAGGGCGTATCCACCCACTTGTGAAAGCGAACTACTTGGCTTCACCGCCACTTGTTGTTGCTTATGCGCTTGCTGGAACGGTCGATATTGACTTCGAAAAAGATCCAATTGGTAAAGCAAAAGACGGCACAGATGTATACTTTAAAGATATCTGGCCAACATCGGAAGAAGTGAAGGAAGTTGTTAAAGCTACTGTAACACCTGACCTATTCCGTAAAGAATATGCTCGCGTATTCACAGAGAACGAAGCTTGGAATGCAATCGAGACAACTGACGATTCATTATATGATTTCGATGAAAACTCGACTTATATCCAAAACCCACCGTTCTTCGAAGGTCTATCAAAAGAGCCTGCTGATATCGAAGCTCTATCTGGACTTCGTGTTGTAGGTAAATTCGGAGATTCAATCACGACTGACCATATCTCACCTGCAGGTGCAATCGGTAAAGATACGCCAGCTGGTAAATACTTGCGTGAACGCGGCGTAGAGCCACGTTACTTCAACTCTTACGGTTCCCGCCGTGGTAACCATGAAGTGATGATGCGCGGTACATTCGCGAACATCCGTATCCGTAACCAAATTGCAAAAGGCACAGAAGGTGGCTTCACTACTTACTGGCCAACAAAAGAAATCATGCCAATCTATGATGCAGCGATGAAATACCAAGCTGACGGAACAGGTCTTGCAATTCTTGCAGGTAAAGATTACGGAATGGGCTCTTCACGTGACTGGGCTGCAAAAGGTACTTCACTATTAGGTATCAAAACAGTTATCGCTGAAAGCTATGAGCGTATTCACCGTTCTAACCTTGTCATGATGGGTGTTCTTCCACTTCAATACTTGAATGGGGACAGCGCTGAAACACTTGGCCTTACAGGCGAAGAAGCAATCAGCGTGAACATCGCGGAAGGCGTAAAACCACGCGACATCCTAAAAGTAACTGCAACTGCGAAAGACGGTTCTGTTAAAGAATTCGACGTACTTGCACGTTTCGACTCTGACGTAGAAGTAGACTACTACCGTCACGGCGGAATCCTTCAAATGGTTCTTCGTGATAAAATGAAAACTAACTAATTTATCAAAAGGTGCTCAATAAATTGAGCACCTCAGACTGTAGACAAACAGCCTGATTTTTGGTGTTGCCTACAGTCTTTTTTCTTTTAAAATAGAGATAAAGCTATAAATGTTGAATTCCACTGCGAGCGGACGCTTTCCGCGGGCACGGCTTCAGCCGCTTCCCTCGCTGCGCTCAGTCCAGGGTCTTCAGCTCGTGCTGTTCCCGCAGGAGTCGCCGCTCCATACACGTCAACTTAAGAAAATGTTTGATGTTAGCAAAAGGGTTGGAAATCATTTTGATTTCCAACCCTTTTGTCTACACTCTGAGGTGCTCTATAAATTGAGCACCTTATTTAGAATAAAAACTCGAAAACTTGAAATTGTGAACCGTTCTTATCCGATAATGCTATGATTGAATAGACTTAATCTTCTCAAGAAAGGGGGAATTAACTGATGTTTTATTATTTGAAAACAACGTTAAGGGAAAGATGGCCGTTATTTTTAGTTGTGTTGATTATTTTAAGTACGATTGGACTCGGCTATATGGGGGCTCTATCGGTATCAGAACGAATGGTCATTCAAGCAAAAGGTGATTTAGATAAAAACTGGAGATATCAATATGATATTTTAGTATTGCCAAATAAGGATGAAACTTCTACTGTTCTAGGCGATGGTTGGCTAGCTCCACAGGCAAGTATTTCTAATTACGGAGGTATATCTTTAAAGGATGTAGAGACAATCCGGGAGATTTCGGGAGTGGAAGTAGCTGCACCAATATCCATACTCGCTTATCCTGAAGGAGATATATTGAGCGTCAGTAATAACAACCAACCTCCGGGAACTTACACGTATAGTGAAAGAAAATCCAGCGCCTTTAATGGGCTTGCACATTATACAATTTATGAATCTGAAGTAGTTTTAGAGCATTCCTTGCATTTCGGTGGAGATGAGTGGAATCCTGAAAACTACTCTGAGCTATCGAATAAGTTAGCTTACGAGAATGAAGAGGAAAATTTGTATCGGATGTATGGACCCGCGACAGTATCAATGAGACAACCCAATCATCTCATGTTGATTGCAATCGATCCTATTGAGGAAAATAAGTTATATTCATTAAATGATAGTTTAGTATTGGGAAATCCTTTGAATGATTTAGCAATATCTAAAGTTGATCAGTTTGATTTGATCCCCGTATTAGCGCTTGCAGATTCAAAAGTACAAATGACGGAATCCCTAAAAGTTTATGATATTCAAGTACCGGAAAATGTAAGTGAATCTGATTTTGGAAAAAGTGCAACTGATTATTTAATGAATTTACCAAGAAGTTTGTATGCAGATATTACATTGGAACCTTTTTCTCCGGAATGGAAGTATAAGAATGTAAGTATTAATTTAACTGGGGAAGATAAATATGAAGAACAACCATATCTCGATTCATTTTTTGGGGTGTACTATCATTATTCACCAATCAAATTTGAGTCGGGGGATACGACCAATAGTACAGGAATCCCTCAACTTAAAGCGATACCTGTAAAAAAGAATGAGCATGACACACGAAATTTAACACTCTATCGAGAAAGAGTGTCTGGGGATTTAAAGTTTGCGGATTTTGGTTTGAATGTTGTCGATTATTATGTTCCAGATGAAATTGAACCGATTTATAAAGGCTCGTGGAATGTTGGAGAACCGACGGATGTTTATACGCCACAACATAGCATGATTATAGCAGATGGTACAGGAAATGAGGTCGATCCTACACCGTTAATCCCACTTCCTTACAAGGATACTTATTACACGGGATCACCGGATATGATTACAATTTTGGACGCTGCAAAGATATTTTACGAAGGTGACCAAAACTTTTTATCTTCTGTCCGTGTTGTAGTCAATGGGGTGGAAGAGCGCACGAACGCAAGTCAACAAAAGGTCGAAATGATTGCGAAAGAGATTATCGACAAAACAGGTCTTCATGTTGAGATTTTACTTGGATCAAGTGCATCAAAAGTTCATATAGATTTAGCGGCAGAAAGCGATAATGAACCGGGAGTCGTCGAAGAAGGCTGGCAACAAACAGGCGTTAGCTGGTCTATTCAAGAACAAATTGAGAAGTCAAATGTCGTTCTCTTCATCTATTTACTTCTAGTTAGTTTCGTATTCTGCTATACGGTTATAACACATAGTTTGCTCCGACGTTCTACGGAATTTGCGATGCTACGGGCAATTGGCTGGTCTAGAAGAAAAATCATTGGCTCACTTATTGTTGAAATCTTCGCGTTAAGCTTGTTGGCGTTCATTCCAATTGTTATTGCGAATGCAAAATTAGATATATTGGCCTGGTATCAACTAGGGTTTGTGTTTCTCATCATCCTGCCCGTTATCGGAATTGGCTATTTCACTGGAAGCCGTAAAGCACTCAAACTTTCTCCACGTGCCGGGCTTGAAGGGGAAGGAACGCAGTGGAAATTTATGCGATTCTTTTCCATTAAAGGTTTATTCACTTACGTAACGCATCAACTCATGCGACGCCCCTTACGTTTTGGTTTATTATCGATTGTGTTAGCGCTTACTTCATTTATGGTTATTCTGTTCATCGCCACACAGAAGAGTCTATCGGATTTTCTATTACTCAGCTTTTTGGGTGAAACAATAGACCTTAATTTGAAAGGGTTCCAAACTGTGTTTTTAGTTGCAGGAATCATCTTGACAGTGTCAATAGTGTTCCTTTTACTCTATTTAAACATTACGGAACGACGAGGCGAGTTCTTTATCTTGCGTTCGATTGGTTGGTCTCTGCAGCGAATCCAACTTTATATGGGGATTGAAGTTCTATTAGTCGCGGTTGTGGGATCGATTATTGGGGGGATTGCCGCATATGCATTATTGACCTACTTCTCGGCGATTTGGTTGCCGATATGGTTGTTGATCACAATCGTTATTACACCGCCTATTCTGATGCTTCTTTTTTCCATGGCGATTGTCCAGTCCATGAGAATGAAAGGAATTGTAAACAATCATTATTCTGCTTAATTTAAGAAATCAAGAGGGGGAAATACTATCATGATTAAACTTGTATCCGTAAAAAAGAGTTATAAAACAGGGGCAGAGCACACAGAAGTATTGAAAGATGTTTCGATTGATATAGATAAAGGAAAGTACGTGTCGATCACTGGACCTTCGGGTTCGGGTAAATCAACGCTTCTTCATTTAATCGGGGGATTAGAGCCCATTGATGAAGGAGAAGTATGGGTCGACGGGCAACCTGTCCATAAAATGAAAGATAATGCGTTAGCAAAACTTCGGCTTGAAAAAATCGGATACGTTTTTCAACAATTTCAATTGCTGTCGACCGCTACTGCGCTTGAAAATGTGATGATGCCGCTACTTACTATGTTTTCATCCGCGCAAATTAAAAAAGACGCCGAGGAAGCATTAACGCGTGTCGGGCTTGCCCATCGGCTTCACCATTTACCTTCAAGGCTCTCAGGCGGGGAACAACAACGTGTTGCAATTGCACGTGCACTCGTCACGAAGCCTGAAATCATTCTAGCAGACGAACCGACTGGAAACTTGGACTCTGAAACAGGCATGGCAATCATAGACTTGATAGAAAAAGTTCATGAGGAAGATGGTGTTACTGTCGTTCTCATCACACATGATCCGGATCTTGCAAAACGGGCAGTGGAAACAATTCACGTCCTTGACGGAAAAGTCGAGCAATCATTGCAAAAGGCAGCAACGGTTTAATGCGCTTTAAATGGTTGCTGTTGGCCGCGGGATTATTACTTATCGTAAACGCTTGCAATCCGAAGCCAGAAGAAGATGTAGTCGTGGAAGTTGATGAGGAATTCATTGAGATTGAAACCCCCGAAAAAATGTTTGAAGGGGAAAACAAATTTACCGATTCACCGATACTTGAAGCGGTAGACAAAATCATGAAATATTATGATGCCCCGTTAACCGATGCTGAGTTGCAAAAAGTCCGTAAAACAAAAATGTACGGCAAGGAATCAGTCTTGGATGTCTTAAATCTTGTTCAAGATAAAGGGGTTCCCATTCTACCTTTATATACAGATTATGATGTTATAGAAGAAGCGGTGCTAAAAGGGAAACCCGTATATGCTGAATTTGCATTAATAAGCAATAATATGTGGAAAGTCATATTTTACGGGTATTCCGATGAGCAATTGGCTTACATGGATTTTGAAACAGGTGAAAAGAAATCAGTCGACCGAACGAGACTATCCACTGTAGACAAATTTACGACACTCATTCCATATAAAGGAGAAACGCTAGCGGCATCAGACCTTGAACAATCCGCTTATTACTTAGAAATCATTGCTAGCGATGCATATTATGAAGATGATGGGGAACTGATTTTGAATGCGTTAACTGCAATAGAAAACGAAAACTTAACAGAAGAAATCTTTTTCTATAATTATTTGTTCATGTATTACTACACTTTTTATGATTTCCAGCCTGAAATCGTTGAACCGATTCTGGAAAAAGAACTTGCATCAATGAAAAACCCAGCAAATATGGAAATTTCAATCGCATTGGCCAATTATAATGAGGACGAAGATAAACTGAAATCCGAATTAGCAAACCTTCAATTATTAGCTTCCCATCGCACGGAAACGCTTGAACTTATCGTGAAAAAAGGGACGGAATTCGGCTTTACAAAGCTTGTCACTGATGCTGAAGAAATGTTGAAAAATAAAACAAAATAGAAGTTAATCAAAAAATATAAGCAATTCCGATGGTAATGGATAAGCCTAAGGAGCATTTTTCGGTCGTGATGGAACAATCATTGAAGTTATTATCCGGATGACGTTTTGAACAGATAATACTGAAGGCGGATTCACAACTTACTGGCCTACAAAAGAAATCATGCCAATCTATGATGCAGCTATGAAGTATCAAGAAGATGGCACAGGTCTTGCAATTATTACAGGTAAGGACTATGGAATGGGCTCTTCACGTGACTGGGCTGCAAAAGGTACTTCACTACTAGGTATCAAAACAGTCATCGCAGAAAGCTACAAGCGTATCCACCGTTCAAACCTTGTCATGATGGGTGTTCTTCCTCTTCAATTCATGAAGGGAGAAAGCGCTGAAACACTTGGCCTTACAGGCGAAGAAGCAATCAGCGTAAACATCGCGGAAGGCGTAAAACCACGCGACATCCTAAAAGTAAATGCAACTGCGAAAGACGGTTCTGTTAAAGAATTTGACGTACTTGCACGTTTCGACTCTGACGTAGAAGTAGACTACTACCGTCACGGCGGAATCCTTCAAATGGTTCTACGTGATAAAATGAAAACTGAATAATAAAGATTAAAAAGACGTCCATTTACATTGGACGTCTTTTTTTTCATTCAAAAAATCACCATTTTCGATAATATTAGAAACTTATGAATATCGCATTGATTAAATATGATATTATGCTAAAGTTTACAATAGAAGCCAAATATCATTTCACTAATTGAAGAAGGCAAATTGAAAAAACATTCCGCTGGTTTGTTAGCACTAGCACTTTTTCAGCATAGACATATGAACGGAAATACCAAATATCGAGTGAAAGGAAAGTTGGCTCACTTTCCAATTCTTATAGAGGGAGGATCTAAATGTTCCAATATGCGAAATCATCATTTCGTGAACGATGGCGGTTGTTTTTAACTATCCTACTTATACTTAGCACAATTGGTTTAGGTTATATGGGTTCACTAACAATATCTGATAAAATCGTCATTCAGGCGAAAGAAGATTTAGACAAAAATTGGCGATATCAATATGATTTATTAGTTATACCTAAAGAGGTAGACCCAACAAAAGGACTTGAAGATGGTTGGCTTGCTCCACAATCAAGCATTGCAAGCTATGGTGGAATATCATTGGTCGACTTGCAAAGCATAAGGGATATCCCAGGTGTAAGGGTTGCAGCCCCGCTTTCCCTGTTAGGGTATGTAGAAGTAAATGGAATTGGAGCTTATTATAATGCAGATGAAAAAGAGGCTTATTCATATTCCAAACAACTGACGACTACTTTTGACGGGCTTTCTGAAATCGTTGTTTATGATTATAAGGGTATCCGGGAATATAGTGTAAATTATGGACGCAATCCGTATGAATGGGATCCAACAAATTACGGTGGGTTATCCAACAAACTTGCTGGGGAAAACGAAGGCTGGAGAACCTACATGCCCGCAGGATTTCATATAAGGCAACCGAATAGTCTAATGGTCATTGCCGTAGATCCGATAAGTGAAAATCAGTTATATTCATTAGATGACAGTCTGTTGCTCGGAAATTCACTAAGTGAAGCGGAAGTTAGCAATAAAATAGGTGTACCGACTTTGCCGTTTCTTGCCCTTGGAAATAATCAATCTCAATTAAATGAAAAAATAACGATTGAGCGAATTCATGTTCCCGAATTTGTAAGTGAAGATGAATATAAAGAAAGTGCTACAGAGTTCCTATTACGATTACCCAGAACAACCCTCGTGGATTTATCACTGAATACGTTTTCAGAGAAATGGCGCTACGCAACAGGCGAAATGAATTTAACAGGTGGCAGTAATTATAATTTCAGTGAAATTCCAGGTCTAAGTACAGAAACGTGGGTTTCTCGTTTGACACCGATTACCTTCACTTCGATGGGAGAAGATGCTGGTATACCGGTAATGAAAGCGAATATAGTTGAAAAGAGTTCTTGGGATAATAGAGAACTTCCAATTTATCGAAGTCAGCCTGAAAAAGACGGACCTCTAGGCTTCAATTATACAATCATTGATTTCTATGATTCTACCAAAATTACTCCAGTCTACAAAGGTTCATGGCAACATGGTGATCCTACGGAAATTTACACACCGCATCACAGCATGATCCTTAAAAATGGTTTTGGAGAAAATATTGATCCTACACCGTTGCTCCCATTGCCTTATAAAGACACATATTATACCGGTTCACCTGATGCAATTACTACAATTGAAGCAGCATCCATATTTTTTGAGGATGAAGACATTATATCATCCATTCGTGTCGTAGTAGATGGCGTTGAAGAGAGAACTGATGCAAGTCAATTGAAAGTAGAGAAGATAGCAAAAGAGATTATGGACCGTACTGGACATCAAGTTCAAATTATGCTCGGTTCCTCCTCTTCCAAAGTCCATATCGATCTTGACTCCAATAATGCCGAAGCTGCTGGTGTAGTTGAAGAAGGTTGGCAACAAACCGGTGTTAGCTGGTCAATACAAGAGCAGATTGAAAAATCGAACATCATTTTATTTATCTACTTATCAATAGTCAGTTTTATCTTTTGCTATACCGTAATTACACATAGTTTATTGGCCAGATCGACAGACTTTGCAATGCTGCGAGCGATTGGCTGGTCTCGTAGAAAAATTATCGCTTCTTTGTTCCTTGAAATAATAACCTTATGTCTACTTTCAATTGTACCTGTCGTCATTATGAACATTTTTGTCCAAACACTCATATGGGAACAAGTACTTTTAGTTATTCTGTTTTCCTTCTGCTTAATTGCGATTGGTTACGTCACTGGTAGCAGAAAGGCATTGAAACTTTCACCACGCGCAGGTCTTGAAGGGGAAGGTACTGAATGGAAGTTCATGCGGGTGTTTTCGATTAAAGGTCTGTTCAGTTATGTCATTCATCAACTAATAAGACGACCATTGCGTTTCGGTTTGTTATCTATTGTGCTCGCAATGACCTCTTTTATGGTCATTCTGTTTCTTGCTACCCAAAAAAGCCTGTCCGATTTTCTGTTTCTCAGTTTTTTAGGCGAAACAATCGATTTGAATTTGAAGGGATTTCAGACAGTATTTTTAGTTGCGGGTGTCCTCTTGACAGCTTCCATTGTCTTCTTGCTCCTTTTTTTGAATATAACGGAAAGGAAAAGAGAGTTCTTTGTTCTTCGCTCCATCGGTTGGTCACTTAAGCGAATCCAACTTTACATCGGATCCGAAGTGTTATTGGTTGCCGCCATCGGTTCCGTAATAGGAGGAATCGGCGCCTATGCTTTGCTAACATATTATTCGACCATTTGGCTTCCGGTTTGGTTGTTAGTTCTGATAATCTTGGCACCGCCAATCCTAATGCTCATTTTTTCCTTGTTAATCGTGCGCTCATTAAATATGAAACGGATTGTGAATAACCATTACGCTTGATAGAAACCGGAGGTCATTGGCAATGATAAAACTCAAATCTGTATCAAAAAGCTATAGAACGGGAGGAGAAGAGACGGAAATCTTGAAAGATGTCTCGTTAGAAATCGACAAAGGAAAATACGTCTCAATAACAGGTCCTTCCGGATCGGGAAAGTCTACTTTATTGCATATTATCGGTGGACTTGAACCGATTAATTCGGGTGAGGTTTGGGTTGATGGACAACCGGTTCACACGATGAAAGATAATGCCTTGGCAAAACTTCGACTTAAAAAAATCGGGTATGTTTTTCAGCAATTCCAGTTGCTGTCGACTGCAACTGCTCTTGAAAATGTAATGATGCCTTTATTAACGATGTTTTCTTCTCCACAAATTAAAAAAGACGCAGAAGAAGCGTTGACACGTGTCGGTCTCGCACATCGATTAAATCATCTCCCATCCAAGTTATCTGGAGGGGAGCAACAACGAGTGGCACTTGCACGTGCACTCGTCACGAAACCTGAAATCATCCTTGCTGATGAACCGACTGGAAATCTAGATTCAGAAACAGGGAAGACAATTATCAATCTGTTAGAGAAAATCCATGATGAAGACGGTGTCACGGTCATTCTAATTACTCATGATCCGGAATTGGCACAGCGTGCAGAAGAATCGATACATGTATTGGATGGTCGAGTCGAACTGAAACCTTATAAGGTTGCAATACGATGATTCGATTATGTCTTACGGTAATCTTGTCTGGACTTCTACTACTTTCTGCATGCAACCCGAAGCCGGAAGTAGTAGAGCCGAACGTGGAAGTAGAAAAGACTTTTACGATTTTAGATCAGCCGGAGAAAATGTTCGAATTTGATAATGTATTTAAGTCAGACTTATGGATAAGTGCGGTAAATCAATTGGCGCGTTATTATGATGTCGAAGTTACACAAAATGAATTACCGGAGATCGGAATTAGATATTTAGATGGACATTATTCTGTCATGGATGTGTTTGATATTTATCGGGCGAAAGGATTAATTGTTTATCCAAAATATGCATCATACGATGACATTGAAACTGCTGTTTTTGCGGGAAAACCGGTATATGCTAAATTTAATCTGATTGGAAATAATAGTTTTAATGTGATATTTTACGGCTATTCAGATGATGAATTAATGATGATGGACTTGACGACAGGTAAGGATCGAGTGTTGAATAGAAATCGATTATCTACTGTAAATGTCTTTGATGCATTCATTCCTTATAATGTTGGTGAAGTAACAGAAAAAGAATTAGAAAGCTCAGTACGCTATTTGGAAATGTTTTCTAGTGACGCCTATTACGGGAATGACGGGGAACGTTTACGTACTTATCTTAACATCATTGATGAGAAACAATTGGAAAGTGAAGTAAATGCTTACAATTACACAAAATGTTACTATTATACTTTTTTTGACCGTCAACTAGACATCGTTGAGCCTCTTCTATCCGAAGAAATGCAAACTTTAACTACTCCTCCTCATTTGGAAATAGCACTTATTATAGCTAATTCCAATCAAGACGAGCCGAAAATGAAATCCATATTATCTCAATTGCAAATCCTTCCATTTTATCAAGACGAGACATTCCATGTAATTATTGAGAAAGGTACTCAATTTGGCTTTCTAGACAAGGTGGAAGAGGCTAAGGAAATGCTGCAAAAGAGATTAGATCGAGAAAACAACATGTAGCAATTTTTATTCTACGCCCTTCAAGTTGTGCCGACATCCGGATGGGCTCTTCACGTGACTGGGCTGCAAAAGGTACTTCACTATTAGGTATCAAAACAGTTATCGCGGAAAGCTACGAGCGTATTCACCGTTCAAACCTTGTCATGATGGGTGTTCTTCCTCTTCAATACATGAAGGGAGAAAGCGCTGAAACACTTGGCCTTACAGGCGAAGAAGCAATTAGCGTAAACATCGCGGAAGGCGTAAAACCACGCGACATCCTAAAAGTAACTGCAACTGCGAAAGACGGTTCTGTTAAAGAATTTGACGTGCTTGCACGTTTCGACTCTGACGTGGAAGTAGATTACTACCGTCACGGTGGAATCCTTCAAATGGTTCTTCGTGATAAAATGAAAAATAACTAATTTGTACCTAAAAAGCGTCCGATTAAATCGGGCGCTTTTTTACATACTTATTTTCATTGTTGACGGATTAAGAATACTCACATATAATACAATACAATTAAGGTTCTATAAACGAGCGTTGAGAAGGCTATGAATCATTTCGGAAGCTTTACCAGAGAACAGGGCCATGGCTGGAAGCCTTGTAGCGGAAAAATTGATTTACCACCTTCGAGCTATCATAGAGGACTGCATTAGGCAGGAAACTATGATCGGGAGACCGTTATCATTTGAAGCGCTGTGCTTTTTAGACATGGCGAAATTTGGGTGGCACCACGACCGCATTCGTCCCTTTATAGGGGAAGAATGCGGTTTTTTTTATTTTATATGAAGCGTTGAGAGGACATGAATCATTTTGGAAGCTTTACCAGAGAGCGGGACCTTGGCTGGAAGTCCTGTAGCGGAAGATGTGATTTACCACCTTTGAGCTATCGTAGGGGACTGCATATGTAGGAAACTATGATCGGGAGACCGTTATCAGTAGAGCGCTGCGCTTTTTAAGCACGGCGAAATTTGGGTGGTACCACGACCGCATTCGTCCCTTTATTAGGGGAAGAATGCGGTTTTTTTATTTTAATCCAGCTGCGGGCGCTAACTGCTCGGGTCATAAGCCAGCCCTGCTTCACGGCAAAAAGCGCCGTTTCGCATGTCCGTCTTATGCCTGTCGCAGCTGAGCAAGCGCCCTTAGCTTTTTATATAAAAAAAGGAGGAATTACAATGTCAGTACAACTGGAGATCGAAAAAAGGAATCATCGAAAATTAGGTCAAGAACTTGAATTGTTTATGGCGTCAGAGGAAGCGCCGGGCATGCCGTTTTATTTACCAAAAGGGATGGTTTTGAGGAATGAGTTGGAGCAATTTTGGAAACGGAAGCATCAGGAAGCGGGCTATGAAGAGATTAAAACACCAATCATGATGAAGCAAGGATTATGGGAACAATCCGGCCATTGGGATCATTATCATGAGAACATGTATTTTTCGGATGTGGATGAACAGCAGTATGCATTGAAACCGATGAATTGTCCGGGTGCGATGCTTGTATTTAATCATAAACGGAGAAGTTATCGAGAACTTCCAATTCGATACGCAGAATTAGGATTGGTACACCGCCACGAATTATCAGGCTCCTTGAATGGACTATTGCGAGTACGTGCATTTACACAAGACGATGCACATTTATTCGTTCGGAAAGATCAAATTCAACGGGAAGTAGATCATGTATTGAATTTGATTGACGACATCTATTCGAAATTCGGTTTCAGTTATGAAGTCGAATTATCGACAAGACCGGAAAATTATATGGGCTCCATTGATTTATGGGATAAAGCGGAACAGTCATTGGAAGAGGTGTTGAAACAGCGGGGAATGGCTTATCGTATTAACGAAGGGGATGGAGCATTTTATGGTCCGAAAATCGATTTTCACATTTTGGATTCGTTAGGACGGAGCTGGCAATGCGGAACTGTGCAACTGGATTTCCAAATGCCGGAGAAGTTCAATTGCCGATATATTAATGAACAGAATGAACTTGAATTTCCAATCATTATCCATAGGGCGATTTTCGGCTCCGTAGAGAGGTTCCTTGCAATTTTGGTTGAGCACTATGCGGGAGAGTTCCCATTATGGCTCGCACCGGAGCAAGTAAGAATCATTCCGATTGCCGATAAGCATGTTGCTTATGCTGAAGAAGTAAAGAAGGCGCTTGCTGCAAATGGGTACCGAGTAAAAGTGGATGATCGAGCTGAAAAGATGGGGTTGAAAATCAGGGAATCGGAGAAACAGAAGGTTCCTTATATGATGATTGTTGGAGATCAGGAAGTTGAAAAACAAATGGTTTCTGTTCGGAAGCGGAAAGAAGGGGACCTTGGTCAGCTGCTCATTGATGAAGTCTTGAATTTATTAAAAGTGGAATAATAAAAGAGTGCTGACATGAGCACCCTTTCCTTATTAACCTCGTGCAATGCACAATTGTTCCGCTAACGCACCGATTAAACAGTCTTGGAAACTTTTTCAATCAGTGTATAATTTTTATAATAGCTTTCGGCTCGTGCCTGGAAATATAACAGACGGGTATGTTGCATACGGTAATTGGCGGGTATCCTAATTCATTTAAACCCGTTTGACATCCATGTAGCGCAAAATCAGCGCCACGCAAGATGAAAATGTGTGCAGAACGGGTATTGGATACTACAGCTGGGAGAGGAAAGTTTGATCACCTATGGTGCCATAGAGCCTATCCGTTAGTCTGACTCCAACGACTACGGTGCGTTAACGAAATTCGATACCATAGAAGAGCGTGTTAGAAAACATAATCGGATTCAAAAGGTTTAAGAAGGAGCGAAAGTCAAATTGGGCTCTGTTGTCTCCGACGTCATGGGCGTCTCTGCTCTTGATATGCTTCGTACCATCGCCGCTGGCGTAGAAAATCTAGAAAAAGTTAGCGGGGTTCACTCGCCGAACAATGAAAAAAAAAGGGCTGAACTTGAACTCGTTCTTCGTGGGTATATCAATCAACATAAACGGTTAATGATAAAAACCATTCTCACTCATATTGATTTTCAAACTGATTAGGTTGCGTTGCTAAACCAAGAGGTGGCTACTAGACCATCCTCCCATCAGGAAGATATTGAAAGGTTGGATTCTATTCCCGATATTGCCACTCGTATGGCTAAACAGATTCTAGTAAAAGTCGGAACTGATGTGGGAGACCAATTTCCCAATGCGGCTCACAACAAGGGGTAACTATTTTCAGAAGTTTTGGATACGGATTCTTTACTCTTAATAAATTGAAGACCGCAGTAGACCACCCTACACCTGCATTTACATTTGAAAAAACCAATCCGAGAATTGGCGAGTTATATATCTTCCATATATAGATTGACGCCCGGTTCTACATTGACAAAATTTCCAATAACGATCCTCCGTAATTATAATGACTTCGCCTAAAAGATATTCATCTGTATGTATACGAGCCCTGCTCCTTTACCAGGTAAGTAAAAAAGAAACCCATCAAATTTGATTTGATAAGGTTCAAATACAACTGTGTGACAAACCCAGTTGGTGTACTATTTTATATTGCAGCAGTAGAGAATCCCAAAGATTCTATAATGATTGGCGTTCCAGCAAATATTGTTGCAGCTACCGGTTCAATAGTCAGTGCATCTGGAGTTACAGAATATATCCCACCTTCTTGCATCATAGCATTGATGTAAATATTAACGTATCCATTAGGATTGTAGATTGTAAATTCTGTTATTGGATTACTATTATCATCAGTAAACAAATTGGCTGGGAGGGTTGCTCCGTTTGTTAGATTTATATCTTCTGTAACAATATAGAAATACCTATTTATTGTTGGAATAATCGCCTGATCAGGGACAATGACAGGTGGAAAAGGAACAGAAGGTGTAGTACTAGCTATTATACGTGGCCAATAAAATCTTCTGTTTTCACAACAATAGTTGCAATTAAATTTTCTGGGATTTATTTTATTCATGGTAATTTGTCACCACCTCTAGAATTACTCTGACCTAAACCAAAGTCGTTTCATTTTGATTGTCTTAATAGCTCCTCCACTACTAACATATGAATTGAAATTGGAATGAGATGGAGGTATGTCTATAGGTCATAGAAAATCTACTGATTTTTCAAACAAAAGTTACTGAAAAGATCCGGAACACGGCCGAAATAAAAAAAAACCTTATCAAGTATTATTTGATGAGGTTTCCTCGAATGGAGCATTCCGGGTTCGAGCCGATGCCCTCATACTGCCAACTTGAAACTGAAATATTGGCAATGCACTTCAAAACCTTGTCATATCAACACTTCCAACAGCCCCCTTGACAATCTATCTCTATATTACCATATACATTCTTCCTTGAGCGCGGGATGTGCAACTGTGATGAGGAATACGCTTTTATGGGCGCAGAACACATTTTTGAGTATGTAGCAAATGTATATGGTAGTGTCTGCCAAATTCCGTTATTAGTAAGTTCCAAGGTCAGCAATAATTACCTCTCTTTTGTATAATGTTCAAGAGAGGTGATTACATGTTTATCAGTGAAAAAGAAATAGAAATCAGGTATGCTGAAACCGACCAGATGGGGGTCGTCTATCACGCGAATTACTTAGTCTGGATGGAAATCGGGCGAACAAGCCTGATACAGGATTTAGGCTTTACATATGCGGGTCTTGAAGCGGAAGGCTATCTTTCTCCAGTTATTGACTTATCAATCCAATATAAGGCTGCTATGCGGTATGGACAAAAGGCGACCGTGCGTACATGGGTTGAGTCGCATGGAAAGCTCCGGACGGTATACGGCTATGAAATTCTTCATGAAGATGGAACTGTTGCGGCAACCGCCACTTCCGAACATATTTTAGTGAAAAGGGAAAGTTTCAGACCGGTTTCATTGCGAAAAATTGATCCTGCATGGGATGCTAAGTATATGGAAATCTGCCGGGTGACAGACTGATGGCGTTCGGTATCAATCGTGCTGAGTTGAAAGCTTGGAAGGAAAAAGTCCGGAAAGGCGAGATTGCTTTTCTTACCCATTATTGGCTTGATGATCGATTTCCGGGCTGTAAAACCGTGACAAAAGCGGGTTGTACGGATCTTGATAAATTGATTGAATGGGGAAAAACATATGGGTTAAAGCCTGAATGGATCGACTACCGGGAAGACTATCCCCATTATGATTTATTCGGCAAAATTGAACTGAAAGCATTACTCGATGCTGGGTTATTTGAACAAGTAAATCGATTTAATCTAATGGATAAGCATGAGGGATAGCCCTTCATGCTTATTTACTTTGCCTAAAGCGAACTCCTGCAATTGCATACAACTAATAGTAGGGGAATGTCTTGAGGAAGAGGGTGCCGTAGAGATGGAAACAATTCTATTTATCGGATCCGCGACTTCCGGTTCAAGTATGGATGCGATTGAAGCTGCCAATCGATTAGGCTATCGAACCCTATTAATGACAAATCGCAAGACATTTATCTATAACCAAAACGATTTTCCTTTCCTTAATAAAGTAATTCACTTGAATGTTATGGATGAAAATACTATACGGAAACAAATTATTGAGTCCATAAATATAGAATATACCCTCCAAGCGATCATCAGCTTTATAGATCCATATACCTCGTTAGCTGCAAGACTTTCCAATGAGTTTTGCAATTCCTCCATCTCATCCGATGCTCTACAAATAATTGAAGATAAATCCAGTACACGCGAAGTTTTAAAAGATCATCCTGCAACTTGTGAATTTGAAATAATAAATGGAAAACAGTTAATCCATTCATCCATGAAATATCCTTTCGTGTTGAAAAAACCAGTTTCCAATGGTTCAAAAGACGTTTATTTAATTGAAAGTGAAGAGTACTTTGATATTGCGTTTAAAAAATTGGCAACACAAAATCCAGTAATCATTGAAGAATTTGTAGATGGAGACCAATACGTCATTGAACTCCTTGTTTGTAAAGGTTTTCCAATGATTGCCGCGATTATAAAGCAGGAAATAACAATGGAGTATACATTCATCGTAACGGGTTATGAAGTAGTCATCAAAATGGACGAAACAATCTACCGTGATTTACGGAAATCCGTCATTTCAATCCTTGGAGAAATTGGGTTAGACCATGGTGCTTGCCATCTTGAAATGCGTCATTCAAGAAAGGGATGGAAGTTGATAGAGATTAATCCAAGGATCTCTGGTGGTGCTATGAACCGAATGATCTTTGAAGCGTTTGGCATCAATCTCGTTCAGGAGACGATCAAACTTTATCTTGGAAAGGAACCGGATCTCCTTAGAATAAAATGCCAGCCGGTCTATACATCTTTTATTACGATTAATAGCTATGGGATTTTACTCGAGATTGAAGGGGAAAAAGAAGCAGTTTCATCTTCCGGAGTTGTCGACATCCATCTAAGGCCGGTAATCGGAACTATGATGATGCCGCCTATATCGATGGGGCAGCGGTATGGCTATGTAATGGCAATAGGTGATACTTCAGTTGAAGCAAAGGAAAGGGCGGAATTGGCTGTTAGGTATATAAAATTCTATGTTGAACTGATATGAAGCCTTAGACAATCTACATAAAGGGAGGGGAAAAAGATGACGAAATGCTGTATTTGCAATGTTATGAAGGCACTTTGGGAGGAGCAGAAGTTGCTATCTGAATTTTGGAAAGGCTTCAAGTTTGTTCATATGCCCAAATGTAAGGATACGATTCCATTTACGTTACAGTCGTCGGACAATTTCGACTATTTTACAGCGATTATTGACAGCGGGACGACTCCTTATTTTAGATTAGAAAAAATTGATGAATCAAGTTGCTGCGCTCAATTGAGATTGCTCAAACCAGTCGATTTTAAAGGCAGGCTCGCATTAACTGAAAAAGATCTTTACGCATTGAAAAAAACATCCCACTGCATCCACGTAGATCTTTGCTGCTTCTGCGCATTCACTCCACTTTCCACAGACCTACTTGACAGACCTCTACCAATTATCGAATCAAAAACCTGAAAACTAAATCCTGTTTTGTAAACTCCTGTCCTTATCGTTCTACATTCAAATGAATGTATTATATAGAGCCACTAAAAAGGAGATAGACTATGATAACAATAGGAATGTTACATCATCGGAAAGAGCCGGAAACTGTTATGAAGGCGTATGCATTTGCTGCGGTAGCTGAAGCCGAGGGTGCGAAGTTTTTTTACTTTTCTCCGGGGGAAGTAAACTTAGTAAATCGAACAATCAGAGGACAAGTGTATGAAAAAGGAAAATGGCAAACGAAAATAATGCCATTTCCGAATGTCATCTACAATGCGGGTAGCCCCGAAAAACTATCTAAATCAAAAGAAATCATCAATCAATTAAGAAAAGAAATCCCTTTTACAACCTATTCAATCGGAAATAAATGGAGTGTCAATCGTCGTCTAAAAGAGGCGAAGGACTTCGCCAGTTATCTAATACCAACCGAAGTCATCAAAGATTCAGATCACTTCATGACATTCATTGCAGCATTTGAAAAAGTCGTCATAAAACCGATTGATGGGCGAAAAGGGAAAGGTATCTTTTTCATCATACAGGAAGTCAACCGTTTTTCAGTGCGAGGGGATGGGTCGAATAAGAATTATACAGTTGCACAATTAAATGCATTCATCAAACAGAAATTGTCACAAGGTACTTTCATCATCCAGCCCTATATCGAATCGGTCACAAAATCTGGGCAAGTGTTTGACTTCAGATTGCATGTTCAAAAAAATGGCGAAGGTGAATGGGTAATTACGACAATTTATCCACGTGTTGCTCCGAAAGGTTCAATTATTGCAAATATAAATAGTGGCGGCTATACGAATTATTTGGAGCCTTTCTTGGAACAGGAATTTAAGGATGATGCATTTAATATTAAAAAGAAATTGGAGTATTTCTCTCTGTCACTCGCAAAACATTTAGATGAACTTCAAATAGAGAAATATGGAGAAGTGATTGACGAAATAGGTATTGATATCGGAATGGATCAAGACCTGAAGCTATGGATTTATGAAGTGAACTGGCGTCCAGGGTGCCCTCCTGCATTCTATTTGGAATTGGATGTTGTAAAAAACACGATAAAGTATGCAATGTATATCGCCAATAATCAACAAGCCATCCAACAGAAAATTAGGGCAGCAAAACGTAGAGGGGCAAAGAAGGAGCAAGGTACCCCTATTATCGCCATTACAGGAAGTGCAGGTAAAACGACGACAAAAGCATTTTTATCATCCATTCTCTCAAAAAAGTGGAATGTCTTTGAGTCAAAAGATTATTGGAATACGACGGAGCATACAAAAAAGCATGCTGCGGAAATCAATTCCTCACATCAAGCAGTCGTTCTTGAGTATGGGATGGCCTATCCTGGTGTCATTACAGAACATTGCCAAATTATCCAGCCGAATATGTCCATTGTAACAAACGTTGGACTTGCACACGTCGGAAACTTTAATGGTGATCCACGAGGAGTGGCAAAAGCAAAATCCGAATTGATACACGGGATGGATCAATCGGGAGTGCTGTGCCTTAACCGAGATAATGATAATTCACGATTTTTGGAGACACAGAATTTCAAAGGAAAAACGATAACAATCGGCATAAAGAAACCTGCGGACTATCGGGCATACGATATCAAATATACTGACCAAGGCATGAACTTTAAGATGAAACTGCAAAATGAAGAAATTGAATTGTTCATCCCAATATTTGGGGAGCATCATGTGTATAACGCCCTATCTGCAATTGCGATTGCAGATCATTTAGGCTTTTCACCGATGGAAATCAAGACCGGTCTTCTATTCAAAAAACCACCAAGAAGGCTGACGATTTATAATTGCAAGGACAATATTACGATGATCGACGATACTGTCCATTCGCATCCTGAAGGAGTTCGAGCAGCATTAGACGTTTTGACGAACCTTGCAAAGCATCGAACAATCGCCATTATCGGCCAAATGAGGGAGTTAGGTGATATTCGGGAGAGGGAATACCGGAAATTAGGGGACTATATCCAGCAGCAAGGGATTGACTTGTTAATCACATACGGTTTTAGAACTGAGGAAATCGGGGAACAAACGAAAAGGCAAGGAATGCCCGCTCAGAATATCTATCATTTTACAGACCGAGAGAAATTGCATGATTTATTGTCTAATCTGATTAAGAAAGATGACACAATACTCATCAAAGGGGCAAGTAAAACGAATATGTTCGAAACGGTAAAATTCATCGATAAAAAGTATGGTGATAATTAATATGGCTGAATAACAAAAGAGGACTCCTTTTATGGAAGTCCTCTTTGTTATTGTTCTTTCACATGAAATTCTATTTCCTCCACAGCCTTTTTGGCAAAACTTTTTGCTTCTTCAAGTGTTCTTCCTTGCGCGATGACATAGGCGTATCTGTGTCCCATCGATAGTGGCGGTATAAGTAAAGTCCCTTTTTTAGGCTTAATATACACTTCTACAATTCCAGGCGATTTACGGGCTCTATTTTTACCAGTAACTTTTTCCAAAACCCCTTTCTGTTCGACGATAACGTATTGAGTAAATACAAAATTCCGCTGTGTTACAACAAGTGAAGGTCGTTCACCTAAGTATAATTTTAAGGTTTCTTCAGTTAGGTCATAGCCGAAAGCCGCTTTCAGCATATTATTCATCGCACCACCCGAAATTCGGGGGTTTATTTCGATTAAGCGCCAGCCATTTGCTGTCAACCGCATCTCTACATGGAGAGCACCGTTTTGAATCTCTAACTCTCCAATAATTGATTTCAAAACTTCCTTAACGCCATCGTTCACCTGTCTCGGAACGACGGCGAGAACCCCATATCCTGTAATTATGAACCTCTTCACGAACGTTATTTCTTGTTTGATAACTCCCGCAATCTTTATTTCTTTATTGTGGACAATCGCTTCCACCAAATATTGATCCCCTTCAATAAATTCCTCGATAATTACAGCTTCCAGGGGGTTCCTCTCTTGGAATTTAAGGACATGGCGCTCCAATTGTTGTAGATTGGTTGCGCGTATTACGTCCTTTGAACCAGTGGATGAAGCTGTTTTCACAATCAGCGGGAAATCGGGTAACTCTTCAATACTTTTTGTATCCAGTTTACCTCCTGGGTCGATTGTCAAGTATTTTGGGGAGTAAGGAAGGCCTTTTAGTTTATCTCTTGTCCCTGCCTTATTTTCCATAATAAGTGCTGCGTTTGAAGATGTACCATTCGGGCAAAATTCTTCGCATAATTTCAGAGCCCGAGCAACATTGGAGTCAACAAAGCTTGCAATTGTCATAATTTCATTTCCCTTGGATTTCAATGTCAGAATCTCTTTCTTCATCTCTAATAAGTTAGTTACATCGACGTACACCATTTCATGAACGTCCAAATACTCTTTCCGTTGTTGAATCTGCTTTTCGTTGCTTGTAAATAGCACAGTAAAATAACCAAGCAGAACAGCCGCTCTAATTGCTTCCCGACTTGAACCCGATTTATTTGTACCGATAAAAATGATTGTTTTCAAAAAGCCCACTCCTTCATAATTAAGACGACTCTTTATAGGTTATGAAGGAATTTTACCGATACATGGTTATACATCATATGGGTTTTGATAAACATTTCTCCGTTACTCATGTATTTCGTACAAGCTGCATGATAATTGCTGCATAAAATGGTAGAGGAGAAGGGAGTGAAACTATTGAAACCATTAACGACAGGATACATTAGGCATGTTATAAACGGAGAAAAGCTCCAAGGATCTGATGATTTACAAATTCATTATGGTGCCTATCGCCTTAAACAAGTTCGACATTCACATACAATCCTTTTTCTAAAAGGAAAAATCATTAAATGGGATCATTTAAAGCCATTTTTTCCGATTGCAATTGTAGCAGAAAAATTCATGCAATCGCCCGAATATGCTGAAGACATAACAATTATTAAAGTCGAAAATTTAGATGAGGCATACTGGAAATTCATCAATGATTACCGGGATAGCATTGATATTCCAATCATTGCTGTTACCGGTACTTCCGGCAAAACAACAACGAAAGAGATGATCAAGCACTTTTTGATGGCCAACAGAAATATCGCTTTTACAATTAGCACGAACAATTCCCGCACAGTCCATTTAGCGAATCTGCTTAGTATCGATGGAACTACTGAAGCGGCAGTATTCGAAACAGCTGTGGGAGCGCCTAACGACATAGTAAAAGCAGCTGCTTATTTAAAGCCGACAATCGGAATTATTACGAACATAGGAGAACATCATCTTAACCACTGTAAGACATTGGAAGCCTATATCGCAGCAAAGGGAGAGATGATTTCTTCTCTTCAACCGAATGGAATTCTCATCATCAATGCAGATGATGAAAAAACAACTAAACTTGATTTTAAACAGTTTTCAGGAAAAATTCTTACATTCGGGATTCACAAAACATGTGATTATCGGGCAAGCAATCTTGAATATTCAACAAACGGTATGAAGTTTACACTTGAACATGATCAAAAGAAGCACCAAATGTACGTACCTGGGCTTGGTGAACATCAAGTATACAATGCGCTTGCAGCAATTGTAGCGGTTCACCAGATTGGCATGGGCTTTCTTGCCATTAAGGAACGTTTGATGTCATTTGAAACATTTAACAGACAAATGAAAGTATATAACGGGCCTAATGGATCGACTCTCATCGATGATTCTTGGAGTATTACAACTACTTCTCTAAAAGCTGCATTAAAAGTTTTGGAAAACGTAGGAAAAAGCAAAAGGAAAATAGCGGTGATCGGAACAATTACTGATTTAGGCTCTTGGGGATATGTAATCCATGAACTTGCAGGTGAGATAATTGCCTCAAGTGATGTAGACGTTCTTATTACGATTGGAATGCATGCAAAGATCATGGGAGAAACCGCAAAAATCCTAAATCATACATTGGAGGTATATTCATTTATGAATCATATCCAAGCGTTTCCCTTCCTAAAAAATATTGTTGACCCAACATCAATTGTACTTATCAAAGGGGATATGTATAGCGAACCCATTAAAAAAATATCAATGCTATTACGAAAAAAAAATAAATAGTATCGACAGATCTTTAATTTTAAGAAAATGGGACAAACACCAAGCTCAATCATTCACTAAGTAATATAGTAATGTAGATCAATTTGAGGGGGGGAAGAATAATGGGGTTAATTTGTAATTGCCGTGTGGTCGTCGACGGCTTGTCCAAAGATAATAATGTCAAATTTGCAGGTGTAAAATGCAAAATTAAAGGTGATTTACAGTACATGGCAAATGCTTGTGATAATAATTTATCAGCATCCTTTTTAACGTTACATTTTACTGACAGGTCAGGAAACGCGGTAAATCGGAGCTTCGAATTTGTCGCTCGGACAATCACTTCAGTTGAGTGCAGAGAGATTTGCCAGAACTGTGAAGTGACTGTAACTGGAACTGGTACTGTTGGGGAAAACATATATCCATTTGTAGCCGTTTTCCGGGATCAGGTTGCAACCTCAAACAAAGATACCGTTCAAAGCTTTGTAATCACTCGATTCTTTGATCAAAACGGGCCTGCAACAGTTCCACAAGGGTCAATCGTAGCAGTTGGCTGTGTTTAATCATTAATAAACGAAAGCTATTCATCATTCTTCAAGAGGGAGGTAAGACTATGAAGGGGATAAGAGGCCGTTTTGGTCAGATGAAAATGTTAAAGGCGGAACTTGATGCAACAGTTAACTTAGCTGAAATCACAAGGTTTTCGAAAGACAATTTTTTCAAAGCCTTAACCCGCAATCAAGTTATTACCATCATGCCAGTAATGGGTCCTCAAGAAATCAAGGTGGATCCTGTTAATCAAATCGTCGAGTTAGCTGATACACATATCCAATATTCAACCAAAGAAGAAATATATGAATATCTTGCTGAGCATGTATTGATTAAAAAGCATTATGTCCTACAAACGATTCCTGTACCGAAACACTCCGTCCTTCATGTTCACCGATTTACCCTTCATAGAATATCTCCTTCCTCTAATTGGAAAGTCGTCCATCATACGATGTCAGGCGACTATGGATTTGGAAAGACACTAAAATCTATTCCTATTTGGAAAGCTTTTAAATTAGTGGTACATGCAGCTAACGTATTAGGAAACTTCTACTCCAGTTGCAATACGACTGTAATAGAGGTCATGCAAAATAAGATGGGAGAACTTTGGATTACCGATTCGGTTCTACATGAAAAAAATAGTAAATGGAGCCAATACCATTCTTTATATAGCAGTAGAGTATTACGCAGTTACATTCCCCGAACAGAACTTTGTACGAAGGAAACTATGAAAAAACTTTTAAACTCATTTCAACAAGTTGTTTTGAAACCTTGTATTGGGCAACAAGGGAAAGGAATTATAAAAATAACAGTGTTAGACGATAACACTTTTGAGATACATGAGAAAAGAACAAAAATAGTCAAAAACAGTTTTTCTGACCTATTCAGTTATATTCATGAACAGTATCTAAATGGAAATGATTATATCGTTCAACAATTTATTAATATAAACAAAATCGATGGTCGTTTTTTTGATGTGCGTGTCATGTCGCAATTGCATGAGGATGAATGGATCATAACGGGCAAGTTAGTAAAAGTAGCGGCAAGAGAATATTTCATCTCAAATCGGGCAAGTAGGTTACTTACTTTGGAAGAAGCTTTTAACGAGATAGATAGTCACATTTATATTGATAAATGTGTATTTTTAATAGATAAAATTTGTAAGGACGCATCTATGATCCTAATGAAGAATTACAACGGTATAACGATTATCGGATTTGATATTGCAATAGATAGGTATGGGGCGATTTGGATTATCGAAGGAAACTATGTTCCTTCCACTTCAATGTTTTACAAATTTGCTGGGAACAAAATGTATGAAACCATTAATAAATATATCGTTTTAAATAAAAAAAGGAAATTATTGCTGTCCGATCGAGAGGAGGAAAAAAATTGAGACCATTAGTTGTAAGTGAAATTCTCAAAGTGTTAAAAGGCAGAATTATTACTGGCGCCGTTGACTGGGAAGTGAAAGACGTCATTTATTACAAACGTCATGAGCATGTCAATCGAAACACTTTACTCTTCGTAAGCCGGTCAGATGAAATAAACTGGGCTATGATGAATAAAAAGGGACCTTCTCTAATTGTTACTGATAAAGTGGTTAAACTAACTGGCGTCTATCCGAATGTCACTGTCATGCAAGTAGATAGCTTGGTGCAGTCGTATTGGAAGTTTATGAACTACTATCGAAATCTTTTTCAAATTCCTGTTGTGACAATAACAGGAACTTGTGGAAAAACAACAGTAAAAGACATGATCAGACATATTCTTCAGTCAACATGGAATGTCCATTCATCTGTCAGCAGTCAAAATGAACCAAGACGCTCACTCCCATATTTGATGGGGATTGATGATCATACAGAAGCAGCTGTTTTTGAACATGGACTCGGCAATACGGGCAATATCAAACATCAATGCATGATTTATCAGCCGACAATCGGGATCATAACGACGATAGGGGTCCATCATTTGGACGGTTGTGGAGACTTGGAAGGGTATATTCGAGCGAAGGAAGAAATTGTGGGTGGCATTAGAGAAGGCGGAACTTTAATATTGAATGCTGATGATCAAAACACAAAGAAATTACGGATCAGTAATTTCAAGGGAAAAATCATCTATTTTGGGACCGCTGATAAATCTCATTTTAAGGCATCACAAATTAAATATGGTATTGGGGGAATGGATTTTATCCTCCATACAGGTAATCGAACACATAGGGCTTTCATCCCGGGATACGGGGAGCATCAAGTTAGCAATGCACTCGCGGCACTCGCAGCTGTCCACGAAATGGGAATGGATGTGAATACAGCGATTTCAAGGTTGAAGACTTTCAAAAATATGAATCGCCATTTGGAGTTTTCTAAAGGCATCCAAGGTAGCACAATCATTGATGATACGTGGACGAATAATCCAACATCAGTAGAGGCTGCATTAAAGGTGCTCGATTCAGTTGGGAAAGATAAAAACGTTATTTTGATATTAGGAGATATTAATCGATTAGGAAACTTCGAGAGACGATACCACAGGGAAATTGGTAGTATGATTGCAAAAAGAAATATTAGTGCATTAATCACAATCGGGAAAAAAGCTGTAGAAATCGCAAGACAGGCAAGTAGGGATGGCAGCACCGCAAATATCATGAGTTTTGAAAATGTAAATGAGATCGGTGATAAAGTGGATCATCTATTTGATGAAAAATCGATTGTCCTTATTAAAGGACCGATGTCAAGCCGTGGAATGATTGAATTTGCTAAAAGACTAAAAAAGTAAATGCTAAAAAAGAAGCATCGATCGCAAATGCGAAGATGCTTCTTTTTCTTAGTTAGTAATTACACGACGGGCTTGTACGTAGTTTTTGGATGCCCATGTAGAGGAAAGACTTTGTTTTTCCACTTTGCCTGTTGTAGATAGGCTGATGAATTGATTGTTGCCCATGTAAATCCCAGTTTGTGTAATTCGAGTACCTTTATTATCAGTGGAGAAGAATAGAAGATCTCCTTTTTGTAGATTTGATTTTAATACGGACTTACCAACTTGCGCCTGTTGGGCTGCGAGTTTGTATTTTAAATCGATACCGTGTTGTTTATAGACATAATACGTGAAACCAGCACCGGTGAATGTTAATGTTTTTTCATTATATACATATCCGAATTTTGCTTTACTCGTTAGACCTTCTGCGAAATCGACAAGTTTATCTGCCGAAGATGCACTTGGAGTTGAAGGTGCAGTCGGTGTAGATGGTGTAGATGGTGTAGATGAAACAGACTCATTAAACACCCGTTTTGCAGTGATATAATGGTCATTATAATAATCTGCGAGCAGAACCCTTGTAATAACACCGCCAGAAGTTGGTATTACAACGCGATGTTCACCGGCATAAATTCCGACTAAGCTTGCGGTTGTTGAACCTGTTACACTGTTAAAGAAAACAAGATCCCCTTTCTTTAAATTGGAACGGGATACAGTTGTTCCTTTACTTTGTAAATCTTTTATGCTTTTAGCATTTAACGTTGTACCGTTTTGTTTGTAAACATAATTCACAAAACCGGTACTTGTAAACTTCTTGGTAGTTTCATTGTTTACTGAACCAATAGTAGCTTGGTCCTTTAACTCATACGCTAATTCTGTAATCTTATCTCCTGTTGTCGGGGGATTAGATGAAAGTAGGCTTGGAATGACACGTGTTGCACCGTAATAATTATCTGTGTAATACGGTTTGCTGTTCAAGTCGGAAATAACGATGTTTTGCTTGGGATCGGCCATATGGATTACTTTATTGTCACCAATATACATTGCGACGTGGTCAGGATCCGTTCCCGTTTTTTTGCTTTTAAAGAATAGCAAATCTCCCTTTTTCCATTGCCCTTTGGCAACAGGGGTACCTTGTTGCATCATATAGTTTTCATTGTATGTTGCTAGGTCTACACCACTTTTTTCGAAAATGTACATAAGAAATGTTGCGCAAGAGAATTTATACGGGTAAGTTTGCTTGTACTCAGCTGTACTATATGTTGCCTTTCCAATCAGGCTTTTCGCTAATTGGATCAATTGATCGGCTTTAGCATCTACTACTTGTTGTGATTGCTGCGTAGTAATAGTGGCTGCTGAGACATTATTATAGTTATGCTCAAATGTTGGCATTGTTAGTGATGTTGCAGTGACGCATGTGATTAATGCAGCGGATAACAGTTTACGTTTCATTATGAATCCTCCTAAAATAGTTTTCTTTATCTACGCACTGATAGTAGCATAGTAAAAGTGGGGTATTTGAAGGGAATATTCACCAACAAACGAAACATGTTTCCGAAATGCCTGCGCATTCTGGTCTCGTCCCTCTTCTTTACAAATAGATTACAAGCGAAAAAAGGGGAATTAAGGAAGGAAATAATATAAAAAGCGTGTGGCTTTATGCCATCACGCTTTTTTGTAGGAGTAAACTAATTCATTAATCGATGAATCGACATTGACATGGAGATCATGTTTGTCGAAAAACCAGTAGTCTCTTCTTTCGATATAAAAGTGAATGTCTTCTTTTATTGTCTCTGCTTCTGCCTCGTCGGGATGTTCTTTTGTAACGCCGAGGGAAAAGCCGTCATGCAATGGGCTTGAACCGCCATATCTTGCGAAAAATTTAATGTATTCGCCAGATTTCGCTTCCATCTCATCTCTAAACCAATGTAATGCATCATCTGATAATATGATTTTCAATTGATCATCACGCCTTTCGGTAGATACCTCTTTTTGTTTACAACCACTTCACTTTAGGCTCAGTTCCTGCTTTGATTCTTGTAATATTTGCACGGTGCCTATAGAAAATGAAGATTCCCATAAGACCCACGATAATCATCAACGAGAAATCGCCGGACCAAACGTAAAAAGCAATACAATATATAAATGCTACAACTGCCACAATCATTGAAGATAATGAAACCATCTTAGTGATTTTTAATGCGAGTAAGAAAGTAAGTAGTACGATGATGAAAATCGGCCAGTTATAGCCAAGCAGTACTCCGCCCGAAGTGGCAACGGCCTTGCCGCCTTTGAATCCCGCAAAGATAGGGAAGATATGGCCGAGTACAGCACAAAAGCCAAGAACAAGTGGATGGATTCCTGAATTACTGAATATAGGTATCAGTACAAGAAGGACAGCAGCTGTACCTTTCAGGATATCAAGAATGGTAACGACAAGTCCCGCAGTCTTACCAAGTACGCGAAATGTATTTGTACCACCAAGATTCCCACTGCCGTGTTCCCGCACATCTGTTTTGTAGAAGAGCTTGCCCACCCATAATGCCGAAGGGATGGAGCCAAGTAAATAAGCGCATAGTATTAAAATGAAAATTTCCATAATAAATCCCCTTTTAGTTTCTTTGGTTCAAGTCTAACAGAACCTGAAGACTCCTACAATGGAAGGATTCAAGGTTCCACTGAAATAATTTAGCATGATAGGCGGTTTGTTATGATCTTCTAAAACTAAGTTTTTCCTTATCTAATTGCAATAAATGGCTTTCTTCTATACAATTAATTGAGCAAGCTTCCTGAAACGTTGATTTGACAAGCTTTACAGGAAGCGATACGATAATATATATAAAAAAGAGAACATTCGTTTGATGGGGGTTGCAATTTGACGAAAGAGCAAGAAGTATATGCATATGATGATGACTCCATCCAAGTCCTTGAGGGCCTTGATGCAGTTCGAAAAAGACCGGGGATGTATATTGGTTCAACCGATTCACGGGGACTTCATCACCTTGTTTATGAAATTGTAGATAACGCGGTGGATGAGGCACTTGCAGGATTTGGTACCGAAATAGATGTAACAATCCATGCGGATGGAAGTATTGGCGTTCGGGATTATGGACGCGGAATGCCAACAGGGATGCACAAGACTGGAAAGCCGACAACTGAAGTCATTCTGACAGTCCTCCATGCGGGAGGCAAGTTTGGACAAGGCGGATATAAGACAAGCGGTGGCTTGCACGGGGTTGGCGCATCTGTCGTTAATGCGTTATCGGAATGGCTTGAAGTGACGATTTTTCGTGACGGTAAAAAATTCCGCCAACGCTTTGAACACGGGGGAAAACCAGTTACTACATTGGAAGAGATCGGCACGACGCGTGAGAAAGGTACTTTGTTACATTTCAAGCCAGACCCAGTGATTTTCTCTACGATTAAATATCAATATGAGATTCTTTCAGAGCGTTTACGGGAATCTGCATTCCTTTTGAAAGGTTTGAAAATCGTTTTAAAGGAAGAAGGAACGGAAAAAAACGATATCTTTCATTATGAAACCGGTATTAAAGCTTTCATTGATTATTTAAATGAAGAAAAGGATGTACTGCATGAGGTTGCATACCTTGAAGGGGAATCCGAAGGAATTGAAGTGGAATTTGCATTTCAGTTTACGGATGGCTATTCGGAAACAATCCTTTCCTTCGTAAATAATGTACGGACAAGAGACGGGGGAACACATGAAACCGGTGCAAAGACTGCAATGACGCGCGTTTTCAATGAATATGCAAGAAAAACTGGTTTGTTGAAAGAGAAGGATAAAAACCTTGATGGATCTGATATTCGTGAAGGGGTATCTGCAATCGTTTCTGTCCGGATCCCCGAGGAAATACTTCAGTTTGAAGGTCAAACAAAAGGGAAGTTAGGGACGAGCGAGGCAAGAACAGCAACAGATGCAATCATTTCCCAGCATCTTCTATATTTCCTCGAAGAGAATGCCGAGTTGAGTGCCAATTTGATCCGAAAAGCGGTACGGGCACATCAAGCGAGAGAAGCGGCACGTAAAGCAAGGGAAGACGCACGTTCTGGAAAAAAACGTAGACGTTCCGATAATTTGTTAACAGGGAAGCTAACTCCAGCCCAATCAAGAAACGCAGCAAAGAATGAGCTATATCTTGTCGAAGGGGATTCTGCAGGAGGCTCCGCAAAACAAGGAAGGGATCGAACATTCCAAGCGATTTTGCCACTTCGAGGAAAAGTAATTAATACCGAAAAAGCAAAATTAGAAGATATAATGAAGAACGAGGAAATTAACACGATCATCCATGCAATTGGTGGAGGAGTCGGATCGGATTTCCAAATAGACGATATTGCGTATGATAAAGTGATTATCATGACCGATGCGGATACTGATGGAGCACATATCCAAGTGCTTCTTCTGACATTCTTTTACCGCTATATGAAGCCTTTGATTGAGGCTGGAAAAGTGTATATCGCTTTGCCCCCATTATATAAAGTCTTCAAAGGTGCCGGCAAAAAAGAAATAGTTGAATACGCTTGGACTGAATCGGATCTTGACGCTGCAATCAAAAAGGTCGGACGTGGCTATATGTTGCAACGTTATAAAGGACTCGGGGAAATGAACGCTGACCAACTTTGGGATACGACAATGAATCCCGAAACGAGGACACTAATCCGAGTCACGATTGAGGATGGCGCACAATCAGAAAGACGTGTCACTACACTAATGGGCGATAAAGTAGAACCAAGAAGGAAATGGATAGAAAACAACGTGGATTTTGGTACGGAAGAACATAATATATTGGAAAATGAACATTTGCATGTTGATGAGGGGGATTATAAATGACTTCAACTGAGCGTTATCAAGATCTGCCCCTTGAAGAAGTAATTGGTGATCGTTTTGGCCGTTACAGTAAATATATCATCCAAGACCGCGCTCTACCCGATGCACGGGATGGATTAAAGCCTGTACAAAGACGTATTTTATACGCGATGTTCCATGAAGGGAATACGCATGATAAAGCATTCCGGAAATCCGCGAAAACGGTCGGAAATGTTATTGGGAACTATCACCCTCATGGCGATTCATCCGTTTATGAGGCAATGGTAAGGATGAGCCAGGATTGGAAGCTTCGTCACCTAATGGTCGAGATGCATGGGAACAATGGTTCCGTGGACGGTGATTCAGCAGCTGCAATGCGTTATACAGAGGCAAGACTCTCAGCGATTGCTTCGGAAATGTTGCGGGATATCGGAAAGGAAACTGTTGAGTTTGTTCCGAACTTCGATGATACAGAGCCAGAACCGACCGTTCTACCAGCTCGTTTTCCCAACTTGTTAGTAAACGGATCAACTGGGATTTCTGCAGGGTATGCGACGGATATTCCACCACATGCTCTTCATGAGGTAATTGATGCAGTCCTGATGAGGATGGATAATCCGAATGTTACAGTCGATGAATTGATGACTGTTATTAAGGGACCGGATTTCCCGACAGGTGCAATTATCCAAGGCACTGGTGGTATTAAAACCGCTTATGAGACGGGTAAAGGCCGATTTATCATTCGGGCAAAATCCGAAATTGAACCGTTAAAGGCAGGCAAATCTCAAATCGTCATCACCGAAATTCCATATGATGTTAATAAGGCGAATTTAGTGAAGAAGATTGATGAGTTGCGTTTGGATCGGAAAATGGATGGAATTGCTGATGTAAGGGATGAATCCGACCGTACAGGCCTTCGAATTGTTATTGAGTTGAAAAAAGATATGGATGGCAATGCCATTTTACAATATCTCTTAAAAAATACAGACCTCCAAGTTACCTATAACTTTAATATGGTCGCAATATCAAACAGAAGACCAACACTAATGTCTCTACCGATGTTATTGGATGCCTATATCGATCATCAAAAGGAAGTTGTTACAAGAAGATCGAAATACGATATTCAAAAAGCGAAGGATCGTTTGCATATTGTTGAAGGTCTTATGAAGGCTTTGTCAATTTTAGATGAAGTGATTAAGGCAATACGCGCATCAAAAGACAAACGTGATGCCAAAACTAACATCATTTCTAAATTCGGTTTTACTGAGGTACAGGCAGAAGCAATCGTATCTCTCCAGTTATATAGACTTACGAATACAGATATAACTGAATTGAAGAGAGAGGATGCTGAGCTTAGGAAATTGATTGAGCATCTTGATGCTATCTTGAAAAGTGATAAAAAACTCTCTGCAGTCATCAAAAAAGAATTAATGGATATTCGTAAACAGTTTTCCGAACAAAGAAGATCGGTTATCGAAGAGATGATTGAAGCGATCAAGGTAGATCTTGATATCCTTGTTCCAAGTGAAGAAGTTGTTGTTTCAGTTACGAAGGATGGATATGTAAAGAGGACGAGCATTCGTTCGTACAGTGCTTCAAACGGCACTGGTATGGATATAAAGGAATCTGACTATGTCCTACTGGAATCCGTTATGAATACACAGCATCATATTCTTCTATTCACATCATTCGGCAACTATATGTATCAACCAGTTCATGAATTACCTGATATTAGATGGCGTGATTTAGGACAGCATATCTCAAGCATAATTTCGTTAGAACCGAATGAGGAGATCATTGCAGCAATTGGCGTAGATAAATTTGATGATGAAAAATCAATTCTAACTGTATCGGATAACGGAAATATTAAGCTTTCAAAGCTCTCTGATTTCCAAGTTCAACGATATTCAAGAACCTTTAAAGCAATGAATATTAAAAAGGGCAATTATATGGTTGATGCGCAGCTGGTCACAGGTGAAGAAGAGGTTATTTTATTTAGTGAACAGGCATATGCGTTACGTTTTTCACTTACTGAACTGACGATTACTGGCATACGAACAGCGGGTGTCCGTGGCATGAATTTGAAGACGGAAGATAAGCTTGTCTCAATGATTGTCATTCGGGATGAATCGGAATCCATATTCATCGCTACACAGCGTGGATCAGTCAAACGAATGGGCTTAAAAGAATTTGAAATAGCCGCAAGGGCACAACGTGGTTTAGTTGTATTGAAAGAATTAAAAACAAACCCACATCGAATTGTAGGAACTAAACCTGTAAAACCAAGTGAAAATATCATAGTAGCGACAGACAAAGATCACAAAGTAACTGTTGAATCAGGAAGTTTGAGACTTGTCGAACGCTTATCGAACGGAAGTTCTCTGTTTGATGAAAGTAAAGAGGGAACTGTTGTTTCGGTTTATAAAGAATTAAAAGCAGAAATGAAATCCTGATCCGGTGTCTGTCAACAATTGTTAATCTGTTGACAGACGCTTTTTTTGTTGTCGAAATATCGATAGTGACATTTTTCATTTTTTACCGTATAATAATTCGGAAGTCGAAATAAGTTGAGGGAACGGTGAATGGTATGTGGAGAAATCGGAATGTTTGGATTATCCTTAGTGGGGAAATGATAGCAGGTCTTGGATTATGGACAGGGATAATTGGAAATCTGGAGTTTTTACAAGAAAAAGTTCCTTCCGATTTTGTAAAAGCATTGATCCTTTCCATCGGTTTATTGGCAGGTATTATTGCTGGACCACTCGCGGGAAGAATCATAGACCAATCAAAAAAGAAAACAATATTAATCGTAGCAGGTTTTGGTAGACTGTTTAGTGTCGTATTTATGCTATTAGCCATATCAACAGGATCTGTCTGGTGGATGGTCGCATTCATCATTACAATACAACTATCAGCAACTTTCTATTTTCCAGCATTACAATCAACAATTCCTTTGATTGTAAAAGACGATGATCTTTTAACGATGAACGGAATGCATATGAATGTTGCTACGATTGCACGTGTTGCCGGAACAGCCCTTGCTGGTGTCATGCTCGTTTATTGGTCATTAGCATCACTCTATTGGGTCTCAATGTTGGCGTATGCCTTGTTATTAGGCTTCACGATGTTCTTACGAATTGATGAGGAGAAAAAGGGAAGGGGAGAGAATGGCCAAAAAGAGAAAAGGGGAGGATTTATAGAAGTATTTCCCGTCTTAAAGGCATTCCCAGCTGTCGGAATGACACTTGTTATGACGATGATTCCTTTATTATTCCTTGGATCTTTCAACCTGATTGTCATTAATATTAGTGAAATCCAGGATTCTTCATCAATAAAAGGGTTGATTTATACTTTTGAAGGTATTGCTTTCATGATTGGTTCTTTTGTAGTTAAATTAATAACGAAAAAATGGAAAACAACAGTTATTTTATTTTTCTTTGCATCCATGGTAGCAGTAGCAGAATTCATGCTTTATTTTGCAGATAATATTGTGATAACTTTGGCAGCATTTGCGGTTTTAGGTTTTTCGTTGGGATGTTTTTTTCCAACAGCAATGGTTATTTTTCAAAAACAAATGCCAAAAGCATATCACGGACGTTTTTTCTCATTCCGAAATATGTTGGAAAGAGTCATGTTCCAAATTGTCTTACTAAGTGCAGGAGCATTTTTAGACATATTAGGATTGCAGACAATGGTGATCATTTTTGGGATGATCAGTTTAAGTCTGACGTTGTTATTTTTTATTCAAATGAAACGAAGGAATATAATTTTAGAACACCAAGTCAAAGCCGAACCTGCAGCGGAAATCATCTGATAATCCGTAGCAGGTATTTTTTTTAGGCTGAAAATCCATTTCATCTCACTGTTCCAAGTATACTTCCAAGTGAAATGTAACTCTCTATAATTTATATTATGACGGGGGCACTAAAGAAGGTGTTAAGTATAGTGGTCTTCTCATACCTCTATTCTGTATCGGTAGTTACTATTTTTGCTGCTTTCAACATCGATGAATTTTGTGCTGTATTCGATAACATCATTTATATATAACTCATTCTCTTTTGCTACTTCTTTAATTGCTTCCAATAACTCTTTATCATACGTTGTTTTATAATGTGCTCGATCCTTTGGCCTTTGATCCTTATTAAAGGATATCTCCTCACCGTTATCTAAGAAGTTTACAAAACCGCTTTCTATTAGATAATTAACGTGTGTATTATTCTTCTTCGCTAAAATCGATAATTCATTAATCAATGCTTTACTTATCGTTGTTCTAAATTTAACCCTACTCATATCTGTAGTTTGCTGTAATTTACCATTAACAAGTTTCCACATATATGTCACTCCAATTCTAAGTTTTGTTGACCAGTGATAGAGTGTTGAGACATTCTATCCTTTTTATGTTGTATAAATAGACCTTCTGAACCATCGTAAATGATAGTTGCAAGTTTTGGAAGCTCGTGTTTTCCTTTTACCCAAACCCTATATACAATATTATTTGATTTAGTTTTTTCACTCGTAATTTCTGTTCTTAAATTCCATTCTTTAAATACTTGATAAAGCCCTTTTGCAAACAACTTACTTGCTGTAGTTATGTTCATGACATATCCGCGGTCCTGAACCCATCCATCGCCATCAATTACACCCCTGACAAACGCAGGTAAATACTCAGTGGGCACTACGGGAAAAGGTACAGAATGTGATTTGTTTGGTTTAATACCAATTTGTTCCAAGTCATCTTTGATAATTTTTGAATTAATGATTAACATTGGAGTTGTCCTGGTACCAGTCGGCGCTGTTATTCTTGGTTCTGCCCCCATAAGCAGAGCAACTTTGCGCAGTATCTCCTCATCTTTTTGGGATAGATAAACACTATGCATCTTTTTGTTAATAGTACCATCAGTAATAATTAATCCCAATACCCAGGTCATTTCATGACTCCAAACTTTAAAATAATCCTCATTCACTTTATGAATACGTGGACGGCCCGCAGTATGTTTTAGCTCAACACCATGCTTTTTAATTACATTCTTAATTCCACTCGCAGACAAACCGACAATCGAACATAGTTCAGCATATGACAACTCACTTTTGTACAATTCAATGATCTTTTCATCTGTCATACCCGGATTTCTTGACATTTTCCATCCCCCCTATCCACATTATACAAACTAACGTTCCCACTTTCAATAAATACAAATTAGTTTGATAATGCATAGGAGAACATCCAATCTGCTTTTACTAAGAAAAAGACCACCAGTTTTAACCAGTGGTCATAACGGATACTATATTTTCGTATAACGAACCCTATCGCTCGCTTGTAATTCAGGTAATGTAGCAGCACCGACACCGAACATCGCTAATCGTAGCTCAAGTTCCTTTGTCTCCATGACTTGGATAACATCTTCAACGGATTGAGTTGCTTCTTTCAAGATGGATCTTCCAAATCCTACGACATCTGCGCCCAATGCAATCGATTTTGCTGCATCGAGGCCTGTATACATGCCGCCACTTGCTACAATCGACTCATTCCCAATCTCTTCACGGACGGAAACAATACAATCCACCGTTGGATTGCCCCAAACGCTAAATGTTTCAGCCGCAACACGTTTTACCGGATCATTTGAACGGTATTTTTCAACTTGGCTCCATGAAGTTCCACCGGCTCCTGCTACGTCAATAAATGACACACCAACATCACATAGCTTTCTTGCAGTATGACCGTCTATGCCCCAACCGACTTCTTTCACACCTACCGGTACAGCTAATGTTCTTGTAAGTTCTTCGATTTTCACTAATAAATCCTTGAAATTCAAGTCGCCGTTCGGTTGAATAACTTCCTGAATGCTATTCAAATGCAACACTAACATGTTTGCATCCGACATTTCGATAATCTGACGGCATTTGTCGACTCCAAAACCGTAATTTAACTGGACAGCTCCTAAATTCGCGATAATTGGAACGGATGGTGCATATTCCCTAACTTGGAACGAGGCGCGATGTTCGTCACTTTCAATAAGTGCTCGCATTGATCCAAGTGCGAAGATCCAACCTTTCTCTTCCGCTGCAATCGCTAAATTTCGATTTATCGTTTCAGCGAACGCAGCCCCTCCAGTCATTGAACTGATCATAAAAGGTGTAGGTCGTGTTTGTCCTACAAACTTGCTCTCGATTGCAATATCGGGAAAATTTATTTCCGGAAGTGCATTATGTATGAAATGCACTCTCTCTAATCCAGTAGTTATTTCATTACCAGTCACTTTTTCGTTAAGCGTTATTTGTATATGTTCCGCTTTCCGTTTGTTAATTGAATCCGTCATTCACTTCTTCCCCCTTTCCTATAACTGTTGCACCTTCAGTCGAAACTCTGAGATCCAACGGTTCGATTAATGCTTCTTTCCAATCATTTTTTAAGGACTCGGTATCTTGTCCATTTTTAATGAATGCAATTCCACAATCTCCGCCACCTGCACCAGATGTCTTTCCGACACCATATTTATTGGCAATTTCGATTAACTGTTTTAACTCCAATGTTTCTATTCCGGCATCCGCTTGATCACTTATCTGCATCAAAGCATTACGGTTCATCATAAGGCTTAAGAGTGATCGATCGATGTCCCCTTCGGTAAAGCTCTTAACCAAAGAGGATACTGCAGCCCCACTCGTCTCTAAAAAATCTTGATAGGCATCGGGGTGCGTATTTTTAAAATCCTGAACCCGTCGAATCATCCCGGCAGTCCTCATCTCACTACCAGTCCATCCGATATACAGTCTTAAGTCTTTAGGTGGTGTAATCGCTTGGATGATAAGACCTGGCCAATGTTCATTGACAAGTGTATACGCGTTCATTTTCTTTTGCAGACGCTTATTTAACCACTCTCCATAGAAAGGGCTATAAAGCAGCCAACCTCCATACGTGGATGCAGCAATATCGGCGCATGAACCATTTCCTTGCGTCTTAAAATGAGCCATTGCGGCCAATTTGAAGATAAGTTCTTTTGATGAATGAATACCGACTTCCTTTTGACTTTGCAAAATCGCAGTTACAACAGCAACGACAACCGCCGCACTTGATCCAAGGCCATATTTTTTACCTGATGCATCATCCAATTCACTTGTAATTGACAAATTGAATGGCAGTGGACTAACGCCTGATTCAAGGATATATTGGTGACAAATTTCGATCGTATTTTGAATAAAGTTTAGTTTAGGTCCCGTCACATTAAAGGTTAATTTATTACCTTCAGCATTCCATGTAATATCCGAATAACCTATTTGCGGAAGATCAATTCGATTTTCTTCACTTCTTTTTACTTCGGCGAACACATACCTGTCAACAGCAACAACGATGCATTGTCCATCGGGTTCGAGAACTGCAAATTCACCGGCGATAAACAATTTTCCGGGTACGCGGATTTTATTAGACAAAGTGTCCATCTGAACACGCCTTTCATTCGCCAATATAACTTACTCCTGGTCCAGGATGACAAACAAACACATCGCGCACACTTTGAATTTGCTGCATACTCTCTTTAACAATCCGTTCATCCTCCGGTTGGCAAATCACTTTGACATTCGGGCCAGCATCAATTGTAAAGTATGCTTGGATTCCTGAATCCCTTAGCTCTTGAACCTTATGCATGACATCTAATGTGGATCCCGTCCAATAAAAGAAAGGTGGATTCGCACCTAACATCGTCGCATGCATTTTAAGTGCATTATGTTCAAGAACCGTTCCTAATTTCTCGAAATCCCGTTCTTGGATCGCCTCTCTTGTAAAATTCAAATCAGCATCAATTGTTTCCAACCATCCTGAATAAAAAGCAGACGTCTTTACTGTACGCTGCATCCCTTCCCTACTTAACACTTTCTTCGGCTTCGATTCCACCATGACAGAAAGGATGCTTAAATCCCATTCCGATTCATCAATAATCTGCTCGGCAAATGAATCTGTTCCGTCTGCCCGAACACCTTTGTTCCACTCCACAAACCCACCATAGATTGATCTGCAGGCAGAGCCGGAGCCGAATCTTGAAATTCTTGAAAGGTCGGCACCGCTGTAGTTTAATCCAATTGCCTTTGTAGCGGCTGCTGCCAAAGCGGCAAACCCCGATGCAGAAGATGCAAAACCAGCGGCTGTCGGAACATTATTTATGGAGTCTATGACTGCATATTCATTTCGTCTCGCCTTTTCTCGAATCAAATCAAGAAATCCGGATATTTTATCAGTCTCTTGCCCTCCCATTTCGCTTCCATTCAAAATAAATGAATCAGCCTTTAAATCGTCACGGAAAGTAACAGATGTGGTCGTATAAAACTGATCCAGTGTAATCGAAATGCTATTATTCATCGGTAAGAACAATTGTTCGTTTCGTTTTCCCCAATATTTTATTAAGGCTATATTAGTATGAGCCCTTGCTGTTATTTTCATTTAAGTCCTTCCTTTCACTCACTAAGAGGCGGTTAGCTAATCACATTTGTCCAAATTTGAAATGCACCTGCTTCGGTTAGTGCATCTGAAAGATTGGCTGCATGTTGTTGGTCTTGAGCCAATGCTAAAATACAGCCGCCACGTCCGCCACCTGTCAACTTGGCTCCTAACGCGCCGTGTCTTTTTGAAGTTTCTATTAGATGATCCAGTGTTTCATCACTTACACCTAATCGTGTTAGTTCGATTTGGGCGAGGTCGAGACACTTCCCCACCTCGGTTATTTTTCCCGATGATAAATAGCGCTCACATTTATATGTATAGTCTTCAAGTAAATCGATGGATTTCCGGGCAATTTCCGGGGTTTTCAAATAAAGATTGCGAATCCCATCAACTGCACTCTTTGTATCACCGAACTTACCTGAGTCAGCAACAACCAAATATAGCGGTTGATGAATCTCAAGCCTTTTTACTGGTCTGCCTTTTTGGAACCATATTGGACAATCGTTTGAAGTTGCCTCCATATCGATTCCACTTGGATTTCCATGGGCATGTGTCTCAGCGATTTGGACAAGATGCATTTGTACATCATGCCGTAATGGAGTATCGAAGTAGTTGAAAATTCCTTTTACAATTGAGTGGGCCACTGCAGCGCTGGACCCCAATCCCCGTCCGGAAGGAATTGTTGACTCAATAGAAATACATATTTTTGTTTGTATAGTGTTCAGCAAATGCAATGTTTCTTTTACGCATGCTTTAATGCCAGATAGTTCTTCTGGCGCCTTTGATAAAGGTCCACTGAAATATCCGCTATTAAACATTATATCGTTATCCTTATTCTGTTCTTTTATCAACGCTGTTACGCCAACATCAGAAAATGGGAGTGCGATTGCCGGTTTATCATAGACAACCGAATGCTCCCCTATCAAAATCAATTTGCCATGCGCCTTCCCTATTGCTTGTCTGAACATGGATGTTCCTCACTTCTTGTCTTCTAAGTTAAAGTAAATTATATTTACTTTTATCATTATAGAATACAGGCCTTTGATTTTCAGCTTTTTAAGCTTATTTTCGAAATGAATTCATGAATATAAATACTCATGATAAATATGAAAAAGCAAGCCCTATTAGAAAGGCTTGCTTTTTGGCTTTATTTTAGTTTCCGTAAATGATCAAACGCCCATTTTTCTTCTATTCTGGCTTACTTTTTTCGCTTGCTGGCTTTTCATCTTAGGTGTTTGCTGATTAGAAGAATTAGTTGCCTTAAGTGAGGCGTTATTATTTTTCTTTGCTTCTAGCTGTTGCTTTACAGCATCCTTTAAACTAATTTTTTTCTTATCGGTTGTCATAGATATCCTCCTACAAAAAGAGTTTTAGTTATTAAATTGTACCACTCGGGGCAAATTTCTGTCTATAAAAGATGTCATTTATATTCCGTTTCTTTTATCTTTTACCAGTATTAACCAAATGAGGACGAATGTTGTAAATGCCACCATTTCAAGGGACAGAATATACCATGGATACGGACCAAGAAAGTCAAGTATGCTGCCATTTTGCGGTTTCATTCGTAGGAACATATAATTTCCATCGAATAGCCAATTAACTACCATAATGACTGGCAAAATTATATTAAGAAACATCATTGTTTTTATAACACCTTTAAATGTTGGTACATAACCTTTCACCCAAACGAAATATAGGCCAGTCAAGATAATACCAGCATGTGTATAGAAAAAGTGAAAAAAACGAAAGTGAGGAAAATTCATGTCTAAAACAGGAGTAGCAATCGCTTGAATGGCTCCTCCAATCCCAGCAAAAACAACAAAGTCAACTAAATACCTATTTCCTGTCCAAAGCAGAGCAATTGCGACAAATAGTGAAATGCTACATAACTCTAATGGTAATGAATCGTCCGCAGCCCATCTGCCACTTGTAACCAACCATATATGATAGGTGATCTCCATAGCTAAAAGTGATCCAGCAACGATTCGCTCATAGGTTTTCAACTGCTCAGTATGCCTGCTGCTTAAATTCCTACGTTGCCAAAATAGATAGACTATTAAACAGAACAAAACAATAATCGTAGCAAGATGGATAGTAGAAAACAGTTCGAAAGAGTTGGATATTCCCCCCAATATAACTCTCCTTCCAGTATTTGTTATGCAATTATACCACAAAACAGATTAATATTAGTTAACCTTCAGACTAATGTATGTATTATCAACACAGCCTGTAAAACTGACTTGACGGCATCTTTTCATTGAATAGCCCATTGTTCCACAAAGGCTTCCCTAATTTCAGAGTGCCTCATTCCTTCAATTGTCGTGATTTCATCGTTTACTGACTCTATCGCTAGTGTCAAACACGAATGCATTGGTTTTCCATTAACTAATACTGTACATGCACCACAATCTCCATTACCACATGAAAGTTTGGCGCCTGTCAGTCCTACTTGTTCCCGTAACGTTTCTAACAGTGTATCAGCGGATCGAATCATTACGTCGTGGGAAGACCCATTTACAAGTAAAGAAACAATAGTATATTTGCTTGTATTTGAATTTATCATAGCTTGCCCTCCTTGTACGCCATATCATTTCCGGTGTTAATGGGAGTTTGTTCAGCTCTGTCTTAGTTGCTGATGAGAGACTGTTTGCCAATGCTGAAGCAGCTCCAATTACTCCATATTCCCCAATTCCTCTTGCGCCATAAGGTCCATCCGCTGAGGGTGTCTCAACGAACTCAACGATATATTCTTTAGGCTGTTCACCAAACCGCATTAGCTGGTACGTTCGGAAATCCGGATTTTGGATGACACCTTTATCATTGAACTCGAATGATTCACCACTTGCTATGCTTAACCCTAAGAAAATCCCACCACGCATTTGCTGGGTAGCAGTCATTGGATTTATGATTGTTCCGCCATCCATTACAGTTACCGCTTTCACGATTTCATAAGTGAAATTCTGTTCATCCCATTCAATTTCCACTGCTTGTGCACCGACAGACCACCATGGCCCTGGGTCGCCGAACCCTGTTTCTTTATCCATTTCTGTTAATTGTTTTTGGACATGAACCCCTGTTCCGATGATTTGTCTGCCTACCGTATGTCCGTTCAGGTATTTGTATCCAAGGGCAATTGTTTTTATATCGATTCCATTCAATCAACTCTTTTGCCCTTGTCATACATTTCGCAGCATCCCCGATATTGTTTTCATTCAATACGGATTGCGTTGGTGTAGAATGTCCAAGTTTAATAGCATTCAGTAATCGGAATTCTATTGGATCCATATTCAATTGCTTCGCAAATTGATCCATCGTCCGTTCAATCGCAAAAGTGAGCTCCGGATGGCCATATCCCCTAAATGAGGTAGCATATGGATGATTCGTATACATGCAATAGGAATCGCACCAAACGTTAGGGATATGGTAAGGCCCCGTACAATCAATAGCAGCGGCACGAGTGATACCTGCTGCCTGATCGGAATAGGCGCCTGCTTCTATCAAAAATGTATACTGGCCAGCTATCAGTTTCCCTTCTTCATTGACACCCAATTTTACAGTTGCATTAAATCCAATATGACAAGGCGCGGTCATCATATCCTCTTCACATTCATAATGCAGCTTTACTAGTTTTCCTCCAACTGCACTGGATGCTAAATAAGCAAGTGGTTCAAGTTGAACTGCACCTTTTCCACCAAAAGCACCGCCTAACATCGGTATATGGACGACAACTTTACCAACTTCGATATTGAAAAATTGGTTTAATATCTTTTTGATTGTAAAAGGTGATTGACTTGTAGAATGGACAATGACGCGTCCGTCAGGATTAATCTCCACAGTCGCAGAGCGTGTTTCCATTGCCGCGTGATCTGAAAGATTGAATGAATATGTAGCCGTAATTGTATCTTTGCAACTTGCCCATGCTTGGCCGAATTCGCCTTTTCTGATTTTAATATGACTGGCAATGTTGGTACCCGGAACGGGATAGACATTGTCAATGATTTTAGTATACTGACCCAATTGTTCATGGATAACAGGTGCATCACTTTGAAATGCTTGTTCAAGTGAATTTACAACAGGCAGTTTCTCATACTCAATGACTATCTTATTTGCAGCCTGTTTTGCTTGATAGGGATAATCTGCAACAACGATTGCAACCGGTTCGCCATAGTAGCGAACTTTCTCAAAAGCAATTGGAGGACGATCTGCGAGTATTGGTCCAATCGGAAAAGGAAAAGTCTCTCCCGTCACAATCGCTCGGACACCAGGCACTTTCCAAGCCTCACTTGTATCAACTGATTTAATACGTGCGTGAGCCTCTGTACTCGTGGCAATCTTTGCATGTAACATTCCCTTCAACAATTTATCTCCAAGGTATTTGACATTTCCTGTAGATTTTTCTACCGCATCAATTCGTTGTTCAGCAGTACCAACTATTTTTGGAAATCCATTCTGCAAAACTTTTTCCTCCCTTACTAAATACCAACGCAATCTCAACTAGTAGTTATATTTGCCAAGATTACCCTCATTTATAATCCGGATTTCGAATAAACCGACAGTTATTGGATGAAACTGTTCTATAAAATGAATAGTTGAGGTGAAGATGAATGGGATTTATTCCACAAATGATTGATACAATTATCAAAAACGATCAGGCCATTGTCCTTGCACAAATCGTACACGTTGAGGGATCTGCATACCGAAGAGAAGGCGCTTGGATGTTCTTTACAGAACGCGGTTCAAAAATCGGTATGCTTAGCGGTGGATGTCTTGAAGCTGACTTACAAAGCAGGGCAAGAGAACTTTTTCATACAGGCCAAGTGCAGGTTTGTGAATTCGACTTAAGTTCCGAAGATGATCTTGGATGGGGGCGCGGTGCGGGATGCAATGGGGTTGTTACCGTTCTGTTAAGAGATGTTGACAACGAATTTAGGAAAGGCTTACTATTTCTGCATGATCATTTGCAAAAAAAGCAATGTGTTACCTTCTTGCAGGAATTGGAAGGAGATTTCAACTACCATTTTAGTAGTGAACCATACCAAATCGGTACGTTGCCTATTAATAAAATCAATGAAACTCCGCACCCTTATCAGCAAGCTGCTGGACGCAGGTGGATTGAAGATGAATCTTTCTATTACCAAGCGATTTGGCCCGAACCCGTTCTATACGTATTCGGAGCAGGCGTGGATGCAAGGCCGTTTGCAGCTTTGGCCGCGAAAGTTGGCTATAGTGTACACATTTGTGATTGGAGACCGTCCCTTTGTTCAGAAAAACACTTCCCATCAGCTGCCTCTTTCCAAATAGGCAGTATTGAAGAATTACTTAAGAACATAACTTTTACTCAACTTGATTCAGTTGTTATTATGACACATGATTTTCAAGTCGATAAGCTTATTTTAAAGAGGATACAAGATGAACAGTTACTATATGCCGGTTTATTGGGATCAAAAAAACGAACATCGCGGTTATTAGGGGGAGACATTCCTGATTGGCTTAATTCCCCAATCGGTATATCAATTGGCGCAGAGGGGCCTGAAGAAATTGCAGTTAGTATTATTGCGGAAATGATATCCGTCAGAAGGAGTGCAGCGGTATGGCCGTCGTTGGCATCTATTTAGCAGCCGGTCAAAGCCGTCGTATGGGGGAGAATAAATTGGCACTTCAGGTTGGAAAGATGACACTTGGAAGTCTTGCACTTGATACGGCGATTGACTCAGCATTGGATCAAATCTTCGTTGTGACAAATGCTGACGATGAACTTTACTGGATTCCAAGCCGCATGAGGACACACAAAAAATGTACGATACTTCCTTGTCCAAATTCCAATGAAGGTCAATCCGTGTCTTTACAATGCGGCATTAAGCATGCTATGGAACACGGGGCATCAGCAGCAATTGTTCTTTTGGCGGACCAGCCCTTCATTACAAAACTTATGATTAATGAAATGATTAATTGTTTTAATCAGAATCCTAACAGTCAGTATGTAGCTACAGCTTCATATGATGGGTTAATGAAACCACCCATTCTCTTCTCCTCTTCCCTTTTCCCTGCTCTACTGAATATACGCGGGGATAAAGGAGCGAGAGAAATCATACGGGGACGCGTTTACAATCAGGGGAAACGGCTGCCATGTGAGGATCATAGACTTTTATTCGATGTAGACACACCCGAAGATTATAATTCATTGCTTTCACATTTCAAAGAGGCGTGAATACCACTAAAAAACGACTCTATTTGACGGATTATCTGTCAAACAGTAGTCGTTTTTATAATTTTACCTTCTTCAAGGAAAATAATTTTATTACCAAGCTTTTCCGCTTCGTCCATATCATGCGTAACGATTATAAACGGGATTTTCCAGAACTCATGGATTCGAAGTATTTCATCCTGACATTCGGTGCGTGTCTGTTTATCCAGTGCGGATAAAGGTTCATCAAGCAGTAAAACAGACGGCTCCGTCGCCAACGCCCGCGCAAGTGCCACTCGCTGTTTTTCCCCTCCGGAAATTTGATGAGGAAACTTCGTCCATAAATGATGGATTCGAAGGACATCGAGAATCTTCTCGATAGCAGAATTTTGCTCTTTTTTTCGAATTCCATAATAAATATTCTTTTCAACGGTCATATGCGGAAAAAGGGCGTAATCTTGGAACAGATATCCAACATTTCGAACCCGAGTAGGCATCCATTGTTTTTGATCAAAAAACAAATTGTTACCTAAACATATTTTTCCGGAATCAGGTTTGTTAAGACCTGCAATACTATCCAGTATTGTTGTTTTTCCGGAGCCAGATGGACCAAAGAGGATCACTTTTTCATTCCCTACTGAAAAATCTACTTCCAAGTCATAATGAAATAGTTGCTTTTTTATTTGTACATCTAACACTCAATCACCTACTCTTATCCGCCGAAAAACGTCTCATATTTCTTTTACTCCACCAATTTAGCCACATGATCGTACTAAAACCTAAGGCAACAATAATTACGACCCAGAAAGTTGCTTGTTCCATTTGTCCGGATTCGACAGCGAAATAGATGGCCATCGGGATAGTATCTGTTTTACCTGGAATAAAACCAGCCAACATAAGCGTTGCGCCAAATTCTCCAAGTCCTCTTGCAAATGACAATACAAGGCCGGCTAATAAACCTGGCCAAGCAAGAGGAAATGCGACTGTCCAAAACACACGCCATTCAGAAGCCCCCATCGTTCTTGCAGCGTTTTCAAGCCGACTATCAAGACTACTAAAAGCGGCGGAAGCACTTTGATACATTAATGGAAATGAAACGACAATCGAGGCGATAACAGCCCCTATCCAAGTGAATACAACTTGTAAGTCGAACCATTCAAGAAGCCAACTACCTATCCATCCCTTTTTCCCGAATAAAACAAGAAGGGCAAATCCTACAACGGTTGGGGGGAGGACAAGTGGGAGCATGAAGAAAGATTCGATGATACTTTTACCGAAAAAGCTTTTTCGTGTAAATAAATGAGCAAAATAAACACCTGTCAAAAATACGATGGAGGTCGAAATGGCCGCCACTTTCATTGATAAAAGTAATGGTGTGTAGTCTACGCCATTCACATTGATACCTCCCTATTTGATTACTTGAATCCATATTTCTTTAAAACGGCTTTCCCTTCTTCACTTGTTAAATAGTCAAGGAATGCTTGTGCTTCTTTTTTATGTAAGGAATCATTAATAATTGCTCCCGGATAAGTAATCGATTCATGCCATTCATCGTCCGCTTCAGCAAGAACTTTTACTTTATCAGTTATTACCGTATCACTGGAATAGACGACACCAAAATCCACATTACCCATTTCAACATACGTCAAAACTTGACGGGCGTCTGAACCCATGACCAGTTTACTTTGTAATGGGTCCCAAATACCAAGACGTTCGAAAACTTGCTTCGTATATCTACCTACTGGAACACTATTAGGCTCTCCAATAGAAAAATGTGCAATTTTTTCTGGTTGAATCTGTTCGAATGAATTTATAGTTGTTGAATTATCTCTATGGGTGATTAATACAAGAGAGTTGGAAGCAAACTCCACCTTAGTAGATTCATCAATAAGCCCTTTGGCGGCAATGGTATCCATGTCTTTTGAGCTTGCGGATAAAAACATATCTACTGGGGCGCCTCGGTCGATTTGGTTTGCCAATTTACCGGAACTGCCGAGATTGAATGTCAATTGTACATTCTGATTTGTTGTTTCATAATTCTCTTTCACTTCATTCAGGGCATCTGTTAAGCTGACTGCTGCGGATATCATAATCTCGACAGGCTTGTCCCTTTCATTGGAGCAGCTGGTCAAAATCGTGATAATTAACAGAATCAGTAAACAATAAATAACTTTTTTCAATACAATAGCTCCTTTTAAGCTAATCAGTTTACATAATCATATTATGAGCAACTCAATACTTTTCTTCAGGATTCTCGTAATGCATGGTTGGGTCTGGCTCATGCTTATCGTATCTCAGTTTCAACAAATCGAACATATGTGTAAATACTACTTTCAATAGCGCGTATCCTGGTATCCCAAGAACCACTCCGACTACTCCAAACAGTGAACCCGCTGTCAATAAAACGAAAATAATCGTAATGGGATGAACATGCAATGATTTACCCATTATTTGCGGTGATATGAATTTCCCTTCAACAAATTGAACAATTGTCCATACTACAGCCAATTTCACTAACATAAATGGAGAAGCGACAATAGCGATGATAGCCGCTGGAGTAATTGCAATAATAGGTCCCAAATACGGTACAACGCTCGTAAACATTGCAAGTGCCCCTAATAATAATGCATATTTCATGCCAATAATAAGAAATCCAATCGAAACCATTATGCCGATACAGATGGCAACAAGGATTTGTCCTTGAATATACGCACTTATCTGATGATCGGCATCTTTCATAATATCTTCAGCGTCATCCCGGAGACGTGGGGGCAGCATTCTTTTAATCATGATTGGCAACTTATCCCCGTCTTTTAGTAAGTAAAAGAGGATGAAAGGTACTGTAATAATAGCTAAAACGAATCCAGTCAAAGCAGAGATGAACGAAGTAATACCTGAGGCAATTCCACCGACTGTGTCGGCAAAAAATTGTCCGATATTCCCTAATCCATTATCTAAAAACTTATTAATATTAATATCCATTTCAAGATAATAGGATGAGAATATGGATGTCCTTAAAAAGGAATCGATATTAATAAGCATCTGCTTAAAATATGTCGGAAACTCTTCAATCAAATTAGAAAACTGGCCCTTCAAAAAGGGAAATACAAGAAAGACTAATAATGTAAGTAAACCTATCAATCCAATAAAAATGATAAAAATTCCCCATACTCGTGGTATTTTTAAACGCTCCAAAAAGCGCAGTATCGGTCTTAACAAATAGTAGGCGATTGTCGCAAGTATGATCGGCAATACAACAGTAGAAAAAAACACTTTGATTGGATAAAAGATAAAATCAACTTTACTGTACACTAAAATGATAAGGCCGATTAAAAGAATGGAAAGGAGGATGAACATTGTTGCCTTTCCACCTAAGAAACGAATAATCCATGGTGTCCCTATGTTTTCAGGTACTGCTTGTCCCGTTGTTTTAGACTTATTAGGTTGTTCCAAATTCTCCCCTCCCTCAATCAATTTTCATATTTAAAAAAGCGGAAATCGCTTCCTTGTTCTTTTCCACGTCAACTTCAATTACAGATCCCGCATGTGGATAGTAGTTAAAACTATACGTTCCTTCAACAGGGATTGTCATGGTCTTTAAGTCGACCTTTCCTTTCATAAGAAGATTGAGCGCCTTTGAGATTTCATCTTTTGCTGTCAAATCTGTTTGGATGAAGCCTGAAATCGCACCGGATAATTTAGGAACATGGCGAATCATTCTCGGACGGAGTGCTTCTTCTTTTACAGCTGATATGACCTCCTGCTGTCTTGCAACTCTTCCGAAATCCCCTTCAGCATCTGCACGAAATCTCGCGTATCCAAGGAGCTCTTTTCCATTAAGGTTCTGTTTACCAGGCATTAAAGTAACCCCGATTTTTTCATGCATTTCTTTTTGCACATTGATTTCAATACCTTTAGGAAACGCAATATCGATAATCGATTCGAAATTGTCAAAGTCAACGATTGCATAATGATGGATTGGAATCCCGAACATTCCTGTGATTGTGTCCTTTGTCGATTGTACCCCATTTAAATAATATGCCGTATTCAGTTTGTATGACTTAAACCCGGGTATATCTGCATAGATATCACGCATGAACGAAACGAGTCGGATGGAACCCGATTTTTTATCCCATGACAAAACCATCATTGTATCGGTTCGTGATTTGCCGGTTCCATCATTATCAATGCCTAATAATAAGAAGTTTTCGACTGATGGTTTTTTCGGGTCAACAACATCTCCCGTAAAAGAACCTGGATCGATTTCATTGCCACTTGCTAACTTTTTCCCCTCTTTATATTGAAAATATGAAAAAAGGCCGATTGCAATGAAAGCGATGAACAAAATCGTCATAAATAATCTACCAACCCGTAATTTCCTTCTTCTTCGTCTACGAACTGGCCCTTCGTATTGGTCTTCTTTCAAATCCGATTCCTCCAAAAATTCAAGTCACCTATAGGGACGACTCGTGTCAAGCACGGGTTCCGTTTTACTCATAAGTATACCATGTTAATTTGTGTTTGTAGCGGCTGATTCCCCAATCATGAGTCCATCCACAGCATAAGATATGTTGAAGGTGGTGGTATAAATGGGACGTGAATTCGGGAGAAATAATTCCTCCTTTGCTTTAATTGTAGTGCTTTTCATCCTGTTAATCATTATTGGTGCTAGCTTTATTTGCTATTGATTTCCTAAAACGCATTACCACTCATTGGCACCTTACGGAAAGATTGTGCTTCTGTTTGCTTGCAAACAGAAAAACAATCTTTCTTTTGTTTTATATAAACAAAATCATAAGAGACTATGATACAATTTCCTCGAAAGGGGTTGTGCATGATGACAGAGAAAAAATTAGAGAAGGCCACTTTTGCTGGAGGTTGTTTCTGGTGCATGGTAAAGCCGTTTAAGGATTGGGAAGGCATCCATGATGTTGTATCGGGATATATGGGTGGCCATGTAGAGAATCCTACATACGAAGATGTAAAGCGTGGAGATTCAGGACATTTGGAAGTTGTAGAAATTACATATGACCCTTCCCTTTTCAACTATAACGAATTGCTTGACTTATATTGGCCACAAATTGATCCGACTGATGCAGATGGTCAATTCCAAGACCGTGGACATTCGTATTCCACTGCTATTTTCTACTATACCGAAGTACAAAAAAAGGCTGCAGAACTTTCGAAAGTCAAACTTGAACAAAGTGGAAGATTCTCAAAGCCAATTGTAACAGTTATCAGGCCTGCGGAAACGTTTTACCGTGCGGAGGAATACCATCAGGATTATTATTTAAAAGAAAAGACTCATTATGAAGAAGATCGTGCAAAATCCGGACGAGATGAATTCATAACTGAAAACTGGAAATGAACCAATTCAAAACCGGATTACATTGGAGTCCAGTTTTTATATATCAGACAACTTTTTGATCAATGATCATTGATCAAAAAGTGCGGATAACGGACTGAACACAATACCATTATTGTGTGGATTCATGCTATAATAGGAGCATTGTGAATTTAGGAGGATTTTTATGATAGCAGTCAGTAATGTAAGTCTTCAATTCGGTGACCGTAAACTGTTTGAAGATGTAAATATACAGTTTAACCCGGGTCATTGCTATGGTTTAATCGGTGCAAACGGTGCCGGAAAATCGACATTCCTTAAAATTTTGTCAGGTGAAATAGAACCGCAAACAGGTAATGTCATCATGAACAAGGATGAGCGTCTTGCCGTCCTAAAGCAAAACCACTTCGAGTATGAAGAAAGCGAAGTACTTAATACGGTCATCATGGGGCATAAACGTCTATATGATATCATGACCGAAAAAAATGCAATCTATATGAAAGAGGATTTCTCTGATGAGGACGGCATGCGTGCAGCTGAACTTGAAGGCGAATTCGGTGAGTTGAATGGATGGGAAGCTGAATCAGAAGCAGCCATCTTGCTACAAGGACTTGGAATAGGCGAATCCCTTCACAATGTGAAAATGGCGGAGCTCACAGGTTCAGATAAAGTTAAGGTCCTTCTAGCACAAGCGCTATTCGGAAAACCTGACGTTTTGCTTCTTGACGAGCCTACGAACCATTTGGACTTAAAAGCGATCCAATGGCTTGAAGAGTTTCTAATCAACTTCGATAACACTGTTATCGTTGTATCCCATGACCGCCACTTCTTGAATAAAGTTTGTACACAAATCGCGGATCTTGATTTCTCTAAAATTCAACTTTACCCAGGAAACTATGATTTCTGGTATGAGTCCAGCCAATTGGCATTGAAAATGGCTCAAGATCAAAACAAGAAAAAAGAAGAGAAGATCAAAGAATTACAAGCATTCGTTGCACGTTTCAGTGCGAATGCATCAAAATCGAAACAAGCCACTTCAAGGAAAAAAGCTCTCGAAAAAATCGAATTGGATGATATTCGCCCATCTTCCCGTCGTTATCCATTCGTCAACTTCCAAATCGGACGTGAAATCGGGAACGATGTCCTTACTGTTCAAGGTCTTTCAAAATCGCAAGACGGTAAAGTGATGATAAAAGACGCAACCTTTACGATGAATAAAGAAGATAAAATTATACTTTTAGGTAATCCATTAGCGAAAACAGCATTATTGGAAATCCTTGCTGGTGAATCAGAAGCAGATGAAGGTTCATACAAATGGGGTGTAACAACAACAAATGCATACTTCCCTCTCGATAACAGTGAATTTTTCGAAGGAAACGAGGCATCTTTAGTTGAGTGGCTTCGCCAGTATTCTCCTGAAGATCAGACTGAAACATTCTTACGTGGTTTCCTTGGTCGTATGCTCTTCTCTGGTGAAGAAGTTAAAAAGAAACCATCTGTCCTATCTGGTGGAGAAAAAGTCCGTTGCATGCTTTCCAAGATGATGTTAACAAATGCAAACGTCCTTCTATTGGATGAGCCAATGAACCACTTGGATTTGGAGTCTATCCAAGCGCTGAATAATGGCTTGATGGCATTTAAAGGTGCTATGTTATTTACTTCACATGACCAGCAATTTATCCAAACTGTTGCGAACAGAATTATTGAAATCCGTGAAGACGGTACAATTTTTGATAAAATGATGCAATATGATGAATACTTGGAGTGGAAGGAACAACAAGCTGTATCCAACTAATCTCTAACCGTACCGCTTTTCTCATTTGGGAAAAGCGGTTTTTTAATATAAAGCGGAAGGCGGCGTTTAGCCTCGACAGGCGGTGGAGGTCTTGAAAATAGGTGGTTTTTACCTTTTCTTTCAAGACCGAAGCGACCTGAGAGGACAAAGATGTGCTCCTAACGCTTCGCTTTTACTCGCAAAAGCCGTTCTTCGTAACGGCTTTGAATGCCGCCTGTAGCTGATTTTACTTTACTTTCAAATAGGATAATCAATTTTATTTCGGGTATATTATTTGAAAAGGAGAGTGTTTTTCATGAGGATGTATCGTCTGCTCATTTTGCTGGTATTTTCAACCCTATTAATCATGGGATGCTCAAGCAAAACAACTACATTAAATAATTCAGGCAATAGCGGGGAGTCAAACGATCCGGACCAAGTTACGGAAAATGGCAATAATCAAGTGAAAGAGACTGTCGATAAGTCGCTGAAGGATTACTTTATGCCAGATGGTTCAAAAGCGCATTTCCTTGGTGAAGGAAATGAATTTGCAGAATTAGATCTTACGTTTGCCATGCCATATGAAAATATCGTAGGGGTTCATGAAAATAATGGCGGAGTCACCATTAGGCATATTTATAAGATCGAGGAGAATCAGATTACAATAATTAATCATACTCCAGTAGATATGAATGAGGACTTCCCTTCCCTCTCGGAAATTGAGGCAATGGAACCGGAAGGTATTTATTTGAAAAAACCATTTGAAGTCGGCACTACTTTCGGCAAGTGGAAGATTACTGAAACCGGTGTTACAGTTGAAACCCCTTACCAAAAATTCGATAATGCATTCGTAATTGAATCAAAAGAAAATAATGCAGTAAATAGAAAATATTTTGTTGAAGGATACGGTGAGGTTAAACGAGAAGCGATTATGGAAGTCGAAAATAATGAGAAATTCATTGTTACTTCCACATTAGAGTCGGTAACTAAACCTTAATTTCCGTTGCATGGGACATTTTCCACGGAAATAAATAAAAAAGAGGCTCCGGTGAAGGGCCTCTTTTATCTGACGAATTATAGTTTCACTACGTTAGCAGCTTGAAGACCACGATTGCCTTCTACAACTTCGAATTCAACTTGTTGACCTTCATCCAAAGTTTTAAATCCGTCTCCCTGAATAGCAGAGAAGTGTACGAATACATCGTCTTCCCCTTCAACTTCGATGAATCCGAAGCCTTTTTCAGAGTTGAACCACTTTACAGTACCTTGTTTCATGTGTGACTACCTCCAAATAATTTACTTACTAATACATGAAAAAAATTCACATATTACAAAAAGTACCGACAACGCCGATCACCTTTTGTAATACGTGAATACGTTTTCTTCGGTATTGCTTTTAGTTACTGATACTATAACATACCCATAATATTTGTCAATATAACAATATCAAATATTCGAATTATTTATCTATCATTGTGGATGGTTTACCATCAACCAAGGAGAGAAGTCCGTGAAAAATTTGTAGATCCTCGTCGCAACCATCACAGAAACAACGTTCCGTTTCAGACCAATAAGCAAAAAAACAGCTATCTCGCTCTTCTTTATACTTATATTTTGCTTCAAATTCTTTTTTTAATTCATCAAGGTATAATTCGGCATCCGTTGCCGTATCAAATTTTCTTCTGGACTGGATCGTGGTTTCCCAGTCTTCGAACATCCACCATGGCTCATAATCCGCTTTCATATAAATAATTTCATAATCCATTTTTCTTCCCCCCATTATTCGAATGTGAGTGGATTTATTTTATCAAATCTATTGGAACTATCCAAGTAATTGGATTCGGCGTTAATAACACTGTAATTCAACTACAAATCAGGTATAATTGCACTAGAGACATGAAACTTAAAGCCACGTTAAACGTATAAAGTAATATGAAGAGAAAAGCAAGGAGGCCTGGAGATATTGAAAGAAGTCAAACAGTTTTTCCAAAGACACTTAATAACAGCACCTATCAGTTTCGGCTCTTGGTTAACAATGACCTTGGCAGCAGGCATGAATCCACTCGCTGCGACAGGCCTAATGATTGCAATTTACCTGGGCGGTAATTTCACGATTAAACAAATACAACTTTCCTCAAATGTTAAAGAACTTGGAATGTCAAGATCAGAATTTAAACACATCAAATCTCAAATGAATGAAGCAAAGACTAAAATTAATAAACTGAATGGGCTCTATGGTCAAGTCCGTTCTGTCCAAGCGTTCAAACAGGTTTACGAGATAAATAATTTAGCGAAAAGGATTCTAACCATAGTACGCAAAAACCCTAAAAAGTTCTACCATGTAGAAAAATTTTTCTACTCCCATCTTGATTCTGCAGTCGAACTGACTTCCAAATATGCAATCCTTGTGAACCAACCTTTAAAAGATCAGGAAATCAGAGTTGCTCTTCAACATACAAGGGAAACACTAAATGATGTGAATAGACAGTTGGAGCAGGATTTAAGAGGTGCACTTGCTACAGATATTGAACAACTTCAACTCGAATTGGACTATGTGGATGTTACAATGAAAAAGAATAAGCCGTTGCTTGAGATGAAAGGAGAAATGCGTAATGACAGGGAATAATATGACAAATAATGAGGTAAAGACCATGGATGACCTATTGGACAATCCATTTAATGTAAATGAACCTTTATTACCTAAAGAAATGCAAACGGAACAAAGTAATGGGCAGGTAGCCGTTAAGCTTATGGACCGCTTGACTCCCGAAGAACAGGAAAAAGCAAAGCAACTTGCGGAGCAGATCCCTGTTGGGAATTACGAAGCAATCATAACATATGGTGCAAATGCCCAAAATGAATTATCCCGTTTTTCTCATAAAATGTTAGACCATGTGCAAAGCAAAGATATCGGGCCTGTTGGAGATGTACTGAGTGACTTAATGAGCAAGCTTTCGGAAATTGATCCTGAAGATTTATCCGAGAAGAAGAAATCTGGCTTAGCCCGTCTATTTAAAAAAGCTACCCGCTCCATTCAAGAGATGATGACAAAGTATCAAAAACTAAGCACACAAATAGATCGTATTGGTGTTCAGCTTGAGCATTCAAAACGAGGCTTGCTTGAAGATGTCCAAATGCTCGACAGCTTATACGAACAAAACAAGACATACTTCCAAGCTTTGAATGTCTATATTGCAGCAGCTGAGTTGAAGCGGGATGAGATTGCCAATGTCATTATACCGGAAATGAAGAGAGAAGCTGAACTGTCAAATGATCAGATGGCATTCCAGGAAGTGAATGACATGGGTCAGTTCCTCGACCGGTTGGAAAAACGGTTGTATGATTTGCAACTATCAAGACAGATTACAATCCAAAGTGCTCCACAAATTAGGATGATTCAACAAACAAACCAGACTCTTGCGGAGAAGATTCAATCATCCATCATGACTTCCATTCCATTATGGAAAAACCAAATTGCCATTGCTCTGACATTGAATCGCCAGAGAAAAGCAGTGGAGTCGCAAAAATTAGTGACAAAAACAACGAATGATCTGCTCTTGAAGAATTCAGAGATGTTGAAGGTCAATTCAATTGAAACTGCAAAAGAAAACGAACGTGGCATTATTGAAATCGATACGTTGAAAAAGACACAAGAGAATTTGATACAAACGATTGAAGAAACGCTTGTTATTCAAGCGGATGGTCGTGCTAAACGAAAAGCTGCTGAAGTGGAGATTGCTCGTATGGAGGAAGAATTGAAACAACGTCTTCTTGCTGTGCACGAAAAAACACAATCCCCACAGCGGCCGTATTAAGATCCTAAAACAGGTGAAGGAAGCTATTTTAGCTCCCCTCACCTGTTTTTATTTAACTTAGTGAATATGAAGTAATTTGATAAGCCTTATAACTTTTTCATCGTCACCCAGATTGATGGATACGACCTTTTTATTTTTAATAAAATCCTCATAAAAGCTCTTACCGGCAGGGTATTTTCCATCCCAACGTAACGGAACGTTATATATATTAATGGTGCCATTCCCATTACTACTATATGTAACCGATCCATCGATCAGTCGTGAACCGGCCAATTGAATAACGTTCTCCGGATAGACTGCGCTCGTTTCATCATCGGGATTGAGTGGTTCACCAGCAGAAATATGCCAAACATTTAGTTCATCAATTTCTTGATTTGGTCCAAGTTGCAACCAAACCCTTGCGTATTCGATTTCCTCGGAAGAGTATTTGGACAATGCATTGTCCTTTTTAAGTTCAGAATTTGTCTTCTGGTCTGCTTTGACATCTGCCGAACATGCCGACAAAATTAAACTCGCTGCAATGAGTAAGGAAATTAGTTTGTACTTAATATCCATGCACCCCCTTTTGTAAAATAATTATTTTAGCGTAGTAAACGATAATTCTTCACGATTAATGAGAACTTTTACGCAGTAAATGAGAACTCATTATACATTAATGAGCACTCCTCGATAGTAATCGAGAACTCTTCATCCATTAATGCGAACTTTTCCAAGGTAAACGAGAACTCTTCGCTACTATCCAGTATTCGTAAAAGAATGGACTTTGGCATCAAAAGAATGAGCCCTTGTAAGAAAGAATGGACCCGCGCAGTGAAAGAACGGACCTTGCCAGCAAAAGAATGGGCCCTTGTTAGAAAGAACGGACCCTAACCGCGGAAGAATGGACCTTCACTCACCCAATCGCAATAGCCAGCAACTTTCTTAAAATCCTCAACGTCTGATCCGTAAAGTTTTCAACCGAATGAGAAGCCGCTGATTTATTCCCGAACATCATTGAAAACAACGCACGTTGGTCATCGGTTGGTTCTTCAGACGCCAAGAATAAATGAATGACGGAAATTCCTTGCTTCTCCGCTTCCATCACAGCTTCCCTCGTATCCAAAATACCATTTCGATCATAGCCGAATGCGGAGGGTTCACCATCCGAGAAAACAAGTAAAAACTTATTTTTTTCAGGTCTCGCCAAAAGTCTTCGCGTCATCCACCTAATCGCAAAACCATCTCGGTTATCTTCGTTCGTCTCAAATGAAAGGATTGACAACCCATTATCCTGACGTTGTTCCATGAACGTATGCATCAGACCAAATACATTTGGTTGGAGCTCCTTTGTCGCATGGTTGGCATCCTCATAATACGATGAGATTTCATGCGGTACGGCAAGCTGACGTAACACGTCATGAAACATCAAGACCGCCTTCTTCGTTTCATCCAGTTTGTCCATCATGGAAGCAGATCCATCAACTAACAGACCGAAAACTGCATCTAACTTATCGGAAGGAATGTTTTTTCGATAAAATGGTCTTGGGCGTTCATCAACAAGTATCGTCGTTAGCTTTGGCGATAATCGGCCTTTGGGCAACCCAGTTCTTCGTGCATCCTCTTTCATTTCAATCCGTTTCTTCATCTCTTCAACAAATGAACGGATATAGGGCTTATGTTCTTCACGCCATTTTAACAATTTAATCTTATTCGCTTCATTACTTACCGCTTCGACCACTTTTTCCTCGAAAACTACATGCGCATGCTCTTTCCCGAATTCTTTCCCGGCTTTTTTCTGCGCAATTTTCTTGTCAGTTTGTTCATGCTCTTCATCGGACCATTGCCCGCTTTCGTTGCCCTCTGATTCACCAGTCCCGGTTTCTTGGATTTCGGCATTTTCATTTCCTTCTGCCACGTTGCTGCCGTCTCCCCTACCCGCTCTGCCATGTTCAAGTTCATATTCAAGATGGACGCCAGACTCACTTTCATTTTCCCGATGCCATGTGCGGAACACCTCGTCAATTGTTTCTTTGACTTCCGGCTCCCCTTTTTCTGCTTCCTTCATACCATCATGAAAATGAAACGCCGCAGTCTCTTCCGAAATCGAATCGCCAATTGCATAATACTGATGGATAAGATCCTGCTCGATAACTTCTTCAATCATGAAAATTATACGGTCAACGACATTCATCATTTGGGACGTTGATGTCGCATCGGTTGCGTATGAAGCAATTAAATGAATCTGTTCGATCGGCAATTCCCATTCCACAGTCGATTGTGCGAACATACTATCATGAAGTGTAATGAATAGCTGATCCATCAAGGCGTCTGCATAAAATCCCTTTTTGAAATTTGAAACGAGCCTGTCATAATGGAATTGAAGCAGTAATTGCCTTCTCACAGAAAATGCCCTACTTGTACCTGGTCGTTGCTTCTCAACAAGATCCATCAATCTAAACTCTTCCAGCATGAGTAATAGTTCTTCTGCGAATTTTCTTAAATGATGTCTTTCATACTGCTGTCTGAACTTTAGCCAATCACTTACAGAAAAATTCTTCCAAAACCCAGCGGTCATTAAATAAACATCAGAAAGTCTCCCCATATGGGTAATTTCCTCCGGCCGATGTCTCCAAAATACGCTTAATGAAATTCCTCCTTCTTTCGGCTGAAGTTCAAACAGTTTTCGTTCGGTTAATTCAAGATACGGTGCATCCGCAAGCGCCCTTCCAAGCCGTTCATAAAGCAAAAGCTGGTTGGCATCGATTGTTTCATCATTGAATTGGATGAACCGATTTAACTTCACCACTCTATTCGCCTCATTTCACCCAGGTATCCACTAATTCCATAACGAGCTTCTGTTCCATCTTATCATCCAACTTCTCCGCGATTGCATACTGAATTGCTCGTCTTACCGGAATATGCTCAGCGAGTGCCATTGCATCCAATAAACTTCTAACTGAAGCTGCCTCTTCTGATAAAAGACCATTCATCACTTGTTTCTTTAAATCCTCATTAATATTCATTATCGACTCAACCAAACTTACGCCTGCTTGAGGAAATAGGTTTTGAATGATTTCCCTAAGCTGAACACCAGCAAGGTACGGAATAGTGAATGAAACAAAACGATTTTTCAATGCTTCGTTCATTGGTGATGTTCCAACATATCCTTCATTTATGGCAGCGATAACCGTAAAATCCTCATGAGCATGTATCACTTCGCCCGTGAAAGGATTTGTTAACATACGACGATGATCTAATACACTATGTAGAATAGGCAATGTTTCAGGTTTTGCCATATTGATTTCATCAATATAGAGGATATGTCCCTCTTTCATCGCCTGGACAACAGGACCTTCCACAAATTCGATTACGGTCTGACCTTCTTTCGAAATTATCGTCTTAAATCCTAATAGGGATTCAGCATCCAAATCGACTGAACAGTTCACGCTATGCATCGGCTGTTGGAAAAACTCAGAAATACTTTGGGCAAGTTTTGTTTTTCCTGAACCGGATGGGCCTTTTAATAGAATCGGTTTTTTTAAGACGACGCCAATTAAAATATCTTCCCATAGATTAGGTATGGGTGAAATATACCCGCCTTCCTGAATCAATAACTTCTCATTCTTTTCATATGTTCTTATTTGTCGTTGTTCCTGTTTAGCAACTATAATTGAACTCATCGCTATTCTTCCTCCCAATAAAAACGCCCAATGCCTTTAGGTTTGGCATCGAGCGAATTTTCATTCGAAATACGTTTTATAATAGCCGCCGACTTTGCCTGAATTATCTACGATGAAAATGAACTCTTCTGTTTCATTTTTTACGTCATATTCCTTACCTAAAGTTAGGACATTCGTGACAACATATTTTTCAGCATTGGCATGTTTACAGACGACTTTACGGATTGTTGGAGCAGTTGTCCAATCTTTAAATGACATATAAATCACCTTCCTTGCTTCAATTCGAAAAAGGGCCCGATATAACATCGGGCCTTTCTTTGTATTTCTTATTACTAGCTACGTCCAGACTTCGGTCGCCAGAGGTTCGGGGTCATAAGTCAAAGCTGCTCTGTGGCAAAAGACGCCACGCCGCATCTTCGTCTTATGCCCGTCACCTCTATTCAGGCGCCCTCCGCTTTTGTTAAGATCCAAGAAGTAAATCTTCAGGATTTTCGATTAGTTCCTTAACCATTTTCAAGAAACCAACAGAATCTTTTCCATCGATGACGCGGTGGTCGTATGACAATGCGATGTACATCATCGGACGGATTTCTACTTTGTCACCAACTGCAACTGGGCGTTTTTGAATTGTGTGCATTCCAAGAATACCAACTTGAGTTCCGTTAAGGATTGGTGTAGAGAATAGGGATCCGAATACACCACCGTTTGTGATTGTGAATGATCCACCTGACATATCAGCAATCGTCAATTTATTGTCTCTTGCTTTTAGCGCCAATTCGCCAATGTTGGATTCGATCTCGGCAAAGTTTTTACGATCCGCATCACGTACGATTGGAACAACAAGACCACCTTCAGTGGAAACGGCAATACCTACATCATAATAGTGCTTCAAGATGATTTCATCGCCGTCGATTTCTGAGTTGACGTATGGATATTTTTTAAGTGCTGCAACAACTGCTTTTGTGAAGAATGACATGAAACCAAGACGTACATCATTCTTATCATAGAATTCATCTTTTTTGCGTGAACGAAGTTCCATCACTGCAGACATATCGATTTCATTGAAAGTTGTCAACATAGCTGTAGACTGTCTTACTTCAAGTAAACGTTTTGCAATAGTTTGGCGGCGACGTGTCATTTTTTCACGTGTTTCACGTCCGTCTTGCACAGGTGTTAGCGCTGCTGATTTTGCAGCAGGTGCAGCGGCTGGTGCCGTAGGAGCATTACCATGAGCAGCAACGTCTTGTGCACGTACTCGGCCCATTGGGTCAACCGGTGAAACCGCGGCAAGGTCGATTCCTTTTTCACGAGCTAATTTTCTAGCTGCTGGGCTTGCGATAGTGCGATCTGTTGAAGTTTGTTCCGTAGTTTGCGCAGCAACTGGTGCAGCGGCAGCTTTAGGAGCTTCTTCCACTTTCGCTTCTGGAGCAGCAGGAGCAGCTGGTGCTGAAGGTGCTCCAGAACCTTCTCCGACTACTGCAATAACTTGGCCGACTTCAACTGTGTCGCCTTCTGCAGCAAGAAGTTCTTGAACTACCCCAGCTTCTTCGGAAATTACTTCGACGTTGACTTTATCTGTTTCCAACTCAACGATGAATTCGCCTTTTTCAACACTTTCACCTATTTGTTTTAACCACTTTGCAATAGTTCCTTCAGTAATCGATTCTGCAAGTTCTGGTACTCTGATCTCAGCCACAATAAATTCCTCCTCTATTGTACCGTAACGACGGTTTGTAACACTTATCAATTTCTATAGTTATTAAGCTATTACTTTTTCAAAGCTTCATCAATAATACGTTGTTGTGCAATTTTATGTGCATCTCCGCTTCCCTCTGAAGGGCTTGCGCGGTGAATTCGGCCTGCATAAGAAACTTTTTTCTCTTCGGCGATTTCTTGCAGATATGGTAAAGCAAATGACCATGAGCCCATGTTTTTCGGCTCTTCCTGGACCCAGACAAGTTCTTCCACGTTAGGGAAACGTGCAACGATATCAGCAATTTTCTCAGATGGGAATGGATACAATTGCTCAACGCGAACGATGTGCAAGTGTTCAAATCCTTCTCCGTCTTTAACTGCTTCAGCAAGATCGATTGCCATTTTTCCGCTTGCAAATAGAACTTTCTTTACCTTTTTAGGTTCCTGACCTGTTCCGGGTTGCTCAAGAACTGTTTGGAAATGACCATTTGCTAAATCACTTGGATCTGCACCAACAAGTGGATGACGAAGCAGTGATTTAGGAGATACGATGACTAACGGACGTTCCACTTCAGTCCCAAGCATTTTTGCCTGTCTACGTAATACGTGGAAATAGTTCGCTGCACTTGAAATGTTGGCAACCGTCCAGTTATTTTCAGCGCAAAGTTGTAAATACCTTTCAAGGCGCGCACTGGAGTGCTCTGGACCTTGACCTTCATATGCATGCGGCAGCAGGATTACCATTCCTGATTGCTGTCCCCATTTTGAATGGCTGGAAGAGATGAATTGGTCAAACATGACTTGCGCCATATTTGCAAAGTCACCATACTGTGCTTCCCAGATTGATAATGCCTGGTCTTTTTCAAGGTTATAACCAAACTCATACCCAACTACAGCAAATTCTGTCAAAGGACTGTTATAGGCAACAAAGGAAGCATTCGATCCACTGATATGATGAAGTGGTACTAACTCTTCACCCGTTTTTTCATCATGCAATACAAGATGGCGGTGAGCAAATGTACCCCGTTGGACGTCCTGCCCCGTAATACGAATTGGCTTACCATCTTGAAGGATAGATCCGAAAGCCAATTGTTCCGCGTGTGCCCAGTCAATTTTCCCTTTACCTTTAAAAGGTTCTTCGCGGCGTTTTAAAATACGATCCAACTTGCCGAACACAGTAAAGTCTTCTGGGTACGTAAGAAGTTCTTCATTCATACGTTCAAGTCTTTCCTGTTCTACGCCTGTCTCAAGATTCTCAGGATATCCTGCCATAACGTAATCAGGTGTTGCATCGGAAAGTTTTTTAACGTCAGATTTATTTTCTTTTACTTTGTCATATGCAGATTGCATCATCGCGAAAATATCAGCATCTAATTTTTCAACATCCGTATCTGAAATAATGCCGGAATTTACAAGTTCAGTTCCGTACAGCTGCCTTGCAGTTGGATGTTTATGGATTTGATGATACATCATTGGGTTTGTAACCAATGGCTCATCCATTTCATTATGGCCATATCTACGGTAACCAATTAGGTCTATTAGAATATCTTTACCAAATTTTTGACGATATTCAAATGCAAAAGCTGCTACCACCATTACGTCCTCTGGGCTATCTGCGTTGACGTGCACAATTGGCACCTCAAAACCTTTGGCAGGATCCGAAGAGTAGTGAGTGGAGCGTGAATCATAATATTCAGTAGTGAATCCAATCGTATTATTCGCAATAATATGAATGGAACCACCCGTCTTGTATCCTCGAACGCGGCTATAGTTGAACGTTTCAGGCACAATACCTTGACCAGGGAACGCTGCATCCCCGTGAATTATAATTGAGTAAGCTGCCTTCATGTCTTGTTCAGGCGCACCTGCATGATTCGTCGTTTCTTGGGCAGCGCGAGTCTGTCCGTTAACTACAGGGTTTACTACTTCCAAATGGGATGGATTATATGCAAGGAAACGCTCAGTGCCAGATGGTGCTTTGTAAAGAGCACCCATATGGTATTTAACGTCTCCGAACCAACCGCGTGTTGTTTTTAGTGTTCCATCTTCAGGAATAAAAGGATCCGAAGGAACACCAGCAAATTCAGCAAACATCATTTCATATGGTTTATTCAAAATATGGGTCAGTACATTTAAACGGCCACGGTGAGCCATGCCAATTAATACTTTTTTCATTCTTTGTGATTCAGAGCGGCGAACTAATTCATCAAGAAGGATAACAAGAGAATCAAGTCCTTCTATAGAGAATCGTTTTGCCCCGACAAATGTGCGGTGTATGAACTTTTCGAAACCTTCAATCTTAGTCAATCTTTCAAGCATTGCTTTTTTGTCTTCATTCGATAGGTTAATGGAAACTTCTCCATTTTCGATTCTTGTTTGAATCCACGAACGTTCTTCTTCATCAATTACATGGGCAAATTCATAAGCAATTTTCCCGGTATACAATGATTTCAAATAATTTACAGCATCCATTCCATTCTCCACGTTCGTCGGTGGAGTTTTCAGGAATAAAGAAGCTGGCATCGACAATAAATCGCTTTCAGTCAGCCCATAATAGGAAAGTTCTAGGCGAGTCGAGTCTTTCGGTCTATCGTTTAGTGGATAAATATCTGAAGCAAGATGTCCGTATGCACGGATAGCATCGATTAAGGTATAAGCGGCCAATACCTTGCCAAAATTGACAGCAGGTACGGCTGTTGCAGCCATGGATTGAGTTTGTTCTGCTTCATCTACCGAAGGTGCACCAAAGCTTCTAAACATTTCAGCAAGCTCAGGGTCCACCGATTCAGGTGACATTTTAAACTGTTCATACATTTCCATTACATACCCGAGATTCGGACCAGTAAATATTGAGTAAGGAGAACGTTGGGTACCTACATTGTTCGACATGTAAAATGACCTCCACATTTGCCAATTGGCCTGTTGTGTTAATTCTTTATCCGTATTCATATTACCATGCAAATAGTAGAACTGAAAGGGTTTCGTTCTAATTATTTGACAGTAATACCGTTAACAAGATTACACTCACTATTAGATAAATGCAACAATTTTCGACAATTTTCTATCTACTTAAGACCTAATCCAGCTATTTTTTGTATGACAGTATCAAATCAGCCATCATTTCAGGAGATTTTGTGTTTGAAACTTTTTTCATGTTTTCTACAAGCTCACTTTTCTCTTTCACCAACTGGTTAAATAGATCCATCATGGATAAATTATCCAACTCCTCCTCTTGAACTATTTGCGCTATTCCAAGTGACTTGAAAAGCGATGCATTCAAAAGTTGGTCCCCCCTACTCTTAGCCGCCGATAGGGGAATAAGTAACATTGGCTTATGGACAGACAATAATTCGAATATAGCATTCGATCCCGCCCTTGAAACAGCAAAATCAGCAGCTGCCAACAAGTGAGGTAGCCCCTCAGTTACATATTCAAATTGCGAATATCCAGGTACAAGTTCCAAAGACTCATCAATATTTCCTTTACCGCAGAGATGGATAACTTCAAATCTCTTTAGGATAGAGTCCAATTCTTTTCTCACTGCATCGTTCAGTACAGCAGACCCTTGACTTCCACCCATGACGATGAATACTGGCTTTTCGCAAGGCAAGCCGGCAATACGCAATCCCTCTTTACGAATTCCGCTGAAAATTTCGGGTCTGATGACTGCTCCTGTACAAGTTGCTTTACCATTTGGTAAATAATTCAAAGTTTCTTCGAAAACTGTAAATATATGGTTAGAAAACGGTAATGCTAACTTATTTGCAAGTCCAGGAGAAACATCGGATTCATGAGCAACAACCGGGATTTTCGCAAGTTTTGCTGCCAATACGACTGGAACAGAAACGAATCCACCTTTCGAGAAAATGATTTCCGGCTTCAACTTTTGTAATATAATATACGCTTGTAAAACGCCGGTACCAACTCGGAATGGATCAGAAAAATTCTTCATGGAAAAATAGCGCCTCAATTTCCCGCTTTGAATCGCATGATAGGTTACCTCGGGGTGACCACCATTTATCAATTCCTTTTCGATTCCATCATGGGAACCGATATAATGAATTTCATATCCCTTTTCATCAAAAACAGGTATTAGTGCCTCGTTTACGGAGACATGCCCTGCTGTACCGCCACCCGTTAATACAATCACTGGCCGCTTCATTTGGCCATTCACCTCATCCATCTTTTTTTATGCTTAATTATTTTCTTATTTACCACTTCGCTATTATAGCAAAGAAATCATGATACAATGTTGTTTGATTTGCATAAAGCCGTAAATTTTACTTGAAGACGAATGGAACTCGTTTAGCTGAATTCCGTTGGGGAAGGAGAACTATTTTGGAAGATGTTACACCTTTAAAACAGAAGATCAATATGCTTTTTAAAATTATTATCCCTATACTTGTTACTCAAATCGCACTATACTTGATGACTTTTTTCGATATTCTCATGACTGGTAGATACAATACGGAAGACCTCGCAGGTGTCACAATTGGATCCTCATTCTGGGTGCCTGTTTATACGGGGTTATCTGGTATTATTATGGGACTTACGCCAATAATTGCTCACCTTATCGGAGGCGGTAAGAAGGACGAGGTTAGACCATCTGTTCAGCAAGGTTTGTATTTATCAATAGTACTTGCAGCAATCGTATTCTCAATTATGATATTCGCCGTAATCCCCTCTCTTAATCATATGCCGCTCGAAGGTGAAGTTAGGATTGTCGCGGCTGATTACTTAAAAGGAATGAGCATCGGGCTGCTTCCTCTATTCGCCTATACAGTATTTAGATCGTTTTTTGATGCACTTGGTGCAACCCGTGTTTCTATGTTCATCATTCTATTATCAGCTCCCATTAACGTCTTTCTTAATTTCCTGTTTATTTATGGAAATTTTGGTTTCCCTGAAATGGGTGGTGCAGGGGCTGGCTTTGCTTCAGGAATTACATACTGGTTGGTTTTCTGCATTGCATTCTTACTCGCATGGAAACGGAAATCTTTTCAGTCATTTTCTTTGTTTTCAAATTGGGAAGCAGTTTCACTTAAGCGTTGGAAAGCAATCTTGAAAATTGGTGTACCGATTGGACTATCAATATTCGTGGAAATAAGTATCTTTTCTGTCGTAACACTTCTAATGAGTGGGTACACAACTGCTACAATTTCCGCTCATCAGATTGCCTTAAATTTCACCTCACTCTTATATATGGTGCCCCTAAGTATTTCAATGGGCGTCACAATATTAGTCGGACAATCGATTGGTGCGAAAAAACCGATAGATGCAAAGCATTATAGTTTCCTTGGTGTAGGTGTGGCTATTCTTTTCAGCTTTATTTCAATCATAATTTTATTGACATTTAGAGAACCCATTGCATCACTGTATACGAAAGACACTGCTATTATTAAACTGGCCATTCAATTTTTCATCTTTGCAGCGTTCTTTCAATTATCTGATGCAATCCAGGCACCGATTCAAGGTTCATTACGAGGTTATAAGGACGTCAATATGACGTTTATAATGGCAATTATCTCTTTCTGGGTGATCGGTTTGCCCGTTGGATATGTAGCAGCAAACTTCACAGAACTTGGTCCTTACGGATACTGGGTTGGCCTTATTGCGGGATTATCGATAGGTGCAATTTCCTTGAGCATCCGTCTATTCTATATCCAAAGGAAAAGTGTGAAGAGAATAAATCCCGAAGCCAGCTAATGCGGCTCGGGATTTTTCAATCCAATATACTTGTCCTTTTCATATTCACTTTCACATCAACCTCGATGGATAAAGTGGAATACGTTTCCTGCCAATCCCCTTTCTTCCACAATTCCGTATGGAATGCATGGACTTTCCGTCCAACACCGAGGATATCGCTTTTTGCTTCTTGGGTTGTGGCGATAATTTTTTCAAAACTTTTTTTAAACTCGGTAGACAGAAATTTTTCTGCCTCTTTTCGGCTTTGTTTTTTGTACAAGTCATTTATGGGGAATTCTTCAACACTAACATCGATATCGAAACTCATTTTGACTTGCTCATTTGAAATTTTCAACTTTCTACGAACCTTTATTACTTGAATCGTAATTGGACTCTTTTTTTCCTTCCATTCAAAACTGACTCGTGTATATTTTCCAAGTTTGCTTTGCATCACGCCCGTCAAAACCGCATCTTGCTTTCTCAATATTTGCCCTGTGAATTTTTTATTGCTGAACAGTGCAATTCCATCCAATGTAGGAATTCCACTATCATCAATGATCAAATAGGGTAAACTTAGGTCCATCGAATCTTCAAGCATTAATTTCACTGCATTTTCCATTGTACCTACCGTCATATATGTATACAGTTCGGCAGTACGCAGTAATTCAGGATAATAGTTCGCAACCTCGCTCTTTAGATCTCCCGGGGGATCGAAATATTGTTTCATATCTCCCTCCACAATGGCAATGTAACTTGTAATGCGATTCCTTGGTGTTCTTAAAAACATGTCCAATTCAGGGTAAAGGTCTTTTTTTGCCATTTCACTTGATATTAACAATACTTCAAGATGGGATACGTCAAGTGCTTCCATTGTATGATGGGCAGCAGCTTCACGGGCGGCACGTGTCGAAATCCCCGTCCCTTCGGATTGTGCGTATGTAATCGTGTCCTCATCAAAAGTTGGAAAAGAAAATATCGCTTTTACTTCTCCTACCTTATCCCCATTTGTCAATCCCATCACTGGAACGATTGTAATGTCCTTATATTGAGCTTCATCCCAACATCCTCCAAGCAGAAACAGCCCAAATAATAGTACCGGCAACATTCTTTTATTCAATTCTTGTTCCCCCTATTTAACAAAATGACTACTGCAGGAATCAATATTGTAAAAAGGATATGCGGATAGACAATTAATTGCCGAAGCATATCGGATCGATCTTTCGTTGCAAAATACGAAGAAACGATGATTATGAGACAATGCAATAAGACGGTATAAAATTTATTTTCATTGTTGAAATAGATTCGACGAGCTTGGACGCACATGAAAAAATATAGTGTAATTGCAATGACGCTCCAAATTACCCATATGAACAAGAAAAACAAATCCAGCCGTTCAACGAATGTAACCTTTTGAGCTTTCAAAATGTGAAGGAGTGGTTCCGGTATGAATGTGATTGCATGCACAGGAAAAAAAAGAAGAATAAAAACCAAAATTGTAAAGAAAAAAAAGAACCAAGTTAACTGATATATGAATAATGGCATGCCTTTAACCTTTTGGATGACGTACTTTCTGAAAAACAAGTAAAATTCTATACCAATGAATGTGGCCTGCGCCATGAACAAGCCTCTCAATAGTGGTTTGATTTCCGTTAGTTTCACTGGAAACAACCATGTCCATACAAGATCCGGTATTGCCATAAATAAAAAGACGATAAAAATCGGAAATAACGCTAATATGATTGAAGGTAAATTGATTACCGCCTCGATTCTTCTTGTGTTTGCATAAAGCGACACTCCGACGATTATTGCCATCGTCACAATTTGTGGAGTGTTCGGGAATATCCATACTGATAATGTGTAATTGACATAGGAAAGAAAAGCAATGATCGCGAAAGACCAATACGCAATATATAATCCCGCAACAAATCGCCCCGGCTTGAATCGCTTATAAAATTTTTCATAGAGCAATAATAGAACGTAATGCATTAAGCCAGCTGCGATGAATACGACCCATGAAGTCGTTCCTGCTATATTGATCAACCGATGTTGAAAAGAGACGAAGACAGTCCCCGTCTGTACAACAAAAAGGAGCAAGAAAAACTGGATCCTCGATAATGTGAACATTATGATTTCCGGCCTTTCTTTTTCATTCTGAATGAAAACGTCTTTTGCTGTTTATGAAACTTAAAATATGGAGTCCGGAAAAATACATCAATGAATCTAGACGTATCTAACGGAATGAACGGCGCAAAATACGGTTGTCTCAAAGATGATAATGATAATAGATGAATAAGTAATACAATCGTTCCGATTGCCATGCCAAAAAAACCAAAGATTGCTGCGGCAGCCATGAAAGGAAATCTTAATATTCGAATGGATGTATTCATCTCAAGAGTCGGTACGACAAAGCTTGAAATTGCCGTCAACGCTACAACAATTACCATTAAATTCGAGACTAATCCAGCTTTAACAATTGCATCCCCGATGATCAAACCGCCAACAACTCCTATTGTTTGACCAATCGGCTTCGGAAGCCGAATACTCGCCTCTCTAATCAATTCAATAAAGAGCTCCATAATAATAGCTTCGAAAATGGGACGATAAGGAATGTCGTTAATCGCTAATTTAACTTTCTTACTAATTTCTATTGGCAATATTTCTGAATGAAAGCTAACAACCGCGATATAAAATGAAGGAAGATAGATGGCAATCACTAAACTTGCAATCCTTAATAGCCGAAAAAAAGATCCGACGACGACACGACCATTAAAATCATCCGGAGATTGGTAAAATGAAAAAAAAGTTACCGGCGCAATCAATACTGTCGGTGATTGATCGGTGAAAATAGCGATTTTCCCTTCCATTAAATTGAAGACGACCCGGTCTGGCCTTTCCGTATTCAAGAGTTGTGGAAAAGGTGAGAAAACATCATCTTCCAAGTAGTCTTCAATTTCTCCGGTATTCATAATGTTTTCATTCTGAATCTCGCGTAAGCGGGATTCAAATTGTTCGACTACCTCTTTATCTGCAAACGAATCAATATAAAGATACGTTATATCCGTAATTGTATTTTGACCAACCTGAATTGATTTGACGATAAGGTCCCTTCTCCCAAGTTTTTGACGAACAAGGGTGAGATTCTTCTGTACGTTTTCAACGAATCCATCATGTGCACCCCGGACAATTTGCTCGCTGATGGGTTCAGCAGGTGCCCTGCTAAAATCGATTTGCGCTGAAATGGTCAACATCACTTGGGCTTCAGGAAATATAACAGCCGTCAGTCCTTTGCAAACAGCCTTTACTAACTCATCTTCCGAATATGGTTTGACATTCGATGCGGCAGTCTTGCCCCAGTTACTCATTTTCTCCGATGCTCTTTGCTGAATAATATTAATCTGTTTGTTTACTTCGGCTCCGTCAGCCAATGATGAATAATAGCATAATATCCCTTTGCCTATTGGCCAGTCGACATCGTTTATAACGCAATCTGTTGAATTGAAAAAAAGTTGTTTCAAGTATTTCTTATCGACTACCTGCTTGCTTGTGTTGCTCAATGACATCACCCCATTGCATTGAGTATCGCCGCCATCATAAGCTTTTATGCAAAAAAAGAACATGGCCGGAGACATCCCGACCATGTTCCTTTCGTATATTATTTTTGAATGAATTGTTGTGTCCAGTAATTACCATTTTGGTCAAAACCGATACCAATATGTGTGAACTCTGGAGTTAAAATGTTTTGTCTATGACCTGGAGACTCCATCCATGCTTTAACAACTTCTTCGGCAGAACGTTGACCCATTGCAATGTTTTCAGCAGCTGCACGATAAGAAATGCCATTTGCTTTCATTTGATCGAACGGAGAACCGTACGTTGGGCTAGTATGATCGAAATAATTGTTCTTAGACATATCCGCTGACTTTTGACGTGCAGATGCCATTACTTTCTCATCCATTTGCAAAGGCTTTAAGCCTGCTTTTTGTCGCTCGACATTTGTTAGGTCAAGTACAGCTTTTTCAATAGCAGATGCTGAAGAATTTTGTGCAGAATTGGATGTTTCATTTTGAACAGGTGTTGAAGGCTGTTCTTGTTGCTCTGGTACATTTGGTCTTGCTGGTTCTTGCGGTTTTGCTTGTTCAACTGGCTTTTCGACCGGTTTTGAAGCTTCCACTGGCTTTTCAACCGGTTTTTGTACTTCTACCGGCTTCTCTACTGGTTTAGGTTTCGTTACAGGCTTTTCAACCGGTTTAGGTTGTTCAACAGGTGTCGCAACATTGTTTGGTAAATTCCATATGAATTTTGTACCAAATTGTTTTTCTAATTCGCTTAAATATTTATTCAATACCTCGTATTGGTTAATATTTTGATTGTTATTTAAAGTTACCTTCCCTTGGAAGCTATAATACTCGATTGTAGGTTTAGCGAAATTAACCTTATAATCATTATTTTGATAAGAAGCTTCAGCACTATTGTTGTTCGATAGTAAGAGCGCCGAGCCGAGTAAGATGACAGACATCGTTTTTTTCATCTCTTAACTCCTCCCTTCGCAATCTATCATAACGTAAGGAAGAATATAAAGAGTTGGCGTGATTTGCCAAAAAGTCCAATTGGTTTTTAGATACCCTTAGAAAGGGAAATCGCTAACTAGTAAATTGGCTAATGTTGGGCAACTCGTCTATTATTTCATATGAAAGGGGGTTGACAGTTCTTAGACCAGTAGACGATTATTGGTATTTTAGCTGACTTACACCTTCACCAATTATAACTAAACGTGCTTCCATCTTAACGTATTCAGGCATCCAATTGACCATTCCGTATGCATATTGGAACAGGTATGGATTTTTAGCGCCTTTAAGGGGCACATATCCTTTCATACGATATACAGTATCCGGCAATGAGCGGACCCACATTTCAAACTCTTCTTTGTCAACGGCTTTTTCAAAAGTGAGCAGCTTAGATGTCAAAGGAAGATGTTTGCCAGAAATTACGGTTTTCACTTCATCATTTTGAATATTTCCTAGCGTTTCTTCGATAAAAGAAAAGGATAACTGTGCTTTCGTTGTCTGTATAACTGGCGCAGTGTTGTTAAAATTAGAAAGCTCCATTGAAACAGTGGCCAATTCTCCTTCGGTCAATAGATCTGTTTTATTTGCAAGTATGATGTGGGCGTGCCTAATCTGTTCCATGAATAAGGAACGGATTTGAGGAGACATTTTGTCACGTTCAAGCCATCTTTTAGTATCAGCAACTGTGACGATTCCCTTAACACGAAGCTTTTCGGCAAATAAAGGCGAATAGACGGCATCCAAGGCTTCCACTGGATGCGCTGCGCCAGTAGTTTCGATTAAAATAACATCGACATCATGCTCTTCCAAAAGCCCTTGCAATTGTGCTTCCGTTTTTTCTGATCCGCTGCAGCAAATACAGCCGTTAAGGAGTTCCTTAAGTGGAACGTCCTGTGATTGCCCAACGGTATCCGAATCTATAGAGATAGAACCGAACTCATTCATTAGAACTGCCGGTTTTCTTCCGATCTCTTTCAATTCGGAGATTAAATTCATTAATAAAGATGTTTTCCCGCTTCCTAAAAAACCACTTAACAAATAGACATCAATCATTTTTACACCTCATTTTTATTACAAACTAAAAAAGCAGAGGAGGAAAACTGAAATTCCACCTCTACTTATATTGTTGATTTACTTTTTGATGGTCTCTAATAAGATTTCTTTTGCTTTTAACAGTTGAGGATCTTCATCATGCATTTTGGTTCTCAAACGATTCATTAAACCGAAAGTCGTATCTCCAACAAGGATGCCATCTTCGTCTATAGACAATTCCCGTTGCAGTGATTTAACCGCTTCCTCTGTGTTTTGATCAAATAGGCCGTCAACATCGCCTGGGTCAAATCCAACCGCACTTAACATTTCCTCTGCAGTTTTCACTAACGGAGAGATCATTCCGTCTTTCATCTCCATAGTTGGATCAAGGAATGGAAGCATTGCGTATGTCGGGTACTGAACTTCTATATCGGGTTCAATACCTTTTTCATGGATCCAATTACCATCAGGTGTCAACCATTTTGCAGTAGTCAGTTTCAGATTGGAACCATCTGATAAATTCTTAGGTGTTTGAACAGTTCCTTTACCGTAAGTTTTAATACCGACTAACGGTACATTTGCTGATTCCTTTAGTGCACCTGCCAAAATTTCAGATGCTGACGCACTTCCGTCATCGATGATCATAGCAACAGGCACCTTTACTTTACGACCATTAGATGCGACATAAACCTCAGGGTTATTTCCTTTACCTTGATATTGGAATAGATTCTTATTTTTCTCAACGAATAAATCGGAGATATCAATTGCAGTATTCAACATCCCCCCAGGGTTTTGGCGAACATCAACGATTAGCCCTTCCATACCCTTAGCTTCCATCTCATCTAACGCTGACAGCAATTCTTCATACGTATGTTCGGAGAAACTAGTAATTCGAATATGGGCTATATTGTCCTCAAGCATTTCAGTATAAACCGTTTCAATTGGGATGACGTCTCTTTCAATTAATACATCAAACGGTTCACTCATTTCACCACGACGAACCGTTAACGTTACTGTCGTCCCTTTTTCACCGCGGATTAGTAGGACAGCTTCAGATGAAGACATTCCTTGAATGCTTTTTCCGTCTACTGCAATGATCAAGTCATTCGGCAGCAGTCCCGCACGTTCTGCAGGTGAATTTTTAATAGGAGATACGATATTAATATATCCATTCAATTCCTGGATTTCTGCACCGATTCCTTGAAAACTTGAAGAAATGCTTTCATTCAGTTGTTTTGCTTCCTTTTCATTCAAATAATCAGAAAAGGGGTCGCCAAGTGCATCAATCATTCCATTAATGGCACCATCGATGACCGCTGTATCATCAATATCATTGAAGTAGGTTTTTTTCAATTCATCATAGGCATCAAATAATTTTTTAAATTCCTTACGCTCGATTGTAGGATTTTGTGGACTGACCACTTCTACGACCTTATCCTCGCCCGTAGTCAATGCAAAAAACGTAACTCCGGCTGTCGTTAACACAAGGCCAAATATGAGCATGACTAAGGAGAACGGCTTTAATTTTATAAAACGTTTTGCAGGTGGTTCGTAGTTTTTCTCATTTTCCTGGCCAACGTTATTCTCTTTCTCGTCCATCCCATTCCCCACTTTCTTTCTTTTATCGTCCATTCAAAAAAAGGACCGCAATGATGCAGCAAGCGGTCCTCCGATGCTCGATTATTGAATTGAAGCGTCCAACGCAACAACGATCATATCGTTGAAAGTTGTTTGGCGTTCTTCCGCAGTGGTAACTTCCCCTGTTAAGATGTGATCACTTACTGTTAATACTGATAACGCCTGTCTACCGAACTTAGCGGCTAATGTGTAAAGAGCTGCAGTTTCCATTTCAACAGCAAGAACACCATATTGAGCAAGCTTCTCATGCTCTGCGTGTTCGTTGTAGAAGAAGTCTTCAGTGAATACATTTCCAACTTTCAAATGCAATCCTTTTTCCACTCCAGCGTTATAAGCCTTCAACAATAAATCGAAATCAGCGGTTGGCGCATAGTCAACCCCATTAAAGAATGTTCTGTTGATAGGTGAGTTAGTCGTTGCAGTCTGGGCGAGAATTACATCACGTACTTTAACGTCTTTTTGGATCGCTCCGCAAGTTCCCACACGAATTAGCTTTTGCACATCATATTCCTGCATCAATTCATTAATGTAAATTGAGATGGATGGTACCCCCATCCCTGTACCTTGAACGGAAATTCGCTTTCCTTTGTACGTACCCGTATACCCGAACATATTCCTTACTTCATTGTACTGAGTGACATCCTCTAAAAATGTCTCTGCGATATATTTCGCACGTAATGGATCTCCCGGCAGAAGAATTGTATCTGCTATATCGCCTTTTTTCGCATTAATATGTATACTCATTTTTTATGCCCTCACTTTCAAATTCTTAATACATCATACAGTTAAACGCTGTTTTATGCAATTATGACAGCATTACCTAAACCGTTCTTGATACAATTCGAATAATTCATCAAATACTACACTTGGCATTTCAGGATCTGCCTTTTCCTCCAAATATCTGGAGAGTGGATCAAATCCCCTTTCATCTCTTGGAAAGCTTTGATCATAGAACATAGCCTCAGCGAATACGCTCATTGAATCGTCTTTCTTTCCTCCTCGAAAAGATAGTACAAATTGATAAAAAGATCGATCCATCTCTATTCCTCCCTTCACTCAGTAAATAGGGATGTATATTGGCCATAGCCTTCCTCTTCGAGCTTACTGAATGGGATGAAACGCAGTGCGGCTGAGTTTATGCAATACCTTAAGCCCCCCTGACCGGGTCCATCCGGGAATACATGTCCGAGATGGGAATCAGCTGTTTTACTTCGTACTTCAGTTCTACGCATTCCATGGCTTGAATCGAAATGCTCGGTTACTTCCGCACTTTCGATCGGTTTGGTAAAACTTGGCCAACCACATCCTGCATCGTATTTATCCTTCGAACTGAACAAAGGTTTTCCTGAAACGATATCTACATAGATGCCTTCTTCATAGTGGCTATCATATTCATTTTGAAAAGGCGGCTCAGTACCGCTTTCCTGTGTCACGTAATACTGTATGGCTGTTAATTTGTTTTTAAGTTCTTCCTTCATTCATCTTCACCCCAGTGATTTATTTTGAATGATTCGCGTCCGGAACCAATTGCATAATGATTATAATGGGAAGGGTTTTTCAAATAATAGTCTTGATGCCCCTCTTCGGCCGGATAGAATGGTTTTGCTGGAAGGATCTCAGTTTGGATTGACTTAGAGAATTTTCCTGATGTTTCAAGTTCTATCTTTGAATGAAGCGCCTTTTCGTATTGTTCGGGTGAATTCGTAAAAATAGCTGTTTGATAGGATTCTCCGCGGTCAAAAAATTGCCCACCGGAATCAGTTGGATCAATTTGCCGCCAAAAAATAGAAAGAAGTTCCTCGTACGTAATAACTTCATCATCAAATGTTATCTCAACTGCTTCACGATGTCCCGTAGTATTTGTACAAACAAGTTCGTAGGACGGATTTTCGACATCCCCTCCAGTGTACCCTGAAACAACAGAAATCACGCCATCATAACGGTCAAACGGTTTTACCATACACCAAAAACAACCTCCGGCAAATATAGCTTTTTGATTAGCCATTGATATCACTCCTTATTGATTTGGAATTGTCACTTCAAGCTCGATATTATCTTCTTTGAGATTGAACGATTTCGCTTTTATCAATATGTTTCCCGAAACCGGTAATTCTGATAAGTTGATGAAAATTTCTTCTTCTTTCGCCCTTACAACCATCCATTCGGGTAAATCAATGGTGTCACGTAATATTTCAAGTACGGTGGAAGGGGGGAAATTAAAATCACCGATTTCTAATGATGATTGTTTTAGTAGTAAATTCCCATCCTCTAAAACTACCGGATCAAAATGCATGATGACCGGCAACGTAAATCCAAATACTGTCAACTTGGAAAACAGAATGACATCTTCCTTTATAATCATTGTTACAGGAAGGGGCTCCCCCTTCATCGCTTTTTGGATATAAGTATTCGCCAAAGACTCCAGGTCTTTCTTGGTTGCTTTAATACTTAAAACACTTCCACTTGAAGATTGTACATATGAAGGAAGTGGCTCCGAGTCTTTAGGGCTATTAATATATAGCACTAACGCTATTACACCTGCTACGATTAATCCCAACAGACTGAAAAATGCAATTTTCCATATGTTCACAAATGACCACCCCTACATATCCAATTTCCCATCCGACATTTCACTCAAACCACAACTATCGATTTTTTCGATGAAGCGATTTGCCATATTTTCATATCCTTTGGCATTCGGATGAAAGAAATCGGTATGGTAAACCATGTTTTCATTGCTGACAAATAGATCACTCACTGGCACAAAACAGGCTTTACCATCCATGATCGCTTGTATTTCTATTGCCTCATTCCAGTCTTCTATAATCGTATCAAATTCATTCGCTTCGGCGATGACAATTGACAAAGGATTGTATAGTCCCGCCACAACTATCATGGCATCGCCGTTTAATCCCCGAATCATCTTGAATATTTCATCAAGTCGATTTTCAAATTTGCCTAATTCGACGTAAAAAGGCTTCGTCTTTAAATCAAAGAGGTGTTCTTTTACGATTTTCATCATATCATTTCCACCAATTGTCATATAAATGACATCTGCTTTTTTTACAGATGCTTGAATTTCCGGCTCTTCAAGCTGTTTGATAAGTTGATCGCTTCGTCTACCTCTTTTAGCTAAGTTTTCAGATCGAAGTTCTTTTACGCCTTTCCAGTAATTCATTGCAAGTGCCACCCGTCCGAAATAGCCATCCCTTTTCAGTTCATCTCCGACGCCTTGGGTTAATGAATCACCAAGTCCAATGACATTGATGTTTTCAGGGATAAAGTAATCAGGGACCATATATTCCTCAAACGCAATTTCTTCCCTTTCGAAAAAGGGATTCGGTTGGGAAATGCTTTTTTCCTGGCATCCCGTTAAAACGAATGAGAAGATGATCACTATGAATATTCTTCTCATAAACACAGTTCTCCTTTATTTATTTTTTGAACCGTACGAGTTCTTTATTCCGTATAATACATGAATCCGATTGCACCTTCTCCTGTATGGGTGCTAATAATCGGAGAAGTGAATGAGAATTTAATGTCTTTCCATCCGGATTCTTCAATTAGTTGCAATAGTGGTCCCGCCATCGCCATTCCGTTTGCGTGCGAAATCCCAATTGACCGAATGATTTTCCCTGCAGTCTCTTCCTTGAACGCCTTAAAAAGGTGGGATACTACTTGTCTATGACTGCGAGCTTTACCCACAGGGGTATAGACTCCATCTTGAAGAGTCGCGATAGGTTTTATATTCAATAATGAACCAATCATCGCTTTCCCTTTTCCCACACGTCCTCCTTTTACCAAATTGTCAAGGGTATCAACAACGACAAACAACTTCGTATTTTTCCTCACATCTTTTAACCGTTCTACGATTTCCTTAACACTTTTTCCTTCACTCGCCATTTTTGCCGCTTCAACAACTTGAAATGTTAAGGCATGTGAGATATACATTGAATCGATGACTGTCACATTGGAATCTGTCATTTGTGCAGCGGCTTCTGCCGATTTTACAGTTCCACTCATTCCGCCAGTCATATGAATTGATATGATTTCGCTCCCATCTTGTCCAAGGCGATCATATAGTTCTTTAAAGACTCCGGTTGCGGGTTGTGAACTTTTCGGAAGTTCTTTGCTACTTTTCATTTTTTCCATAAATGATTCAGGCTGCAGGTCGATTTTGTCTATGTACGTTTCACCATCTATATGAATAGTAAGAGGAACGACATGAATATCGTATTGGTCTGTATAGTTTTCGATCAAATCTGCAGTCGAATCTGTGACAATGTGTATTTTTTTCATTCTAAAGCACTTCCCTCGTCAAATTGGAGATATTCAATTTATTTTAGTATAGTAATGGTAACAGAAAGGAGAATGTGTGTATGGCTGAAGCATTTGATTATAAAAATCTGAGAGAAGAGCTATGGAACGCGATCACCCATGGTCTTGGATTTCTATTAAGCATTCCTGCTCTCGTTCTGCTCATTATTGCTGGTGTCAACCACGGAACGGCTATAGCGGTTGTCAGCTTCACAATTTTCGGTGTGTCCACGCTTCTATTATTTCTGATGAGCACATTACTCCATAGTATGCCCGTCAAAGTGAAGAAATTGTTTTCGATTTTCGACCACTCGGCAATTTACATCCTAATTGCGGGGACCTACACGCCGTTTTTGTTGGTCACCATAAAGGGTGTGCTTGGTTGGACCCTATTTGGTATTATTTGGGGTCTTGCGATTGTCGGTGTACTTTTCAAGGTCTTTTTTATTCATAGGTATGAAGCTTTATCGCTTGTTTTCTATATTGTTATGGGTTGGTTAATCGTGTTTGCGTTTAAACCTCTTTATGAGTAGTTGCCAATTGAGGGTATTATTCTCCTATGTGCGGGAGGGGTATTTTATACGTTTGGTTCCATTTTTTATGCTTGGAGAAAGATTCCGTACAATCATGGCATTTGGCATATGTTTGTCATAGCAGGTAGTGTTTGCATGTTTTTCAGCGTCCTCCTTTATGTATGAAGACGCTAACTGTTGCTTTCCGTTTCGGGCGGACGGTTTCCAATCGAACCACGAAGAGTTCGATTTGCCGTATTTCTGCGGTTTTTTGCAGAAATTAAGGCAGGGGCTAATTACTTCCTACTCCCTTAGAGTCGCCGCCTTTCGCTTCAAGCAACGGAACTTTCCAATTACAAAGAAATAACTTTATTTACTTAGCCCTATCGTAAATTAGATAGGAGTATGGAATGCCCTCTGCTGTGTGGTGGTCTTCGGATTCGGATATGAGTTTCCAGTTGCCGTCGTTGTATTCAGGAAAGAACGTGTCGCCTTCATAACTGTTTCGAATGACAGTTATATATAGACGGTCAGCCATTGGCATTGATAAATTGAAAATTTCAGCCCCGCCGATAATGACGACTTCCTCCGAATATTCTTTTCCTCGTTCAATTGCTGCATTCAAATCATGTAAGACTTCGGCGCCTTCAACTGAATACCCTTCATTTCTTGTAATGATTATATTCAATCTTCCCGGCAATGGTCGTCCAATCGATTCGTACGTTTTGCGTCCCATAACAATCGCTTTCCCCATCGTCACTTCTTTAAAATACTTCAATTCCTCAGGGATATGCCATGGCATTTTATTGTCTACTCCAATAACACGGTTTAAGTCAACGGCTACAAGCAATGAAATCATCGTATTCTCCCTCTCAGTTAGTCGTTATACTGCTATCGGCGCTTTAATTTTCGGATATGGATTGTAACCCTCAACAGATATGTCATCGTATGTAAGGTCAAATATTGACGATTTTCCATTCATATCAATGTGTACAATTGGTAATTCCTTAGGAGTCCTCGATAATTGCTCCTTTACCTGCTCGATATGATTCAAATAGATGTGGGCATCTCCAAGTGTGTGGATGAATTCCCCGACTTCCAACCCGCATTCGATGGCGATCAAATGAATTAGTAATGCATAGGAGGCAATGTTAAACGGTACACCAAGGAAAACATCCCCACTTCTTTGATACAGTTGGCAGGAAAGCTTTCCGTCCGCTACGTAAAATTGGAAGAGTGCATGACATGGCGGCAGAGCCATTTCATTCACTTCCGAAGGGTTCCAACCACTGACAATATGTCTTCTTGAGTCTGGATTTTTTTTGATGCCCTCAATTAGAGCTGCAATTTGATCGATAGAATCATTCCCTGTTGTCCACGAACGCCATTGTTTTCCGTAAATCGGTCCTAAATCGCCAAATTCCTTAGCGAAATTTTCATCCTCAATAATTTGTTTTTTATATAACTCCATTTGCTCTTTATAAACGGAAGCGAATTGTTCATCTTGTTGACTGCGCTTACCGAAATCAGTCATATCGGGGCCATTATAATCTTCACTCTTTACCCATCGCTCGAATCCCCATTCATCCCAAATCGGATTTCGGTCTTCGATCAATGTCTTCACATTTGTATCCCCTTTAAGGAACCAGAGAAGCTCAGATGCGATTAATCGGAAAGCAGTTTTCTTTGTAGTCATAAGGGGAAAACCCTTTTGCAAGTCGTATCTCATTTGATAGCCGAAAACACTTATCGTTCCAGTCCCCGTCCTATCTTCCTTTACAGTTCCATGTTCAATGATATGAGCACAAAGCTCCAAGTATTGTTTCATATACCATTTCCTCCTTACGCTTAACTGACAGTATAACAAAAACCACTGGCTCAGCATAACAAAAACCGCCGAAATGGTTTTATGATAACCATTTCGGCGGTGTGTTTTTCGACCAATAGATATCTCCTAAAGAATGATGGACAGTAAAGCCATCATCAGCAGTGTGGTAGTGGAAGTTGTAGAAATACCCATCTTGTGGTCTTTTCTCTGTTCTCACATGGAATCGGACAAGATCCTTGTTTACGCTTGTGTCGGAAACATGAAATATCTTCTCGGCATAGTTACCTGAAGGTGTTTCTGTTATTAAAATTCTTCCGTATTCATGGCCGCCAGCAGAAGCGACCGTCGATTCAATGACTTCTGACATTTTCGGGAAGATGACTTGATCGAATTCGTGTTGGATGACAGGGCCAATTCGTGAACCGAATTTCAAATAGGCGAGCTCTTTGGCTGGGTTAAACAACATCTCCTCTATTGAAGGTGTTTCTTCAAAGGTCTCCCGCTCAAATATCGAATCCTCGAGCCCTAACTGAAGTTCATGTTTCGTTGTGGAAGGTAAATCGGTTCTTGCGTTATCTTTTGGTTGAAGGGTTGTCCATATTTCATGGCTTGGTGATATGACGCCAAGTGTTAGGACGGCAACAATTGCAATGAATAATTTTTGGAAGTACTTTTTCATCTTCATCACCTGCTTATTGGTTATAGGTATAATTATTAATAAAATGAGATTTTGAATGTTAATTAATAAACTTGTGTCAAATCGGGAAATAGATTTACTAATAGTACATACGTAAAAGTCTTGAAAAGGTTTCTTATTTCTTAATTTCATTGTACAATAAAACTGAACTAATTTGTGAGGTTTTATGAAGGAGGTTTTTATAAATGGATGTTCAATTACTAATGGGAATCGGAATGCTCGTTCTCGTCCTTTATTTAAGCTCGTTAAACTTTACGCATTGATAAAAGCGGAGGGCGTCGTGTTAGAGGCGACAGGCATAAGACAAATATACGGAGTGGCGCTCTTTGCCACGAAGTATATTTGACTTATGACCCCGAGCCTTTGGCGCCCGAAGCTGGATTGATCACCAAAATGTCGCTGAAGTAAAGTAAAAATAAAGCCGTCAACTCTTGCCAGAGTTGACGGCTTTAATCATTTTGTGAGATATCCAAAGTGGATTTTTGTATTTGGTCGTATGATACGTTCAAGATTGAACTGTTCAAAAACAGGTGAATCAAATCTTTCTTTCACGACGACACGACGCTTGCATACTCTGAACGCCTCTTTCATCCATTCTTCGGTTAATGCAGTATGAACTCCAGCCTGACGTAGTGGCGTGAAATTGGACGATTCCTCAATTGGGGCATGAAACATCGGGTCGATATACACTACATCCCATGAAGAATCTTCCTGGGTACAAAGAAATGCTATCGCTTCGGAATGAATCACTTCTATGCCTTTCATCGCAAGTTTTAGCTTCTCAGAGTCAGTAGGGAATTTTTTAAGTCCCGTCTTTGTGAGAAACGCAACGGACGGATCTGCTTCCAATCCAGTACATTTTCCGTTTTCATCTATTATATAGGAAGCAATTATACTATCGGACGCAAATCCAAGTGTACAATCGAGAAATGTATCTCCTCCCACCAATTGACTCGCGTCAATAAGTGGATCCGTTTCGCCCTTAGCAATTCTTTTTAACCGGAATGCAGCAGAATTAGGATGAAAGAAGAAAGGTTGGTCCATTCCTATGCGAAAAAGTTCGTAACGATCTTTTCCTGCAACAAGAATATCGGCTTCATATTCATTCTGCATTCTCAAGATTGATCGCTTTTTCCTTTCCACAATCGGATACGCTAATTCATCACTTGCAACTTTTGCAAGATTATAGGTCGTTTCATCGGGTCTTCCTGCTGTTGTGATAATTGTTGTCACTTTTTGCAAACTTGTTCAAGTTCCTCAGTTAGGTGAGCCTTGATCTGTTCCATTTCGGAGTTCTCAATCTGTTCCCTCGGAATGAAACTTGCCAAAGCACCATCTTTCCATATAGCAATAGAAGGTGAGCTTGGTGGAACTTCTGGGAAGAAATCTCTCATCATTGCTGTCGCTTCTTTGTCTTGACCAGCAAACACTGTGAATAAATGATCCGGTTTTGCATTGGAAGCATTAAGCGCTTCTCTGACAGCCGGCCGCGCCAGTCCAGCAGCACATCCACATACTGAATTAATAACGACTAAAGCGGTTCCTTGAAGTGATTTCATCGTCCCTTCCACTTCTTCAGCTGTTGTCAATTCTGTAAATCCAGTTTGCACTAGCTCCTCACGCATTGGTTTAACAATGCCTCTCATATACTCATCATATGCGTTCATGTTTTTAATCCCCTTTCAATACTTCTATCGATTTCATTCTACATGGAATTGAAATAAATTTCATTCATTCGCGATTACCTGGTTTACATAATAATATTATGTTACGTAAACAAAAGAAACATCAGTAAGCGCCGACGATAAGCGTTGCTGATGTTAGGCATTTAATAACATTATTCGACAGAATTCACGCGTTCAAGGTTCTGGAACAATTCAAAATTCAATGAGAACATGGCACTCTGTCTCTAAGCCATAATTTCCGGTTTTCTTTGTTTCAATAACGGCTCTTCACTTTCAATTTCATCGCCCGTTTCAATATCCATAAACGTACTTGTATCAGTAAACCAGCAATCCGGAGCTTCGTGTCCCCAGAAAGTTTGCCGGAGCGGATCATTTAAATCCCAGCGTTTTGGCTTCAAGTCCGGATCGCTTGTTAAATAATCACCAGTGTAAAGTTCAATTCGGTGACCATCCGGATCTCTCAGATAAAGGAAGAACGCGTTGGATAAGCCATGACGACCAGGTCCGCGTTCAATCGATGTTGCATACCCCATACTCGCTAAACAATCGCAACAGTCAAGTATACTCAGCCGATCAGTTAGTGAATACGCGAAATGATGCAATTTGGGTCCCGGGCCATTCATGAAGGCCTGATCATGAACCGTCGGCTTTCGGTAAAGCCATGCCGCCCATAGGTTTCCATCTTCAGTATCCGTATACTCTGAACAGGAAAACCCTAACTGATTAACATAAAAATCATAGGCTTTTTGGACATCAGGTACTGCACAATTAACGTGATCAATCCGTTGAATTTTTGCACCACGATAGTGGTCATATCGCTGCAGCATCCGATCAACGACAGTCATTTCTGCAAAAAACTCCAATGGGATACCTGATATATCATGTACGCGAAGGGTTCTTCCCATCTGATGTTGTTGGCCTTTCGCCAACCATCTTGTTTTCAATCCTTGTGAGATGAAAAGCTTTTCGATTTCATCAAGATCCTGTTCTTTCTGAACCTTATAACTAAGCACTTCAACAGCTGCTTTTTCCGCTTTTTTCAATAGTAAACTGTGATGGGAATGTTCCTCTAAACCTCTCAAATAAATATGATTCTCGTCACTTTCCGTTTCAATCATACCTAATCCATCCACATAAAATTTGCGGGATGCCTGCAAATCCACTACATGAAGCACGGTTCTAGCGATTCGAATGATTGAAAAATCCATTTATGTCCCCCCTACCTTTCCCTATTTCTTTCCGAATTGCTGAATACGATGCTCATCAATCGATACATGTATAACTTTAAGTTCAGTATAAAAATCGAAGCCGTAATGGCCTCCTTCACGTCCAATTCCAGAGTATTTAGATCCTCCGAAAGGTGTTCTTAAATCGCGTACGTTCTGAGCATTGACCCAAAGCATTCCGGCTTCAATTTTATGTGCTACTCGGTGGCCACGTTTGATATCATTCGTCCATACATAACCCGCGAGTCCATAATCGACGTCGTTCGCTAACTTAACGGCCTCATCTTCATCTTTAAATGTCATGACGGTCAATACAGGTCCGAAGATCTCTTCTTGTGCTACGCGCATGTGATTTTCGGCATTCAGTATAAGGGTAGGCGCAACAAAATTCCCTCTGGCGAATTCGGCTGGAATATCACCGGTAATGACTTCTGCACCTTCATCTCTCGCTATTTCCAAGTAGCTTTTAACTTTATTGTAATGTCCTTTATCAATCAATGGACCTACTTCCGTTCCCGCGTCTAACGGATCTCCGATTTTAATTGCAGCAACACGGATCTTTAAAGCTTCAATGAATTTATCTTTGATCCCCTCTTGTAAAAACAAGCGTGAGTTTGCTGTGCAGCGTTCCCCATTGAAGGAATAGATCCCCCACACGCAAGCATCTAAAGCCCGATCGAAATCGGCATCTTCGAAGACGATGATCGGTGATTTCCCACCAAGTTCCATCGAGCAGCTCTTCAGTGTATCAGCACTATTTTTTATAATTGTTGAACCTGTTTTTGTTTCTCCTGTAAATGAAATAAGCTGAACATCAGGGTGTCTGACAAGCGCATCCCCTGCAATCTCACCATAGCCATGAACGACATTGAAGACACCTTTCGGAAGATCAGCTTTATGGATCACTTCTGCTAATAGATTAGCAGAAAGTGGGGAAAGTTCTGCCGGTTTTAAAACAACTGTATTACCAGTCGCAAGCGCGGGAGCCACTTTCCAAGTTTCTAACATGAAAGGAGCATTCCATGGTGTGATTAATCCTGCAACCCCTACTGGCGAATGGATTGTATAGTTGATAAATTCATCATCCACTTGATAGGCATCTCCAACAAGACGACTTTCCACCATGCGGGCATAAAATCTGAAATTTTCTGAAGCACGGCTTACCATATTTCTTGTTTGACTAATCGGAAGTCCCGTATCAAGTGCTTCCAAAAAAGCTATTTTTTCTATTTCTTCATCAATCAAATCTGCAATACGGTAAATGTATGCCATTCTTTCATTCAGTTTCATCGTTTTCCAAGGACCGTGATCAAAGGCTTCCCTGGCAGCTGCCACTGCTTTATCAATGTCAGCTGATTGTCCTTCGGCGACTTCATTGATTTGTTCATTGGTAAACGGGTTCATGTTTTTGATGGTGTTCCCACTTACAGAGGAAGTGAATTCCCCATTTATATAGAGTGATATATTCTTTTGTATTTCATGTTTCAAAGAAACCGTTTCGTTCGTTGTTATCATCCTCATCACCTATTTTCTATTTTTCTTCAATTATCCTACAGCGGTTTCCTCCGATAGAATAGATAGGTCCAAAAGTGTTTTACGAACTTCTTCTTGTATTTCTGCTGATGGCAATCCTAAAGGTAAGCGGAGCTTCGGTGTAATTTTCCCCATCATGCCAAGTGCCACTTTAACTGGTGATGGATTTGTATCTTTGAAAAGCACGTCATTTAATGGCATTAATTCGAAGTGAAGGTCCTGTGCTTTTTTTATATCTCCATCATTCCATGCATTATAAAGTTCTGCTACTTTTTTCGGCTCCACGTTTGCTGTTGCACTGATAAATCCTGCACCCCCGATTGCTAACATCGGATAGCAAAGGAGTTCGATTCCTGAGTACAATAGAAAGTCCCTTCCGCAATTTAGCAGTACACGATTAACATGTTCAAAGTCTTTATTCGATTCTTTTACACCTATAATGTTCGGACAATCTTCACTTAGACGTTTCATCGTACTGACTTCCATATTGACAGCGGATCGACCGGGTATATTGTAAATGATGATGGGTATCTCAACGGAATCTGCTACCGTTTTAAAATGCTGATAAAGTGCTTCTTGGTTCGGTTTGTTATAGTAAGGCACTATAACCATCGCGGCATCCGCACCTATTTCCTCGGCATATTTTGTAAGTTCCATTGTTTCATCATGATTGGTTGACCCAGTGCCTGGAGTGAAAAACACACGTCCATCAATCGTTTCTTTTGCTAAACTCATAACACGTTTTCTCTCAGCGATTGTTAATGAACTTGGTTCACCACTTGTTCCCGTAACAGAAATCCCGTGGCTGCCACTTTCAATTTGCCAGTTGATCAATTCGACAAACGTTTTTTCATCAATATCCCCGCTTTCTGTAAATGGGGTAATGACAGGACAAATTGAACCTCTTAACTTCTTTTTTTCTTCCTCATATGCCACTAAAACCCACTCCTCCCTGGTGATTACACATTTCCTTTGCATGGTACTTCTTATTTATCAAACAAATTACCCCTCAAGCTCTTTTAGTTCGCGATACTTTCCCTGGCTATATAGTAATGGGGCTTTTTCTTCAAGCTTAACGCCCGTAACATGACCGATGAAAATCGTATGATCTCCCGCAACAAATTCACTATGCAGCACACAAGTGACAATCGCTAACGATTCTTCTAACACTGGCAAACCTTTATAGGATCCGAACGTAATTTCAGATTTCAGATGCAGTTGACCTGAAAATTGCTTCGATATTTGTTGTTGGTCAGTTGATAATATGTTAATCGCAAATTGTCTAACATCTTTTATATGCTGAAGCATTTTCGCATTTTCTGCGATACTGATTGCGACAAGTTTCGGGTTAAGAGAAATGGACATAAAAGCATTTGCTGTCATGCCATGCACTTCTTCAGCAACCTTTGTCGTAATTACCGTTACACCTGTCGCAAAACTGCCCATGACATTTCTGAACAACCGATCATCTATCTCGGGATCTACATGTTCCATACTCCAATCTCCTTCCCACTTTCAACAATTCTTTCACTTATAGTATGCCGGCCTCTTTTTTTGCTTTATTCAAGAAGTTTGTCACCATATCTTTATACGGTTGTTTATCAAATCCATCATAATATGCATTCGACATTCTTACTGGATCTCCGAAAAAGTAATATTCATAAAGTGCTTGGCGGTTTCCGAATGCGCTGATGGAAATATCCCATGCGAGGCGGAATAGCTGTACTCTTTCCTCACCGTTTATATTCGCACCTTGCGTGTAACGATGGACTAATGGGCCGACGTCCGTGTTGCTGAAGTCCGCTTCAGTTGGGAGTGCCATCAATCCTGAAGCACCTAAGATCTTTATTATTTCATTCATACGCTGGTACATTTTCGGGAACCAGTTGCGTGCCGCATTTAACGGTTCAAAGTCCGGCGTCATATTACCATATTGATCGATTTTTGCATTGTGTTCAGCTTTATATAAATGGGAACGCATCACTTCCAGGATGACCATGATTTCGCTTGCTTTTTCTTTAACATGCATGAATTGATCGATACCGATTGCTTCCATCATGCTGACGACAACGCCTAAGATGAATTCAGTTTTCACGATGCTTTTGCAAATAACTTGATGCGTCATATGTATAACCGCATTTGTCTCGGTATACGTACGATTACAGATATCTGTACTTTCACATACAAATACTCTTTCCCACGGGACTAATACATCTTCAAACGAAATAATGGCATCGCTTTCATCGAACCTTGCGCCTAACGGGTGATCCCATTTACTTTTCCCATAGTCGAAAGATTCACGGGATAGGAATTTTAAACCCTTCGTATTATTCGGAATTGCAAATGCAAATGCGAATGGATCATCTGTAGTGCCAGGCGTTCTATTAATGGTGGATGGGAATACGACGAGCTCATCCGTGATTCCGCCAAGTGTTGCCAAAAGGCGACAACCATTGACAATAATTCCGTCTGATGTTTTTTTCGTAATACGTGCGGAGAGGAATGGATCTTTTTGTTCTGATTGCGTTAGCTTTGACCGGTTTACTTGCGGATGGATTAATGTATGCGTTAAGCTAATATCATTTTCCCGTGCATATTCATAGTAATCTGCTGCATTTTTAGCAAATTGATCACTTCCGCCGCCTGCTTGCGCAAAAAACTGGTTGGCTGTCCCGAATGCCATAATGCTTGTGTTCAAATAATCCGGCGATCGCCCCATCATGCCCCCAGAAAATGCAGCCCATTCTGTATGCATTTCACGCCTTTTGAATAAATCCTCTTTTGTTTTAGGTGCAATAAATGAAAGTCCTACCTTTTCGCCAGATTTCGGTGAAGTATACAACATTTTCTCTGGCTTCTCATGTTGTAAATCATAAAGACCCGCAACGCTCTCGACTACATTTTTAAATGCAGGATGTGTAGTGACGTCGTCCACTTTCTCACCGTGGATCCAAACTTCCGTATTCCGTTCTTTAATACCTTCAATGTATTCTTTCCCTGTACGTGCACCCATTCGATTCCCTCCTATTTGTTATGAGTTTATCTACTTTTTAAATCGATTGTGAATGTTATTCTGTTTATAAGTACCTGCTTCACTAAATTCAACTAATTCCATTGACAATGCTAAATAACGCTTGGACATGACAGGATGGAAATGTTCTTTCATCACTTCAAATAACGCATCACAAACGTCTTTTTTTACTTCCTCAGAGCGACCAGCTCCGATTTTCAGCTGTGCATGGACGAAAGCATCATCCTCAGCACCATCTGCCACGCGATACTCTTTTAACTCAATCGCTCTCGAACGAAGACCGCCTATCGGAAAAACAGTGTCTCTTGCAATAAGAACCTTATGACTCTCTTCTAATAGTTTTTTGATATCCACTTCTTCTTTTATATTATCCGTGTACTCGACTAAAAAAAACGGCAACTAAAACCACCCTTTCTCGTACTAACGATTTGTAAATGATTCATCGCCGATTATTGTATTGACCAAACGCCCGATTCCCTCAATTTCCGTGACGACTACGTCACCGACTGCTGTATCGACAGATCCTTTCGGGGTACCTGTCAGAATGACATCGTTTTCACTCAATGTCATAAAGCTGCTTAAATAGGAAATGAGTGTCGGGATATCGAAAATCATATCTGCGGTTGTACCTTCCTGGACGAGTTTGTCATTGACATGCGTCGTCAATTTTAGATTCATGGGATCAGCCACATCTACAGCATCAACAATCCATGGACCGAATGGCGTACCGGTATCACGATTTTTCACGCGCAAGTTTGGACGATAATAGTTTTCCAAGTAATCTCTGATTGCATAATCATTGGCGACACTATAGCCTTTAATATAATTGTAGGCATCTTCAGTTTTTACATTCCGGGCTGTTTTGCCGATGATGACTGCCAATTCACATTCATAATGCATATAGGTTACATCTACGGGTCGACGGGTATATGCATTATGCCCGACAAACGTATTTGGACTTTTTAAGAAAACAAGTGGTTCTGATGGAGCGGAAAATGCAAGTTCCGCTGCATGATCTGCATAATTCAACCCTAATGCAAACACGGTTCGCGGCTCTATTGGCGTCAGCCAAATCACCTCGTGCTCATCCACTATTCGACCATCATCTAATTTGAGTTTCCCTTCCCATTCAACCGCTTCATGAATGGCACCCCCATAAGCTGTCCTTGCTTTCCTCATATCAGCTCTCTCCATTTTGTTTCTTTTTCGTCCACAATCACGTTTTCGAGATTCCCTATACCTTCTATCTCAATCCGGATCTTATCGCCTATTTGGACCAATGGCGCATTCTCAGGAACACCCACAAGTAACACATCCCCAGGACTTAACGTCATGAACTCAGTTACATCTGCAAGCAAACGAGAGACTGGACGAATCAGATTCGATGTGGAATTTTCCTGTTGAAGCTTTTCATTAATGAATACACGGATGACTAAATCATCGGGGTTTTTGACCTCATGGTGATCGACAATCCATGGTCCGATTGAGCAAAATCCATCGCGTGCCTGATGTTGAACAGCTGGACGGTATACACTATCATGCGGAACGCTTGTATCATTGACGATTGTATAGCCCGCAACATACGTCAGGGCGTTTTCTTCATCCAAAGCGATTGCCTGCTTTCCGATAACCAACCCAAGCGCTGCGCCTATTCTCAGGTTTGATAGTCCTTTCGGCATGGGAATCGATCCGCCGTTACGGTTATACGTATTTGCCGGTTTGATATAAAGGACGGGGGCGATTGGCGGCGAGCCATATGGTTTGTCATATACAGCATCACCCAAACTTTCAAGTTCTCCTATATAGTTCAATAACGTTCCAAAAACCGTCCCGGTAATCGGGTTGTCAATCTGATGATCATCAAGACTTACTTCTCCGTCAAGAAGGGTGACGGAATTCGTAGCCGGATTCACATCCACAGAAGATAGAACTTGCGATCCTAATACTTTAAGTCTTGCCTTCATACATTTCACCCCTTTTGTTAGTACTTGTATGAACTTTCAGACAGACAACAATGCTTTGTCGCTTGTCATTTTTTCTCCCCGAATGCGCTGGAATTCTTCCATTAACTTAGGAATCGTCAAGTTCTTCTTTTCCTCAGTCTCTATTTCAAGGATAATTTGTCCTTTATCCATCATGATGAGCCTGTTGCCGAGGTCTAACGCCTGTTGCATATTATGTGTGATCATCAACGTAGTAAGCTTATCTTTTTCAACAAGTTGCTTTGTTAGATTGGTAATTAATTCTGCTCGTGAAGGATCCAATGCAGCCGTATGCTCATCTAAAAGCAAAATGGACGGTTGGGTGAATGTTGCCATCAAGAGGGAGAGTGCTTGCCTTTCCCCTCCAGAAAGCATTCCTACTTTTGCATTCAAACGATTCTCTAAATTCAAATGAAGCGTTTCAAGGGATTCACGGAAAAATTCGCGCCGCTTTTTATCCACTCCCTTTTTTAACGCACGTTTTTTATTTCTGGAGTAAGCCATGGCAAGGTTCTCTTCAATCGTCATCGATGGGGCAGTACCGGCCATCGGGTCTTGAAACACTCTTCCAATCATTTGCGAACGCTTGTATTCAGGCATTCTTGTAACATCTTTACCTGCTATTTCTATGATACCGAAATCAGGAGATAGAGCGCCTGAAATCATATTCAGCATAGTGGATTTTCCAGCGCCATTGCTGCCGATTACAGTCATAAAGTCCCCGGTATTCAATGTAAGATTTATTTGATCCAAAGCAATTTTTTCATCGGGTGTCGATTCGTTAAATATTTTATTAATCTGATTAATCTTTAGCAAGGGCATTACGCTCCTTCACGCAATTGCTCATGCTCCAGTAATCGTTCAGCATGGCGTTTCGCTTTTCTTCTTTTTTCTCGTCTCTTTTCAAGGTACTGCGGCAAAATTAATGCCCCAATTACAATGACAGCAGTAATTAACTTCATATCCCCTGGGTCAAGTAAGTCCACCCTAAGGGCAAGAGCCAGTACAATTCTATAAATGATGGCTCCAGCAATTACGGCAAATGTCGTGCGCACTATTGTTTTAGTACCAAATATCGCTTCGCCGATAATAACGGATGCCAACCCAATGATAATCATTCCAATTCCCATTCCGACGTCGGCAAATTTGGAATACTGAGCAATCAATGCACCCGAAAACGCTACTAATGCGTTCGAAAAGCCAAGCCCCACAATAATGAGCGTGTCCGTATTTGCTGATAAACTTCTGATCATTTTTTTATTATCACCGGTAGCCCTTATCGCCAGGCCCACCTCGGTTTTCAAAAACCAATCCACGATAAATTTGATGATCAAGGCGATAATGATCATGATGAATAATGTACCGTAGGTTGAAGGCAAGTTTTTGAATCCTACCATGGCGAGAAAATTATTAATCGAGGTATCGATGCCTAAAGGACTCCAAAACGATTTGAACTGGGAAAACATCGTTTCAGCTTTCAATAAAGGGATATTCGGTTTACCTATGGAATTCTCCGAGGTCAGTCCCATTATGCGTAAATTTATTGAATACAAGGCAATCATCATTAATATCCCGGAAAGGAGTGCATTGATTTTCCCTTTCGTATGCAATAAGCCGGTTACACAACCAGCAAGGAACCCTATAACAATGGCGACTACCGTTGCAAACACCGGATGATATCCGAAAATAATCATCGTTGCAGCTACTGCGGCCCCTGTTACAAAACTACCGTCAACTGTCAAATCCGGAAAGTCTAGCACTCGGAATGAAAGATACACACCGAGTGCCATGATTGCATAGATGATTCCTTGTTCTACGGAGCCGAATATAGCTGAAAACATATGGAATCGCCCCCTATTTATTCACTGAATTCAGCTTTCCATTCGTCTTTAATGTCGAGTCCAAGCAAAGTTGCCGTTTCTTTATTCATAATCAATTTCAACTTTTGTGGAATCTGAACTGGCAATTCATAAGGTTTACTTTCACCTTTCAATACTTTGACAGCCATTTGCCCTGCTTCATAACCGATGTCAAAGTATTCAAATCCGTATGCCGCTAAACCGCCTCGCTTTACTGAGTCAAATTCACCGACCATCATCGGAATTTTATTATCATTAGCGACCGAAATCACGGACTCTAACGCACTAACGACTGTATTGTCTGTAATGATATAGAAAGCATCCACTTTGCCGATCAACGATTCAGCCGCTGATTTTACATCCGCTGACGTCGCAACTGACGCTTCAACAACTGTCATATCCATATCTTTCAGCATTTCCTTCACTGAGTCCACTTGAGCTCTTGAGTTTTGTTCTCCAGAGTTAAACACCATTCCAACCTTTTTCGCTCCCAATTGCTCTTTGAGGAATTTCATCGTTTCTGATATTGCGTCCGGATGGGCATCGATCGTACCTGTTACGTTGCCTCCGGGTTCTTCCATTGATTCAACAAGTTCTGCCCCCACTGCGTCGGTTACCGAAGTGAAAATAATAGGAATGTCCGTTGTCGCACTTGCAGCCGCTTGAGCACTAGGAGTAGAGTTTGCGAATATCAGGTCGACACCTGAGCTGACGAGATTCGTCGCGATTGTTGTGTTGGCACTATTGTCGCCTTGAGCAATTTGCACGTCAAATTCCGCTTTAATCCCCGCATCTTCCAGAGCTTTTTTGAAACCATCGTATGCGGCATTGAGTGATGGATGTTCTACGATTTGAGTGACACCTATTTTGTATGTCTTAGAGGATGCTCCCGAATTCTTACTTCCACTTCCCCCCGTACCACACGCTGCAAGCAGTAGAGCTGAACTGAAAATAACCGCCAACACTTTTTTCCACTTATTCTTCATCTTTTTTCCCCCTTTACAGGTTGTTTTATTTGGTGTTTATTTGAAAATGATTGACAGCGACATCTCGCTTAACCGGCGCGGCATGTATCGCCTGCCCGACCAATCCCTCTACCGCTTCAAGAAAACCTTCAATGATACCCGGATGTGCGTAAAGTGGGAATTTTAAGTCTTCTTCTCTCGCAGCCATTTCAAGCAATTGTACAAAGGAACCTGACAGCTCAATGGCCCCTTCACCAATCATATGAATACCTTGTATGATTTCAGTAGTAGCATCTGAAATCACTTTAATGAATCCATCTTTTTTACCCGATAGTGTTGCATACCCATTACTGCCAAGAGCAAATTGACTTGTGCGAACTGCCAATCCAAACTCGCGTGCACTTTGCTCCGTCAACCCTACGGAAACGGCTGGCGGAATTGTTTGTGCAACGACTGGCATAAACGTCAGGTCGACTTCCGTTTGTTGTCCTGCAATCGAGGCTACAGCCGCTTTCCCTTGTTTGATCGCTTTTATTGCAAGCATTGGACCTTCCGTCACATCGCCAATTGCATATATAGCCGGCAGCGATGTTTGCATATTTCCATCTACCTTTATAAAACCACCGACTGTTCGGTCAATCCCGAAACGACTTATGCCCAATGGCTCCAAATTCGGGATCCTCGTTCCAGACACGAATAGATGTGACCCGCATATCGTCTCCTCCACGTTTTTATCCGTTAGAAAAGTCATTGTAATCCCGTCTTTTGTCTCATTTGTTGAGATGAATTGAAGTTCTTTATACACTTTGATTTTCCGTTTTTTAAACAGCCGACCTAATTCTTTATTGATGGATTCATCAAAAGGAAAACTTGCTTTGTTATCAATCACAACACTTACTTTTACGCCAAGTGCTGCATAACTTGAAGCGGCTTCAAGTGCAATGTAATCACTGCCTCTTACAATGAGGTGTTCAGGCACTTCCTCCAATGCAAAAAGTTCATGAGGCAAAAGGGTTCTTTCCCCTTTTTCTTTCATATCAGAAGACATAACCGCTGTACTCCCAGTAGCGATAATGACTTGCTGAAATTCGTATATATCGAATTGATGCCCATTTTCCACACCGATCTTGTCAGCAGCGATGAAAGTCGCTTTTCCACGGATTATTTCAATTTTATTTTCCTTACAAAGGTGTTCAACACCAGACCTAAGCTGATTGATAACCCTACCTTTATATGCAAGCAGCTTCTGGAAATCGAATGGATAATCCGAACCGCCAATTCCGAGTTCCTGTAAATGGGCAGATTCTGAACGTTTAGAGGCGGCATGTGTAATGATCTTTGAAGGAATACATCCTTCATTCAAACAGACACCGCCAATGTCAGCCTGTTCAACCAACGTAACCGAGAGACCCAATTGTGCGCCACGGATGGCAGCAGAATAGCCACCAGGCCCTCCCCCGATGATCATCAGATTTCTTTCCTGACTGATTTCGCCGACAACCATTAAACCATCTCCATCATCAGCTTGTGAGGCTGTTCAATTAGACTTGCAAAGCGATTCGTAAATGCAACAGCTGTTGCGCCATCAGCAACACGGTGGTCAAAGACAAAAGAAAGTGTCATGATATGACCTATAACGATTTCATCATGCTCATTGACGATTGGCTGTTTTTTTGTTTTGTGAAAAGCAATAAGTCCCGTTTCCGGGTAATTGATAATCGGTGTTGCACCCGTACTGCCAAGAGGCCCGACATTACTCACGGTAAACGTGCTATTCTGCATTTCAAACGGTTGTAACTTACCAGCAATCGCTTTTGCCGTTAATGCTTTGACGTCTTCATTAATCTCCTTGATCGATTTTTTATCGGCATCATGGACAACAGGAACAAGTAGTCCGTTGTCCGTATTCGTTGCAATTCCGATATGATAGTTTTTCTTGAGTAGGATCCGGTTATTTTCTTCATCGAGTTCAGCATTGAATATCGGGAAATCCTTCAAAGAAATAACAAGCGCCTTGATCAGGAATGCCGGGACACTGACCGATTCACCCGCTGTTTTCAATTGCTCTCTCAATTTAACTAAATTCGTCATATTCACTTCGTCGAAATGAGTGACATGAGGTATTGTAAAGAGCGATTTCGTCATCTTTTCTGCAATTTTCTTCCGGATACCCCTAAAAGGGATTTCATCAGGAATCGCTTGGTCAGCCACTGCCGGCTTCCTATCGGCAATTGGTTCGATTGTGAATTTTTTTCCTTCGAGGAATCGAAAGATATCATCTTCAGTGATCCTTCCAGAAGGATCACTAGCATGGACATCTTCAATATTAATATTGTTATCACGTGCAATTTTACGTGTATACGGTGCCGCAAGCACGCGATGAAAAGGAATTGAGGCTGATGATTTTTCACCAGCTTTTATTGTAGGATTTGCATTTTCCTCAATGGATTGTTTTGTTTCGGTTTGCGATTTTTGTCCTATCGCCAAAACTTCATTCGTTTCAATAGATAGCAAGCTTGTTCCGACCTTAACTGTTTCACCAACTTCGATACGAATCTCTTTCACGATACCTGCACATGGTGAAGTGAGTTCAGCAACCATTTTGTCTGTTTGCACCTCGACAAGCGGCTGGTCGGTCGTAACCGTATCGCCAACCTTGACTAAATAATGGATCACTTCCCCTTCAGTCATGCCTTCCCCGATATCATGCAACTTTATTTCAAGCATTACAGTTCCCCCTTAAAAATGAAGCACTTTCTCTATTCCTTCCACGATACGTGCAGGTGTTGGAAGATAATGTTCTTCTAATGCAAAGAATGGAACAGGGACATCAAATCCTGTAATTCTTTCAATTGGAGCGCGCAAATAAAGGAAAGCTGTATCGTTAATTATCGAAATAATATCGTTGCCAAGCCCTCCTGTATGATGCGCCTCATGAATGATGACTGCTCTTGTCGTCTTTTTTACAGACTCAGCTATCATCTCGCTATCAATTGGATACAATGTCCGTAGATCAATAATTTCACAACTAATCCCTTTTTTCTCGGCCTGCTCTGCCGCCTTTTCAGCTACCGAAACCATAGCTCCCCAAGATATGAGTGTTACATCCTCACCTTCACGAACTAACTTCCCTTTACCAATTTCCACAGTATATTTCCCAACAGGCACTTCTTCCCTTTTCGAACGATAGTTTTTCATCGGTTCGAGGACAAGCACTGGATCTGGATCTTCCATTGCTGCAATCAATAACCCCTTTGCATCGTATGGACTGGATGGGCAGACCACTTTGATGCCAGGCATATGCGTGAATAGGGTTTCAGTACTATCAGAATGAATCTCCGGCGCCCGGATGCCTGCACCGTACGGAGCCCGAATGACCATGGGCACTGTAAAACGGGACATCGATCTCATCCGGATCCTCGAGACATGAGTCATGATCTGTTCGTACGCGGGATAGATAAAGCCAAGGAACTGGATTTCTGCAACCGGTCTAAAACCGTTAACAGCAAGACCGATTGATGTCCCAATTATTCCGGCTTCCGACAACGGCGTGTCAACGACCCTTTCTTCACCGAACGCTTCCTGGAGCCCTTCTGTTGCGCGGAACACCCCGCCATTTTTACCAATATCTTCACCTAAAATGACAGTACGATCATCTTCTTCAAGCATTAAACGCATGGCGTCATTGATTGCTTGAATTAACGTCATCTGTTTAGTCGTCTCGCTTTTTTGATGCGACTCTTTCACTTGTGTCATCACTCATTTCCTCCCTAAATGTGCTAGATACGCTTCTTTTTGCTTGGCTAGTTGAGCTGGCATTTCAGCGTATACATGGTCAAAAACGTCTTCAACATTCGGTGGGGGGAACTTCTCCATTTCTTCGACAGCTGCTTCGACTTCCCGGGATGTTTTTTCCTTAATGTCCTCATTCCAAGCGTCATCCCAGTAGCCATAATTCTTCATAAATAACTCTAAACGTATAAGCGGGTCAACGAAATCCTTCGCTCGTTCTTCCGTACGGTACTTAGATGGATCATCCGCAGTCGTATGAGCCCCTTTTCGCCATGTAACTGCTTCTATTAATGTCGGACCGTTACCGCTTCTTGCATGGTCAAATGCTTTTTTCGTTTCAAAATAGACTGCAAAACAATCATTTCCATCTACGCGGATTCCTGGCATACCATAGGCAACTGATTTTTGTGCGATGGTCTTTGAGTTCATTTGTTTTTCAATTGGAACAGAAATTGCATACCCATTATTTTGGTTGAAAAAGACAACTGGCACTTTGAATACACTTGCAAAATTCAATCCCTCGTGAAAGTCGCCTTCGGATGTAGCTCCGTCACCGAAATAGGCAATTGCCGCATTTTTTGTGCCCCTTTTCTTTTCAGCCCAAGCGGCGCCGGCCGCATGTGGGATTTGAGTCGCAATCGGAACAGCTGGCGGGAAGATTTGTCTGACTGCCGGAGTTAGACAACCTTCCATCCGTCCATTCCAATACAAAAACGTAGTGGCCATACTTTTTCCAAACGTAAGCGTTGCACCATGATCCCGATAGGTCGGGAAAACCCAGTCATTGTCATTCAATGCAAGTGCGCTGCCGACTTGTGCAGCTTCCTGCCCTTCAAATGGTGCATAGGTTCCCAGGCGTCCTTGTCGTTGTAAGTTTATCGCTTTCCTATCAAAGGTCCGAATTCGTACCATATGGTAATACAACTCTTTAACCAACTTTTCGTCGATCCGCTCTTCATAATCCGCATCCACGAAAAATCCTTTATCATCTATTATTCTTTTAATAGGATAGTTATGTTCCACAAATACGCCTCCACTCATGATAGATTGCGAATCGCCCACTTCGGTTTCATTGGCGCTGAGTAAAAGTTATTCCGTTTTCCCCGGTCTGCTATTCTTCTTTCGCACATCGCATTTGCAGATTCTTCTGTTGTTTTTCCGGTGTACTCAGCTTCCTTATATACTTCCAAAATTGCGTCGTATATATGTTTTGTTTTGGCAAGCACCCGTTCATGATTAATGCCATACAATTCGTCTGCCACTTGGATAAGTCCACCTGAATTGACGATATAATCCGGTGCATATAAAATCCCTTTATCACGCAATTGTTTACCATGCCTGTCATCCAATAACTGATTGTTAGCGGAACCTACAATCGCTTTCACTTTAAATTGGGGAATTGTAGCATCATTTATAATCCCGCCAAATGCACACGGTATGAATAGATCCGCTTCTTGCGAATAGATGTCCTCACTTGCAACAATTTGTACGCTACCTGTCGTTCTTCCTGCAACTTCTTCAATTGCACGCAAACGTTCTTCGTTAATATCTGTCACGTAAATGCGGGCGCCTGCTTCAAGCAATCCACTTGCTACTTTGAAACCAACTTTCCCAAGCCCTTGAATCGAATAGATTTGCTGGCCTAACTCGTCATGTCCAAAAGCAAACTGATTGGTCGCTTTTATGCCGTATAAAACGCCTTCTGCAGTCGGGATCGATGAATCGCCACCACCTCCGTACGCTTCAGGGAGACCATTGATGAAGTTGGTCTCTTTCATCGCATGAATGAAATCATCCATCGTAGTTCCCATATCCGTTCCTGTATAGAAGCGGCCGCCCAATGAGTTTACAAATTGACCGAACGCCCGGAATAATTCAGGTGACTTATCTGTTTTGGGATCACCGATAATAACTGCTTTCCCACCTCCGAAATCGACATCGGCAGCCGCGCATTTATAGGTCATTCCTTTTGAAAGACGAAGAACATCTTCTAATGCTTCTTCCATACTGGCATAAGGGTGCATGCGGCATCCGCCTAAAGCTGGGCCAAGCGTTGTATTATGGATTGCGATGATTGCACGCAAACCTGTGGAAGGGTCGTTACAGAAAACGACCTGTTCATGCTCACTCATTCGATCAAAAAGTTCAAATTCCTTTGTTATTGATGGTTTTTCAGCTAACATCATGTGATTCCCCCCTAGGATTGTACGAACCAATTTAACAGTTTCAAATAGAAGCCTCTTTTAACTTCTGCATAATCTTTTCTTTAGGCAATATGACTTGCACCACTTCACCTTTTCCGATTAATCCAAGATGATTGGATGCTGTAACTTTTGTCACTACCTTATTATCCCGATATTCAACAAGCGTCGCCGTCAAAGTAACAGTGGTTCCAAGAGGTGAGGCTGCGAGATGTTTCAACTGGACTGAAGCGCCCATCCCCTCCTCATCTTTTTCTAAAAATGGAAGGATGATTTTCCTGGACACCCACTCCATATGGTATGTCATGGCGACCGTTGAATAGACAGGATGAACAACTTGCCCTTCAAATGAAGCAAACATATCCTCTGTCACAGTTATTTCAATCGTTTCCTCTCTTCCTACTTTCATCCCTGACCTCATCATTTATCCCCTACTTAATGTATAGTGATAGGTAATTAATTTGATGTTAATAATAGGTGTTGTTGTAAGAAAAAAATTCATTTGCAAGCGCTTACAAAACTTTGATACACTTTTTCATTTTCATATTTAAGGACGCAATCCTCTTCAACTTAGTGCAAATATTACAAATAATTATTCGACACTTATCATATTAAATATATGTCTATAAGTCTTTATTAGAAGTATTTTAATAGGTTGCCTCTTACTTATCACGCATTCAATTTTGTTTGTCTGTTAACATGCTTTTGAATTCTTGCATCGTTCGATTCAACTGATTTTCCGCCTCTTCCATCAAAGAAGCGAATAACTCTTTCACAGACGGGATGTTTTCTATTAAGCCCGCTATTTGTCCGCTATTGATGAATCCATTTTCCATATCGCCCTCGATTGCACCTTTGATATGCTTTAGTTCAGAAGTCAATTCACTATATTGTTCCAGTGACATCCCCGATTCTTCCAATTCTTTAAGTTTCATGGCATAAGGTGTCTTCAAGATTCGTCTGAGCCTCCCTATACTGCGCCCAATCAGTATGGTTTCCGTGTCACTTGCATCGACAAGGTTCTGTTTATAACGGTCATGGAATGGCGCTTCCTTTGTCGCTATTAGGCGGGTGCCAATTTGCACACCGCTGGCACCTAACATAAGTGCAGCTGCCAACCCTTTACCGTCACCTATTCCACCTGCAGCAATGACCGGTACAGTAACGTTCTTCACAATCTGCGGTATTAATGTGAAGGTCGTCAGTTCTAAATTGGAGTTGATGCCAGCTGCCTCGAACCCCTCCGCCACAAGAATATCCGCTCCCGCCGCCTCCGCTTTACGTGCATGCTGCACTGAAGCAACAAGCGCAATGACTGTTACACCATTTTCTTGCAGCACAGGGATATACGGTGTTGGATTTCCTGCCGATAGGGAAACAATAGGTATCTTATGTTTGAGTACAAGACCGATCAACTCTTTTACATAAGGAGAAACACTGATTGCGATATTAATAGCGAAATTCCTGTTCGTCAGACGTTTTGTTTCCATTATTATTTTTTCAACTTCATCCGGAGGCAACGTTCCGCATCCGATAGTGCCAAGGCCACCTGCTTCTGATACAGCCGCAGTCAGCTGGGCATTACTGATATTCCCCATCCCTCCCTGAATAATTGGAAAGTCGATCTGAAGCATATCACAAACATATATCATTTTTTGTTCACCCCTATGAATATATGTTATACTAATCTAAGTTAAAAAACAATTAAGATTAAGAGAAATTTCTATCTTGTCCTAATTGGGTGTCAGTTTAGTCAGTCTGGCTAATACAGGAGGAGGAGATTTGTTTTGTTAATCACATATAAAGGGAAAAGTCCGTTACTCGACCCGACGGTTTTCGTCGCCCCGGGCGCTAAAGTCATTGGGGACGTCAAAGTAGGAACAGAGTCGACCATCTGGTTTAATACGGTCTTACGGGGAGATGAAGGGCCCATTACAATTGGGAATCGATGCAGCATCCAGGATAATTCAACAATTCATTTATATGAAGATGCCCCGGTTGTCGTAGAAGATGAGGTGACCGTCGGGCATAACGTAATCCTGCATGGTTGTAAGGTCGGAAGACGTTCGATCATTGGAATGGGATCTACCATCCTTGACCATGCAGAAATTGGCGAAGAGTGTATTATTGGCGCCAACACGTTGATTCCGCCAGGAAAAAAAATCCCACCACGCTCTCTCGTTGTCGGAACACCAGGGAAGGTAGTAAGGGAATTGAACGAGAGTGATTTTGAAATCATTCAGCTATCGATTGATTCATATGTACAAAAAGGCTATGATTATCGTGATATTTTTTCCGATCAAGATAATAAGTAAAAATACTGGGTTGCCATTTGGGTAACGGGTTCGGTTGATGGGGAGAAAAGTGCAACTAACCTGAAATGGAAAAAATGAGACCCCTTTCCGTGCTTACTATAAGGATTGCACTGGCCAAATAAAAAAGAGATGGCGATCGCCACCCCTTTAATTGTTTTGTGCAACAAACGCGCCCGATTGCTTAAAACCGTAGTCATCTTAAATAAGCCCCCGTTAGCCATCCATGTAGCGCAAAATCAGCGCTACATGGATGGCTAACGGGCATTTTAGTTCAAGAAAAAATGTTGAAATGTTGCTAAATAAAAAGATAATCTGGGATAACAAGTAAGTTAATAAAGGTGGCGTCATTGTTTTTATTTCACTATTTATGTCATTTTCCGGTTTCTGAAGCCTCTATTAAAATTCATTAAAAACAAAAATCGTTACTACCGAGTATTCCTTTTTATCCATTGCGATTTAACATTTTAATGACAATAGAAGCGTTTACGTTTGCTTGTGTGCCACCTATTACAGACGCAAGTCCAACTGCAGCAGCAGAAGAATGATTTCGAAGTGTAAGAACATCGTTAGCAGCTATGGAGATAATAGCCTGCCCATTGTTTTGCTGAGTGCCAGCACCTGAGCCATAGATTGTTCCCGCAACAGGTAAGCCATTTATAAATAACCCGAACTGGTTGGGTTCTGTACCCGACACCGAAAAAGTAACTTCGTAATCTCCCGGATTAATAACTGTAATTTGAGAGGCTCCGGGTGTGTGTGTAATTCCAGGTGTAATAATTCCATTTGAATCAAAAAGGACATCAGCCTCTATAGCTACCGTTTGCGGAGTTAGGTTGTAAATATACCCGTATTCGCATAGCCCACATGTGGCTGTGGTAGTACTAGTCGATCCCGCAGATTCGGAAGCTCTAAACGGGCCTATAGATACTCTTGGTACTTCGCATTTTATTTTGCAAGAACAAGTATGGCTATTACATTTATTACATCCACGATTAGAGTGGGAGTTGTAATAATTCATTTTTTTCACCTCCATCTATAGTATTCTATTCGTGAAAAAGATGGAGTGAAGGGCAATCGACTACTTGTATCACCATAAAATAGTAAATTATCAAAAATCACTACACCAAAAGCAATCATATTAGTTATCGTCCGCTTTGTTTACGATAGTATTGGATACTGGGAGTCCGGTAGTATGATTAAAATGGTTAAGACATTAGGGGTAACATTATTTATTCTAGTTTTTTATATTTATTTCTATCACTAACGGGTGCTTAGTTAAACAAGAGTCGGTTGCCTTTTCAGAGTAACTTTTCTTATTGAGTAATAGAGGTAACTACTTCCGTGAACGGGTCTTATGTCTACTAAGATGCATGCAGCATACACACTTAAAAAGGTCGATTTCTATAAGAGAAATCGACCCTTCTTATTTATTTTTTTTCTTCAAGTAAAGCACCCGTTGAACAAGATAGTTACCAATTATTAATAACTACTTACTAACTAAATATTTGTTTTTAGTATCATTCTTTATTCAATTAATCTGCCCTACAGCCGTGATTTTGCAAGTTGAAATTGCAAATCTAATGAGTGTATCTATTGGTAAAGTACCTAACACTATGCCAAGACCTGTTTGTTCTACGTTAAAATTTACTGCAGTAGAACCATTACTTACTAAAAGATTCACTGTAGAACCGATAAGTGTATCTAGCAATTGTCTAATTGGTCGTTCACGACAATCACATTCGCAACCAGAAGTAACAGGTGACAACAAGTTGATAGTAGGCCCTGGTGGTAAAAATCCTACCCCTATAACATCAGAAATATTTACCACATAGGTTGTCACTTCATCTGTCACAGTAACTAAAAAATCATTTACTTCAACAATTGTGAATAAAAAAACGAGTGGTTGGGCATTTGGTGGGTCTGCAATAGTGGCAATGATTACAGTTTGCCCAACAAGTTGTTGTAAGACGGACTGAAGTGGAGTAACACAACAGTCACAAAGACACGAAGACGAGAAGTCTGGAAGACAACAACTATTTAGTGCTGTGTACTTAACTGGTGGACAACAACCGATAGGTTCTATTTTTACTAATTTTCTTTTTTGGACATAGTTTCACCCTATCATTTCTTATAGCATATGTTTTTAAGAAATATAGGAGTGGATTAAAACCTACTCAGGTTCTTATTGAACTAACCTGCTGCGTTAACTCTACTCCCAATAACAAACCTGCAACTTGTTACCATCTAAATCATATAAGTCAAAAAATTTATTCATACCGTCATTTTGTAGTTCGCTAACAGTTACACTATTTCCTTTTAAAATCTCATAAGTATTCTCAATATCTTTAGTAAAAAAAATTGGATAAACCTGACTATGCGAAGATTTCACAATGCCACTTTCAATAGTCAAGGGGACTTCACTGGTTCCAATAGTTAAAATCCGATAATTGTCACCTTTAAAAGACTCATTGAATCCTAATACATCTTGATACCAGATACTTGCTTCTTCAACATTACTGACATTTAAACAAATCGTGTCAATTCTTTCAAATAAACTCATTTTTTATCAACGCTCCTCTTAAAAATATTTCTTTATTACCTTCTACATTGATAAAAAGAATCCTTCATAACTCCTTATTCGAGAAACTGCCCCGTTAGTCAAATAACATTTCACAATCTTTGGTATATTTCACCATAGATTTCTCATCTTCCTTATATAATTTACTTTCCAATATCCAATCAGCAAGTGTTTTAACAACGGAATTTACAAAGGCAATTAAATTTATGCGCTGTGCTAATTCCTGTGCCAATTGTGGTACCAATTCATCAATAGAAGGCATCTAAATGTTGATGGAACAACAAAAACAGGGACACCAATTCATATGTGAATTGTGTCCCCGAACGCAGTGTTTTTCAATATTTTCTCCCCATCAACCGAACCTGTTGCCATTGAGGCACCTAATTGTTTGTCTTACGAAGTGAATATGATGGAATGACCATTATTTTGCTTAAATGAAGTAAACTCTGAACATATGCTGCAATAGACGATTAGTCAATAATCAGCGGGTGAACTTCTGCATCATACGATTTGTCTTTTCGCCGCATGTCATTATCTTCTTGAAACACATCTTCGAAAAACCTGCTGGCTGATTGCGCCAACAACTTATAATATTGTTCAAATAAATGGGCAGCATGGTTGCCTTTCCAGATTTCTGGCAGCAACTCTTTCGGCAAACCGGGATCAATAAAGAGGAACTTGCGGTATTCATGAACAAGTTTTGTCCTCTCTACGAAACACTCAGCATCTGTCATCTGCCCATTGTTCATCATACTTTGATGGATGATATAGTTATTGCTATACGTGGAAATGAATTCTTGGTACTTCCCTTCGATTTCTTCAAGCGGCCAACTTTTCTCAACGAGCGCTCGATTCGCCTGCGGCCCTTCATATTCGGATAAGAATAGATCTGCGTAAGGTTGGATCTCATATTTATCAATAAGCAGACTCACTTCTTTCGCTAGGTCATTCGGTGTTATCCAGCAACCATTGGAAAAACTTCCAAATCCGCTCCATAAAAGCTCTTTACGCAGTTCATCACGTATCTGCCTTTTCTCTTCGGGAATCGTATACATAAGCATACGCCATTTTCCATCCCACTCGTGTGGTGCCAATTTAAAAATACGAGTAGCCGCTTCTTCAATTCTTAATTCTCCGCGGTGTGTCAGAAAGTAATAGCTTTTATTCCCTTTTTTTTCAGAGTTAAGCCAGCCTTGCTTCATCATTCTAGAGACGGCTACACGAACTGATTGTTCATTATGGCCGAATTCCTTCAATAATCGAATCAGACTGCCTATCCAAATCTTATTTCCGTAATGACGGATATAGTCTCCGTATATGGTAAAAATCATTGACTGTGTATTGGCCAATTAAGCTCACTCTTTCTTTTTCACTCATTAAAGATATATCATAACTTCCCCTTCTTCCATTATATCGTTATATTACTAAAAGAAAACTCATTTCCCGGTAAATACCGGACTTCTTTTTTCGCTAAATGCAAGTAGAGCTTCCATTCGATCTTCGGTTGGGATTATTAATTCGTACGCTTTCGATTCAATCGCAAGTCCCGTCTGCAAATCCGTATTCATCCCTTGTGTGATAGCATATTTAGCTTGCTGAATCGCAACCGGGCCATTTTTCATCATATCAAAGGCGAGTTCTTCACAAGCAGCAAGAAGGTTTTCCCGTTTAACCACCTTCAGAATGACACCTAATTGCAAACCTTCTTCTGCCGTGAACTTTCTTGCGGTGAAGATTAGCTCCTTCGCTTTCATCTCCCCTACAAGTCGTGGAAGCCTTTGTGTCCCGCCTGCCCCTGGGATGATCGCCCAACTCGTTTCAGTCAGTCCCATTTTTACTCCTTCTGCTGCAATGGAAAAGTCGCAAGCAATCATCAATTCAAAACCACCACCTAAAGCATAGCCGTTCACCGCTGCTATTGTTGGCTGCGGAAGGTTTGCGATTGCTTTGAATGCATCTCTAATTGCCTTGACATTTCTTTTAACTTCCATCTCATTCAATGTTTTTCGTTCTTTCAAATCGGCTCCTGCAGAAAATGATTTGTCGCCTGCTCCAGTAAAAATGACCACCCGCGCCTCTCGATCGAGTGAAATCGAATCCGTCACTTCCTGAAGCTTATGAAGGGTTTCATAATCAAAGCAATTTAACATGTCTTCCCGGTTAATGGTCACATAGGCAATATTGTTCTTTTTTTCATATAAAACAGTTGTCATTTTCCCTTCTCCTTTAGTCCATTACATTTTCAATGATTGCTGCAATTCCCTGCCCTACCCCGACACACATCGTCGCCAGCCCATATTTAACGTTCTGTTTTTTCATTTCATGCAGAAGTGTAGTAAGAATTCGCGCGCCACTAGCCCCTAAAGGATGCCCAAAAGCGATTGCCCCGCCGTTGACATTCACTTTACTGTCATCTACCTCCAACTGACGTATACACTCGATGGATTGAGAGGCAAAGGCTTCGTTCAATTCAACAAGCCCAATGTCATTTATCGTAAGTCCTGCCCGTTCCAATGCTTTTCTCGAAGCGTAAATTGGACCAAGCCCCATTACAGCAGGTTCAAGTCCAGCCGTTGCTCCGATCACATATCGCGCAAGTGGTGTAAGGTTGAGTTCTTTCGCTTTTTCAGAACTCATCAGAAGCAATGCAGATGCACCATCATTAACACCGGAAGCATTGCCTGCGGTAACAGTGCCTCCATCAACTATGGGTCGTAGTTTAGCGAGATCTTTTAGAGTTGTATCTGGCCGCGGGTGCTCATCCCGATCCACAGTGATTCCGTTCCCCTTACGGTCTTGATAAACTACGGGAACTATTTCTTCAGCGAACCGATTTTCTTCCATTGCTTTTTTTGCACGTTGCTGGCTTTCAAATGCAAATAAATCCTGACTTTCGCGCGTTATCTTATACCGCTGTGCAACATTTTCAGCAGTTTGCGGCATTGAATCTGCGCCATACATTTTTTTCAAACTATTATTCGTGAAACGCCAACCAATTGTAGTATCTAACAATTCCATATCGCCACGGGGGTTTGCTTTATCGGGCTTTGCCATAACAAATGGTGCACGCGTCATACTTTCTGTCCCGCCTGCAATGTAAATATCTCCGTCCCCGACTGCGATTGCTCTCGCGGCGTAGAGAACAGCGTCTAGTCCTGAACCACATAAGCGGTTGATCGTCGTGCCCGCCACTTCAACTGGAAGCCCCGCCAAAAGGCCGGCCATTCGCGCCACATTCCGGTTATCTTCGCCAGCTTGATTGGCGTTGCCGAAAATGACTTCTTCAATCTTCTCTACCGGAAGATTTGGATTCCTTTCGACAAGCGCTTTAATAACGACTGCTCCTAAATCATCCGGGCGCACTTCTCTTAGAGCGCCATTGTATCTTCCGATAGGTGTACGGACAGCATCCACTATGACGACTTCTCTCATTTCCTAACCAACTCTTCCTCAAGTGCATAGTCATATACGCCCTTGCCACTTTTTCGACCAAGTCGGCCCGCTTTAACATATTGTTCTAATAGAGGCGCTGGTCTGTACTTTTCACCAAGCTTTTCATGCAAATATTTCAAGTTATTTAAGCGCGTATCAAGTCCCACCAAATCACCAAGTTCAAATGGGCCCATGGGATAATTTAAGCCAAGTTTAATCGCCTTATCAATTTCTTCCGGTGTTCCAAGTCCCTCTTGTAGCATGAAAAATGCTTCGTTACCTACAAGTGCACTAATCCTGCTAGTGATGAACCCGGGAAATTCATTGATGACAACAGTTTCTTTACCCATTCTCACGGCCACTTCCCTGATTACTTCAACCGTCTCATCACTCGTTTCCAATCCCTTGACAATTTCTACAAGTGGCATTTTATGTACTGGATTGAAAAAATGCATGGCAATTGTTTTAGTAGGACGTTTACCAAAGGAAGCAATTTCCGTTGGACTCATCGTAGAAGTATTCGTTGCGAAATAACACTCTTTTGAAGCGTGTTTCTCAATTTCCTCAAATACCTGCTTTTTAATCGATGCCATTTCAGGTACTGCTTCAATAATTAAATCAGCGTTTCCTGCTGCTTTTGTTAAATCATTTTCATAGCCTAATTTTTGACTCGCATTCTTCACTGCGTCTGCTGAAATTTTTCCATACTTTATTCCTTTATCAAAAATAGATTCTATTTCATCCTTTGCATTTTGAAGTGCAGTTTCGTTAATATCGACAAGTGTAACTGAGTACCCGCCAAGGGCACCGACATAGGCAATCCCTCTCCCCATCACACCGGAACCGACCACGACGATACGCTTAATCATGAGTATTCCTCCTTTTTATAATGAAAGAATACGGACAGGAGATCATACATCCCTGTCCGTTGTTTATTAATATTAAGTGTGAAACCAATATGCCTTTTAGTTATCTTATAATCCAAACGGATTTACTGGTCGGCTTCCAAAGTACGACATGATGCTTTTCGTTTCCGTGTATAGGTCAAGCGAGCCGGCTGACAGTTCACGTCCGAACCCGGATTGTTTGAAGCCGCCGAATGGCGTGCCTGGGAAGGCAGAGAATGGCGTGTTGATCATTACGATTCCCGCTTGAATTTGGTTGGCGACACGTGTTGTAGTTGCCGTATTTGTTGACCAAATAGATGAGGCTAAACCATAATCCGAATCATTCGCTAAGAAAATCGCTTCTTTTTCGTCTTTAAACTTCGACACGACAACAACTGGTCCAAAGATTTCTTCACGAACAACTTTCATATCTTGTGTTACGTTTCCGATAATTGTCGGCGCATACCAAAAACCATTTTCATAGCCTTCCGGTTTCAACTCTTTGCCGCCCGTCAGGATTTCAGCGCCTTCATCGATTGCAGATTGCACATACATTTTCACTGTGTCCAACTGGGCTTGATCGATAATTGCACCCATATGTGTTGCCTTACTGAATGGATCCCCGACTGCGAGTTTTTCAGTTTTCGCGATAAATTTCTCAACGAACTCGTCGTACACATTTTCATGAATATAAATGCGTGAACGTGCATCACAAGATTGCCCCGTGTTATTGAACGCACCGTAGAGAGAACCATCGACAGCTGCATCAATATCTGCATCCTCAAAAACAAGGCTTGGGGATTTCCCGCCTAGTTCTAATGTTACGCGTTTTACTGTTCCAGCCGCTCTTGCCATAATGTCTTTTCCAATTGCAGTTGACCCCGTAAACGCTACTTTATTCACTAATTCATGTTCTACTAAGTAGTTGCCAATCTCTGAACCAGATCCTGGCACAATGTTAACAACGCCTGCTGGCACGCCTGCTTCATGACAAATTTCTCCAAGAATAATAGCTGTAAGCGGCGTTAGAGACGCCGGCTTAATCACGACCGAGCATCCTGCTGCAATCGCAGGTGCAATCTTCCAAGCTGCCATCATGAGTGGATAGTTCCATGGAATGATTTGTGCACATACACCAAGCGGCTCTTTTTCTGTGTAGTTATGAAATTGCCCAGGTACGTTGTTGACAGATCCACCATGTCCGACGATAGCGCCTGCGTAAAATTCAAAGTCTTCGATTGCTTGTGCGATCTGTCCTTTCGCAGCTGCAAGTGATTTTCCTGTATTCAAAATTTCCAGTTCCACAAGTTCATTAAAGCGAGCGCCCATAATTTCCGCAATTTTGTTCAATACACGGGCACGACGTCCCGCAGGCGTTATTTTCCACTTTCCTTTATCAAAAGAATCTCTCGCAGCCCGAACAGCTTTTTCAGCGTCTTCTTTCGTCGCTTTCGCCACTTCAGCTAACAGTTCGCCAGTCGCAGGATTATAAATTTTTGTGCGCTCCCCATTGCTGCTATCGACTTGTTCACCGTTGATAAAAAGTTTATAGTAGTCACGCTTCATTGATTCTCGGTCTGTTGTTCCTTCTTGAATTGTCGTCATTGGTTGATTCCTCCTATTGCCCTGAATAGACAGGTTTTCTCTTTTGCATGAATGCGTTGACACCTTCACGATGGTCTTTTGTTAGACCCGCGATCCGCTGTCCTTGGGCTTCTTGTTCAAGATAGTCTTCGAAAGAAAGTGTGGAAATCGCCTTCAATGAGCGTTTGATTAGCCCAATTGCTTTTGTCGGCAAAGCGGCAAGCCGGGCTGCGAATGCGTTAACATCCTCTTCCCATGTATCTACCGGAATTAGTCGATTCGCAAGGCCCATTTCCAACGCCTCAGCAGCAGTCACTTTTTCTCCTAACATGGCTAGTTCCGTTGCTTTAGCATGTCCTACAAGTTGTGTCAGATAATAGAGATTGCCAGAATCCGGAATAAGGCCAACATGTATGAAGGCGTTTACAAAACTTGCCCGTTCTGAAACAAGTCTGAAGTCGCATGCAAGTGCAAGACTGAATCCAGCTCCAGCGGCAACTCCATTTACCGCAGCGATTATCGGTTTCTCACATTCTCTAAGTTGCTTGATCATGGGCCCATAATGGTCTCGTAACACTTGCCCGTGATCCATGTTTTCATCTACTTCTGCTAAATCCTGTCCAGAACAAAATGCACGGCCTTCGCCCGTTATGACGATACAACGAACTTCCTCATCATTGGAAGCGGCTTTGACAGCAACACCCACTTCTCGGTTCATCTGTGCGATAAATGCATTCAGTTTGTCGGGCCTATTTAAATAGAGCCAAGCAATTCCATCTGCAACTTCATAGCGAATCATTTCAAACATTCCGCGACCTCCCTACTTTCCCCGGTAATCCGGTTTTCTTTTTTCCACAAAAGCATTCATGCCTTCTTTTTGATCCTGCGAAGCGAAAAGTAGATAGAAATTTTTCCGTTCATATTGCATTCCTTCATACAACGGATAATCCACCGCCTTGTTCACCGAATCTTTAATGAGGCGCAGCGAGAGCGGCGGTTGTTTCGCAAGCCGTTTGGCGAATTTCAATGTTTCCTCCATTAAGAGTTCAGGTGCCACGATTTTGTTAATGACTCCGTGTGTAAGAGCCGTTTCCGCAGAGATCCTCTCCCCAGTCCACAGCCATTCAATCGCTTTTGTTCGTCCCGCCAGTTTCGTCAACCGCTGCGTACCCCCTGCTCCTGGCATGACGCCAAGGCCTACTTCGGGAAATGAAAACTGTGTTCCGCTAGCTGAGATTAATAGGTCACAAGAAAGGGCAAGCTCGAATCCCCCTCCGAAAACGAACCCTTTGACAGCACCGATGATCGGTTTTTTAATAAGTGTTAGACGGTCCCAATCCGCAAATTGGTTTAATAATTCAAGGCTGATCGGATCATCACCAGTCATTTCATCAATATCTGCTCCCGCTGAAAAAGCACGGCCCTCGCCAGTCAGCACAATGACACGTACGTTTTCATCACGATCATAGTCTTCCATCGCTGCGACGATTTCACTGACCATTTTTCGATTCAATGAGTTTAACTGGCGGGGGCGATTCAGACAGATGACCGCTACCCCGTTTTCCTCCATGGACGTTTCAAGAAAAACGAAACGTTTCATTACGCATCTTCACCGATCATTAATGTAACAAGATCACGTGCAAACCCCATCAAGTCCTTCCCGGACGCTTTTCCTTCAGGTGAACGCAACCCCTGTTGCAAGTCTTCCAAACTGTCATAATACATCTCACACATGAGATAGTATTTGCCCTCTCCTCCCATCGGAGATCCTGTGAATTTCGTCACTTTCATTTCACGAAGTCCTGGAATTTCCGCTGTGATCGGCGCATGAACATTGAAGTAATGGTTGTCAAATTCCTCTTTGTTTTCAGGGTGTTTGTATAACGCGATTAATTTAGCCATTTAGCATTCTCCTCACTTTATAGTAGTGTTGAAACAGGTTTCATTGCCTCAAATACGTTTTTACAGCTCTTACAATACAAAATACTTCTGCATGCTGTCGGCCCGAAGATGTTTTCCATTGTCACATATGTGGAACCACAATAGGCACAATCCACATGATAGGAGCCGTCTTCTTCAATATGCCGGGGAGGTGGGGCTATTCCAAACGCCCGCAGATTCACATGCCCTTCTTCAGTAATACGATCTGATGTCCACGGTGGATGAAAAACGAATTCCACTTCAACATCTTCCACTTCGGGCAGTTGTTTAATTGCATCTATCGTATTCTTCTTTATAATCTCTAAAGCCGGGCATCCTAAAAATGTTGGAAGTAAAACTACTTTTACGATATTTCCCGAGTTCGTGACTTCTTCAACCATGCCAAGGTCAATAATGCTGACCGAGTCAATTTCAGGGTCTTTCACAGTCACAAGGACTTCATAGACACGATCAATGGAAACGCTTTCAGAAATAGCCATGCTCTTCACCTCTTTTTCTTTCCGTTACCAGGAAGCTACCGGATCTACCTTGTAAACTTCAGAAAGCGTTAGCAGAGCTTCATTTAGGTCTACTGTATGCTCGCCATTCCTTCCATTATTCGCAGGGTTTACCGGAATCGTTGGTATATCCATTTGAAGAGCGGCAAACACCGGCTTAATGCTATCTATCCAGTTATCTTTCAATTTTTCCTCACTGTCTATCAGTTTATATTTTTCAATTGCCTGTTTTTGATTGCCAAAAGAGAACATATCTCCAAAGTCATTCATAACAAGCGTAATGGCTTCATTCATTCGCTTTTTTGCCACATCGGTAGAGCTCAATAACTGCTTAAACCAAGTTTCCCAATGCAATCTGTGATAATAAAGTTCCATCCTCACTTTTACTGCAGCTTCAGCAAGTGGTTTATACGTGCTCTGGCATAGCGAATCGACTTTAACTTTTTTGGCTTGTGTGTAAAAATAACTTCTGACAACTTGATAGGCCCAATCATATTTCGGTGTTTCCATATAAAAGCCCTCACCGTTTACCCGCTCTGTTAAAATGCTGTTTCTTCTATCTTGCGCCGGGCGCAAATGGGCTAAATCATCTGCATTTCCCGCCTCTAACTCTTCAAGAAGTTTATAATACATCGCTGCATGGCCCATACTGTCTTGGCTAATCGATGAAGAAGCGACATCTTCCTCAATATGAGGAGCGAGTCCGAGCCATTCAGATCCACGATAGGCATATAAGAAATCGTCATCCGCCAATTGGAATAACAAACTCGTTATTGCTTCTTTGTTTTCCGCGGCCTCGGTCACTCCGTTTTCAATTTCGCTCATTTCCGTTTTCCTCCCCATGACAAGATTTCTTTTTCATCCAAGATTTCCTGTTCATAGTGACGCCATTTTTTCTTCAAGTACCCGTAGCCTTTTGTCGTACGATAATCTTTGTTGTCCAGTCTGCTAAGTGTCAGTTTCTCTTCGGCATTCATTTTTCGAATATGCTTTCGATTCACGATCCAAATGTCTGTAACCGGCTCGCGACGCATGAAATTTTCCTGGGCCAAAACGAGTGCCATATCTTCGTTTGGAGCCAGTAAGCTGAATTGGTACTGGAATGTCGAAGTCGGCGTCCGTTTGCTAAAAACTTCATATTCTTGGTAAAATGTTTGCTCTTCAGCCATTTCCTTTAGACTCCTTCCTTTAATTTACTGTCGCACTCAATGCATCACGCACCCATGCATTATTTTCATAAGAAGACCGGCGTAAGTTCAGGCGCGCTTGTGAGCGGGGTCCTTTGTTTTTAATGATTCTCTTAAACTCTTCCCAGTCTGGTTGTTTGTACGACCATAATCCACTTTCTTTATCGTAGTGGAAAGTCGGATCCGGAATTGTTAATCCAAGCGATAAAATACGTGGAATGTATTTGTCAAAAAAGATTTGCCTGAAGTCTTCATTTGTTTTCGTACGGATTTTATATTTAATCGTTACGTCTTGCTTCGATGACCCCGTTGTTTCTTTGCTTGCCGGTCCAAAGAACATGAGCAATGCTTCCCACCAGCGATCCAAAGCTTCTTGGATCATCGCTTTTTGTTCATCTGTCCCTTCTGCTAACGCCATGATGATTGACTCTCCATGTTGGGCATGAAACACTTCTTCCGCACAAATGCGTTGCAACGCCCTTGCATAAGGTCCATACGAAGCCCCAAGCATATCCGTCTGTGTAATAATAGCTGCTCCGTCAACGAGCCAACCTATGATTCCAGCATCCGCCCATGTTTTCGTTTCCATATGGAACACGTTATGGAATTTCAAGTCCCCATTGAATAAGTCTTGCATTAAATCTCCACGACTTTTACCGTAAGGTTTTAGCAAGTCCTCCGTAACTCGAAGCAGAAGCTGACCATGACCCATTTCATCCTGCACTTTAGCCATAATGCCAAGTTTACGATTGAGGGATGGAGCTTTCGGTACCCACTCCTTCTCTGGAAGCGCTCCCATTATTTCGCTCATCCCATGCATGGAAATCAATTTAATCAGTGTCAGTCTGTATTCTTCAGGCATCCAGTCATCTGCCTCAATCTTAACCCCCGCCTCGATACGTTCCATAAAGCGGGCCAATAAATCCTCATTAGCCATATTGTGTAGAGCCATCATCTAAACCCTCCCTTAATTGAAGATATGTCATTTCTCCATTGTGTATAACAGAAATATAACGATTTAATAACAAAATGTTATACTTGAAAACAGTATAGTGTATTAACTTGTGAAATGCAAATGTATTCTAATAAATTAAAATTCTATTTCACGCCTTATAGATTGATTATAATCCACTGTTTTTATGTCTAACTTCCACTTTCTTATTTTCCGCTTGTTCCATAAGTGTCGTACTGTGAACCGCTTGAACTTTCGCTGTTGGATCGATATACACCTTCGCATTACTAACTGCTGTTGTAGCCTCGCCAAACCCACTGGCAATCAGTTTCACTTTTCCTTCATATGTGCATATATCACCTGCTGCATAAATGCCTTCAATGGACGATTCCATTTTGGAATTGACGACAATACTATTTTTCACTATGTGAAGCCCCCACTCACTAATTGAACCAAGCGAGGAAACGAATCCATAGTTTACGATAACATCATCCACATCGATGACTTCTTCATGATCACCCTTCACTTTTTCAAGTACAACTTGTTCTATCTGATCCTCACCGATAAATTCAATTGGTATGAACGGAGTCTTGACCTCCACAGATGAGTTCATTACCCTTTCCACACTGGCCTCATGAGCACGGAATTTCTCCCTTCTGTGTATGAGTGTCACTTTTTTAGCAATTGGTTCAAGCATCAACGACCAGTCAACTGCCGAGTCTCCTCCTCCGAAAATTTGTACATTCCTACCAGCAAAGTGGTTTAAATCTTTTATGAAATAATGCAAGTTCTTCCCTTCATATTTCTCAGCAGTTTCAAGACCAATTTTTTTCGGCTGAAATGCACCATTACCCGCCGTAATAATAATCGCCTTTGAAAAATGGATTGCGCAATTCGTAGTCAGTTTAAAAATACCATCTTCCATTTTTTCCACTTGTTGAACATCTTGCTCCAGTGTGATTGTAGGATTGAATTGGGCCATTTGATCCATAAGATTATCGACTAATTCCTGACCACTGATTTTCGGAAATCCAGCAATATCGTAAATATACTTTTCAGGATATAAAGCTGTGAGCTGTCCACCAAGTTGTGGCAGGCTTTCAATAATGTTCACAGACATTTTTCTCATGCCGGCATAAAATGCAGTAAATAATCCCACAGGCCCACCACCGATAATGGTTACATCAAAGACATTTCGATCATTACTCATACATACTCTCCTCTTTTCGATCATTATTTGAATTTCACTTGCCGGCGCGTTTTAAAGGTGTTCTATTCGTTTTTTGCGCATTTATATACAGATTCAACTTATCGATGCTACTTCTATCGCATCTCCAATATAACTTTATATAAACGACGCAGTAATAATATGTTATGAAAAGTACTTTAATACTTTATACATACAGTGTCAATAAATCTATTGAAGATTCCCAGTCTTACGATTAATTCAATGAATTTCCCCAGTGGGATTCGCGACTAACAGGTTTACATAACAATATTATATTCACCAATAAAAAAACATCAGCAAACGCTTAATGACAAGCGCTGCTGATGTTAGACATTTAATGACATTCTTTTCATTTGTTATTCGACAGAATTCACTCGAGCTTCCGTCATTTGTTTCCAAATGGAACCTTTAGCTTCTTCCCCTTCTTCGATTCGAGCAATTGCCATACGAACCTGAAGTTTCACTTCAAATTCCGGATCATCCTCGGCAGCGTGAAGTGCATCCAATGCTGTTTCAGTTCCAGTTTCATAAAGGAACATCGCGGCACGCCAGCGTACTAACTTGTTTTTATCCCGAAGTGATTCAATTGCTGCATTTTCAAACCCTTCAAATCCAAGATCACTCATACAATCACCAGCAGTCCTTCTGACGGCCCAGCTTTTGTCCTTCAATGCTTTTTCAACATAAGGAATAACAGCTTCATCTTCAATCATTCCAAGATAAACAGTTGCTAGGCGACGTATGGACATTTTTTCATCATCCAATGCTTTGTCAAGCAAAGGTAAATCAGAAACTTCCGGATCCGGCATTTGGTCAATTAACTGGAAGCGTTTTTCCCATTCATCCACGTTGAATTGTTCAAGTGTTACTTTGGTTCGTCGATTTTCTTTCGTTTCTCCGCTGTTTAGAGACTGTTCAATAATATCCTGTAACCGTTCATCAGGATAAGCTGCTTCAACTTCTGCAACAACTGTTTCCCCGATTTCCTGCTTTTCACCATAACGGATTCCATAGTCGGCCCATTTACGAAGAAGGATATAGTTTTCCACTTCCGTACTATGCACTTTTTCCATAGCATTTTTAAAACGTTCACTTAAACCGAACCGCAACTCCGAGCCACTATCAAAGACCTTCACTTGGAGGGGAATGTCTTTATATGTTTGGACATGAACATAGACTTCGCCGTAATTTTCATCCGGGGCTTGCTCAGCAGTGTCGGCCTCAACATTTTCTTCATTAAAAACACGTCGCACTTCAGCAAGAATATCCTCCCATGCTACGTTGCCAATCCGTTCAACCGCCATGAAGTTCATGACATGATAGATTCCCTTGACCCCTTTGATGCCCAGGATATCTGACACTGGATGTGGCGCGGTTTCAGCATCCTCTTTTTTATAGTTATGGCTTATTCCCATTGGCAATTCTTCATCCACAATGATTTTCATGGAATTTGGGCTTGGTGTCGGTTCAATCGTAACGATTTTCATGTTCTCCCACTCCTCTTATCATCTAGCTTCGGGCGCCAGAGTCTCGGGGTCATAAGTCAAAGCTGCTTTGTGGCAAAAACCGCCACGCCGCATCTTCGCCTTATGCCTGTCGCCTCTAATCAGGCGCCCTCCGCTTTTGTTATGATTCAGCGATTTCCTGCAAATACGTCCACCGTTCTATCAGATGTTCATATTCTGCATTCAGCTTATCCAATTGCTTAGTCAACTCACTCACACGATCGTAATTAGCACCCGACGACATCATTTCTGCCTCAGTTGCAGCAATTTCCTCTTCTTTCTTTTCAATATCAGATTCAATCGTTTCCCATTCCATTTTCTCGCTATACGTCATTCGTTTTTTCGGTTTTTCTGGTTCAATTGCTGTACGGGTTGGCACACTTTTTTCAATTTTTGGCTCTTCCGTTTTTTGTAATGCTTTTTCCTCTAAATAATCGGTATAGATGCTGTATAAAGTTTCGATATTTCCCGAACCGTCGAGTACCCATAATTTCGTCGACGTCCTGTCCAAGAAAAATCGGTCATGGGATATCGTAAGAACCACTCCAGGAAATGTATCGATAAAGGATTCAAGTACCGATAGTGTTTCAATATCCAAATCATTCGTCGGTTCATCTAATAAAAGAACATTCGGCTGTTCCATTAGTAATTTCAATAGATATAGGCGCTTCCTTTCACCACCAGAAAGCTTTCCGATTGGCGTACCATGTGATGAAGTCGGAAAAAGGAATCTTTCCAACATTTGTGTCGCCGAAATTCGAATTCCGTTGCTATCCTCGATATCATTAGATGTCTCGCGTATGTACTCGATTATACGCTTACTCCCATCCATTTCGGGAAGCTGTTGATGGAAATGTGCAATTTTCACAGTGGTCCCCATTTCAAGGTAGCCACTATCCGGTTCCAATTCTTTTGCAATCAATTTCATCAATGTCGTTTTACCGGCCCCGTTCGGTCCTACCATTGCAATACGATCGCCCGATTGCAATAGACAATTAAATCCATCAATTACTTTCCTGTCTCCATAAGATTTGGAAACTTCATGAAGCTCAATCACTTTTCGACCAAGACGGGAGGTTTTCAACGCAACATCCATATTGGTTGAAGAATTATCCTTCTTAACTTTTTCTTCAAGATCTTCAAAACGGCCAATGCGTGCTTTCTGTTTTGTGGATCTTGCCTTTGCTCCCCGTCTGATCCATTTCAATTCATTGCGATATCGGTTTCGATTTTTCGCATCAGTCGCCTCTGCCATTTCCTCTCGAATCGCTTTCGACTCCAAATAATCAGCGAAATTGCCGGAATGTGCGTAAAGCGTCTTATCCGCCAACTCGTAGATATGAGTGGGAACAGCATCCAAGAAATAACGATCATGCGTGATGAAAACGACTGCAGCTTTTTCGTTTTTCAAATAATCCTGCAACCAAGTGATCGACTGGACATCAAGATGGTTCGTAGGTTCATCCAATAACAATAGATCAGCAGGTTCTATAAGTACTTTAGCCAACGATACCCGCTTCTGTTGACCCCCGGATAGCTCTCCCATCCTTTTATTAAATGTTTCAATCCCTAATTTTGTCAGCACCATTCTGGCCTTAGTATTTAAATCCCATGCCGAGCGTGCATCCATCTCATTTTGCATACGGGAAAAACGTTGTAGTTTCTCTTCTGATGAGGGATCATCCGTCAACGCAGCAAGTGCATGCTCATACTCCAAATTCAATTTAATGATTGGCGCATCTGACATAAAAACAGTTTCCATGACAGTCTTATCATGATTGATATTCGGAACTTGGGGTAAATAAGAAATCGTATAGTTATTCGGATGTTCCTTCTTCATTGAATCCGATTCTTCTGTACCAGCAATAATAGAAAGTAGCGTCGACTTACCGGTTCCATTGATCCCGATCAAACCTACTTTCTCACCCTGGACTATTGTAAAGGAGACATCCCGGAACAACGTCTTCTCACCCACGCTTTTTGTAAGCTTTTCAACTATTAATTGGCTCATGACAACACATCCATTTCTACAAACTGCTTACTCTAATGATAGCTCATTTTCGTGGATTTTTGAATACGATCGCCTTGTGTATCGAAATGAACGTCAAAAAAAAGTGGTTTACACATTCATTCGAATTGAATCTAAAAAACAAACGGTATCACCTTCACCGTGATGGAGATGATAAGAGAGTGGAAAGGTAAATTATTTAGAACAAAAACTAAATTAATCAATATATAATTATAGTTTTATTCCGACATTTATATATCTGAAAACACACCATTATCATGCTTAAAACACATTTTAAGATAACGATTTTTATTTTGACAATACAATTAAATTGTTTATATAATAATTAAACGTAAAGGAGGTAAATCCCAAATGGCTCAACTATCCAAAGAACAAATTGTCGAAAGCGTACCTCAAAAAGGTTTTTTCGGACATCCAAAAGGATTGTTCACTCTGTTTTTCACTGAATTTTGGGAACGTTTTTCATACTACGGAATGAGGGCAATTCTTGTCTTCTATATGTACTACGAAGTTTCTAAAGGCGGTTTAGGCCTAAGCGAACCAACCGCATTGGCAATCATGTCGATTTACGGCTCGCTCGTTTATATGTCCGGAATTATCGGAGGATGGCTGGCAGACCGCATATTTGGCACATCGAAAGCCGTATTTTACGGCGGTATTTTCATAATGCTTGGACATATCGTCTTAGCGTTTCCCGGCAATCTAACAATGTTTTTCACTTCTATGGTATTGATCGTCTTAGGGACAGGTCTTTTAAAGCCAAACATTTCAAGTATTGTTGGTGACATTTATGCAACTCACGATAATCGTCGCGATTCCGGTTTCAGCGTCTTCTACATGGGTATCAATATGGGTGGTTTTTTAGCGCCTTTAACTGTTGGGACAATTGGATTGGACTATAACTTCCACCTTGGATTCAGTCTTGCGGCTATCGGTATGTTCGTTGGACTTATTACGTTCCTTATTACAAAAAAGAATCTTGGTTTAGCTGGCACGCAAATTGCAAATCCACTTAGCCCTACTGAGCGAAAGCGTTTTGTCAAAAATCTTGTTATAGGAGTAGTTGTTTTAGTTGCTTTACTGTTCATTACCATTCCTAATGGGTGGTTAACATTTAACTCATTCATTGCTCTCGTTGGTATTTTGGGCTTTGTGATACCTTTCTCTTACTTCTTTTTAATGTACAGAAGTCCAAAAACAACGGCAGATGAGAAATCGAGAATTATTGCTTATATTCCGTTATTCCTTGCCGCTGTCATGTTTTGGGCAATTGCGGAACAAGGATCTACTATCCTTGCCCTTTATGCAGACAAACGAACTAATTTAGATGCATTCGGGTTTCATATATCACCTGCGTGGTTTCAATCGTTAAATCCGTTATTCATCATTACTATGGCACCGGTATTTGCTTGGCTCTGGATAAAATTAGGTAAACGGCAACCTTCGATCCCACAAAAGTTTTCATTAGGGATTTTGTTCGCCGGGCTTTCTTTCATCGTCATTCTTTTACCAGCTTATTTTGGTGGAACCGACAAATTAGTGAACCCATTGTGGCTCGCCTTAAGCATTTTCATTCTTGTTATAGGTGAATTATGTCTCTCTCCTGTTGGATTATCTGCAACTACTAAATTGGCGCCCGCAGCTTTCTCTGCACAAACAATGAGCCTCTGGTTCTTATCTAATGCCGCCGCTCAAGCATTAAACGCTCAGCTCGTGAAGCTCTATTCTGATAAAACCGAAATGTTATACTTCGGTATCATTGGTGGCGTTGCAATCGTATTAAGCATAATCCTTTTTGCAGCGTCTCCTGTCATTCAAAGATTCATGAAAGGTGTGCATTAGGCAGGCTGTCGCATGAAGAAAAGCATGACCCATTCGCGGTTATGCTTTTTTCCTTTGGTAAAAAATCCGGGTTTTTTAAGGAAAAGTATTTCTACAGAGGATCTTGAGTGTTATGATAGGCGTATTAATTAAATTTATAGAAAAGAGGGAAAATACTTGATTGTAGGTTTATCGATTATTTTGATATTGGTTTTATTTTTGCCTTTCACAGTTCCATTTGTTGAACGCAATTTGGAAGCATTCCTATTCATAATGGGTATCGCTGCAGTCATAGTGAGCGGTGTCTTGGACAAGGCTTTACTACTTAAAGCTCTTGAAGATCCAATACATATTACCCTTGCAGTCATTATTGCAGGGTTGTTATTCAAATGGCTTCAAAGACCCTTTGAAAAAGGGATTAGGGGAATTAGCCGAACAATCCCTTATAGGCTATTTCTCGCCCTCGTCGTAATTGTACTTGGAATCGTTTCCAGTCTAATTACAGCAATCATCGCTGCAATTGTTTTAGTGGCGATTGTAGGTGTCTTGCAACTCGACCGTAAATCCGAAGTACGACTTGTTATCCTTGCATGTTATTCAATTGGAATGGGGGCTGTTTTGACACCGGTCGGTGAACCTCTTTCCACGATTGCTACAAGTAAATTGAATGAGGATTTCTTTTATTTATTACGATTAATAGGTCCAGATGTAATTCCCGGGGTTATAGCTTTCGGAATTCTCGCGGCCTTCATGATTAAACCTTCCAAAAAAGGTATCGGATTGAAGGCAAAACAAGGACAAGAATCATTCATTGAGATTCTGATTCGTGGATTTAAGATTTATCTGTTTGTCATGGCTTTGACTTTGTTAGGTGCAGGTTTTGAACCATTCATCGAAAGGTTCTTGTTAGGCCTTAGTCCATACGTCCTTTACTGGATTAATATGATTTCAGCTGTGCTTGACAATGCAACGCTTGCCGCCGCGGAAATCAGCCAAGAGATGGATGAACCAACAATTAAAGCGATTCTTTTAGGACTTCTGATTAGTGGAGGTATGCTCATCCCTGGTAATATACCGAATATCATCGCTGCGGGAAAGTTAAACATTAAAAGTGGCGAGTGGGCCAAATTCGGTGTACCGGTCGGTCTTATCGCTATGGTTATTTACTTCGTTGTAATTGTTATTTTTGGTTAAATTAAAAAGCGGGCTGTCACGATTTTTTGTGACAACCCGCTTTTTTACGTTAATTTTATTTTCTCTTTTTAGTTAAACGTCCTAACAAGAAAGCACCTGCCGCGAGACCAATCATCGTATTTGTTTCTTTAGTGAATACTTGTTTAACAACAAGGTTCATATTTTGAGGTCTTTCAGCAAGTCGACGCATGAAATAGCCATACCAATCTTGTCCAAACGGCACATATGTACAGAAGTTATAGCCTTCTTTCGCCAATTCCAATTGCATTTCCTTTCTAAAACCGTAAAGCATTTGGAATTCGAATTTGTCATTTGGAATATTATTATCTTTAACAAATTGTTTTACATGATTGATGACATTATGATCATGGGTTGCAATTGAAGTGAATTTACCGTTCAGTAAATGCCATTCGATCAGTTTAATGTAGTTCGTATCAATATCTTGTTTGTCTTGGTATGCATTCTCTGGAGACTCTTTGTAAGCCCCTTTAACAATTCTTAGACGATAATTTTTATGTTTATGCAAATCATCTTCCGCACGGAAAAAGTATGCTTGAATGACAGTTCCGATGTTATCATACGTAACGGATAGCTCGTCCAGTAAGTTAAACGATGGTTGCAGACGTGCATAATCTTCCATATCGAAGTTAACGAAGATTCCATAATTTTTCGCCACTGAAACAATCGCCTCAATGTTCTCTTTACAAAAATCATAATCGATGTCCATGCCTAATTGAGATGGCTTTAATGAAATATGAGCATCTACGCCGTTTTCATGGATAGCTTCAATGACAGCTATGATTTGGTTTTTCGCAGCTGTCGCTTCCCCTCTTTCATAGACAAACTCGCCTAAATTATCGACAGTACAAGAAATACCATGTTTGTTCAATTCTTTGATGCTTTCAATCGTCTCGGCAATATTCGTTCCTGCCACTACATTTTGAGCACCTAATTTTAAGCCGTATTTTTTCGCTGCACTATTCAAAAACTGGTTTTGAGAAAGTCCCATAAAGAAGTCTTTTAAAATCATATCCATTACTCCTCTAGAATAATTATTTTTTCCAATCTGAATTATAACATAGCATTCTTTCTTCAACACTAATTAAGTATAGTGAAAGGTACAATTATTCACAACAAAAAACGTGTCCAAATAACCTTGGACACGTTTTTCATCAGTCAACCCTTTTATACCCGCCAAATTCCTTTTCAATAAAGGATCCGAGTTTAAATATCGCATCTTCATTACCATTCTTTCCAATGATTTGAATGGCAATAGGCATCCCGTCGTTGTCAGAGCCTACCGGAACTGTTAAAGCGGGAAGTCCCCAAGTATTTGCATAGGCAACGAAAGGCATGTATTTCAAAAACGTTTTTCTAATTGAAAATATCTCTTTATAGACAGTTCCGTGCAGCGGAGCAGCCGTATGATAGACTGGCATAATTACCAATCGACCTTCCAAGTATTCTTCTAAAATTGCATCACCAGTTTTTATAAGATGATGAATTTCATTAATTCGCTTGGCGGATGGCTTGAAAAGCGATGCCCCTATTAAAGCCCATGATAAATAGCGGTGAATAGTCGAATTTTTAGTCGTTTTTTCTTTCAGATAAGCAGTGTAAGGATTTCCAGATTTTTGATCAAATGCAATCTTCCTTGTGGATTCACCGCCATCGATCGACATGATTTCCTGCCAAAGAAGTGCTGACTCATCAAGGAGTGGAAGCGGTTCGGTGTCAATTCTAAAATTCGTATTTTTCAGCTTCAAATAGATTGTGTTTAACAGCATTATTGTTTCACTTGAAATAGGTTGCGACATCGTCCTGAATACATTAACCGAAAAATCTTTTAGATTTCGATCTTCCGGCTTCCTGTCGGCAATAATGCCATATACCAATTTTGCATCCCGAACAGATTTGGCCATCGGTCCAATTCCTAACATTCGTTGCTGCAATTCGTTTTCTACATATGGAAAACTACCGACTTGGGACACTTGCCCTTTTCCTGACTTAAAACCTATCACACCATTAAAATGACTTGGAAAACGGATTGAACCACCAATGTCCGACCCAAGGCCAACCGCGGCTGCGCCAAGTGCAATAGCGGCCCCTTCCCCGCCACTCGAGCCACCCGCTGTACGTTTAATATCCCATGGGTTATTCGTTCTTCCATATAATTTATTGTCCGTCTCTTGGCAAAAACATAATTCAGGTGTATTGGTTTTGCCAAGTATGATCGCACCTTCTGCCCTTAACTTGGAAACAACATCTGCATCCTGATTTTGCACCTGTCCTTTCCTACTTTTCAAGCCACCAGTTGTTTGCATTCCTTCCACATCAAAACATTCTTTCATAGTAATTGGAACGCCGTATAAAGCTCCCTTTACCTGCCCACCTGACAAGTTTTCATCCGCCATTTTCGCCTCATTTAACGCAGCAGCAAAACGATCTTCCGTCAGAAAATTGACGGTCGGATTTTTCTCTTTCATCCGTTCAATAAAAATTTCAGTTATAGATACAGCAGAAACTTCTTTTCTCTGAATCATTTCACCTATTTGAACCGCATCGGCATCTAGGATGCCAACCTTTTCAACAACCGCCTCCATCATCCCCCAGCTCCCCATTCCAAATTGTCATTCTATTCATTATAGTTAATATAGGCAATATTAACAACAGAGGCTCCCTCCCTTTTCAGGTAAGAAGCCTCTGTTTGTTAGACTAAATTCATAAAGATGACGATAAGAATAATAACGAATGCCCCACCTAATGCTGCCCATTGCATACGATCTGGTTTTTCTGGCCTACTATCCCATTTTTGCATGACTCCAACTCCCTTCGGTAGATCCTACTCCATACTATAAATTCCCTACTCTTTTAAGTCCTAAACGGATGCGCCAATTTTCATTAATCGTCAATGGTTTTTAGTCATTTGATTTTCTTATAAAGAAAACGCTTACATATTTAACTGAATAAAAATTGTTTTGGGATTCGTTAAAATTAACTATCAATTACGGACTACTCTATGTTATTCTCATAATTATAACTAAATCTACATAATGAAAATGGGAGGAAAAAGTTTATGACCAAGACCGCTATTAGCGACTCTAAAACTGTACAAGTGGAGGATATCTTGATTGCTAACCAATTCCTCAAAGATGTCGTTGTACATACACCTTTACAAAAGAACAAACGACTTTCAGAGAAATATGGTTGCCATGTCTATATAAAACGTGAAGATTTACAACATGTCCGTTCATTCAAATTACGAGGGGCATTTTATAAAATCAAACGTATTGAAAGTCAAGCCAGAGAAAAAGGGATCGTTTGCGCAAGTGCAGGCAACCATGCACAAGGCGTAGCATATGCATGTGCCCAATTAGGCATCAGCGGAAAAATCTTCATGCCGCAGACAACACCAAAACAAAAGGTCAATCAAGTGGCGATGTTCGGAAAAGACTTTGTCGAGATTATTCTTGTCGGAGATACCTTTGACGATTCATCAAAGCACGCGAAAATTTGTGCAGAAGATGAAAGCCGAATCTTCATCCATCCATTCGATGATTTAGATATCATCGCTGGTCAAGGAACAGTCGCTCTTGAAGTGATGAATGACATCGAGGAACCAATCGATTTCGTTTTTGCAAGTATCGGTGGAGGCGGTTTGATGTCAGGTATCAGTACATATATTAAGAACCTTTCCCCTGCAACAAAAATGATTGGAGTAGAGCCCGAGGGAGCCGCCAGTATGAAAACCTCCATTGAAAACGACGAAATTACAACTCTCAACCATATTGATAAATTTGTAGATGGAGCAGCTGTACAATGTGTCGGCACTCATAACTTTGAAATTTGCAGGAAATACGTTGATGAGATTGTAGCTATACCTGAAGGCAAAGTATGCACCTCCATTTTAACTCTTTATAACGAACACGCAATTATCGCTGAACCGGCTGGCGCACTTCCAATTGCAGCACTCGATTACTTTAAAGATCAAATAAAAGGAAAGTCAGTAGTTTGTGTGATCAGTGGCGGGAATAATGATATTGGCCGTATGCAGGAAATTAAAGAGAAATCTCTTTTGCATGAAGGCCTACTCCATTATTTCATCATCAATTTCCCACAACGGGCAGGTGCTTTAAGACAGTTTCTCGATACCGTATTAGGACCGGATGATGATATCACTACCTTTGAATATACAAAGAAGCATAACAAAGAAAACGGACCGGGACTCGTCGGAATTGAATTAAAAAGAAAAGAAGATCACGCCGGCCTCTTGCAACGCATGAAACAAAGTGGCTTCCCCTTCACAGAAGTAAATAAGGACAGTACTTTGTTTGAACTGTTGATATAAAATTGTAAAGGTACCTGTGCATGGTACATTTATGATTGTAAAGGTACCTGTGCACGACACATTTATGACAATTCGCAGTTATGCTTAAATATAAAAAATTCGTATGAATTATTGTAATTAGTCAACCTTTTCATGTATATTCGATGAATATTCTCGATTGTGTGCTGCACAGGCACCTTAACAATTCGCCGGGCAAACATGAAAACACCCTATCCATTCGGACAGGGTGCGTTTTCATTTCTTTTTCGATTTATGAATTTGCAAGAATCATTGCGATTCTATCAATTGTAGGGATTGTACTTTTCGTTTGTCCTTGAGTTAGAACGGTGAAAATGAGCGTCTCCCCTTTTTTCGTTTCTACATAACCGGCCAGTGAACTCACACTGTTTAAGTTTCCTGTTTTCGCAACGACTTTTCCTTTAACGGGGGCAGTAGTTAATCTGTTTCTCAACGTCCCACCGACAAATCTGTCATTTACCCCTGCAATTGGAAGTCCTTGTACAAAACTGCCGTACCATGGTGCACGCCGAACTTGGTAAAGCAATTCCGTCAATTGTTCGGACGTCACTTTGTTATTATGGGAGAATCCCGAAGCATCTTCAAAGACCCACTCAGAAGGATTTAGACCGATGGATTCCGCGTATTCGCGCATAACTCGTAATCCTGAATTCCAACTGCCTGTCCCATAAACTTTCCGCCCCATTGTTTTCGCTAAAATTTCCGCATGCGTATTATTGCTTAACTTCATAAATGGTTTCATTAAGTTTTTCAATGGCATCGATTGTTTAGATGTGATAATTGAAACATTTGCCGGAACTTGTCTGCTGACTGTTTTCGAAGTGGCCGCAAATTTAATCCCTTTGGATGCCAATGATTGTTTAAAGACATCAAGCGTATAGGCCGTGGGATTTGATACGGTAACCCATTGTTTACTCCCAGCACTACCCACCGGCACATTGCCTGAAATAAGAATTGTGTTCGTTCCGGGTTGTCGTTTAATAGACAACGTATTTTTATATCCTTTTGGGACAGTTTTTGATTTATTGACGACAGTGACAATTTTCGTAGCTGGGCTCAACGTAACGTTCGCCTTATAGCCATTTTTAGCCGGTTTTGCATCCACGATTACCGTTCCGGCATCATAATCGGTATTCGGCGAGAGCGTCAAACCAGATATTTGTGCAGCGTAATAATGCGTTTCGTCCTCTTTATCAATACCTGGTGATAGTCTAATAGAATCGAACCAAGTATCATCACCGACTAAATCGCCAGTTATTTGCTTTATCCCCATTTTCGATAGGGTCGCAGCAAACTGATCCAAATCAGTCTTCAAAAGCGTCGGATCGCCTTGCCCACGTAGATAAAGATTTCCTTTTAAGACCCCTTTTGAAATAGTGCCATCCGTAAGTAAATCCGTACGGAATCGATATTCCTCACTTAGTGTTTCCAATGCAGCGGCAGAGGTTAATAGTTTTAGTGTAGAGGCTGGTGTTACTTTCTTTCCGGCGTTCGACTGATAAATAATCTCCCCTGTTGAAGCCTTTCGGACAGTGACGCTACTATTGGCGGATTTCATAATGGAATCGTTCATAATCGCATTTAAGCTTTTTTCCATTGACTGGTAGTGACTTGAAGCTTGTACTACAGAATCTTTTAGGGTGACCGTGAACACAGCAGCAAACGACATCACTATGGCGACAATGACCATAGCGGCTTTTCTGAAAATCAAACTGTTTCCCCCTTCATCTAAGTTGTCGTTTTCAGTCTACCATTTTATGTTTAAGAGAGAAATAGTTTTAAAGATAGTATCTGCAGATTTAATTGAATATGAATTTATATTGAATCAACTTGCTATCCGTACCTAAATATTCCTCTGTTCCAATTCTGCTTGCTTCTTGGAATCCTATGCTCTCAAGCATTTTCCTTGAGCGAAGATTCGTTTCATGGGTTTCCGCATTGAAAATCGTAATTCCAAAATGCTTAAAGGCATAATTCATCAGAAGTTTACAGGAATCAGATCCTATACCTTTCCCCCAAAGAGTACTGTCTCCAATTGCAATGCCTATTTCAGCAGAATTCCCATTTATGCAAGCCAAATCCGCATATCCAATTAACTTGCTTTCCAATTCAATACCGATTCGAAAAAAACCTTCTGAGTCATTGTTTACGCAACGCCCCCACCAGTTAAACAATTCTTGCTCATCCCTATTCAAATCCCATCCATTCGCTATGCAAAATACATTGTCCTTACTCCATTTTGCAACACAACTGAAATCTTCCATCGTTATAGGCCTAAGTTTAATATCGTGTCTAAACTTTATTTTTATATCCAAATTCCCACCCTTTTCTTTAGGAAGTCGCAATAACCAATACTGAGATCGTCCATACAATCAACATAAATGCTGTTGTCATCCAAAAAGTATTAGTAGTAGTTTGTTGTTCATTCTTTACTTTTTTTATTATTTCTACAAGATTGACACAAAAAATGATGGCCAATATGGGCATAAAATAAAAACCAATAACTGCAAAGATCATATCCATAGCTTATTTACCTCCAGATTAAACTTATTACTCACTATCACCCTACCACTGTCAGCATATTGATGAATTCGGTAAAAGTGTCCGCAATCACATGGAGATTATTCCCACTTCCTTCATCCGACTCTACATAGACAACATTTGGAACCTCTCGATTTTTATAATTAAAACCGACCCAAGCATGTCCGCTACCGGAGAATAGGACAAGCCCCTCGGGCAGGCCACATTCCAGTATGAAATAATCACTTAACAACAAACCTTCTTCGTTTGCTCCCATGATTTCTTCTACCATAATGAATCCATCTCCGCTTTCAATAGGAAAATCCACAGGAAATGCTCGATGCGTTTCTTTTACAGTTCCACCATTTACTTTTTTCAACAGTTGTACGAAATCAGTCGGCAGTTTTCTTCAGAGCGTTTGTTCGACACGTGTTATTTCTTCGCTTGTTGCAGGTTTATTCAGAGTTTCTTTTAAGAAGATATGCTCCATAGTAATTCTCCTTTACCTAAGAGTCACAAACCAACAGAAATATATTTCACTTCAATGTACTCATCCAGCCCATAATGTCCGCCTTCCCTGCCTAACCCACTTTGCTTGAATCCGCCAAATGGTGCTTGAGGAGTGGATGGTAAACCATCATTCAGACCGACGATACCATATTCCAACTTCTCACTCATCCTGATCCCTCTTGATAAATTCTCAGTGAATACATATGCCGCCAATCCATAGATTGAATCGTTCGCCCGGGCAATAACCTCCTCTTCAGAAGAGAATGTTGTTATAGGTGTTACGGGGCCGAATGTCTCTTCCTTCATACAAATCATCTCATCGTTTACTCCTGTCAAAATCGTCGGTTCATAAAAAAGTCCATTTTGACGTTTCCCACCAGCTACGACCTTTGCACCTTTCTTAACCGCATCGTCGACATGTCGTTGTACTTTTTGAATAGCATTTTCATCGATAAGAGGGCCTATCGTAACCCCTTCTTCCTTGCCATTTCCTACCTTCAATTGCTTAACTCGTTCGGCCAACCTTTCGGAAAACTCATCCACTATCGTCTCATGAACGTAAATTCGATTCGCGCAAACACAAGTCTGCCCGGCATTTCTGAATTTCGCCGCGACTACACCTTCCACTGCCTTATCGAGATCACAATCATCCATGACAATTGCAGGCGCATGCCCCCCAAGTTCAAGCGAAATCTTCTTGACCGTATCGGCCGCTCCACGCATCAGCAGCTTTCCAACTTCCGTCGATCCTGTAAATGTCAGTTTCCTAACACGTTGATCCTGAAGCCAAGTCTCCCCTATTGCCTTTGCGTCACCCGTCACAACATTAATGACACCATCCGGAATCCCTGCTTCCATTGCAAGTTGAGCCAATTTAATCGCAGTCAACGGCGTTTGTTCGGCCGGTTTGATAACGACAGTACATCCCGCAGCGAGTGCAGGGCCGACTTTTCGCGTAATCATTGCCGCAGGGAAATTCCAAGGGGTGATTACTGCTGTTACTCCTACAGGTTGTTTATGGATGAAAATCCGCTTGCCTGCACCGCTTGCGGGAATCGTTTCACCGTAAATCCGCTTTGCTTCTTCCGCATACCAGGAGATGAAACCATTTGCATAATTCATTTCCCCTCGGGCTTCTGCCAAAGGCTTACCTTGTTCTTCGGTCATTGTTTGAGCAAGATCTTCTAAATTTTCATTGATTAATACATGCCATTTGACTAAATAGCTGCTTCTTTCATACGCAGAAAGCATGGACCATTTTTGAAATGCATCAGTAGCAGCATCCACTGCCAATCTCGCCTCTTCTGCCCCACCATCTGGAACAGTTGCAATTGTTTTTCCTGTCGCTGGATTAACGACTTCAATTGAAGGACGGTCTCCCCCGGTTTCTTTTCCGTTGATCAACATTGAAAAAGAAGTACTCATCTCCATACCTCCCAAATTGTATTTTCTTAACCAATGTACCACTCTTTTTTCTATTTTTCTTGATTTAAGAGTTAAACATTCTTTCTTTTCAAAACTTGATAATACATTAGCAAGCAATTAGTGTGCTACACTATTTTTAACTTAAAAATTTGAAAGGTGGTTCACCGGATGACTACATCAAACTCTGTAAAATTGACATCCCTAACAACAAAAGGAGGCTGCGGCTGTAAAATAGGACCGGCTGATTTATCACAAGTCCTGCAATCACTTCCACAAGCTCCATTTGACCCAAATCTTTTAGTCGGCCTTGATACGAGTGATGATGCGGGAGTTTACAAATTAACGGACGATCTCGCAATCGTGCAGACACTCGACTTTTTCACCCCGATTGTGGACGATCCATATGATTTTGGGCAAATTGCAGCAACAAATGCAATTAGCGATGTATATGCAATGGGCGGAAAGCCGATAACTGCTCTTAATATCGTCGCGTTCCCGATAGCAAAATTGGACAAAAGCATTCTTGCCGATATTTTACGTGGGGCTGGAGACAAGTTGAAAGAGGCGGGTGTCACACTTGTCGGCGGACATTCCATTGACGATCAGGAGCCAAAGTTCGGCCTATCAGTGACAGGAACTGTTCATCCCGATAAGGTACGTACGAATGCAGGTGCAAAGCCTAACGACAAACTTGTTTTGACGAAGCCGATCGGGGTTGGGATTTACACAACTTCATTGAAAAATGGCGCACTGACAACTGATGAAATAGAACAAGTGACTTCAATTATGACCACATTGAATAAGACAGCATCCGAAGTGATGTCTGACTTTGACGTCCATGCGGCTACAGATGTAACTGGATTCGGTTTGCTTGGGCATGCAACTGAGATGGCCAAAGCAAGCAATGCAGGAATTCGAATCTTTGCCGAACAAGTGCCTATCCTCCCGCGCACGAAGGAACTTGCGGAAGCAGGTAGAATTCCTGGCGGGACAAAAAGCAACTATGCACATGTTGCTGATGCAGTCACTTACGCCGATCATCTTGATCAATTGGACCGTTACATCTTATGTGACGCGGTAACTTCAGGCGGTCTGCTTATATCTGTTTCTTCCGACCATGCAACTGAACTTGTCGATACAATGAAAGCAAATGGCGTCAACGCTGCCATCATCGGTGAAGTGACTGGTGAACATAAAGGCAAAATAAACGTAGTATGACTTAAATTAGTAGGTGAAAAAGATGTTTCGAGATATTAGCATACAAGACCTGTTATTCATAAAAGAACGAGAACCTCATACATTGATCGACGTCAGGTCGCCCTCTGAATATAAGGAAGCGACAATCCCAGGGAGCATTAACATCCCTTTCTTTTCCGATGAAGAGCGAGCTGAGATTGGGACACTTTATAAACGAGTCGGCAAAGACGCAGCCAATGAACGTGGGCTTGAAATTTTCTCGGCGAAGCTACCAGATTTCATCAGACAATTCAAAACGATTGAAACACCGATGACCGTCTTTTGCTGGCGTGGCGGCATGCGAAGCAAGACAGCCGCAACTGTACTTGACCTAATGGGCATAAACGCAAACCGTCTTAGTGGCGGAATTCGCACATATCGCCAATGGGTCGTGAAGGAATTGGAAAAAGAAGATTTTCCACCAAAACTGATCGTATTGAACGGATATACGGGTACCGGCAAAACCTTACTACTACAAAGACTTGCGGATGAAGGTCATCCGGTGATCGATTTAGAACAATTTGCTGGACATCGAGGATCCATTTTCGGCCAAATTGGACTTGAACCGAATAACCAAAAGAAGTTCGACTCATTGTTAGTCCAGCAAATTCAAAAAGTTAAGCAAAAGCCATATGTTTTTATCGAAGGTGAAAGCAAACGAATCGGCAAGGTGTTAGTCCCCTCTTACCTATTTGATAAAAAAGAAAATGGAATACATGTTTTCATCCATCTTCCTATTGAAGAACGTGTTCACAACATTTTATCCGACTATAATCCATGGGAATCTCAGGAGCAGTTCATCGAGGCATTCCGATTAATACAACGCCGAATCCATGTGCCAATTGCGAAAGAGATTGAAGAAAGCTTGAATGAGGGGCATTTTGAGTCAGCAGTAAAATTATTGCTTGAGCATTATTATGATCCCCGTTACGAATATTCAACGACAAAACGTCCGCATGAAAACAACTTTGTCATCCATGCAAGTTCAGTTGATGATGCTTATGATCAGTTAGTAAAGTTGAATTACACCAACGAGAAATTAATTACAAAATGAACAAGCAAGGGCTGTCCCAAATCGTCATTTAAAATGACTTTTCGGGGCAGCCCTTTTGTTTTGGATGTTATCGGTCACTTACTGAGAATTATCGGTCATTTCTCTGGAGTTATCGGTCACTCAGCGCGAGTTATCGGTCACTATTATGATCTTATCGGTCAATTTCACAAAGTTATCGTCGTTTCATTACTTTGGACCTACCCGAATCTTGAAGTATTTCAAGTTCGACGCCGTTCCCTCCACAGATAAAACTGTTCGATTAAAATCGCAATTACTGTTCCCGTTATAAGCCCATTCGACAAGACCGCAGAAATGGCATTTGGCAAATCGGACATGCTTTCTTGCGGGATGAACATGATACCAACACCGATCATCAATCCAACTGCCGCAACTTTGTAGCCACGTTCCTGATTCGGCTCTACTGATAACTCACGAAATGCCATTTCCACCATTTTCGTGAATATCGCAAATGTGACAGCATAAGCAACCGGGGCTGGCAATGCAGCAAATACCGACATGATTGCAGGAAAAATGGTAATGACGATTACGATGATACTTCCTACGATAAACGGTTTTATAGAAGCGATCCTTGTTGCACCGACAAACCCGGCTGCCCCGGAAATTGGAACCGGACCAATTGCGGAAAATAAACCTGCAAACAAATGGTTCAAGCCGGATGCAATCGACCCCTGTTTCATACGATCTGGCGGGGTAATCGAAAATGATTGCTTCAATAAACTTTCCATAACCCGAATGGATGCCATCATATTTGCGATGAGCAACAGTGTTATAAATCCCGCAGTAATAAACATTCCACTATCCCATACCGGCATTCCATAGACAAGAACTTGCGGAAATTGAATCCATCCGTCAAATTCAGAATGAACAAACCCCGCTTTTCCGATGACTAAAAAAAGGATCCAACCAATCCCGATTGACAAAAGGACAGAATATCTTTTCACCCATGGAACTTTATGATTCATTGTAAAGAATGTGACTAAGACTACCAAAAGGCTACCCAAGAACAATAACCCATCAATTCGGTCACTATGAGTTTCTACTCCAACCATTCCTTTTAAAAACGTTCCGCTCAATTGTAAGATGAGAAGCATAAGGTATGTAAATGTAACGGCAGGCGTGAAAAGTGTTTTCATTTTAGAGATTAATCCGGTGATGGCTAACAGAATAAATAGGATTCCGCTAACAATCATGCCACTTTGCAATGCTTGTAATGCATCCCCGCTTGATGGATACATGACGCCCACCATGCCAGCATACACAACGAAAATGCCCCACCAAAGTCCGGCCGGCCCTTCATTGATCGGCAGACGATGACCGACAAATGCTTGAATGAGACAAGCCAAACCAAGCACAAACATTGTTCGTTGAATGAACAGTGTAGTTTCCACTGTATCCATACCAAACACATGCGCTATGGCGATTGGTGCTGCAATCGAGGATGCAAGTAAAAAAACCGCCCACTGAATGCCCCCAATTATATGTTTCATGAAAACACCTCAAATTCCAATTCAGCTTTTAGATTTCAAGTATATCACGACAATTGCAGTAAACGAGCTGTTTTCAGTCAACTGGGTTTATGTTTGTTAGTATTTATAGTATCTGCATAGCTTCGTATGAAAAACCCATCAGCTTTCGACCATTCGCAGTATAGAATCTTTTCTATTTCATCAAATCCCTCATCTATTAGCCCCTCTCTTAACCATTGTTCTGATTTACCGATCGCATTCAAGACCTCCCGCTTCACTTCTCCCTCGTCGACTAATAGCACGCTCGGTGCCTCCTCCTCCTTCTCAAGCTCCAAGTCACCTGCCGTAACAGATTTGTACTTTGCAAAGGAATTGATGGAAATTTGTCCGCCTGGTTCAATATACATATCACGAACCTCTCTTAGTGAAAAAACACCTTGTTGACGGAGCATTGTTCGTACCTGTTCCATCTCCAATTGATTTCTCTTAAAGGCTTTGATATTGACCTTTCCGTCATCTATTAATTGATCGGGTTCCCCCTTCAGGAGTATTCGTAAAGGATTGCATCGGGCCACTAATTTTTCTATAAAGTAAATAGACGCAGCCCATACAGCAAGTGAAAAGAGGAACATCCATATGGAAACTTCACTATCATAGATGCTTTCTTCAAGGATGCCGCCAAATATGATCAAATAGATGATGTCGTACGGAGTCATCTCAGCCAAATGTTTTTTCCCTAATAGCCTAATGACCACCATTAAGGCAATAAGTCCGACAATGAGTTTTGATCCTATAATTAAATAATCCATAACAAACACCTCCAAATTCTATCGATAAAAATACCCGTTAATCACTAACTTCAACCAATCGATTTTTTATGAATGTTTGAGAATGAATGGTTGGGGTAATTTAAGAGTAGTAATCGATAGAACAATAACTTTACTCAGGAGGCGTTTGAATTTGGTACAACGACATGTAGTAGGTTACTATGATACTGAAGCTGAAGCCGTGGCGGCAATCGAAGAATTGAAGAGACAAGGGTATCGTTCACATGACATTTCAATAATAAGTAAAGATAGGGACCACGTAGAAAACATTGAAGATCAGACCGGAACACATGCTGCTGACGGTGCTGCTACAGGGGCGGCCACTGGAGGAGTACTTGGAGGTCTTGGCGGCGTACTCGCAGGTCTTGGTGCACTCGCCATACCGGGAGTTGGACCAATTATAGCAGCAGGCCCAATTGTTGCAGGCATAACAGGTGCTGCGGCAGGTGCTGGGGTCGGAGGTCTTGCGGGAGCATTGATTGGTGCGGGTATTCCGGAAGATGAAGCAAATCGATATAATGATTACTTCAATGAAGGGAAGATTCTTGTTTTAATTGACGGGGAGTATACGTACCGTGATGTTCGAATGGACTATCCGGATAATCCTCTAATTTAAATGCGAAAAGGCTGTCCCTTATCCGGGATAGCCTTTTTTTAGTATCAAGTGTCTTTTCTACAAAAACCTGAATTACTCAATAGTATCCAATAACTCTACATCTAGTTTTTCGGCATTTCCCCATTTATAAAACTTTTCTAAATGCCATTTATTTTTCAGCCTATTAAAGTTATTATCTTCAATCCATCTGTGCAACTCATTATACGATTGTACGATTTCAAAATTCGAACCTTTATGCCTGAAAGAAGCATATCGCTGTGAAGGTACTGTTAGAGTTACCATCCCAGCAGGAATATCCTCAAACACCTTTACTTCAACACAAACCCAGTAACCATCCATACATTCAGTTTCACTTTCCACAACAAACGCACCAATTTGTTCACTTGAGTTAACCACATGTTTAATTTCACTTAGACGCTCATTTAACCTAAGTGATGCTTTCGGTATTTCGGCTAAATAGTCATCACCGGAACACAAAACACGATAACCCACCAATTTTAATTCATCAAGTTCCCTAACTACCTTATCTGGACTGGGTATTAATGTCATGTCAATTCCCCCTTTTTACAAATTGCAGCATTAAAAAGTTAATCCACGTTATAACTGGAATAGAAAATATCAAAAAATATAGATCAGAATAACCAGTTCCAAAAATACGTGCTTCCTCATTCAATTGGTAAGATAACAACATAGCTATTGTTAAAATAAATCCGTTTACCAAAAAAGGCTGACAGCATACTTAATAAATTTCGATTCGTCTTTTTTCTTAAATGAATTGATACAATGGACGAAGTAAATAAAGTAAATAAAGAAAATAAAATCGTGATAAAAATCAGATTAACAACCTCCTTGGCACCCTCTAAATATCGCGCTCGTCATTTCTTTCATAAATTCTTTTAAGCGTTGTATTGATATTAATAAGAGCAATCAAAATAAAACCAAGCATAATGAAAGTAACAATTTCACCTGTAAAAAATGCCACAATACCTAAAATCAAAGCATATAAAACGTATACGTCCAGTTACGCATCTGAATACAATACCTCTCTCTATTCATTCGATGACAATTACTTCCCCATCCTTCAGCGCTTTAAAAAGTATTTTATTTTCAATCATATATTCGATAGATCTATCTATATCTTCGGATTCAGGATGGTCTGATTTATAATGAGGGGCAATTACATAATCAATTAGGTGTAATCCCTCCCAAATGGTTTGATGCTCTTCCCCATATGGTTTCTGATTCGGATTATCCGCCAAGTGAATGCCTTTTAATGTTGGCCCAAGGATACAAGCACCTGCACTATATCCTCCATATAAAATATCCTTCTTTTCAATGTAATACTTCTTTATAATTTCATCAAATCCGCTTAACTTCATGGCTTGCGCAAGAACAAAAGTGTTTCCACCTCTTACCCAGAGAACATCATACCGATCAAGTTTTTCTTTTAATCCTTCTTTGTTACCGAAATACTGTTTCAGGTCCAAGATATCAACAGTAAAACCCAATCTTTCAAGATCCAATATATCCAGTGAGTCGCTTTTATTTTTCCGTTCTAAATCGGTTGCAAAGTCCAAAGCATTATTGATATATGCAACTTTTCGGTTCCCATTTTTCGTCATTTCTTTCAGTTTTTCTTCCTCGTTCCCAATCTTATAGGACGATAAGTATAATTTCATATTCTTCACCTATCCTTATCCGAATACTTTATAACCCGACCAACCACATCATCGGTTCTGTTTTATACTCATTACTCACCTGTTTATAATTGTTTCTTTTTCTTTTTTCGATAAACAAAAAGAAAAACGACCAATATAAAAAGTATCAATATCGAAAGCAGTTCTGTGAGATTAATACTGTAACCAAAATCTCCTTTAAAAAACGTGCTTTTCAACGGTTCTGTTTTGCCTAACCCCAATTTTTCTGCTAGCTCTGCTTTTCTTTGTTCTAAAATTTCATCACTCATTTATTCATCCCCTAAAAAAATCACTTTTCCCCATACTTTCCATTATTAATTAATTTTCGGTACTTACCATCTTCCTCAACCGCAATCGCTTCATCCGTATGAACACCTTTTATTGAATAAAGCTTAGTACCTTTTTTATACTTGTTCGAATAGGTTCCAGAATATGTTCCTTCCTTATCTGAATACTTTGTAACCCGACCAATCTCATCATCAGTTTCAGTTATATACTCTTCGCTCACATCATACAAATAGCCGTTCCATACAACAAATCTTGAATTCCAGTCAGCACTTGAAGAACAGCCCGCAACTAAAATGAATGAAAAAATGCATATACTGAATACGAATGATTTAACCTTCACAAGTTCACTCCTCACAATGAAAAAGACCTGTACGTGACGTAACACATCAAAGTTATGAAGAAAGCCAATGTTTCAAGGTTTACTATAAATATATTAGGCTTCACTTTTGAGAACAGTTTTACTCGCTTCATCAAACTGGCGTCTATCGAAATAAATAAATAATAAAAAATAAATAAACCAAATAGGAGCATCAAACCCGCCATCAACAATTCTCCACTTTGCCAGAAGGAAATTCCTAAAAAAATGGCCCATATACTTTTAAACACACCAAGGAAACTCTCAAAAGGCTTCGTCAATGTTGCCATCATATATTCCGCATGTTTTTCGGGAATGGAATGTTCCTTGTCATGCTTTTCGATAAATGCAATATGACCAGTTTGAAGTACCATGGAGCTCACTAACAAAAACAAATAGGCAAAGCCAAATACGGTTCCTACTAATACTATATCGGATTCGATTAGATGGTTTAATGCCAATGGCAAAGGAAACCACATGGCGTACATAATTGCCATCAACAAATGGAGGAAAGCATACTCATTTTTCTTTGTCATCGACTTAAATGTTAAGATTATGATCAAAAACAATAAAACGCCTATCCAACCCAAAATCATTGTTGAGGTTATCATAACTCCCCATTATCCCCCTCGTGTCTTCTCACTTTTCGTTTCCACAATACAAAAAGCAATACTATTGCAAATAAAACTAAAAACGGGAAGATACCATTGAATACATTCATCCAATGAAAAGGCGCCTTATGGGCATAGACTGCTTTTACCCATTTACCCGCACTTTCTTCGACTGCAATAGCATCCCTCGGAGATATACCACTTATTTTAAAATACCCTGTCCCAATAGGATAATAATTGGATGCATTCCCATAATGGCTACCCGTCATATCATTGGGCTTTGTTTTGACCTCTCCTATTCGCTTGCCAATCAAACTATCAATTACTTTTTCATCCGTGACCTCATATACCTTTCCATTCCAAACGACAAACTCAATAGCCCAACTCAACGCGTGAGCAGACGAATTAACTAAAAGGGTGATTATCAATAAACACATTATTGTTTTTTTCATTTATTCCAACCCCTCTTTACATACCGACGCTATTAGTTTGAAGTTTTTAGTGCCTTTCCTACGCCAAACAAGACCGCGATGAACAGCAATATAGAGAGAATTATTGCCCAGATATTCACCTCTCCAAAGGCCCACGTGAGAACAACGTCAAAGGAAGGGACACCTAAAGCATACAGAAACGGAAGTGTTAATATTGATGTTAGAACACCTAACGTGAATATTAATACCACTGACCTTCTTCTATTGAACAAAATTAACATCCCCTTTTTTAATGCCGAATCTAATCTGATTGACAACTTTCTTTTGAACGTCCAAAAACCCTGATTATTCCATTTAATCTATTATACCATGAAGATATTAATACTTTTCAAAAAATTCATTCCAATAAAAAATACACCTCTGTAGAAAAGGTGTATTTGGATTTTTAGTCGGTAAAAGCGAATAAAATCATTTAGATAAAGCTATTTTTATATGCGCCAAGTGGTGCTCTTCGTGCCAAGCTAATTTCCTAAGTTTTGTAGCAACGGTAATTTTCCCGTTCTTCCCATGGGTGAAAGTCCGATCTAATTGATCTTCAGTTAGATGATTTCCTAAATATACGATACGCTCGTTTATACCTTCAAGCATTTTAATGGAGCTTTCAGCAGGAAGCTGCGTATCCGGTTGGATAGCCCACTTTTCCTCATCAAATCCTGGTACTGTTGGATTTTCATCTGTTAATGCAAGCTTTAGACGTTGATACATGTTTAGCTGTGAATCCGCTATATGATGTACAAGTTGCAGTACTGTCCAAGCACCATCGCGATATGTTTTATTTAAATCCTCGTCACCCAAATGGTCAACAGTTTCCCTTAACCGAGTCGTATAAGATTCGATATCCTTTAACCATTCTTGTACATTCTCTAAAGTTACATTTTCAGGAACTTGCAACTCCCCAATTGGAAATCTTACGTCCATTTTCACTACCCCTCTTCCACTTTAATATTTTTCATATATTTATTATAACAAATATTTCAATATATTTGTTCCTATCAATTCAATTTCCCGATTTATTTTTATTTTCTTTCAGCTCATTTACTTCCTTTTCCAATTCTACAATTCTTCTATGATTTGATTGAGTGGCTCCATACACAAACCCTATCAGCCCACCGATCACTGCACCCGGAATCCCAAGAAAGAGTAATCCCGGTAATGCTCCTATTAACATATACAATAGAGTCATTTTCCCACTCCTTCGTCCTATTATTTTCCCTATTTCGCTTCATACATATACAATTCATCACGGTCTAAAAACAGCAGCATATTTTCCCGGTTACTGACTAATTGTGCCTCAACAACCATTCCATTCGGTTTAATCAACTCGATTTTATGGATTTTCTTAAAGATTTCTCCTTCGCGCTGCAGCTCAATCATTGCCTGCTGCCCCCATCTATTCAAATATGCAACAATCTTCTCTCCGCTTACCGCAAACGAGTTGAAACTTATATCTTCGGGTGAATAATACACTGACTGCCCTTCTTTTCGCATTCCAATTTTCGATTCAATACTGAAGAAAAACCAAATCCCACCGTTAGAATCACCATTCAGCGCAAGACACTCAAAAATGTGATATTCCTTATCCTCCTCAAGGGAATCTAACTTACGACCCATAGAATCCCAGCCAACGAGCCCGCTCCTGCCGACCGGTTTCTCCCAGCCGTAATTGCCAAAAACCCCTTCATCAAAGTATCCGGTCCAAATCTCCTGATTCCTTGTCACATACACATGCTCAATCCCATCGCCTAAACAAAAAGATCGGATAAAACGTCCATTCAAATCATACACCCTTGCATTTTCTTCAATATTCTGCGCATCGTGATAATACGAACGAGCACAGACAAGCATGAAATGCTCGTCATCAATCGGCTGTATAAAATGATAATTCCACGTTTCTTCTGGCAATTGGATCACATTCTTCTTTCCGTCCTTCAAATGTACGACATGATAACTGTAGCTCTTCTCCGTAACCGTTGAGGGGAAACTACCATTAATTAAAGGAGGAATTTCTTCCGCCAGTAAGACGAATACATCATTATGATGTCCGATTGCGATTGAACGTGGAATCAACTGTTTCAACTCTTCGTGCAGATTTGCTATAGGGGTCACCGGTATATTAAGTATTGGTTTCATCATATTCAGCTGCCCTTCATGGATTGACGTCATACTTTTTTGAGCTCATTGTATAGATGTCCTTATTTAACTAAACCCGTTAGTGGAATAGCTAATACAAGTTCAATTTGCTGATGCTTCACTGGTCCGTTAATTCTTCTCCTGTAACGATTTTAAATAGCTCTGCTGACTTGTCTATGTCTAATTTGACATATTGATTTCCTCCAATGAGTACTACTTTATCTATGTTTGGAGTGATCCATAGTTCATATAATACCGCTTTGGCTTCAATGTTAGGATTTTTAAAACGAAATGCAAATCTGTAATCAGGTGGGGTTACCATTTCTGCTTTTGCATTTATCCAATTTGCATCTTTTAAGATTTCTTTCAATTTTTGAACCTGCTCATTATCAGTGACCTCTCTAAAGTCTTCATAGTTATTTTCATCGCCAATACGCTTTTCGACTACTATACTTAGTTCCGTGTTTTGTAAATCGTTTGAACAACCTACTAATAAAATTGAAAATATCCCGATTAAGCTAATGAGTAATTTTAACGTCTTAAAATTCATGCCTCCTTTTACGCTCAGAACTCTGAACGGTTAGATAGATCACAGACACATCCCCTTTTTAAATCCATATTTTCATAATTATTCTGCTTTAGTTGAAGAAGAAAGAGTACACTCCGTTGCACCTGCTCATCATTGTATTTCAAATATCCTGTTCCGATAGCTTAATGATTTCCAATATAAATTGATACTTGTTGATAGCCATATCTAATCATTACTGATAATTTCAATGTAATAAGCTGCAATTTTACCTGGAAGCGATTCTCTTAGGTTGTCACCATAAACACGTACTTCTTGGTTTATCTTCAGGTCATCAAATATGTTGTGATTCTCAGCAACATTGTGTTTTGACACGATGATACTATCCATTCCATAGTTCGAGGTAAAGTATCCTGTTAATCTCCCCCATACGCTTACTGGTTCTTTCGCTAACCATACAGTATCAATTCTTTTGGAAACCACATAACCCTCTATGGTTATATAATCATCTGGCATATCGATTACATCAACTGAAGATCTTTGATTGGATAAGAGTCCGTTGAAGAGGAATGATAATGCCAAAACAAGTAAACAGGTAACTAATAACCTTTTATATGATGGATACCGATACGTAACCAAGAAAACACCCCTTTCACCATTTTTATTCACGAGGATATCTTTTCTCCTGGTTATGAGTACCAATATTAAGAATCAACAGAAGGCGTTTCTCTATTTTACTAAAGCACCTCGTTAGTTGAAGAAGAAATCCTATCTAATTAAAAGTTTCTTCTTTCCATATTTCAAATATAACAGCTTTAAGAAACTTTCCCTCTTTGACTTCGATAGCTATTGCTTCCTTTTTATTAATATCGGTTATCTCATAATACTTTGTTCCTTCTTTATATTTATTTGAGAAGTTCCCACTAGTGTCAGAAATTTCTTGTTGAGAATAGAAAGTAACTTCGCCAATTTCAGCACCTATTTCCTCTTCATTAACTTCCTCTTCTGTAACAACATAAGATTCATTCCCCCATGTAACGAATTCAGTTACCCAGCTTGCACTCGAAACAGTTTGTATTTCATTCTCTGATTTTCCATCAACCAAAGAACAACCTGCTAATATAACAACTCCAAGAATTGTTACTATTAAAATCCTTTGCATAGGCACACCTCCGATATATTAGACATTCCTAGTCTGCTACGTTGGTTCAATAAGAAAAAAGGCTTTACTCCTTCCTGAAGTAAAGCACCCGTTAGTTAAATAAACGACAATTGCGCCCGTTTCGGAATATAGGAAAATTCATTAACCCTC